>NZ_JABAST010000025.1 GCF_016107575.1 Psychrobacter faecalis | reverse complement strand
CAACGCTAAATCCTGTAAAAGAGCAACAACAGCAAAGATTACAAGCCGCTTAATTTAGCTTGATGGTGACAACTACCTTGAAAAACTCCGAAATAGCACATTTAAGAAAACGAAAAATGAAATATCTAAGAATATGGATACTGACTTCAATAAATTCGGTGTTAGAGTACTCAGGATTTCTAGTTTTGCTCAAAATGGAGATAGTGAAAATTTTGGATATTACATTATTTTGAAAGGTAAACCTTCATTCAATAAGAGTGTTTTACAGAAGCATAATATAGAATTAACCTATTCAACTATAGAAGAAACTAATGGTGGTAACACACGGATTCGATGTATTTTAGTTGGTTGATAGTTATATATAGTCAGCTCAAAATAAAATTGTTATGGTTGGGACAAACATCATAAAACAATTTGGATAAGTCGTTTTCCATCCAGCCTTGGCGTAGAAACTTCACCTGAGCCCATTTTTTCTCCCACTCGAGCACAGCTCTCGTCTTGCGCTCGGGCAAAGCAGTGCTTTGCTTTATCCTCGCTCAGGATTCAGATCAGGGCTGTACGGCGGCAACCATAGAATACGATGACCATGTCTGTTCAGTAGCTTTTGAATACGCTTGCTCTTATGAAATCTGGCGTTATCCATGACAATCACGCATTTGGTTTTAAGACTTGGGATTAGCGTGAATTTGCACCAGTTGTAGAATATGCTGCTGTTGATGTTTGTCTCAAAGTAATCAAGCGCAAACAGTATCTTTTCATACAGAGCACCAATAACGTTGGTTCGCTTTTTACCTTGCCAGTTGTAGCTATCGATACAAGGCTTACCAATCGGTGCATAACCATGAGAGCGAATGGTTTCAGACTCAAAGCCGCTTTCGTCCATATATACAATGGGGTAGCCTTGCTGCTTAAAGTGCTCAAGCTTATTCTGATACGCCGCTCTTTTGATCGGACAGGCTTTTGGATGTTCTAAGGTCTTTTTTTTGACTGATGCCTAACCGCTTTAGGGCATGATAAATGCCTGTTTTACTACAGTTTAAACGACGGGCTCGCTCATACTGGTAATCATCAGGGTGTTCTTTGACATCATTAAGTAGCACGTCATCTGGTATTTTATAGGGTTTGGTTTGCCTGGTTGTTTTGCTATGAATACGTCTCTTCCAGTTCTGTATCGTGGTTGGACTGAGATTATAAAACTCAGCCGCCTCGGCAAAGGTCATACCGTCATCTATACTTTTAAGAACTTGCATACGAAAATCTAGTGAGTAAGTCATAATCTTTATGATAACAATTGGATTTAATAATTAGTTTATAACACTTTTAAGTGGAATTGACTATATGCTGAAGAAACCGTACAAGTAAACTTGGTAAACTAACGACTCAACGAGGAGTTTACCATGTCCAAGAAAGTTAGAACTTACAGCACAGAATTTAAAGCAGAAGCTGTCAAGAAGATAGCGGATAATAATGGCAATATTTCAGCTACTGCAAAGCAGCTCGGGATCGCCATGCAAACCTTATCTAACTGGCAGAATAAAGCCAATCAGGGCAAGCTTGTGGGCACTGAACAATACGATCCTGATCTTATGAGTGCTCTTCAAGAAATAAAGCAGCTCAAGCGTCAGCTCAAAGTGGCTGAAGAGGAGCGCGAGATCTTAAATGAGGAGGGATAAAGCGAAGCACTGCTTCGCCCCGACGCAAGATGAGAGCTATGCTCGAATGAGGCGACGGCGTACTTCGCGAAAAACAGCCCGTAAAGTACGCCTTTATTAAAGACAATCAGCAGATATTTAGCGTCACTACTATGTGCCGTGTATTGAGCGTTAAGCCCTCAAGCTACTACGATTGGCTAAGTCGTGACTTAAGCGAGCAGCAGATACATCGTAATCAGTGCGAGTTACTGGTTAAAGCTGCGCACAGTGAAACCAAGGAACGCTACGGCTTTGAGCGTCTACAGGCGCACCTAAACGGGCAAGGACATGATATCAGCCCTTACATGGTTAGAAGCATTAAAGAGGAGCATGGCATCAAATGCCGTCGCCACAAGCGCTTTAAAGTCACCACTGACTCTAATCACAATAAGCTGGTCTATGACAACGTATTAAATCAGCAGTTTGATATGCAAAGACCGAATCAAGCTTGGGTCAGTGACATCACCTACATCTGGACAAACGAGGGCTGGCTGTATTTAGCAGGCATTAAAGACTTATACACTAAAGAGCTTGTCGGTTACGCCATTAATAAACGCATGACTGCTGATTTAGTTTGCCGTGCACTCACTATGGCAATCAAGAACAAACGACCTCCCAAAGGGCTAATAGTCCACTCTGACAGAGGCAGCCAGTATTGCAGCCATGCCTACCACAAGATCATTAAGCAGCATCAATTTACAGGCTCAATGAGCGCTAAAGGCAACTGTTATGACAATGCGCCGATAGAAAGCTTCTGGGGTACATTGAAGAATGAGCTGATATATCATAAAGATTATAAAACCAGATTTACAGCCATCAACGATATCATTAGATATATCGAGCTGTACTACAACCAGACGAGGATTCAAAAGGGCTTGGGCTATAAATCGCCAAGACAGGTGTGGTTTGATTATTATCGTCAGGCTGCGTAATTAAAATCTCCCAAGTTTAACTGTACGGATTTGACGGCAGGGGTCACTTTAGGTAATGCGAGGTTATGTCTAAATACAATGATTGGTGCGCCCACAGGGACTCGAACCCCGATCGATCGCTTAGGAGGCAACTGCTCTATCCTGTTGAGCTATAGGCGCGTGGTGGAGTGCTATTGTAAAAAAAAGGTCTGACAAAAGCAATGCGTAATCATCAGGCAGCGGGCCTTAGACTTATTTACCATTGCTAAGCGCGTCGGATACATCTACCGAGAGCTCGCCGGTTGCTTGTTTGGCGCGTGAACTTGGTTGAAATAAATTGTCCATATCATTCTTATAACCGTCGATATTGGTATAATTATGCTGGCTTAAGATATCTTGTCCGGTACTTGAGAGCAAAAAATTTCTAAAATTAATCGCCGCAGGGTTTTGCGTTAATACCACGCCATCTACCGCTTGCTCGCCTTGTAGGGCATAGCCAAAAGAACTCAGGCTACGGGTATTGGTATTATCGCTTTTGGCGTGAGCCGCCACTTCTGCATCAGCTTCATCTACGCCATCTTCTGCTTTTTTAACTTGGGCGCTACTATCATTTAATTTGTTTTGGTTGTGCTTGTCTTGAGCGGTTTTTAATTGTTCTTGCAAAGGCGCTAGGCGCTCTTTTGACAGCTTGCCATTCGCAATGATTAAATCGGTATCTATGAGAAAAGACGCGCGCTCATCGTCGGTGCGATGACTGTCGGCAAAATCATTAACGAATAACGTTAAAAGGGCAGCCGAAGGCACATAGTTTGTTAATATTTGCATATTTGGATAGCGTGCTTGAAAGCTTGCAATCACCGCATCTAAAGGTGCTTGCAGCCCATCTTCTGCTTGGATGTGCAAGGTGCTTTTTGCAATGGTATTTTCGTCATTATCCGCAGACGATGTATCATTGTTATTTGCCATAATCGGCAAAGGGTCCATATTTTTGCGGTTACTGGTCCATAACCAAGTAAAGATGGCGATAAAAATAATCAGCAGCAGTAAAATAAGCCCCGCTAATAGCAGCTTGTAATCTCTCATAAGTTACCGCTCTTTTTTTGGTTAATGTGGTTAATTGATAGAGTAGATGATAAATGGTAACAGATTTATTCTTGATGGTTTAATACTTCGTCTACTAAATCTGCCAGCATATGAGCAAAGATGTCCGCGTCTTTTGCTACAGGTGCTGCCGTACTTGGCTCATTAGTTTTTTGTTGGGTAGGATTATTTTCGTTATTACTGTTAGCATCATTAGATACTACTTGGAAGCTTGAAACAGGCACGTTTTGTTTATCCGTCGCTTGAGCAGCTGCCATATTAGTAGACAATGCTTGCAAAGCCTGATGCGCGGCCAATGGCGATTCACCGGTGGTAAGTTTGTCTTTAAGCCATTTAAAACCGTGGGCTTCCCACCATGCTTCAAAGCGTGGTAACGTGCTGCCACGCACCGCTGCTGGCAAGTTTAAAGTACGAAGTTTTTGGGTCAATATCGGGTCGCTAATGGCTTGATGAATGCTAAGATAAAGACCACTGCTATCGTCAGTATAAGGCTGCCTGTTTTGCCATGACCTATCATCAATTTTCATGCGGGGCAATTCCCACAACTCACCGCGGTAGTATACAACATATAACCGGCGTTTAGGATGAACGAAAATGGCATCAATGGGGCGCATGGGCATAGTATTCTGTTATCTCTTTAACAAAAAAGTTTAGGTAAAGGGTAGAGCGACATCCGTTGTCGCAAGCGCTCTTGATTTATAGGTGACGTGCTGGTAAACCACCGCGAACAGTGGCACACTGATCAGCAGATTGCGCACGTTATTAGCTTTTCTCACTACCAACCGTGTTATTAATACTCATCGTTTATTATTAGCGACAGTTTTACTGCCAAACACAGGGTGTTATGCATGAATTGGTACTATAATATCTACTGTTTTTAATCGATATTATGCTAGCAGAAATGCAACAGACTAACGAGCAGCAAACATAGATTGATGAGTGTTGCCTACCACGTTTCTTCTTCATAAAAAGTATGAAACCATACGCTATCATCAGCTTTGCCGTAAAATTTACACGCTCGTCGTGTTGTTTTTAATACTCAATTTTTACTATTCCAGCTTTATTCATTCAAATAGATTACCTCATTTATGTTTACCATTATTCAGTCGCACCGCACCGAGCTTTTAGTTGAGCAGTTGTTGGAGGCCTATAAGTCCAAAAATCAACCCATTTTTGAAGAGTTTGTTGTCATTGTGCCATCAATGGTACTTGGTGATTGGCTAGACAAGTCTATTGCAAGCCAAGCGGGTATCAGTACCTTAGTGACGACGACGTTTTGGGGTCAGTATCAGTGGATATTGATGCAGGATGTGTTGAGCCGCCACAATGCCTATTTATTAGAACAAAACCCTGTAGCGTCAACGTTGAATGTGCCTGAGGTGGCAGTACTGTCACCAACGGTAATGCAGTGGCGATTGTTTGGTTATTTGACTTACTATCAAGAGGCGATTGTCGCTGATGAAAAACATCCCGTTCATCCACTGCTGGCGTCTTTGATTGATGAGCCGCAAGAAGAAGTTCAGCAGGATAAGGCACAGCAAGATGCGCGTATTTGGCAGCTGGCAAGTGATTTGGCGAGGGTGTTTAACCGCTATTTAACCCATCGTGAGGACTGGTTGGATCTGTGGTCACATAATAAGCCGCTTAATGTGGATGCGCTGATAGCGGATAAGGATGCACTATCCTTGCGCTTCGATAAGTATGCACGTGGCACCCCTGAATGGTTGGTGGCGCACTATGTAGAGTTAGAGGTCGCGCAGCGTTTCTTATGGTCGCATTTGTTTGCCGATGTGCATCAGCACCGGGTGGCACTTGAGGATACTTTTTGGTCAGCGCTAAAAAGCAACAAGGCGAATGAGCGTGCTCAACTGCCCAAAGTTCTGCGCATTTTTACCATTCAGCAATTGCCACAAACCGAGCTCGACTTTTTACAGCGCTTGTCACAATACATGGATATCACACTGCTGCACTACAACCCATCCAAGCTGTTTTGGGCGGATATTGTTGATAAATCATGGCTACAGCGTCAACAGATCATTAACCCTGAAAGCGTGTTTCTGCGTGATTATGGGCACAGTTTGCTATCACGTTTGGGTAAACAGTCGCGTGATACTTTTGCGATGCTCGCAAATTTATCGGGTAATGAGCAATACCAAGACGCACTCGTCGAGTGGCAAGATATCTTTAATGAGGGCGATGATAGCAATGATGGCTTGAGCGACGAGTTCAGTATTGATTTTGATGATAGTGCGCAACAGCTGCAAAAGAGCGTAAGCTTATTGAGACGTTTACAAAATGATGTGTTGATGCTCGATGAGCAGTCTACCCAGCAAGCGACCGCGGCCAAAGTATCGCAAGCAGTCAGTAAACAAATAGAGACCGGCTCTGATCAAAATGAGCAAGAGACGCCGTGGTATGTCGATGAAGCATTAGAGAATAAACGCTTTGAGAAGGAGCGTTTTTGGGAAATGTCTGCGCAAGATAATAGCCTAAGTATTCATTCATGCCATAGTTTGCAGCGTCAACTTGAAGTACTGCGTATTATGATTGGGCGCTGGTTGAATGAGCCATTAAAACCTAATGAGAAAAAACGCCATATATCCGATATTGTCGTGTTGCTGCCCGATGTTGAGCGTCACCATGCGCTGATCAGCTCTATTTTCGTCAGTGGTAAAGGTCAAGACGGTTTGACCTTGCCTGCAAAGGTAACTGGTGTGGTCGATGCAGATATTCGTCAGCTATGGGAAGCCATCATTGGTTTTTATAAGCTGTTAGGCAGTCATAGTGCCCGCTTTGAAGCCGCCGAGGTGCTTGATTGGCTAATGCTGCCACCGCTGTATGAAAGTTTTGGCTTAACCCATGATCAGATGAGCCGTGGCTGTGATTTACTGGTAGAGGCAGGCTTTATTCGCGGCTTTGATGAATGGCATCTTAAACAAACCCTAGATAGCAACGACTATGACTACCGGTTTACCTTTGCTCAAGCGTTAGATAGATTAACCTTGGGTCTCGTGATGCCAGAGGCCAGTTTAAGCGATTGCTTATATCCTTTGGCACAGGAAGATTGGCCAAGCACTGCCTTGCCGGAAATGAGTTTGCCGCTGCCGCAAGTGAGCCTAAATGATGCGATAATTATTGAAGCGCTTTGTCGTATTTATGCCGGTTTGACCGCGCGCCGTGATGATCATACACAAAAACTAAAAGCGGAAGATTGGCTTGATCAGATTGAGAAACAAGTCATTCATCGCTACTTTAGTGATGTCGATCAAACGCGTACGATGCGCGCCATCTATAACGCTATGAATGGCTTTAAATCAAGCCTGAGGGCCAATCGTCACTATAGACAGTACGCCAGTAGCGATAGTGTCAGTAATGCTAACAAAAAAGAAGTAGAGCAAAGGCTGGCAGGCGTTGAGCAGTTGCCATTAAAGCTGAATTTTATGCTGGACAGTATTGAAGCAGAGCTTGAGAGTCAGCAGGTCAGTGCCGAGCCGACTGGGGTGATTACCTTTGGTCGATTTGGTGCGTTAAGAAACGTGCCTTTTGATTTGGTGGTGATGCTCAATATGGATCTCTCTGAATTCCCTGGGCGTGATCTTGATAATCGCTATGATTTGATGAAAGCCACTAATGCCCGTCGCGGCGACAGAGTCAGTGAAGATGACGATAATGGTGCGTTTTTAGACGCATTGCTGTGCGCGCGCAGTGCTTGCTGGATATTTTATAACGGTCAAAGTCTGACAGACACCCACGAGCACCTGCCAGCCAACCCAGTCAGTGAGCTATTACAATTTTTGCAAGGTGAGGTGCAGTGGCAGGTCAACTCGCTTGAAGCGTTAGACACATTACCTGAGAATGTTGATTCTACCACCGAGAGCCTTAAGCGTTATTTACCTAAATTGATTAAACAGTGGCTGCTGACTGAGCATCCGGCACTGCCGTTTCATGAGAGTTTGTTTGAAACAGACATTGAAGACGCAGATGTTTGTGAGCAAGCGTCTGACACTCCTAAGCTCAATTTGAATGAAAGCACAGCTATCCACACTGAAAATAATATTCAAGACAACAGCCTTATTGATAATGCAGATGAGTTAGATGTTCTTTTGAATACAGCCATGCGCAAAACCAAGCTTGCGCAAAAACGTCAGTTTCCTCCGGCGCCGCTTTGGCAAGCAGTGTTTAATACCTTAAAGGGCAGAGCATTTAGTGAGCATGCCGAACTGGTTAGCTTGCCTATCAAAGCACAGTACGAATCAATTGCTCAGCTGCTTGGTCAATCTCTAGGTCAGTTAGGACAAGTAGACAATCAAACCTTAGATGTAATAGCTGAGATGTTGTCACTAGACGCAACAGCTGTATTCAATGATTCTGGTGAGGTTAATGACCTTACTAAAAAGGCACTTTCCGAAACTGTATTTAATATTGGAGAGATAGACGTTGAAGGGGTATTGACCTATCAAGTGCGCCATCCTGCCAAGGCATTTTTGCGTACTCAAAAGGTGCATGTGGTGCAGGGTGAGGAAGCGATGGCACATCAAGAGCCACTATTCCTAGACAATCTAACGACTTATCAGATAAAAGAGTATCTGATTAACGAGCTGGCGAGCGATGCAGCAAATAATAGTACCGACAGCACCGCCACGCAAGACAGTCCAATCTTGATGTATCAAAAAATCATGCCAGCAGGTGTGGCGCGCCAAACGACCTTGCCCAATCAAAAACAAAAACTGCAGCAGCAATGTCAGGAATTTAAAGAACAGCTAGTTGCTAATGGCTTGGATGATGCCCAGATATTAGAGGCAAGCGAGATAGGTGGTTTGCAGCTACTGACCCCAACCACCGAGCATCCCGTTCAGCTAGAGTTAGCGACTGTGTTGAACCATGCTGATAATGCGCCACTACCGAAGCTATTGCCTAAAATAGTTAAAATAAAAGGTTCAGTACCAATATCAGTTCCTACATCAGTATCGATAGATGCCAATCACCATCCCTCTAATCTACAGGCTGGCGTGTCCTATGCGGAAAACTCACCCAAGCAGTGGTTAAACATACTGCCCAATTCTGCTAGCCCCAAGCATTTAATCAAGTTTTGGTTGTCGCATCTGTATTGGCAAGTTGCCAGATGTACCACTGCTGAGCAAGTGGCTCTAAATGATGGCGTGAGTATTTGGCGTTTTAATAAGCCCAACTCACAAGTTGGTAAATATAAAGATGTAATCACATTTAAGTTAAGCCCTATTGTGTATGAAGATGCCGTGACCGAGCTGATAAAGTGGGCGATATTTGGCAAGCTAGTAGGTCAAGTGCCGATTACCTTATTGCCAGAATATGCGCTCAGTTATCTTGATAAGTGTGCAAAAGCGGCAGAGAGTGAAGATGAGAGCGGCAGCTATTGGCCAAAACGCGCAGACTTCTCAGATTGGCTAAGACCTAGCTATCACGTAGATACAGTATACGATACCTGCTCGCAGCATGCCATTTGGCAATACGTACTGCGTGATCAAGACGCGTTTAAAACCTTATCAGCAGCATTAACGACGTTAGCACAGCCGCTTTATGAGCCAATGTTTACAGCGCTACAAGGTTTAGATAGTTAGCAGGCTAGCTGGTTACTTAAAACTGTTTAAAACGGTTCGTTTTTTGCCCTTTGGTTTAATTGATAATAAAAAGTGTACGCCCCTATGACAGAATTTACCGCCACCACTCACATGATGGACATTTCTACCCAGCCACACGCATCTGATACATATCAGGGTATGACTGACAGTGAGATTGCGAATCACGACATGATTAAGCCTAAGAATAATGCGGATGTGATACCAGCGGTTGATGTTGCATTGACGGGTCGGCATCTTATCGAAGCGTCAGCTGGTACTGGTAAAACGTGGACACTAACTGGCATTGTACTGCGTCTGTTGATTGAGGCACGGCGTGCACCAGAGCAAATCATTGCGACGACCTTTACTCGCGCTGCGGCTGCTGAGATGCGTCAGCGCATTCATGATCGTTTGGTGGATTTCTATCAGCTGCTGCAATGGGTGAATAGCCTGAGTGCTGACCGCGCTAATAAAGAGAGTTTGTATCCACATATATTACAGGTGACACCTGATAGTGATAAGCAAGCAGTCAATAGCTCAAATACGGATTCAAACGCTGAAATAGATGCAGATGAACTAAATCAAGACTTTGTTTATAACAACGTTCATGACAAAAAAGCTGCTGCTGAAAAGCGTGCACAAGCAAAAAAAGATCGTGAGGACTGGTTAGTCGCTCAGGCTAAATATGTGCGCTTAGATGACATCATGCAAGACCCTATCAATCTGCATCTGGTCGGCTACTTGCTTGATCATGTATACAGTTATCCTATGACAGAAGCCATTCGACGCACGGCGCTTGTATTAACCACCTTGGACAAGCTGTTTGTCGGAACCCTTGATAGCTTGGCGCAAAAATGGTTGAAGGAATACAGTAGCGAGACCGGTCATCAGCAAGGGATGGCTATTATTGAAGACAGCAGCATTGAGCAAGTGACGGACAGTATTGTTCATGATGAGCTGCGTCAGTTTCAAAGTAGGCTGTATCACGAGCAACCTAAATTGTATGCATTGATGGATCAGCAAGGTAAGCTGACGGCGGTGGGCGATCATAAAAGCTATGTAACTCGGTCGCTGAATTTTATTTCTGCGCCAATTGACGAGGTTGTGAGCAGTGATTTTTCTTTGGAGGGTTACGAGCGGCTTATCCGCAGTATCATTGAGCGCAGCGATGAGCTTGATGCTTTCTTTAAGCCTGATGGCGAATACTATGAAGTTCCCAAAGGACAGTTGCAGAATAACAGAGAGTCTTGGCCGAAAATCGTTCAAGTGTTAGAAGAGTCTGGTCCCGCCGCTTATAAGTTCATATCAGACAAAAAAACTTATACTGGAAAGTTAATTGAAGCGTTTCAGAAAACTGATGATATAGGCAAACAGTTCTACAAGCCAAAAGATGGTGAAAGAGTTAATTTGATATTTAATGAGTTGCAGGTGGTTCGTGACTTTAAACGGTATATTGAAGAAAGCAAAAAGCTCGATGAATACGTTATTACTATTTTAGCCAATCTCAATCGCCATATCGTGTTGGCGGTACGTGACAGGCTACCGGTTATATTAGAAGAGCGCGGTGAAACTACCTTTAGCTTGCAGATGGTACGTTTAAACCAAGCATTAACGGGTCGGCAAGGAGAGAAGCTGTCACGTTATATTCGTCATCACTATCCAGTGGCATTGATTGATGAGTCGCAGGATATCAATGGCGAGCAAGCCACTATGATTGAAAGCATCTATTTGCCAACAAATAAACGTAAACCGTTGGCCAATGACAAACAGGCTACTAATAAAACCAACCATGATTTTTTGTTGTTGGTAGGCGATCCTAAGCAGGCCATTTATGGGTTTCGCGGCGGTGATGTCGCCAACTACAATTATATGAAAGCCCAGTTTGAAAAAAGCAGCCTATGGACGCTCGATGTTAATCGTCGTTCAAACGCCAGTGTGATTAATGCCCTAAACTGTTGGTTCGGTATGCCTGCGCCAGTGACTCAAGAGAATAGGCTGGCACAGTTAGGTAGTGGTATTTATTACCAGCACATTAAAGCTGAAAAGCAAGAAAATCAGCTGTCTTGGTTTAATGATTCAAACATACTAAGTAGCGACTTGGTAAATGACGTGCTCTCTGCTCAGCCAGTGAGTGTGTTGCACTTGCCTTATGATAAGGACAAGGAGCTTGAGTATGATGAGTTCGAGATCGCAGCGCGTCATATTGCGACCTTACTCAGCAGTGGTCAGACATTAAAAGGCAAGCCGATTCAGCCGAGCGATATTGGCGTGCTGGCACGTGCCAAAAAAGATTTAAAACGGGTGGAAGATGAGCTGGTAAAGCTCAATGTGCCAACCTTGACCACCAGTGATGTGAGTATATTTGAAACCATTATGGCAGAGGATGTGGCAGCGCTGCTAAGTGCCATGCTATACCCGTATCGTCATGACATGATTAATCGGGTGCTGACCAGTCATTTGTATGGCCTGAGTATCAAAGATATTAAAGCCATGATGATTGACCATGAGGCAGGAGCTGTAGATTTAAATAGCGCTAATATAAAAGCCATCGACAATAAGAAAAGCTATCAAGACTTTATTAGCTATTTAAAAGAAGGTGCCCAGCGTTGGCAGCACTTTGGCGTATTATCGGCCATGCATTACTTGTTAGATCAAAGCCCTGTGCAGCCGCAAGGCGTTTGGCAAGCATTAGCCGCGCATCCAGAAGGCGATCGTCATATTATGGATTTGCGTCATGTAATGGATATATTAGCGCAGTATGGTATCGGCATGGGTGAGTACGAGCTGCTGGCCTGGTTTAGACAAAACATAGATAGCGCGCCTAGCAGCGATTGGGCCAAGCAGTATCCGTTACCGACAGAATCTGGCGTGCAGCTAATGACCATTCATAAATCAAAAGGGTTGGAGTTTCCTATTGTCTATGTGCTGGGTATGGGCGATGCCAGTAGGAAGTCAGGTAATAAAGAAGACTATGGGTTGTATCTCTACAACGCGCAACAAAACCCTACCCAACAAGATGCTACTCAACAAGATGCTACTCAACAAAGTCAGTCAGCGTTGGCGCAGCAATCGACAGGCAATCAGCGCCGATTCTCTCCTGTACAAGGCTCTGCGACCACAAAGGGTTACTATACCGATATTGAAACGCAGGAGGGCTTCGAGGAGCTGCGCCGGCTTGGTTATGTGGCCTTTACGCGCGCCAGTGAACAGCTTTATGTGGTACTGCGAGATCCCCACAACAAAACAGGGTTTGAATTAAAGCCGGTGTTCTATTGGTTTGAGTCACCAGAGCCAAAATTTGAATTGCCAGATAGATTCAAAGGCACCATAGGTATGATTAGAGGGCATAAGGTCAATGAGTTCTATAATGATAACTGTGCTGCTGCTAAAGCAGGCAAATTAACAGAAAGTGGATCGCCCGATTTTATTACGCCCAAAACCGAACCTATTGAGTATGATGATTTTTCAGAAGTTATGAAAATCAATTACTTTTACGGTTGGGCTAAGACCAGTTTTACCGCCTTAGCCCGTCAGCTAGATGAGTCAACGCAGACAATGGCTGTGATGGATGAGCGTATTGATGATGCGATAGATATTGATGTTGATATTGATATCAATATCACCGAAACGTCAGTTTCACCGTCACTGGGTGGTCATGCATCAGATAGTCATGACGCTGCCGCGCAAGTCGATCAGGCAAGTCCCAAGTTAGAGGATGATATTCGTTTTACCTTTGTGAAAGGTGCCAATGCGGGTACATTTTTGCATGAGATATTTGAAAAAATTGATTTTAATAATAAATCCCAGTGGTCTCAGGTTATCGATAGAGCTATTAGTAGCTATCAGCTGCCGTTGGTGTATAGCAGTGCTGAAACCCAAAGCCGTCGATTACAAGCGAAGAAGCAAGAGCAAGGCGATAGTTCTTCATTAAATACTGATTCATTGGATTCGGACTCGATAGATGCTAGCAAGCATGCAGCTCTCATTGGCTGGATTGAAGAGGTGCTACATACGCCGCTATTAGCGTCTGATCAGCCGTTACGCTCTATCGATGCAAGTCAGAGGTTCGCTGAATTAGAGTTCAATATGGGACTGTCAGAGCGTTTTAAAGCACAAGATATTAATAGACTCTTTCAGCAGTACCTGCCTAATGAAACCGACAAACATGTTAATCTTGTCCCGCAAAACAAAGCGCATTTATATCGTTATTTACGTGGTGAAATCGATTTGGTGTATGAGCATGCTGGCAAGTATTATGTCGTCGATTATAAAAGTAACTTTTTAGGAAATAGCCTAAGCGATTATAACGAAGCTACGCTCAAGCAAGCGATGTCCAAAGCAGGGTATTGGTTGCAAGCAGCCATTTATCAAGTGGCATTGCATCGGTTTTTGTCGATGCGAATTGCTGATTATGTAGGCAATGAAGCTAAGTATTTGGGCGCGGTGGAGTATGTCTTTTTACGAGGCGTATATGATCCAACCTCTCAGTTGGTGACTAAAGCAAAAGAGGCGAATGTACTGAGTGGCGGCGACTCAATAGCCAGTGAGACAATGCATGACAAACCAACAAACAGGGCCCGCTATGGACTGGTGACGTGGGATATTCCTATTGATTTTATTAAGGCCTTAGATGCATTGTTTGGCATGCCCAGTTAGCAGGGTACACAAAATGAATGCAATTACGAATTTGATGCAACAAATTACTGTAGCGATTAATCCTATAAGTATAGAGAAAAACAGACCATGAGTAATAATTTATGAATAATAATAAGAGCAGCGCTGCTATTAGCTTACAAGAAAGCTGGGCCAGCAACATCAGTGATTATATTTTGCTGCGCCGTCAGCAAACGCATTTAGCGTATAACGTGACCGATGCCAAGCTTAATACTGGTAGTGAAAAAATAGACAGAACACCAGACAGCGGTTTATTTGCAGCCTTATTTACTATGTTAGCCGCGCATTTAGAAGAGGGGCATACTGTACTCACCATTCAGGAAACTGAGCACGAAGTACCGCTCAGCGGTCATATCAATGACGAAGTGGTGACACTATATGCTTGGCAACAGCAGCTGTTAGAGATGCTAGCAATGCCGCTTATTGCCTTGAATGATACTCAAATAGAGGTTCAATCAGAGGTGGGTATTGAGGTATCAATATTCGTACTGCTAGAGAACTTGTTTGCTAAGCAAGACCAGCTATGGGCGCAGCTGGCACTCAATAATCATGAAAAAGAGATCTTGGTTAAAAGGCTTGATACAGTAGCGGCACTCTACCAATTATTGAAAAATAGTAACTTAACGTTTTTTTCTAAGTTAATCGATGAGCACACTTTGTTCGCTGACGTTAATGCTAATACAAACCAGAATGAAAATATAAATAGCCTAAGCAAAAATAATCAACCTATCGTTTATCAGCTTGTAAATAACAAAAAGGCTGATAAACAAAACGCAGCAATCACTTTTTGGTTACACAGAGCTTGGCAAGCAGAATTTAACTTAGCCGCGCGCATCAACACTATTTTAGACCATCAGGTAACACCGCTAGAGATAGCAATACCCGAAAACCTACACGAAAATCAGATAAAGGCAATTAATGTCGCCAATAACAACGCCTTTAGCATTATTACTGGTGGACCAGGTACGGGGAAGACCTACACCGTTGCTCAGCTAGTGATTGCACTGCAACAGGCAACAGAGAGTGGGGCAGATGCGTCTAAAAGCATTAGATTTAGCACTGACAGTGCCAGCTTGGCATTAGCAGCACCAACTGGTAAAGCGGCACAGCGTATGCAAGAGTCTTTGCAAGCCGCGTTAGACACCGCGAATGTCGAACTACAATTACAAGAAGCCAAAACCATTCATCGCTTGCTAGGTATCGGACGTACTGGCAGACCGCGTTATGATGCTAATAATCCACTGGGCGAGGATATTATTATCGTCGATGAGGCGTCGATGCTAGGGGTGGAGCTGGCGAACTATCTTGTGAGTGCGGTAAAGCCTGGCGCAAGGCTGATACTACTAGGAGATGCAAACCAATTGGCAGCTGTAGATGCAGGGGCGGTACTGGCTGACTTGTGCCGCATTCCGCGGTTAGAGCCTATCCATGCAGAGCTAACAGAGAGTCGTCGATTTACATCAGATTCGGGTATTGGTAAGCTTGCTTATCAAATTAATAAGGCAAAGACAGATACTCATACTATTTGGCAGCTGTTAAAGCATGATAAGGTACTGAGTTTTCAATATGTGAATAACATTAACCCCTTACAAACAGAAGCTTCTCTACATAATGAAATAGAAAATAGCCTAAGCAAAAATAAAAATATCTCAAACCTCACATCAAACTACCATACTTACATAAACAAAATAAAAACGCTGCTGATAAATCCGATAGAAAAATCCGTGCCAGAATCAGTTAAAGATACCATTGCTTCATTAATGGAAACCTTTAATCAGTTCAGGGTGTTAACTGCTGGCCATAATGGCGAGTGGGGCGACCATTATATTAATAAATACTTTACTCAATGGCACCTTACTGAGCTTAAGCTACCACTGGGTCAAAACACATGGTTTCATGGTCGTCCCGTTATGGTCCTTCAAAACAATTATGAGCTAGGATTATTTAATGGCGATATTGGGTTTTGTTTGCAAACTGGTAATGAGCGTAGTCGACTCGAAGTGTTTTTTGAAAACAAGAAGCAGGGGATAGCCGTCAATCTTCTCAATGAAGAGGTGATCGCCACAGCCTATGCGATGACTATTCACAAATCGCAAGGGTCTGAGTTTGATCATGTGGCCATTACTTTTGATAATAGTCATGCAAGATTGCTGAGTAAAGAACTTATTTATACCGCTGTGACTCGTGCCAAAAAACAGGTAACCATATATAGTACGAAATCCGCTTTGGAAAAGGCCGTCCAAACACCCACTGAGCGCCATACGGGTTTGGCATTGCAATTTTAATTGCCACTGACTACAATCAAAGCAATAAGCAATAAAAAAGCATCCAGTCGGATGCTTTTTTATTATGCGATACATTCAAAACATTCAACCAAAGAATGACTAGATTTTGTCTTCTTTAATAGCGTAGATACCAGGCAGATGACGCAAGTAACCATGGAAATCCATGCCACAGCCATAGACATAACGATCTGCAACGTTGATACCAACAAAATCGACATCAAAGTCTGCAACTTTGCGATCATGCTCTTTATTGAGTAATACGCAACATTCAATCGATAAGGGTTTTTCTTTACCTAATTCTTCAACAATGGCTTTTAAAGTAATACCTTCGTCAAAAATATCATCGATTAATAAAACGTGTTCGCCTTCGATACTTACGTCAGGCTTAAATTTCCAATCAAGCTCATTGGTACCCGCATTATCACGATAGCGTGATGCATGGATATAATGCATGCGATGGTAAAAGGTTAGATGAGTCAATAGCTGACCGGCTGGGATAAGTCCGCCGTTCATAACGACCATCACGATTGGGTTTAAACCGGCATAATGTAGATTGAGCTGGGCGGCCAAGCGCTCATAAGCAGCGGCTACTTCGATACTGCTGATCAGGCACTCTGAGTTGCGCAGGGTTTTTTCAATTTCTTGGTTGTTAATTTGGGTCATGAGTTGCGCCTTTGATAAAAGTGCCGCCTATTTTAGCAAATTTTAGCAAATTTGCCCAACACTACCGTTTTAATAAAAACATAATAGTTGCTAATACAACCGCTATTCAGGTTTTTTTACGATAAATGGGCGATAATAATTGGCCAAACGGTTTAAGGAAGTATCTGGCAAATCGGGCAATAGCTTGTTTAATGCCATAGACATGCCTTTGTCGATGGCCGCTTTGGCAACGGGCACAGATTTGCGTTTGATCATGCCAAGCTTTAAGGTTTCAGCATAGCGGCTGACAAAGTGTGTCAACGTTTCCTCGTTCATGGTTTCAAGCGCGGTTTTAAAGGTTTTCATATCTGTATGCTCAGGCGTAATCGCTGCAAAGCCTTTGTCGATGGTCATAGCGTCTTTGTCAGACAGCTGAAAACCAATGCGCTTGATACCATCATTATCGATAAATGTCGCTCGATCTCTTAAAAAATGAAAGCTGGGTAGCACTTCTTCGTTGTTTTCTTTACCCAGTAGGATGTTTAATAGCGTGTCCGTCGCTTTTTCAACGGTGCCGACCACTTTGCGCATGGCTGCTTGACGCTCAGGGTTTGGAATAATATCCACTAAGCCGACGAGTAGGTTGTCAATCAGGTCACGCGCGGTTTGGTGAGTCAACGCGTCGCGATAAGGGTAGTAATCTACTGACTCATTTGATTCAACCACTTGCTCTGCTTCAGTAATAAGCGCTTTTAATTTGTCTGAAGGAACGAATCCAAAATAATGTGCCATTATGCTTCCTTTATTTGTTATTTTTCATGCCTTATGAACGTTACATTTATCGTGAAATCGGTTACCATTTAACCAGAATTTTTGGCAAAGGCTCACCACAATATATGCTAATTAGCGATGTGCCTGAATAGTAAAGTTCCAGATTTTACTGATGAATACTAGTCTCGCAAGATTCCGACGATTTATCCGATGACAGGTGAGAGGAGTCACTCACTGCACACTAATTTAGCATATTTTTCATATTTTGATTTAAAAAGCTTGAACTTATAAGACTACCTACTACCTGTCTAGGGAGAGATGAGATGAATAGTGCTATTGTACTTTTATTCGGTGTAGCTGCCATGCTTTGCGGCTACCTATTTTACTCAAAATTTATTGCCACTAAAATTTTGGCATTGGATAACAGCCGTCCCACGCCAGCACACACAATGAAAGATGGGATTGATTACGTCCCCACAAATAAATATGTACTATGGGGACATCATTTCACCTCAGTCGCTGGAGCGGCGCCGATCATTGGTCCTGCCATTGCCGTGATTTGGGGTTGGGTACCAGCCATCATTTGGGTGGTGCTCGGTACTATTTTTATGGCGGGTGTGCATGATATGTCGGCCATTTGGGCAAGTATGCGCAATCGAGGTCAGTCGATTGGCTCTATTGCTGGTACGGTCATGGGAACCCGTGTCCGTAGCTTGATGATGGTGGTTATTTTCTTATTACTATTGATGGTCAATGCGGTGTTTGGTGTGGCTATCGCCAATATGATGATCAAAACGCCATCTGCTGTATTGCCTGTTTGGGGCGCATTGGTTGTGGCCTTTATCATCGGTCAGTGTATCTATCGCTACAAGATGAATCTGATTTGGGTCTCTATCATTGGCGTCACTGCTTTATACGGTCTGATCTATCTTGGCCCTATGTTCCCAATTGTGTTGCCTGAAACGGTCTTTGGCTTGCCTGATAATGCGGTTTGGATTCTCATTTTGTTTACTTATGCGGCAATTGCATCATTGTTGCCTGTCTGGATGCTGCTGCAACCGCGCGATTATATCAATGGCTTGCAGTTGTTCGTTGGCTTGATTCTATTGTACGCCGCGATTTTCATTGGTACGCCAAATATTGTCGCGCCAGCAGTAAACACAGCGCTGCCAGCTGGCACACCATCACTCATGCCATTGTTGTTTGTGACCATTGCTTGCGGTGCAATCTCAGGATTTCACGGATTGGTGGCGACAGGGACGACCTCTAAGCAGATTGACAAAGAAGAAGACGCACGTTTTGTTGGTTACTTTGGGGCGCTGGGCGAAGGTATGCTAGCACTTGGCGCGATTTTGGCAGCCACGGCAGGTTTTGCGACCCTTGGAGACTGGCAAGCGGTTTATCAAAAATTTGGCGACGGCTCTATTGGCGCGTTTATTGATGGCGGTGCAACCATTCTAAACGCTGGTGTCGGTATCGATATCGTGCTATCACAGACGATGCTTACGGTAATGGCAGCATTGTTTGCTGGTACCACGATGGACACGGGTGTTCGTTTGCAACGTTATATTTTCCAAGAGTTTGGTGAGTTTTATAACTTGCCTGTATTGAACAAAGGCTTCGTTGCAACCCTGCTTGCCGTCGGTAGCTGTTTGCTATTGGCCTTTGGCGCTGGCGGTATCGATGGTGCTGGTGGTATGATTATTTGGCCATTATTTGGTACGACCAATCAGCTGATGGCAGCCCTAACCTTGATGATTGTTACGGTTATTTTATTGCGTAAGGGCAAGCCAGTTTGGTACACCTTGGGGCCACTGACTTTCTTATTAGTTATGACTGTCTTTGCTCTATTAATTCAGCTAAAAACCTTCTTCACTGATGGCAATTGGCTACTGATCATTATGGACATCATTATCTTGATCGCAACGATTTTGGTGACGTTTGAGAGTCTGTCAGTACTGCGTAAAGAGTGGTCAATACACAAAGGTAAAAGCGGTGACATTTAAACGCTAAACCATATTAAATATTTATCAACTCAAAAACGCTAGCAGCAATTGCTGGCGTTTTTTGTATCGACTAGGCATGATAGAGCATAACAAAACATCAGGAGTTAGATGATGAATAATAAAGAAGCACCAAACGAGATAGAAGCAGCTGAAAACGTCCAACCATGGTGGCAACGGTTTGTGGCAGGACTCAATGAGTTTTATCATGCGCCTTATCGCCAAACGATGGCACGTGCTGCCCGTGATGAAGAAGATTTTTTTATGCTGCTGATGTTTGCTGAAAGCTTAGGCATTGATAATCCTGCCAGCTTTTATACCTTAGAGTTACAGCCGTTATTTTTAGAAAACTTTCACGAATGGCACACGCGCATGGGTATGGATAGATGCCCATTTGACCATGTTGGCTGCTGCTAATCGTTTATTTATGATTGAAAAATAAAAATAATATAAGAAATGAGATAAAAATATGGCATTACATCCTCTACATACATTAGTAGAACAACTAAAAGCACAACCGATTATATTTATCGGCGGTAAGGGCGGTGTGGGAAAAACCACTACTGCCGCCGCACTTGCCAGCTATTACGCAAGCCAGCAGCAAAAGACACTGATTATCTCAACCGATCCGGCCCATAGCTTGGGTGATGTGCTTAATATGCGGTTAAGTAACGAGAAAACAGCGGTAACGCCTTATCTTGATGCTATCGAGCTAAATCCTGACGTCATCGTCGATGCGCATTTTGCCCAAGTTGAGCATACCATCAGTGCTTATGCCAATCCCGATATGATGCCCAAAATTCGTGAGCATCTGAGGCTATCAAAATCAGCACCCGGTGCACAAGAAGCAGCGATGCTCGAGTCCATGTGTCAGCATCTCGTCTGCGCCGCAGATGCCAACTCTGATAAGAAGTATGAACATATCATATTTGATACCGCGCCCACTGGGCATACGTTGCGCTTACTCGTATTGCCAGAGATGATGGGCGCATGGACAGATGGGCTACTAGCACAGCAGCGCCGACAGGCAAAATTACGCTCAGTCGCAAACCATTTAGACAGCCACAATCAAAAGAGCAGTCAAAAAGACATCAATAAAAAAGATGTGCCAAATCCGTTTGCCCAAAAAAAGCCCGACCGCTGGGAGCAAGCGGTAGCCGTACTAGAAAAACGTAAACAGCTGTTTCGACAAGCAGGGATATTGCTTCATGACCGTAGCCAAACAGCGATTGTATTGGTGATGACTGCCGATGTGCTACCACTGGCAGAAACCAAACGCGCTATCGAACAATTGGAAGAGAGTAAACTCACACCAGCCGCGATAGTTATCAATCAGCTGATAGTACCCACGCAGTCAGATGAATTTTGGCTTCTTCGTGCCAAGAGGCAACAGCGCTTGCTGCAGGATATTGAAAACAGTTTCTCCAAGTATCCACTGTATCCAATCTACTTGCAGCAAACAGACGTACGCGGTACTGAAGCATTAAGTATGCTGTTACGCCCACCATCGTAAAGGTCGCTTGAAAGCCATATGTTTGAAAAATAAAAGAAAGCGACGGTTAACACTTAACGCTCAGGCTTATATAACTGTAATTTACTTGCCAGTGACCACGCCATATCTGCACGTAGTAGCTGAGCCTGTTCAGATTTACCGCTACTAAGTGATGACCATTGCGGTTTGCCGCGAGCTTTTTTAAGCTCACTGGGTAATTTATGTGGCGGCCACGGCGTCACGACACTTTCTTCATTATCGTTACTTAGGTTGTCGTTATTTGAGATATCAGCATCGTTTTTTGCGCCGCTATATATCAGTTGGGTGGCATCGGTTGCTGCATGACCACGATGACGCAGTGCGGTGAGCAAATCTATCGCTCGCGTGGCGAGTAAGGTTAGGGTGGCAGGGTCGATATATAAGCGCTTTACGCCAGTGATTTTATCAGCGATGCTACTGGTATTGGATAATAGCCCGCCTGCGATACCACCGATGGCAGCGCCCAAACCTAACGTTGTACCGAGTGCCGCCGCATCAATGCCCAAACCTAATAATGCGCCCGCTGCTGCACCCGATGTCGTGCGAATACCATAGCTTTTGAGCAGTTCAGGGTCAAACGGGTCTTGCTGATAGGCTTGTAACTCAAGCGGCGTTGCTGCCACGGCGTTATCATAAAATTTATATAAGTTAAGCAGGCTATTTTGCATTGCCCGTTCACTCTGCCTGACCGCTTCTTGCATTTGCGCAAGTACGGGCATTGGATCATCATCTTCACTAATTTCACGCACAAAGGAGGCAACATTTAATAAAAAATCGGCAATGATGATATTGGCCTCCTCATAGAGCTGTGCCCAGTCCTCCGTACGGCGTACCATGAGTTGCTTAAGCATCTCAGAATGGGTGAGCATGATGGCAAGATTTTGCCATAAGCGCATCTCATCTTTAAATTCGAAAGCCACGGAATCAAAGCGCGTTGAGATGTGCAAATTACGTCTTGCCAGCATCGTCTGCCATGCGTCGATATTGGCATCTTGACTGTCAGTAAAGTTAAATACCGGCATAACCGGTATCGCCGCCCAAGATAAAATAGCCAGCTCATCTTTATACTTACCGAGTACCGGCTCACGCGCATCGACAACATAAATAGCCATATCACTTGCCAGCAGCTGCCGAATTACTTTGGCTTCTTGGCTATAGTCCTCATTGCTACCATTGCTAGTTAGCGCATCGCCGCCTTGAGCAATGTCGGCTGCTAAAAACTGCTGCAAGCGCTCAATACCATCACGGCGACTGGCAGTATTGTCTTCTAGCCAATCCATTAATCCTGAAGCATCTTCTAAACCCGGTGTGTCATAAAGCACCACCAATACTTCGCCCGTTTGGCTGTCGGTCAATTTTGCTTGCTCGACATGGCGGGTGGTTGCTGCTTCGTTTTTCACTTCCCCAAAATAAACATCGCGTAGTAACGTGCGCAGTAGTGACGTTTTACCTGTATTGGTATGACCAACGACTGCTAATTTGAGCGCTTCGCCACTGGCAATGGTTTTTTTAGAGGCATTATTATTAAAGGCAGTATTAACCGATAGCGCTTGATCATCTGACGCTGGTTTATCCAGCGATAGCTCTGTATCAACATTCACATTTTCATTTTTCAAATCAGCTTCTGAGTCGCGTACGGGCTCATAGGCTTTATCGGCGAACAGGCCGACAGCTTTGGCATTATCTTGATGGTTGCTTTGATTATTATTGTCATTGTTCATAATAGAATCTTATTATTAATATTATTGAGTATTGATATAACAGGACGTAGCCAAGCTAAACCAAGCCAATTTTCCGAGCAGCAAGGGCGGTCTGCCACTGCTGATAACGAACGTCCTGATTTTCTGCGCTTTGGATTTCTAAGTCTTGCTCTTGCTCGTTGGTGTTAGCGGTGTTGGCATCACTGAGTAGTTGTACAATAAGGCCGTCTGCGGCATGTTCGGCAATACGATCAAGTTTACGCAGTGTACCTCGGTCAGGTAAAGCCTTGCTATGTATACCTAGTAGCACTTGAACCGGATGGCTGTCCAAATAAGTCGTTAAGCGCTCCATATCATCACGGTCGTCAACAATACCGAAGTTCTCGACATTGCTAATGTTACTATTACTATGGCTACTTATGTCGGCATTCAGTCCTGATTGCCACCAATGATCCTGCTGTGATGGGTATTCAAGTAGAGCAACCAGTTTTTTACCAGTACTGACTGTCGCTTTTGGCGCGACAGGAGCGGGCGCTGCCTTAAAATCATCTTCATCGACCACATGACGCTGCCAAAAGTTTAGAATCTTTTGATAATACGGCTGCTTGATATCCAAACGCATTTTTTTACGGCGGAACATCAAGGCGCAAAATGTCCAAGCAATCGCCCTTGGTACAATGCCGTACATCAGCAAGCTACCGACCAATAAGCCTGCCCATTGCCGCGCCATCGATAATGGCATGGCATCCGTCACCAAACGACTCTGCACGATAGCAGCACTGTCCGGCACGGTAAATCCAACTTTGCTTGGTAACCAGCCGAGTATTTGAGTCAAAGTGATCAGCGCCTGATCAGAGAGTAATGTCGACTCCCAACTAAAGCTATACTGGCGCACAATCAACAAAAATATGATCGCAAGCAGCATACCAGTCAAGGTAGCGAGCCACAATTGATGGCTAAAGCGCCCCAGATACCAACGCATACCGCTGTGTTGTAATTGACGCTCGTACAAATCAACCGCCGCTTTGGTGACATCGTCCTTACCGCGTATCAGATAACTTGGACTCACAAAACTGGCAAACCAATTTGACGACTGCTTACCTTGATTAATCAAAGTCATGACTAGCCAGCCTAAGAGCATGATGGTATGAAACCCAAGCAGACAAACCAGCACATAAAAGAAGTTCACCACATTGGTCTGCAGCAAGGTAAACAGCCCCAAAAACCCCGAAATGCACCACAGCACACTCATAACCAGCATAATACCTTTGATGCGCCCATCAATTTTACCAAGCACACGTGCCAGCGCACCGTTACTATCGATACGCGAGGCGCGGCGATGCAACTTTTGAATGGGCTTCCCATCCTCACTTTGCAGCTTTTCTGTGATAAGTAGCGGGTCAGTGGCAAAGACATGCTGCTGCGTCTCAAGCGTTCGTACCAGCTCAGTCAATTGGTCTTGGGGCGATAGCATAGGGCGATGACATCCGTATAAAGGCGTTGGTTAAATTTAAAAGGTTAAGATTAAAGGTTAACGGCAGTTAGACATCTCAATTGATAGATGTCGAGTATTTACCCGTCAGTGATTATTGTAGCCTATATAGAATAGCGATAACTTCTATTATTCTTAGCGTTTTAGCATAGTAAATGTAAAGTAAATACGCCAAAATGAATGCAAGAATGCATATATATGATAATAAGGAGTGCTTTGTGAATCAAAAAAACTATTTAATCATTGGCGCTAGCGGTGGTATCGGCAAAGCGATGGTTAAACAGCTGATAGAGATGAGTGCTAATAATAAAAGCAGTGGAAAAATATTTGCCACTTATCATACAAATCAGCCTAATTTTGCGGCCGATAATTTGTATTGGTTACCGATGGATGTCAGCGATGAGAAAAGTATCGAGCAAGCCATTGCTGATATTAAGCAGCAAACTACTCATATTGGTTGGGTGATTAATTGTGTGGGTCTATTGCATACGCCGCATAATCAACCAGAAAAAGCGCTACGACAATTGGAGACGGACTTCTTTTTACAGAATATGCAGATTAACGCCTTAGCCAGCCTGCTGATTGCCAAGCATATCAAGCCACTACTGGCTAAAGCCGAGCGCAATGCGGATAAGCCGGCGATTTTTGCGACCATATCGGCTCGGGTTGGTAGTATTAGCGACAATCAGCTTGGCGGTTGGTACAGCTACCGTATGAGTAAAGCGGCACTAAATATGGGTATAAAAAATTTGAGCATTGAATGGAGTCGGTCGCTAAAGGATGTCTGCGTGGTCGTCATGCAGCCAGGCACCGTCGATACCCAGTTATCATCGCCTTTTCAGGGCAATGTGGCTGACGAAAAGCTGTTCTCGCCAGCTTATAGCGCCGAGCGTTTACTAGAAGTACTTGATAGGATGACTTCCGCCCAATCTGGTTGTTTTGTCGATTGGGCAGGTGAGTCGATAGCTTGGTAAAAAATTGGTAAAAACCCAATTTATAAAAACAAAAACGCGCTGAACTATTTATACGCTTTAACATTAATTAGCGACAAATAAATCCATAAACTCATTGACTGGGGTTTGCTCTAAGCGCTTTTGATCATCACATAGCGCAAAAATATCCGCGCAGCGACTGTCAATAAAGCGCGTTGCCAAGCTTGCTCGAAACTTTGCTTTGAGTACTGGGATGCCTTCGGCACGGCGGCGCTTATGACCAATAGGATATTTGACAGCGACTTTATCGGTACTGCTGCCATCTTTAAAGAATATCTGAATGGCATTGGCAATCGAGCGTTTATTTGGGTCGTGATAATCTTTTGAATAATTGGCATCTTCGACGACCACCATCTTACGGCGCAGCCCATCAATCAAAATATGATGCTGCTCGTGATAATCATCTTCATAGTTCTCTGCCATCAAGTCACCCGTCAATAAAGGCACCGCAACCATATATTGCAAACAATGATCACGATCGGCAGGATTAGCAAGTGCGCCTTCTTTGGAGATAATTCGAATGGCTGAATCATGCGTGGTCAGGACGATTTTTTCAATCTCATCGATTCTATCATCAACCATAGGATGCAAAATAACCGCTGCTTCACAAGCGGTCTGGGCATGAAATTCGGCAGGAAAGCTTATCTTAAATAAGATGTTTTCCATCACATAGCTACCAAACTCGCGCTGAAAGGTAAAACGGCGCTCGCCTGCAGGTTTGAGTGCTAGGTCTTTATTGGTATGGCTAAACAACACATCATAAAAGCCCCATTGCGGCGCGGTTAAAGCTCCCGGGATGCCCATCTCGCCGCGGCGAGTGATATCGACTAAGCGTACCGCACGACTGGTGGCGTCGCCTGCCGCCCATGATTTACGGCTACCAGCATTGGGTGCATGACGATAGGTACGCAGCGCTTGACCATCGACAATCGCTTGCGAGATCGCCGCCATGATACGCTCGCGTGGTAATTTATAGAGTTTGGCGACCACCGCCGTTGAGGCGAGTTTGACGAGGAACACATGGTCAAGCCCGACACGGTTAAATGAATTGTCTAAAGCAAGCACGCCTTGAATCTCATGCGCCATAATCATCGCTTCTAATACGTCGCGCATGGTGTGTGGGTCTTTATTATGGCTGACGTTTTGCTGACTGATATAGTCCGCCACTGCTAAAATTCCGCCTAAGTTATCTGAGGGATGGCCCCATTCGGCCGCAAGCCACGTATCATTATAATCAAGCCAGCGCACCATACAGCCAATATCAAAAGCGGCTTTAATGGGGTCGAGTCTATGAGGCGTACCAGGCACGCGCGCGCCGTTAGGAGTGATTTGATCGGCGCAATCGGGTCCGAGGTGTTTGGTACATTCAGGAAAACGCAGTGCCAGCAGTCCGCAGCCTAGGGTGTCCATCAGACAGTGGCGAGCCGTATTCCAAGCATCGGCACTATTGGGCGAGTCGTTATCGATAGAGTAATTGAGCACATAGTCGGCGATTTTTTGAATTTCATCGTCATACTCTGGACGGATATTGCTCTCTACCGTAGCGTTTTGAGTCGTAGACATAATCGTTACCTCTTCCTTGAGTCCAATATTGGAGCGATTGATAAGCGACATGATTTATCAATCAGTGATGCATCAAAAATAACATACTCAATATCGAACAACAGTGAAGTCGTGTAAGACTGTTTTATCGTTTCATAAGTTACACCATGAGATAAACCAAACCGACAATGAATAAAAGTGCCAATATTAATAGCAAAAAACTGAGAATACTACTCACCATTCCCGAGCTTTCTTTTTTCACCTTTACTTTTTTAATGACAGGTAAAACCATGGTGACATGCTCGATACCGTCTTCAAGGTAGCGTTCACCTTCAACGATAAATCCAAGTGATTCGTAAAAGTTTAGCAAATAAGTCTGCGCGGAGATGATGATGGTTTTTTTACCATACTTTTTACGGCAGTATTTGATGGCTTCAAGCATCATTTGACGGGCAACGCCATAGCCGCGATGCTCTGCTAACACCAAAACCCTGCCAATCGCCGGTATCGGACCTGACGGATTAACCGAGGATCTTTTATGATTAAATTGCGGCGGAATGATGCGGCAATAGCCAATCAAGGCTTCGTCTTGATGGGCGACCAGATGCAGACAATCAAAATCCACCTCGTCCATGTCTTGATACGGGCAGTTTTGCTCGACCACAAATACTTGTGAGCGCGCTTTTAAAATATGGTAAACATCAACGGTAGTCAGCTCATCAAAGGTTTTTATAGAAAATTCACAGGTCATAGTCGGCTAGCTTTTAACGATTTAAAGGGTTTTTTAATGTCTTAAAGACTGAGCATTATAACGATTTCGCCCTATATTAACTATTTAAGGTTTGACTGATTTTATCTAAATTCAAACTATCGGACATGGCATTGAATATCTCATAGTATTTACCGTGATTGGCATAAAGCTCCTCATGCGTGCCAGTCTCCATCACACGGCCGTTTTCAATCACCACCAAATCATCAGCATCGATAATTTGCGAGATATTGTGCGAGACAATAATCACCGTACGGTCTTTTTTAATTAAATCTAGACTGTGCTTAATTTGCTGGGTGGCAATGGCGTCAAGGCTGGCGGTTGGTTCATCCAAAAATACGATCGGTGGGTTTTTTAAAAACATCCTTGCCAGCGCGATACGCTGCTGCTGACCGCCGGAGAGTAGTTTGGCTTCACTGTCATAGCCTTCAGGCATACCAACGACTTGCTCATGAATAGAGGCTTGTTTAGCCGCGTCGATAATCTCCTCGTCAGTGGCATCCATCGCCCCATAACGAATGTTGTCGGCGATCGTCCCTGAGAAAATATGGTTCTTTTGTAGCACTAAGCCGATTTGCTCACGCAAGTCATGGGTGCTGTAGTCCTCTAAATTACGCCCATCGAGACAAATGGTGCCGCTGCTTGGGTCATAGAATTTGACCAATAAATTAATAATCGTGCTTTTACCTGCGCCACTTAATCCGACCAAAGCGGTGATACGATTGGGATGAATATTAAAACTCACATCATGCAGCGCCTGCTTGCCATTGGGGTAGGAGAAATTGACATCTTTTAGCTCGATATGACCTTTTAAATCGGTACATTTGACTTTACCTTCGTTTTCAATTGCTTGGTCATCGTCCAAGATATCAAAGAAGCCTTCGGCATAGGTGAGGGCATTATTAATTTGGTCGTAAATGCGGTGCAATTCGCGAATGGGAGCAGCGACGTTTTGAAACAGCAGGATATGGAACATAATGGCGCCAATGGTCATCTGTCCGTTGAGCACAAAATATGAGGTTAGGACAATAATCGCCACCACGCCGATTTGCTCGATAAAGGTTTTGCCAGCGTTATACATAAACGCAATACTGCGAATACGTAGCTGATTGGCGGTCATATCCTTTTGGATGTCCCAATGCTTACCGGACTCAATCGGCTCGCGCACAAAGGATTTAATCACCGTGATAGAGTCAATAATCGAAATCACCAAGCCGCTTTTGGTCTCGCGATATTGGCGCATTTGTTTGCGAAACCCTTGCAGACGGTTGGCTTGGCGCTGACTGACAAAAAAGTAAATCGGCACAATAATCAAACCGACCATACCGACCCAAAAATTGGCGTTAAACATAATGATTAATGACACGATAGCACTGGCAAACAGCGGCAGCATGTCAATAAAGAAGTTTTGTACCAATTGCGTGAGACTGCTGACCCCCAAATCAATGCGGGTTTGCAGCTTACCGCTGGCGTTCTCGTCGCTGGTATAAAACGCCATTTTGTAAGACAAAATACGGTCAACCACCTTTTGTGACAAATCACGCGATAGGTTAATACGGATACGCTCACCAAAATAGCGCTGACCAAAGGTAATGATGACGTTAAGGACTTCTTTCACCAATAAAATCACGCTAATGAGCGTCAGTAATTTTATACCTTCTACCCATGGGTCAGGTAAACCAACAATATTGGTCAAAGTATCGATGGTATATTGCAAGACAAAGGCATTCACCTGCGCGGTAAACGACCCAAGCACTGTCAATATTAAGGTTAAAATAAAAAGCCCGCGATAGGGTCTTGCAAACTCTCCGAGCCTTTTTAAAATCGACCACAGCAAAGCCCCCCGTTCCTTTTTTTTGGTGGGCGGCTTGATGTCTAAAGGAACACGGCGTGGCGGAGTACTCATAGGGTTAAGGCGCTATTTAATTTGATATTGGCATGTATTAACTGCTTATTATTCATAATAATAAGCGACCACCAGTATAAAGACTTTAAGCAGTATCTTAAACCTTGTTACCTTTAATTTTCTTTTAAGTTCGTTTCCTAAAAATTGTCGTTATTAAAAAGCATCCGCTGGTACAAAAACTTCACCAACCATAATACGGCGAGCAGAGCGGCTCATGGAGACTTTTTTGGCTTGCCAGCGTCCGTTCACGCGTTCGGTTTTACCGCCGACGAGTAGCGTTCCTGATGGATGCCCAAAGCGCACTTCACCTAATTCGCTACCACCTGCCGCTTCATTGACTAGTGTACCTTGCGTCGTTGCTGCTGCGGCAATCGCCACCGCTGCCGTACCCATCATCGCATGATGTAATTGTCCCATACTCATCGCGCGTACGACTAAGTCAATGTCTGCTGCATCAACGGCTTTGCCACTTGAGGCGCTATAACTTTGTGCAGGGGCAACCCAAGCAATCTTTGGAATATGTTGACTACTTTGTGCTTCACTGACGTCTTTAAATAACCCCATCGCAACGCCACCTTTGGCACGGATTTCCTCTAACTTAGCTAAGGTTTCGCTATTACTATTGATGTCGCCTTGCAGCTCAGTACCGGTAAAGCCCAAATCAGCGCTTTTCATAAAGATGGTTGGGATACCGGCACTGATAAAGGTGGCCTTGACGCTATCGGTATTTAGACCACAGCCAGACACATCAAAATCATCGATTAGGTTGCCCGTGGGGAACATATCGCTTGATGAATCTACCGGGTCGATAAATTCAATCTTTACTTCGGCAGCAGGAAAGGTCACACCGTCTAATTCAAAATCGCCGGTTTCTTGCACTTGTACCTTGCCTTGTGCATCTAAGTAAACAGGCACATGAGCGATAATGGTTTTACTGATATTTTCTTGCCAAATGCGTACTTCGCAAATGCCACTCTCACTACTGTCATCAATACTATTAGTAACTTTATCAGCATCAACTAAGCCCATATTGATAGCACAAGCACCAACTGCTGCGGTTAAATTACCGCAATTTCCCGCCCAATCTATCATAGGTTTGGCGATATTGACTTGCCCAAACAAGTAATTGACATCGTGATCTGCTTGCTTGGCTTTAGATAAAATCACCGTCTTTGAAGTGCTAGAGCTACCATTACCCAAGCCGTCAATTTGCTTGCCATAAGGATCAGGACTACCAATGACCCGCAAAAGGAAATTATCGCGCGCCTTGCCAGCAACTTGGCAGCGCTCTGGTAAATCAGATAGTTTAAAGAAAGTACCTTTTGAGGTGCCGCCGCGCATATAAGTGGCAGGGACGGAGATTTGTGGGGCAAATTTTGGTGTGTTTTCTAAAGTTGATTGGGTCATTTCTTATTCCTTATATCTGTTTATGAGGATGAGAGTCGTTAATACACTATTTTTGTAGTAAAATGCCACAAGGATTAATATTTTGAATATGGAGAAAGTTATGTCCACTGCAAGCATACGTCTTAACAAGGCGCTGGTTGATAAAGCCTATGCGATATCTAAAGCACAACATCGTACCCCGCCAAAGCAAATAGAGCATTGGGCTACCATTGGACAAATTATGGAAGACAACCCTGATCTGTCTTACGAATTTGTTCGTCAGCTTTTGATTGCGCAAGCAGAAGTTGATGCTGGTATGGTTGAACCCTACGAATTTGGATAGTTTACTTTGGATAAACAATGACTCAGTCTTTAAGTGTTATTCAATCGCATAGTTTTAAAAAAGCCGTTAAAAAATTGCACAATAATCAGAAAGCTGATTTAGATGATGCTTTACGTGCCATCATTGACCATCCTGATATAGGTGTGCAAAAGGTAGGTGACTTATCATCAGTACGAATTTATAAGTTTAAAATGCTAAAGCAGTTAACGTTATTGGCTTATCAAATCGATGATGGTCAACTTGTCCTTACCTTGTTAATGTTTGGCCCACATGAGAACTCTTATCGGGACGTTAAATTAATACTTTAATGCTCGTTATAAAGCACTAGGCTCATTATTTTTCATATCTAAAGATTAAAAAGCCGATGCCGTATAATTTATACAACATCGGCTCTTTGATTACTCAAAATCCATGCGGATTACGCAATATCTAGCGTGCCATCGATAAACTCTTTGGCAAAGCGTTGTAGCATACCGCCAGCGTTATACATTTTGACTTCATCAGCGGTATCTAAACGGCAGATAACAGGTGCTTTATCGACGGTGCCGTCTTTACGATGAATCACTAACGTCATCTCACCACGAGCAGATACTTCGCCTTCGATATCGAATATTTCAGTACCATCGATATTTAAGGTATTGCGATTGACCCCTTCTTTAAACTGCAAGGGGAGCGCGCCCATACCGACCAAGTTTTGACGATGGATACGTTCAAAATCTTCTGCAACCACGACTTCAACGCCAGCCAGACGTACACCTTTGGCAGCCCAGTCACGGCTTGAGCCTTGACCATAGCCGTCGCCGGCGATGATGATCAGCGGTTGCTCGCGGTTCATATAGGTTTCAATCGCTTCCCACATGCGCATGACCTGACCTTCTGGCTCTACTCTAGCAAGTGACCCTTGAATTACGTCACCGTTCTCGTCGCGTACCATCTCATTGAGCAATTTAGGGTTGGCAAATGTTGCACGCTGCGCCGTTAAGTGATCGCCGCGATGAGTCGCATAAGAGTTATAGTCTTCCGCAGGCAGGCCCATGGTATCAAGGTACTCGCCAGCAGCCGAATCGCCCAAAATCGCGTTAGACGGTGACAAATGGTCAGTGGTGATATTATCGCCAAGCACCGCCAGTGGACGCATACCTTTTAGCTTATTCATCGCCGCCATTTTGCCTTCCCAATACGGCGGACGACGGATATAAGTGGTCATCTCGCGCCAGTCATACAGTGGGCTTAGCGCCTTGCCGGTGTCTTTTTTGGCTTCATCAAACATTGGGATATACACGGCGTTAAATTGCTCAGGCTTCACCGCTTTGGCGACGATAGCATCAACTTCATCGTCATCAAACCAGATGTCTTTTAAATACACGTCATTGCCAGCTTGATCTTTACCTAACGAATCTTTTTCGATATCAAAGCGAATGTTACCGGCGATAGCGTAGGCAATCACTAATGGCGGTGACGCTAAAAATGCTTGCTTAGCATACGGGTGGATACGACCATCAAAATTACGGTTGCCCGATAGTACAGCGGTGGTAAATAAGTCACGGTCGATGATTTCTTGCTGGATATCAGGATCAAGCGCGCCACTCATACCGTTACAAGTAGTACAAGCAAAGCCAACCACGTCAAAACCGATTTCTTGTAGCTCAGGCATCAGGCCAGCTTCTTCTAAGTACATCTTGACCGTTTTTGAGCCAGGTGCTAATGACGATTTCACCCAAGGCTTACGCAATAAGCCTTTTTTATTTGCATTACGGGCGACAAGGCCAGCAGCAACCATATTGCGCGGGTTTGAGGTATTAGTACAGCTGGTAATCGCGGCAATAATCACTGCGCCATCTGGCATTAAGCCATCTTTTGGTTCAGGTAGCTTATCACCCTCACCGTGAGCAATGCCTTTAGCAACCAAGTCAGTGGTTGATACGCGCGCATGCGGACGTGAAGGACCTGCCATATTACGAACGACTTTTGATAAATCAAACTCAAGAACGCGTGGATAAATGGCATGTTCCATGCCATCAGCCCACAAACCAGTTTGCTTGGCATACTGCTCGACCAGTCTGATTTGTTCTTCACTACGGCCCGTTAGACGCAAATAGTCGATAGTTTGCTCATCGATATAAAACATCGCAGCGGTCGCGCCATATTCTGGGGTCATATTAGAGATAGAAGCACGGTCACCGACGCTTAATTGGCGTGCCCCTTCACCGAAGAATTCGATATAAGTAGATACCACCCCTGCATCACGCAAGAACTCGGTCATTGCCAATACCAAATCGGTACCAGTAATGCCTTTTTGCAATTTACCCGTTAATTTGACACCAACGTAATCAGGCAGGCGCATGTATGAAGGATTACCTAGCATGACGCTCTCAGCTTCAAGCCCGCCAACACCGATTGAAATCACACCCAAAGCATCAACCATCGGTGTATGGCTGTCTGTACCAACTAAAGTATCGGCAAATGCTACCTTCTCGCCCGCCTTGTTTTGAACCACCTGAACCACAGGCGACATTTTCTCTAGGTTGATTTGATGCATGATGCCGTTACCAGGCGGTACCACGTTGACGTTATCAAAGGCGTACTGGCACCAGTTGATAAAGTGAAAACGGTCATCGTTACGGCGCTCTTCGATGGCGCGGTTTTTCTCAAAAGCGTTTTCTTCAAAGCCTGCATGTTCAACCGCTAGTGAATGGTCGACAATAAGCTGAGTCGGTACGATAGGGTTTACTTTTGATGGGTCACCGCCTTGCTCAGCGATAGCATCACGTAGACCTGCCAAGTCAACAAACGCAGTCTGACCTAAAATATCGTGGCAGACGACGCGAGCAGGATACCACGGAAAATCGAGGTCTTGCTTGCCTTCAATATGCTGCTTAAGGGCTGCGGTTAAGTCTTCTGGTGGGCAGCGGCGTACCAAGTTTTCACACAATACTTTTGAGCAGAACGGTAGTTTGTCATAGGCGCCAGCTTCGATATTTTCAATCGCTTCACGGGCGTCAAAGTAATACAAATCAGTATCGGGTAATGGTTTTTTAAATTGTTCATTCATCGGTTGTACGAGGGCGTTGTCCATAAGTCACCTTTGGCTGTTGGCTGGTTGCAATGAGGCTAAAAAGGGGTAAATTTTTTTAGTAAAAGCGTCAAAATAAAATCAGACTTTGCTAAAAAAACTTTTAAGCGTTAATTTTTTAAACATTGAAGGTAGGGAGTTGTAGGGCGTGTCTTCAGCTGTTTTACTAAAAATGAAGATGAAGATGAAGATGAAGCACACCCTACAAACATATTGTTTTAAGAAAAATTATTATTTCAAGACGAGTTAACGCGCACTCATCTCTGGTACTGGGCGCAGCTCTTCACCGGTATATTCCGCACTTGGGCGAATGATACGGTTATTCGCACGCTGTTCAAACACGTGTGCAGCCCAGCCGGTTAGACGCGAGCAAACAAAGATTGGCGTGAACAGTTTGGTTGGAATGCCCATAAAGTGATAGGCAGAGGCATGGAAGAAATCGGCGTTACAGAAGAGTTTTTTCTCGCGCCACATCACTTCTTCACAGCGAACTGAAACAGGATAAAGCACTTCATCACCAACATCGGCGGCTAGCTTCTCAGCCCAACCTTTAATAACGACGTTACGTGGGTCTGATTCGCTATAGATAGCATGACCAAAGCCCATGATTTTGTCTTTACGCGCCAGCATTGCCATCATCTCTTCTTCAGCTTCGTCGGCTGATGTAAAGCCTTCAATCATATCCATCGCCGCTTCATTGGCGCCGCCATGCAAGTGACCACGTAATGAGCCAATCGCGCCAGTGATACAAGAGTGGATATCAGATAGGGTAGACGCACACACGCGCGCGGTAAAGGTTGAGGCGTTAAACTCATGCTCAGCATAAAGAATGAGCGATACGTTCATAACTTTGGTATGCAGCTCGTTTGGTTTTTCACCTTTAAGCAGATGTAAGAAGTGACCGCCAATCGTATCATCATCGGTTTCGGTTTCGATACGCACATTGTCGTGGGTAAAGCGGTACCAGTAATTGATGATTGATGGGAATACCGCTAGCATGCGGTCGGTTTTATCGTTCTGTTGTGAGAAGTCGGTTTCCATCTCAAGGTTACCAAGCATTGAGCAGCCGGTACGCAATACATCCATCGGATGGGCGTCCGCAGGAATACGCTCAAGCACATCTTTTAATGCTTGAGGTAAGCCGCGTAAACCTTTCAATTTAGTCTGATAAGCATCAAGCTCACTTTGGGTTGGCAAGTTGCCATAAAGTAGCAAATAAGCCACTTCTTCAAAGACGCATTTATCGGCCAACTCTGACACATCATAACCACGATAGGTTAGACCTGAGCCTGATTTACCGACCGTCGATAGTGCCGTCTTGCCCGCGACCTGACCACGTAGACCTGCGCCTGACAATACTTTTGTTGATTGGTTCTGTGCTGCCATATTAAATTCCTTTTGTTGGTAGCTCTTTTTGAGTTAAAAAATAAAGATGACTAAAAGTGAATAAGCAAAACCAAAGGTAGATGATTTTGCTTATGGTTGACTTAATGCTTATTTACTATTGGCAAACAGCTTATCTAGCGTTTGCTCAAACTCATGATAGTTTAAGAAGTCATAAAGCTCCATACGCGTTTGCATGGTATCGACGACTTTCTCTTGCGTACCATCATCAAGCAGATGCTGATAAACGTTTAGTGCCGCTTTATTCATCGCACGAAACGCTGATAAGGGATACAGTACCATATCAACCCCAACGTCATATAACTGCTCAGTGGTATAAAGGTCGGTTTGACCAAACTCAGTCATATTGGCAAGCACTGGAATATCAAGTACGTCGGTAAACTTACGGTACATCTCAATATCAGTCAATGCTTCGGCAAAAATCATGTCAGCACCAGCCTCTTGGAAAGCAACGGCGCGCTCAACCGCTGCATCAAGCCCTTCAACAGATAGGGCGTCTGTACGAGCCATGACCACAAAGTCTTTGTCTGTTTTGGCATCAAGTGCCGCTTTTAAACGATCAACCATCTCAGAGATACTAACGATTTCTTTATTTGGGCGATGTCCACAGCGTTTTTGCGCCACTTGGTCTTCGATATGCACCGCTGCAACGCCAGCTTTTTCCATTTTTTTAATGGTTTGAGCGATATTGAAGGCGCCGCCGAAGCCAGTATCGATATCAACCAATAGCGGCGTCTCAACTGCATCAGTAATACGGCGTGCGTCTTCTAAGACATTATCAAGGCTGGTCATCCCTAGATCAGGCAGACCAAATGAGGCATTGGCCACGCCCGCACCTGAGAGATATAGCGCTTGATGACCGACTTGGGTTGCCATCATCGCTGTATAAGCATTGATTGCGCCGACAATTTGTAATGGTTGGTTGTTATCATTTTTTTGTTTTATTGCACTGCGAAAGCGAGCGCCAGCTGAAGAGGTCATATCGTCGTCCTTACGTGGAGGGTAATCTTATCGTGTGATGAAGGATAAAATTGTTGTGCTTGATTATACCCAATTATCCATGTCTGCAAAGCGGTGTTTCTCAAGCTTATATTAAACTTACTTTAAACAGTGATTACTTATATTAAATATATTCAATTGTAGAATAGTAATATCCATTTTTTAAACCTTTATCATAATAGTTATTCATATTACTAAAGTCGTCATCTTTACCATATTAATTAATTTACATTTAGTTACAAATAGCTGGGTTTTTTGTCAGTCAACTCTTAAAAAAAATAATCACTTAACAATAAAAAGCCCTCATAGCAGGGCTAAAAGGGCTTTTTTTACTTCTATCATAGAATCTTAATGGTAAATATTGCTTAACCAATAAATCCTGCAAGGTTAGCAAGGAACAAGAGCGCAAAACCTGCCAAGAATATCAGACCTGCAATGGATAAAGCGTTCATACCCATTGATAGTTTTTTATGGTTTTTAACCAATGAATAATTAAGCCAACCAAAAATAGGCGCCGAGACAAACGCCGATATCATCGCAAACTTAAGCATCACCCCTAATTGTCCGGTAAAGAAAGTGATAATCACCAATCCGCCACCAATCGCATAAGTGGTCCAAAAAGCGATTTGTTTTTTATTAATCTCACTTTGACCTTTAATCAAACGCCAGCATTCGGCATTGGCGCGGCCGTAACCATCAGCGCAGGTAATCGTGGTGCCAAACATGCACATAAAGGCGACGAAGGCGACCAGTAGGCGTGACCATTCGCCAATGGTGGCGGTATACATGTTAATCAGCTGATTGATATAAGCGCCGCCGACCAGTTCAATCTCTTGACCCGAGCCATATTGTACGAACACACCTAACGCTAAGAAAAACAGGGCTAAAATAGCCGACACTGCGTAACCAACGTTAAAGTCTAACAAACCTTGGCGGTGAGTGGTGTTGTCGGTTTTTCTTTTGGCTGACGTCCACATCGAGGTAATCGCTGCAAACTCAAGTGGCGCTGGCATCCAGCCCATCAGTGCGACAATGAAACCCAAGGTCGCAAGATTCCAAGGAGATGCGGCGACAAAATCTGTCACCATAACCGTTGGCTTGCCAGCGGCAATGACCACCGCGGCGACCGTTGCTGTGGTCAGGGCAATCATAATCCACTTGGTCACGCCATCGAGCAGCTTATAGTGACCAGCAATCAAGAAGAACCATGATACTGCTACGATAATCATCGACAAGCTCATGGTTGAGAGCTGAACAGAGGCGGGCAGCATAAAACCTAAGATAACCGCTGCTATTAGGGACACCGCACCCGTACTAATCACCGCTGATAGGATGGAGAGAATAAAGTAAATCCAAAGATAGGCCTTTGAGCGTTTGGCATAGCCTGCGATCAAACTCTCGCCCGTATCATAAACATAATCGGTGCCGAAGCGAAAAAACGGATATTTAAAGACGTTGGCTAAAATAATCATAATCGCCAGCTGCCAGCCATATAGCGCGCCCGCCTGCGTCGATGAAATCAGATGCGAACCACCGATAGCAGCAGTCGCCATTAATATACCGGGGCCAAAAATCCGCCAGCTAAATCCTTCTTGCTGGGGAACAGCGTGCCCAGTTGCGCCATCGTCGGTGGCGCTTGGAGTGTTGAGTGGTTGTGTGGTCATGAATACCTCGAAATGGTTAAAACGGCAAAACATCACTTACCTGTGTCAGTTTGCCAGTGATCATGAGAGAAACGGTTTATACAATATATAGCAGTTAAACTATAAACATAAAACGATTCATCTTGTATCGACTTTAGCATACTGCTGCTGAGCAAGATAAGGATTATTTTAATTATTATTACTAATAGTTTGCATACCTATTCTTGATGGTTAGCATAATAATTTATGAATATCAAGGGTTAGCGCCAAGTTTTTTTTGCCGGTTCTTTATACCATAATACGCTGCCGATAGCTGCCATTTCGCACGATTTAGAGTGCTTCACGGTACTTTCGTGCACTTTACCCTTGCGAGGTAAAACTTTGCTTACGATAAGTGATACCACGGCGCTCATAGACTTGATAAATCGCGCTAAGCAAGTCGGGGATTTTTGGATGGATAAAGTCTTTAAGGGTATGCAGGTAGATAGGAGAGGTGGCATTTTCATGCAATAGGCGACGATAAACGATCTGCTCGGTACGCACCGTTTTTAGGCTGGCAGGGACTAAAGTAATGCCTTCGCCCGCGGCAACCAAACCGAGCGCCACTTGTAAATCACTGACGGTGGTGGTCATAAATGGTGAAATACCATATTGGGCAAATAAATGCAGCAAAGGCTCAGTGACTGGCTCAAAAGAAGGCTGATCGTTAGAAGACTTAATAGGTATCGCGGTCGTCGAAATAGGCAGATGGGTTTGATGGTATAAAATCAAGCGGTTATTTGCCAAGTCAATCAGACGCTGCTCATCGCTATCGGCGAGCGGATGTGCTTTAGGCAGTGCTACCAGATAACGCTCATGCCGCAATAGTATTTGCTGAATCCACGGATCTTGATGCGCAAAACGCCCAAAGCCAATATCAATATCACCGCTTTTTAAGGCGTGAATTTGCTGATAGGAACTGATGTCCTTGAGATTGACCTCAATATCAGGATGAGACTGCTTTAGCTTGGCGATAACCTCAGGTAATAGCCCGTACAGCACCGATGGTACAAAGCCAATATTTAAAGCCGCACTTGGCGCCGATAAGCGCTGGGTCATACTGGTGACGGTATCAATCTCTGTCAGAATGGTGCTGATTTTATCGTAAAAAAATGCACCCGCTTCGGTCAGGTGGAGCGGTCTATGATAGCGGTCGATTAATTCTACGCCCATATCGGTTTCAAGTTGCTTGAGCAACCGGCTAAGCGTCGGCTGTGACAACCCCGTCTTGCTAGTAGCGGCGCTAAAGCTTTTAAGATCAGCGATAGCGATAAAGGCATTGAGCTGTTTTAGATCCATATGATGATACTCACCTGTTTATGACGCTCATTTAATCAGATATGTTAGCTATTTTATGTAAATAGCAGCGACCCAGCTAAAATTATACTTGAAGGATAGGGAGTGACACACTATATTGTGTGGCAACGATAGTGTTACAATTTAGCAAACAATTGATGTAAATTAGTTATATAGATAAAACGTAAAAAATCATTTATACCTTAATTTTAGCAATCATCTAATTTTTGTGGCATTCACTGTTCTGGTATCTCTTCATGAGCGACAAAAAAAGCAAGAAAAGCACTGATCTAGAGGCAAATTTGGCTAAAATCGCTAATGCTAAGCCGCGTAGACGCTCGCGTAAAAACGATATCTATGAGCGCTTTATCACGCGTGTCGAAAATGTGGACAGCAATGACAATGAAGATGGCGAACAAGCCAGTAGTATTAGCGGCAACGGCAACGGCAGGCTCGCACTGCTAAAAAACGCTGATAAACTGTCCTCATACGAGCCTTTGAGCGCAGCAGAGCTAGAATTGTTCGCCAGCCAGCAAGAGGATTTTCAACCAGAGAGCAGCCTACAGCGAACGAGCAGTAAAAGTACCGGCGTTCATTTGAATTTCTTTGATGAAGATGAGCGTCTAGAGGTAAGTGGTACAGCAAGCAATGAAGCTGACCTACCTCATGATGCTATGGTAAAAGAAAAAGCCTCCTTTTCCAGTACAGACTCTTTAGATGATGCCAAGCACATTTCTAAAAACCATTCTAAAAACGATGAAAACATTCAAGATCATGATTCTAAAAGTACTAATGAGAACATAGATAACGACGGTTTGGTAGTACAAAGTCCAACCGCATTTACCCTCTCAAAAAATAAAAAGCTGGCAAGTAGCAAAAAACCGCTCATTATTGGCATGATAGTGGGCTCATTATTCATTGCTGCGGTGGTACTGGCCCTTATTTTTACGGGGGCCTTATCAACGTCAACCAAAGCGCCTGCACCTGTATCTAAGGTGGTGGCATCTGATAACGCTGGCACGTCGAACGGTAGCAATAACAGCGAGAGTAATACCATAAATACAGCAAACAATAGTGCCTATAGCAGCAATCAATCGACGGTAGATACCCAGCCCAATATAGCAAACACTGACGTCAAAGGGGCTAATAATAAACAAGCCGCTGCTATCAATGATTCAGAAGATGAATCGACGCCTGAGCCTGTGATCACATACGAGGACTTTAGACAAGAGTCGCAAAGTACCTTGTATCGTGAGACTAATGACTAAGCTGAGATAAAAGGGGGTTTGGTCAACAAGTTTGTGTTTTGATACCGTTTATCTGTTAATTCTTACGCTCATCCTAAAAATCATTGCACAATCTTCACCGTATTTGCCGCAAAAAACGCTAACCATAGACGGCGGCCTTCATCATTAAAGCGCCGTACCGTATCAAAACACTGTTGCCGTGCCGTCTCATCTACTAAAGGCGCAGGTAATAATGGGTCAAATATCACACTGCGGATAGCGGCATCGCCAAGCATAAATACCTCGCGCAAAGCCGTATCCGCGCTCAAATTATCCTTATTCGCTAACCATTCATTCAATTGAGCAGACATCTCTTTATAGTGTGTTACCAATTGCATATCTGACCACAGCGCCAAAGCCTTTTCTTGTCTTAACGCATCAAAATCACCAGCCTTAAAGATGATGGCTTCTTCGTCTAATCCCAAATTTAATAGACGTTTGCGCACGCCATTTATACCGCCGTGTAGATTATTTGGGCGTATATATAGTCCTTTATCCAGCTGGCGAAATCCTAATAAGGATAAAGCGCGGTCACGAGCGCGGAGTATTTTGCGATCGCTGCGCGGCAAACCACCTGTTGCTACTGCTATCCACGAACCGTCTGATTTCATAGTTTTTGTATTGGACGTATGCCATGAAGCCACATCATCGCCTAGTTTTTGTGCTTTAGGGCCTAATCGATAAGTCGCAGGTGCGATTGCCTCAGCAAGCTCTGCTTGGACTAAGCGTGCCATAGTGACACGAATGCTGTTTTCTGTGATACCAAATACCGTGCCTGCCAAAATAGCTTCACTAATATTAAGAGTATGGTTATCCGCTACCGTTAACAAGCGCATAATGAGCAGACGGGGACTAGGGTTATTCATATTACATTCCTTGACGAAATAAACAGTATAATGTAATACTAAGCGTTTTAAAATAGTATATATAAGCCAAAATCAAGGAAGATAGCAGTTATGGCAGCGACAAATCAATTTAATACGCATGAAGTCAATAATCAACCTTTTACGCTTGCGAACTATAACGCTTGGCTCACAGATATAGCTCTGATGGAAGCGGTCGCGCGCGAAGGAGCAGGGTGGGCGAAAGATCATTTAAGCGAGTTTGGCGCTCGTACTGGCGGTGATATGATGGGTAGTGGATTTTTAGCCAATGAAAACCCACCTAAATTAAGGGCGTTTGATAGTTATGGTCGCCGCTTAGATGAAGTTGAGTTTCATCCAGCCTATCATGAGCTTATGACGGCTGGCGTGAAGTATGGGATGAATAACTTTGCCTGGCGCAATGAAAACCGCGAAAGCGCCCATGTAGCGCGCGCTGCTGTAATGTATCTAGGCTCGCAGCCCGAGGCAGGTTTTGGTTGCCCGATGTCGATGAGCTATGCTGCCATTCCTGCCTTACGCCATACGCCGCAAATTGCAGAGAAATGGCTACCCAAGCTATTATCGCAACAATACGATCCACGTAGCTTGCCGATGGAACAAAAACTCGGCTGTACCATGGGTATGGGCATGACTGAAAAGCAAGGTGGCTCCGATTTACGTCGCAATACCACGCGAGCAACACGCCAAGAAGACTGTACTTATGAAATTATCGGTCATAAGTGGTTTTTCTCAGCACCAATGTGTGATGCGCATTTGGTGTTAGCGCAGTCTGAAAACGGTCTAAGTTGCTTCTTAGTGCCGCGTTTTCGTCCTGATGGTACAAAAAACGCCGTTCGTATTCAGCGTCTTAAAGATAAGCTTGGCGACTGGGCAAATGCTTCATCAGAAGTCGAATTTCATGGCGCTTTTGGTGAATTGGTTGGCGTCGAAGGTCGCGGCATTGCCACCATCATTGAAATGGTGGCGCTGACTCGTTTGGACTGCATGATTGGTTCTGCTGCCCAAATGCGTCAAGCGGTTGTACAAGCCATTCATCACACCAGTCAGCGTGAAGCCTTTGGTAAGTTACTCATTGACCAGCCGATTATGCGCAATGTGATTGCTGACTTGGCGCTAGAGTCGGAGGCGGCATTGGCGCTGACGATGCGCATCGCGCGCGCGGTAGGCATGATAGAAAGCGACCCGCATGAAGCCGCCCTTGCACGCATTGCTACCGCGATTGGCAAATACTGGATATGCAAACGCACGCCCGTGCTTATTAATGAAGCGCAAGAGTGCCTAGGTGGTAATGGTTACGTTGAAGAAAATATCATGCCGCGTCTCTACCGCCAAGCGCCCTTAAACTCCATTTGGGAGGGAAGTGGCAATGTGCAATGTCTAGATGTGCTGCGCGCTTTAAACAAAGAACCTGAAACCCATGATGCGCTATTCGCCGAGCTACAAAAATCGGCTGGCAAAAACCTGCATTTTGATGCCGAGCTTAGCCTATTAGCAGGACGCTTTGATGGCATTGAGACCTTAGAGTTTCGCAGTCGCTACGTGGTTGAGCGCTTGTCATTGATGCTGCAGGCGTCAATTTTATTATCAAGCGCTCATCCAGAGATTGCAGAGGCATTTTGTCGTTCACGGCTTACAGGCGAGCATGGACTTGCCTTTGGAACATTAAGTCTTGATGCGCCAATAGATCTGCTGATAAAGCGCGCTGCTGGCGCAACCGAAGCATTGCAAAACTTGCAGCAAAGTTTAGAGCAGTCATTAGCGGCAACAATGACTGATAACGAGAGTGTGATTGGCTAACGTTAATAAAGACTGGAAAAGATAAGATGGTTTCGAGTATAGAGATTTTATAGTTAAAGCCATGATGCGGCACAACAAATAGCATTGTGTGGCATCAGCGGCTTTTTAAATTCTTATCCTTTAACGAAAACCTCTTAATAAGAACCTATAGCTAGCAACCCTTCTATAATGCTTATTTAACTTATGGCTACCTAAATTTAGGTTCACGATTTAAAAGAGTTAATTTTCTATTAAAAACAATGACCTATAGTTAATATAAAAATAAGTGGTTCATGAACCTTGGTATGTGACATAGCCTGAGTACAACAACTTTAATTTAAACTATTAGGAGTCTCAACTGAGACACTGAATTACGCTAAAAAATCAAGATGATCGTTCATTCATTCTCCTAGCTTTTTTATTTAAGGGGGTTTTTCATTACAAAATGAGAAAACCAGCCATACTGAAAAAGTAGCGATATTAGCACAATTCTTGCTGATTGCTTCTTGGTTAGAGTGAATAAATCATCATTTATATCAATGAATTATACTTCTGATTCTTCAGTAGATACTTGAAATGAGTATTTGAGTTTTTCATACATGGCAAAGCACTTTCACTACTTGGCTTTTGTAAAGCACTCTCTCTTTATAATTGACCTCTTAAGCTGATTTGCCTGCTAGTCAAATTTAGTGCCGAACAATATTGAGCTACGTTTGAGGCACGAGGGCTTCGCTTTTGATATAAAAATATCTTGTACTTTTTGAAACTGACTATCTAAAGCAATACCATTTGAACGAATAATATTACCTATTAAAAAGCCTCTGTCATAAATATAGACAATGCCTTTACCTTTATCCCAATAGGTCACTCCTTCAGGCAGTATAGGCGTAGAAAACATGCCATCACTTGACTCTATTAATAAACAACCCTCTATTACAACCAATCGTCCACCGACCCCCATGTCTAACTGGGGTTCCTCAGGATCAAAAGGGTATGTAAATATATCTGCATATGTCGGTGTTAATATATTAGAGATATCCTCTATTTCAGTCTTCAGGACTTTATTCTCACTAGTGGCTTTATTCATCATGTTTTTTGAAGGTGTCATACAACCTGATATTAAGATTGCTAAAAATATGATTAAGTATTTTTTAAGCTTATGGCTGTCCTTATACACTGTATTCATCTGAAATATCATCCTTAAATTTATTAGCATATGTTTACTAAATCAGCCTAAACCCTTGTATATAATCAGGACATCATCCGAATTATAAAGAGGTACAGCGCCGTGAAAAACCGTAACTATTACATTTATAAAAAGCCTACGATTAAGCTCAGCATGGGTATGCTTGCTTTAGGCAGTTTACTGGCAATCGCTGGTTGTAATAATAGCTTGGTTGACAATCAACTGATAAAAGCGGCAGCCGAAAAACCTGTAGTTAGCAAGACTGAGAACCCTTCAACCCCAAAGACTGATAAGAACTATATCGCTGCTGACGACTCTGCTTCAACGCCTGAAGGTATCAAGCAAGTCGTTAATGCCAACAATCAATTCGCTATTGATCTGTATCAGCAGATAAATAAGCAACCTGCACAATCAGATAAAAACATCTTCTTCTCGCCCTATAGCTTGTCCACTGCCATGGCTATGCTCTATGCCGCAGCAGAGGGTGAAACAAAGCAGCAAATCCAAAAGACCTTTCATTATCCAACGCCAGCTATCCTTAATCCCAATAGGGCCGCGCTCTACAATCAATTTAATAAACCCAATTCAAATTATGACTTAAGCACGGTTAATGACTTATGGATACATCAAGGCTTGAGCCCCAATCAAACTTATTTGGATACGGTGCAGCGCTATTACGGTGGTAAAGTCACCACTCTTGATTTTAAAAACAGTCCTGAACCTTCCCGTCAGACTATCAATAAGACCATTGCCAAACATACCAAGCAGATGATTCCTGAGCTGCTCGCAAAAGATAGTGACCCCTGCCGTCAATCCCGTATATATAAACTTGGGAGATTTTGATTACGCAG
>NZ_JABAST010000024.1 GCF_016107575.1 Psychrobacter faecalis | reverse complement strand
GCTTTATCTGGCGTGTACTATCATTCATTGCAAGATGAATTGAGGACACGCCCTAGGCTTTATCAATTATAAAAGCCGTTAAAATACATGTTAAAATCTATCCCTTTTAAATCCATTCAATATTGAGCATTTAATATCGCCTGAAATTTTTTGGCCAATTTTTTAACCAAAAAACATCAAAAACATCATAAGGAAATCATATGACCCGTCAAACCATTCAAACCGATAAAGCGCCAGCCGCCGTTGGCACCTATTCACAAGCGGTAAAAGTAGGCAATACTGTTTATATTTCCGGTCAACTGGGCTTTGACCCTGATACCATGGAGCTAAAAGAAGGCTTTGAAGCACAAGCTAAGCAAGTATTTGCAAACATCAAAGCCATCTGTGAGGCAGCCGGTGGCAGTTTAAATGATGTGGTTAAATTCAACGTCTCTTTAACCGATTTAAATGACTTTGCCGCGCTAAACGACGTATTTATCGCCAACTTAAGCGAGCCATATCCTGCCCGCGCTGCCGTACAAGTGGCGGCGCTACCTAAAGGCGGTGTGGTTGAAATCGAATCTATCATGTATATTGAATAAGACGATTATTGAGCATTACTGAGCATTACTGGTTTATAGTAAATGATAATAAGCTTAGCTTCATGCTAAGCTTATTTGTCTGTGCCTGTTTAGATTTGCGTTGTTGTTTCTATCCTCTATTCATTCGATAAAAGACTGCGAAGCCCAGTTATGTTGCTACAAGTTGCCCTGCCCGTGCCCCTTTATCGGGTATTTGACTACCGCTTGCCGGCAAACACGCCGTCATTAGCAAATGGCGCTGCCATGGCGCTACCAGCGATTGGTAGCCGTGTTGAGGTACCTTTTGGTCGTCAAACCTTAATCGGTATTGTCATTGCTCATATTGAGGAAGCGGCTAGCGACGTACCGACGAATAAGCTCAAACCTATTAATAAATGCTTAGATGCTGAGCCCATTTTAGACAGCAATATGCTAAAGCTCGCGCATTGGCTGGCGCGTTATTACCACTATCCGCTCGGTGACGTGTTAGCGGTGATGTTGCCAACCCTCGTACGCCAAGGTAAGCCGCTGGATTTACTCACTACCCATTGGCGGATTTTACCGCACGTCACTGATGCTGACTTTCATAGCAATGCCAAAAAACAAAAGCAGCAGTTTGAGATGCTTAAGCTACACGGTGAGCACGGCGCTAGTGAAGACGTCCTATTATTAGAAGGTATGCAGCGACCCTTCTTAAAGATGCTAGAAGAAAAAGGGCTTATCGAGCGCTATATTGAAGCGAAATCTGCGCCCGCGCCCGTTACTTTAGCAAAAATGCCGCTTGACCTAAATGAGGAGCAACGGCTTGCCGTCGATGGCATTATTGCTGCGCATGAAAATAAGCAATATACGGGGTTTTTATTAAATGGCATTACCGGTAGTGGTAAGACTGAAGTCTACTTGCAAGCGATGCAAGCGGTCTTGGAAGCGGGCAAACAAGTTTTGATACTAGTGCCAGAGATTGGATTGACGCCGCAGACGCGCGCGCGCTTTGCCAGTCGCTTTGCCGCTCATATAGTCTTATTACATTCGGGTATGAACAATACCCACCGCCTGCAAGGTTGGCAAGATTGCCGTACTGGTCACGCGCAAATTATCATCGGTACACGCTCGGCGGTGCTGTATCCGTTTGCGAATTTGGGCTTAATTGTCGTCGATGAAGCGCATGATGGTTCTTATAAACAGCAAGACACGCTGCGCTATCATGCCGCTGACGTCGCGCTGTATCGCGGACTCCAAGCCAATATTCCCGTCGTACTTGGTACTGCGACGCCTTCGCTTGAACATCTAAAACTGGTCGATGATGGCAAGCTTATCGAATACCAACTGCAAACTCGCCCTGGTAACGCCAAACCTGCAACCATGCAGCTGATTGACGCGCGCCAGCAAAGCACCCATCAACAGACGACAGACGACGGTGCACGTTATGATACCGGATTGACCGACGCGCTTATCGGCGCGATACGGCAAACGCTAGAAGCGGGCGACCAAGTATTGATATTTTTAAATCGCCGCGGCTATGCGCCAGTTTTGCTCTGCGAAGCGTGCGGTTGGCAAGCCGATTGCCCGCGCTGTGATGCGCATTTAACCGTGCATTATAATAGCCAATCGCAATCCAATTCCTATTCAAACAGCTCTTATTTAAAGTGTCATCACTGCGACTGGCAGGCCTATATTCCGACGGTTTGCCCTGATTGTGGTAGTCAAAATTTGGACGCCAAAGGTATCGGAACGACGAGGCTAAGTGAAAATTTGCATGCAATTTTTGCCAATCCGCAAACCAGTAAAGCGCTGTATCCTATTATCCAAATCGATCGCGATACCACCAGACGTAAAGACAGCTGGGAGAATATTTATCAGCGTATCAATGAAGGCAAGCCTGCCATCTTAGTCGGTACGCAAATGGTCGCCAAAGGTCATCATTTTCCCAACGTCACGCTTGTCTGCTTGCCTAATGCCGATCGCGGTTTTTTGTCCGCCGACTTTCGCTCGCCGGAGCATACCGCCCAGCTCATGATTCAAGTGGCAGGCCGTGCTGGTCGCGGGGACAAATCGGGGCGCGTGCTTATTCAAACGCTGCAACCTGATAATGCGCTGTTATTAAAATTGGTAAAAGACGGTTACTTATCATTCGCACGTGAGCTATTGCAAGAGCGTAAAATGATGGGCTTGCCACCGCATAGTTATGCTGCCCTAATACGCTGCGAAGGTAAAACGTTAGCTGCCACCACGCAAGCGCTAAAAGATGCCGTTGGTATTCTTCCAAACGCTCATAATCTTGCTGTTCTCGGCCCTATCGATGCGCCGATGAGTAAAAAGAACAGCCGCTACCACGCGCAATTACTGCTATTAGGCAAAGACCGACAGCAATTACATAGGGTACTCAATCACTGGTGGCAACCTGTACTTGCTTTGCCAAGCGCCAAATATCTAAAACTGACCTTAGATATCGACCCTGTCGGCTGGTAAACGTTCAATCTTAGAATACACCGCGCCAGTTTTAATCGTCATTCTATACATTAGCGTCAATAAAGAACGCTAGCCAAAATTCGCCTTATATCGTTTACTGCCTAGATACAGCAAGCCTTTAGTAAATGTGCTAAATTCTCTATAACTGTCTGGTTATGCATCGCAAGCCCAACTTTATAAGCAATCAAAGCTTTATAAATCCTCTATTTCACCTTTTATTATCCCGAGTATTGTTATGAATCAAGAGCGCCCGAAATCTAAACAACATGACCATTCTCATCAGAATGCGGCGATTGATACCCATAAACATGCTCAAAATCATGCAGATAATAGTAATATTCAAGACAGGTATACCAAGGATAATCAACACCATCATGACCACGATGAGCATCTAGAAGAGACGGTTGCACCGCGCGATACCAAGGGTTATCAGCGCACTTTGCTGTTTAGCTTTATCATCATTACAGGCTATATGTTTGTCGAAGCCATTGGCGGCTGGCTCACGGGTAGTTTGGCGCTGCTGTCTGATGCTGGTCATATGCTCAGTGACGCGGTAGCGCTTGGCGCGACGTTAATGGCCTTTAAAATTGGTGAAAAAGCGGCCACCCATCAAAAAACCTTTGGCTATAAACGCTTTGAGATTTTGGTGGCGACGGTCAATGGTGCAACGCTGGTTATTATTGCCATCATGATTTTTTATGAGGCGATTAAACGTTTTAACTCGCCGCCTGAGATTGCGACCCAAGGGATGCTTATCGTTGCGACCATTGGTATGCTGGTCAATATTGTGGTCGCTTGGCTGATGCATCGCGGCAGTCGCGGCACTGATACGCATGGGCATGCACATAATCATAACCATGGCGACAACCATGCACAGCAAGATGGACAAACTGAAGCTAAAGCACCAGTTAATTTAAATATGCAAAGTGCTTATTTGCACGTATTAAGTGACTTAATGGGTTCGGTTGCCGCTATCGTTGCCGCGCTTTTGATGATGAGCTTTGGCTGGGTTTGGGCAGATGCGGCAGCGTCGGTCATTGTGGCCATATTGATTTTATTTAGTGGTTATCGCGTGGTACGTGATTCGGTACATATCTTGATGGAAGGCACGCCAGAAGGCATCTCACTGGTAGAGGTCGAAGATAAACTACTTACCCATCCACAAGTCCAAAAAGTCCATGACCTACATGTTTGGAGTATCACCAGCGGTCTCAACGCCCTATCTTGTCACGTGGTCGTCGATGGTGAAATGAGTATTTATGAATCGAGTATCTTGATTGCCAGTTTAGAGCAGAGCCTTCTTGAGCTTGATATTCATCACGCAACGATACAGGTTGAAAGCTTAGCGCATCCGCAAACCAAAACCCATAGCGACGCCTTAGTCTGCGATATCTCCCAGCAGGCGACTAATAGCAATAGTCATATTGGTCACAACCATTAGGCATGATTTTAGGTAAGATTTCTAAGACACTAAACTTTAAACATTAGCCATTAATAAGCCAGATACGACATATCAAAAACAGTGCCCTTCTTATAACAATCAATTAAAACTAACCATCCATTAAAACCAACTATCCATTAAAACGTCGTCTATTTATGTTTCATTTATAAGCGACGTTTTGTCAAATAGTACTTTATCAAGTAATGGCTATAACGCAGCACAAACCAAATGAACCAAACTGCTGTTATGAGCCAAATACTTAGCCCCAGCCCCAACAGCGTCATGCGAATCCAAAAATCTAGCGCGCCGTCCATAAACTGTGGCAGATAAACCGGTCCCATATTTGACGCCAGTAGCAACCAAAATCCAAATACTAGCGCCAATCCTGCACCGGTAATTTTTAAAATCACTCTACTAAAAATTCTTAAGAAGCTCCGCCGATTATGATGATTTAGGAAGTATTTAGAGCCATTATCCATAAAAAAAAGCGCCTAAGAAAGAGAGTTAATTTTAAACAAGCTTATATCAGGTGACTTTTTTCATTGTAATAGGATGTTAAAAATCATGGGAAATTTGGCCGCGTCGCCATATTTTTTATCTAAATTCTGTATACTTAAAGCTGAAACGCCCAATTTGCCACTACTGGATTATTTTCTGCCATGTCAAGACGCTCAGCTCCTTTCGTTGCTCCAAGCTACATTGATGACCCTATCTCAAGCGAGGGTAAAAAGCATGCCAAAGCATTGCTATCGACGCTGCAAGAAGATATTGCCAGCTTTCGAGATGAGCAGTTTCCGCCTGATATTTTGCGGCAAATTCGTGATATGCCGATTTATGAAGGCAATTTAGCCGAAGTCCAAGCTTATCAGCAGCGTTGGCACAGTCTGCTTGAGCGCGCGATGGCATTTTATCCGGCGGCCAATCTGCCACCCGACTATTTGCCTTTGCCCGCCAGCCTTGAGATACCGCAGTTTATTTATCATGTGCAAAGGTTACATCTGACCAAGACCCGCGCCAAAGAATCCAAAAGTTTTGGCTCGGTCGGAGCGCTGACCGATAAATGTGGCGATTATAGTGCCGATGAAATCGCCCGTATGAGTGCCGTATTTGACAATGATGATGAGGCACGTTTGGTGGCGCATCGTGAATTTATTGATTTGCGCGCATATGTATTTTGCCGCGATACCAAGGGCGAGATGCTAGAGCCTGAGCGCGTACGCTTTTACCGCACGGGGCTTATCGTTCATGCCCTACCTGATTTTAAAATCGTCGACAGTCGTCAGACCCCGCGGAAACGCCGTAACGATGCTTATAGCAATCCGCTGGCAGACAATGGCGTATGGAAGATTTATCGTAAAAAATAAACGATGTTCAAAATTTTTGACTATTGATCTACCCCGTTTTACTGCTTATTTTATCGTTACCGCTAAGGATTCCAGATGCTCGCTGCCGCCGCCGGCTCACCAAACTTGATGTTACAAGCTACAATTTTCTTGGGGGCAGCGCTGCTGTTTGTACCACTTGGCAAGCGTTTCGGTATTGCGACGGTGTTAGGATATCTGATTACTGGTTTAATATTGGGCCCCAGTGGTTTAGACGTTGCAGGCGACGCCGAGAGCTTATTGCACTTTTCCGAGTTTGGCGTGGTCATGCTGTTGTTTATTATCGGTCTTGAGTTGCAGCCTTCACGATTATGGGCGCTACGGCGTTCGATATTTGTCCTCGGGGGATTACAAGTCGGTCTGACAGGCACGCTATTGATGTGGCTGTTACACCAGTTTTTTACCTTGCCGCTCGATACTGCTTTTATCGTCGGCTTTGGTTTGGCGCTGTCATCCACTGCTTTTGTCCTGCAAATATTAACAGAGAAACAGCAGCTTTCTAGTACCCATGGCCGTGAAGCCTTTACCATTTTATTATTCCAAGATATCGCCGTTATCCCTTTATTAGCCGTCATTCCGTTTTTATCAGGGGTGCGCGAGCAAAGCTACGATTTGATTTATTTTGGTAAAGTATTTGCCGTTTTTGCCGGACTTATCTTTGCCAGCCGTTATATCATTCGACCTTTCTTTAAATTTGTGGCATCTAGCGGTGCTTCAGAACTTTTAACCGCCGTCGCTTTATTTATCGTCATGGGCGTGTCTATTTTAATGGGACAAATTGGCCTATCGATGGCATTAGGTGCATTCTTGACTGGCGTATTGCTGGCGGATTCTGAATATCGTCATGAGCTAGAAGCCAGTATCGAGCCGTTTAAAGGCTTGCTGTTAGGGCTGTTTTTTATGTCGGTCGGCATGCTCACCGATGTCAAACTCATCTTAGCAAAGCCTATCTTTATCATCGGCTGCGCTATGGCGTTGATGGTGATTAAATTTGCGGTGATTACTGCGATTGCAAAAGTATCGGGCAATCGCTGGCCGACCAGTATTCGTTTGGGGGTTACCCTCGCTCAAGGTGGTGAATTTGCCTTTGTATTATTCAGTGTGGCGAGCGTGCAAAATGTATTGCGTCCTGAGCTTGCCAACACTTTAAACCTTATCGTCACCATCTCTATGGCACTGACGCCACTGGCATTTTTACTCTTAGAAAAAATCGGTGAGCCGCTCTTTGCCAAAAGAAAACCCAGCCGCGAGTACGATACCATTCCTGACGATGAGCATCAGGTGATTATTGCCGGTTTTGGGCGTGTGGGGCAGATTATCGGTCGGGTGCTGCGTATGCACAACATCGAATTTACAGCGATTGAGCGCTCGGCAAATCGCGTCGATTTCGTGCGTAAATTTGGTAACCAAGTCTATTATGGCGATCCAAAAAACCCCGAGATACTACGCGCCGCCGGTATCAAAAAAGCACGCGTTTTTATCCTTGCCATCGACGATGTAGAGCGCTCTATTACCACCGCTCAATATTTGCGTAAAAACTATCCTGATATGATTGTCTTAGCACGCGCCCGTGACCGCCAGCATTATTACCGTTTGCGTGAAGTCGGCGTCCGTCATATTTGGCGTGAGACCTATTTATCGTCTTTAGATATGTCACGTGAGTCGCTACAACTACTTGGTATCTCAGCAGAAAAAGCACGCGAAACCGTCCAAACTTTCCGCGATTATGATGATGATTTGATTGAACGCCAGCAAGCGATCTATGACGACGAAGCCAGTATGATTGAATCGGCACAATCAGCCATAGCGGAGCTTGAGAGCTTATTTGATGAAGATATCGATAAAGCCCGTAAAATGGATTTGACGGACTTTTATGACGCGCTAAAAAACCAATCCATACCCGCCGATGAAAAAGACGATCTGACCGCTGACTCTAAAAACTAACGGCTATTATAGTTTTATCGTTTATTAATCCTCGCTACAGCCTTTAGGCGCTTGCCTTTTATTTAGCGAGGTCGTACAGCGCCAATTATCACTATCGGGCAGATGATAAAAAACCAGCGTCTGCTCATTTAAATAACGTAATGGAAATTTGACGTTTTGAATGGTAGCGATAACTGCGCAATCGGTGTTTGTCACGCCAGCAGCTTGGGTATCAACCGCGATATTGACTTGCTGCGTGCCCATATCTAAAGGCAGATTAAGCGGACACTGTCCTGTTTGCCGATAGCTAAGCGCCACACGATTTTGTGCCGTTTTAGCAGTATCATACGCATCAAATAATATTTCATTTTCTTTAGGCTTGGCGACAATGGGCAAAAACTGTAGCTTGATTACCATTAATGCAAAAGCAAAAAATCCAAAGCCTAAGCCTAAGCCAAATAAACTGACCCCGCCTTCCTTTTTTAAATGCGCTTTTTGCGCCGCTTCATCGCGCGGATAATCATTGATAGCATCTGCAATCTCGCGCCGTGCCATACGGTAATAATAAGCATCTGTCCAGCGTGCCACCATAAACGACCAAAACAGCCAAATCAGCGCCGCGATAGCGATACGTATGCCCATCTGATACGCATCGGCAATAAAAGGCATCGCCACAAACTCAAACGCTACCAATATCAGCGCCACATTCAGTTGAATAAATGACCAACCTGCGACGCTATATACAATCGCATCCATATAGCGCTTGCGATACAACAGCCAAGGAAAGGTGACAAAGAACGCCGCCCAGTGCCATTTAGGCGACAGGTAGCCTTGCTCATCAAACTCCTTAAAGCGTTTAAGATAATACGACTGGCTACGCTGACTGATAAACCATTTATCCAGTTGTTCGCGTTTAGCAGCGCTCAGCTGTTCTTGATAAAACGGTGGCGGCGAATCCGTCTCGATAAATAACATGGTGATAGGCCTTACTGATTATTAAGCATAAATATTAACGCGCGGATTTGTATATCGTTTTTTTATCCAACGTTTCTGATTAAGTGGTTATTTTTAAACCCTTATTTTTAAAACATGCTGGCTATATGATAACGCCAAAAGCCCTGCGTAGAAAACCCATATATATGAAACCTATATATACAAACAGCCTATAAAGTTATAAGCGTTATAGCGGGTGCGCTAAAACTGTATTGTGCGTTCACAGTGGTGACGATTTCACTTATAATGAGGCAACTTTATCTACTTAATTAAGCTTTGTTAATCCTATGAGTCAACATCCTAAGCACAATGACATCAATAGTAGTGGTAACGATACGACTGATGCGCAAAACCCCAATACCGCTGATACCATGAACACAGAAATGCAAACCGCTTCTAACATTAACACTGATAGCGTTAATACTGATAACGTGGATGTGGATACTGATGCCAGCAGTCAGACTGAAGAGTCAACGGACAAGCACATTCGTATCGTTAATACCTTTATGAAACGGCGGACGCACATGAATAAAAATGCCGAACTGGCATTGACTGCGCCAGAGTTTGCGCATTACTTGGTCAATAACAGTTTCGGTGATGGCAATCTTGAGGGCATTAACGATTTACGCGCGTTATTTGCAGATAGCCCGAATGGCAGTGATGCGCCGCTGACTTTAGAGATTGGTTTTGGTCTAGGCGATTCGTTTATCGAGATGGCCGCCGCAGAGCCGACGCGCAATTTTGTTGGTGTTGAAGTCCATGAGCCAGGCATCGGTAAATGCGCCTATATGGCAGGGACGCAAGGGTTAACCAACGTTAAAATCATCAACGGTGATGCCATCCAATTGCTCAAGCAGCTACCAGAAAATCATATCGACCGCATTCAGCTTTACTTCCCTGATCCGTGGCAAAAAAAGCGCCACTATAAACGCCGTTTTGTCAGTCCTGAGCGCATGACAATTGTTACGCGCAGCTTAAAACAAGGCGGCTGGTTCCATACGGCGACCGACTGGGAACATTATGCCTTTTGGATGGTTGAGGTTTTAGATGCTTTTGCTGGACTGACCAATCAAGCAGGCGCAGGTAATTTCACCGTCCGTCCTGACTTTCGTCCAATGACTAAGTTTGAGCGCCGCGGTTTAGAGCGCGGACACGGCGTTTGGGATTTGATCTATATCAAGGATTAGGCTTGGTAGCGTAACCCTAGCATTCCTGCACGATAGCGGCTAAGATACTAATAACGTACTTAGCCGTTTTTTTATGCCAATTCATTTTTCCGCTTTTAGCTGAATTTTGCTACTTTTAGCATAGCCCTTGACATATAAGGCTTTGCATGTCGTTTTTAAGATATTGAGCCATTCAAGGCTGTTATTGAACGCCCTGTAGGCGCAGGCATTATGTGAAACATAGGCGTAACAGAACAATTTCTTTATTAAATTTAAAGTTGCAAAAATAGAAATCATCAATATTTCGCCTGTCTCTAAGTTTTTATGTCTGCGCAAACATCGGTAACATAAGGGTTTGCTGAGTTCTCCCCATAAGCTGTGGATAACCCTGTGTATAAGTCGCTACTTGACAAGCATTTCCTTAGATAGCTTAAAGGGTTAGGTAAAATCGTTCATTTTTTGTACAATTTTAAAAGCATTATAAATCAATTACTTACGACATATTTAAAAGATAAATAATATATTTTTAATTTTTTTCAAATTAATTTAAAGCTTATCAATGTTTCACAACCTACAAATAAAAATACTTTTTTTATTGTGGACAACTTACAAAACTATTGACAAACCGCCCTGTTATTAAGTTCAAAATATAGGGCAAAGCATAACTACTTCGTCATAATATCAGTAGAATAATAGGCGACATTCACTGTCGTTTAGCCGCTTGCTACGCTAAATATTGGGCTTGGCTTTTGTTATAATAGCCTTATCTAAACAACAGCGATATAACACAGAATAGCGCGACCAGTATCGCAAAGATAAACCTACAGCCATTATTATGGCAAATGAGCATTCGCATCTATGAACTTTTTTTTGCTTTTATCATGATTCGTTTTTACTGTATAGTAAGGTGATATAGCCGATATCACTGTCTTAAACCCACTATAACCCTCTACCTCAAACTTGCCAAACGTGTCGTTTACTGATGATGAAAGTCGTGAGTGATTTCACTGAGCAAGTCGTTATTTAACAAACGCTTTAAACCTATCGTTTTAAATGCCACGTTTGACATAACCAGACCATCTTATATTTATTATTTTTCACAAGGAGTCCTACATGGACGAAAATAAAGCCAAAGCCCTCAAAGCGGCATTAGGTCAAATTGAAAAGCAATTTGGTAAAAACACCATTATGCATCTTGGTGACGACTCAGCCACGCTTGACGCCGATGTGGTCTCTACCGGCTCATTGGGTCTAGATATCGCGCTTGGTATTGGCGGTCTACCAAAAGGTCGTATCGTTGAGATTTACGGTCCTGAAAGCTCTGGTAAAACCACCATGACCTTGCAAGCGATTGCCGAATGTCAAAAGCAAGGCGGCGTTTGTGCCTTTATCGATGCCGAGCACGCTCTTGACCCAGTTTACGCCCGTAAACTTGGGGTAAATACCGACGATTTACTCGTGTCACAGCCAGACAATGGCGAGCAAGCGCTTGAGATTACCGATATGTTAGTGCGCTCAGGGGCAGTTGATATGATTGTCATCGACTCCGTCGCGGCGCTAACCCCGCGAGCAGAAATCGAGGGTGAAATGGGCGATTCGCACATGGGTCTGCAGGCACGTTTGATGAGCCAAGCGCTGCGTAAAATCACCGGTAATGCCAAACGCTCGAACTGTATGGTGGTCTTTATCAACCAGATTCGTATGAAAATCGGCGTTATGTTTGGTAGCCCTGAAACCACAACCGGTGGTAATGCACTAAAATTCTATGCGTCCGTACGTATGGATATCCGCCGTATCGGGGCGGTAAAAAATGGCGATGATATCATCGGTAACCAAACCCGCGTCAAAGTTATCAAAAATAAGATGGCGCCGCCATTCCGTCAAGCTGAATTTGAAATCACTTACGGTGAAGGTACCAACCATCTAGCAGAAGTGATTGATTTGGGCGTTGAGATTGGCGCAGTTGGTAAAGCAGGCTCGTGGTATAGCTATGGCGATGAAAAAATCGGCCAAGGTAAAGCCAATTCGGTACTGTTTTTAAAAGAAAACCCTGCAATTGCTGAAGAGATCGAAGCGAAAATTCGGGCTGAAAAACTTGGCGTAGTCGACCCTAATAAAGCTCCAGACAAGGAAGAGCCTGAACAAGACTTTGCTCCTGAGCCTGTGCAATAATAGATTTTTTGTAGAATATGATTGTCTATCATGATTGATTATGAAAATTAAAACCTTAGCTGAAATACTCGCTGAGTCGGAAGCCGATTCAGCGAGTGCTACTCCTGCCAAATCCAAAAAGTCTACCAAATCCAAAAAGTCTACCAAATCCTCTGAGTCTGCTAAAAATTCTCAGCAGCCCTATCAAGAAAAGTCCAGGAAAAGGGCTAAACATACGACTTATACAAAAAAAGAAGCAACACCTTTACAGGACGATGCTATAGCGGATATAGACTCGCTTGTCTCATCTTCCTCTTATAATAAAAAACCTTCTAAAAACAAAAAGCGCAAAAAAAACTTTCATCCAGCGGCAAATTTCATTCCTGAGCCTAATAACGTACCTGCCTATCAGCCACCAGAAGCGCAAAGTATTAAACAGCTACTTGCCGAGGTCAAACACGATGTTCATAGTAGCGAAGATAATGACCATACAGACAGTAACACTGCTAAAGGTCATAGTGAATTAAACCATCAAGCTAATAATCAAACAGACAACCTACCTGCGGCGCTTAAAGCCTATTTGCGTACGCCTGAGCAACGCCAAGCGGATATCGACGCCATCAAAGCCGAAAGCCGTTTGCGCTGGTTGGCATTTTATTATCTATCGCGCCGTGAATACGGTAAAGCTGAACTCAAACAAAAGCTGCTAGACAAAGAACAAGACCCCGATAAAATTGATGCCCTACTTGATGAGTTTGCAGAAAAAGGCTATCAAAGCGATTATCGTACCACGCTGATGTTGATACGAGAAAATATCCGTAAAGGACGCGGACGCGCTCGTATTAAGCAAGAGTTCTATCATAAAAAGATAGCCATGCCCGGCAATATTGATGAGCTGATAGACATGGCTAATGTCGAATCTGAAGAGTTTAGTGAATTTATCGAGGAAGATACCGATAACTTGGTCGAAGGCGTCGATTGGCTAAAACTTGCCGTCACCGCCCGTACCAAAAAATATGGCGATAACATCCCAACTGAGCAAAAAGACAAGGCTCGCCAGCTACGATTTTTGCAATATCGTGGCTTCAATACCGATATCTGCTTTGAGGCGTTAAATTATACGTTAGATACCTTAGATGAGCGCTTCTAACCAATTTGAGCAAAATCATCGATGATTCATAATATTATCAGTCTATTTATCAATAATAACCAAGCAGTTTCCACCAAATCAAACCTGCGCCTATCCATACCACAAGATTGACCACACTCATGATGGCGCCGATAATCCACCACTCTCCTAGGGTCACATAGCCCGAGTTAAAAATAACCGGCGCCGTACCTGTTGCATAATGGGTCAGCGTCATCATAATATTGCCTGCCGCTGCTAAAATAAGCGCATATAACATCGGCGGCGCGCCTAGGCTTAACCCTACTGCATAAAAAGCAGCAAACAAGGCGGTAATATGGGCGGTGGTACTGGCAAAAAAGTAATGAATATACAAATAAACCAACGTCAAAATCACCACAGCGCCGATCCAGCCGACGCCTATCACGCCAATCATTGATTCGATGTTGCTTGAGAACCAGCCAACCAAGCCTAATTTATTGAGGTAAGACGCCATCATAATCAGTGCCCCAAACCATACAATGGTATCCCATGCTGATTTTTCTTTAAGCACGTCATCCCAAGTTAATACGCCTGTCAGTATAAGCGCCGTCAAACCGATAAAAGCAGTGGTTGTCGCATCGACACTTAATTGTTCACCAAAGATTAGTGCTGGAATATTGGCCCACAATATCAGCATTAAAGCGAAGACGCCCAACATGATTTTTTCCTGCGTGCTCACCTGCCCCATCTCGCTTAGATTGTCTTTAGCAAACTGTTTGGCATCTGGGGTGACTTTGACATCGGGCGGATAAATCAGATAAATAACCAACGGCATCAATAATAAACAGAGCATCCCCGGTATAAACATGGCCACTGCCCACGTCGTCCATGACAGCTGAATCTCACTCCCTGTGGCTTTATTGACCAAATCTACCACCAGTGGGTTTGGCGCGGTGGCGGTAATAAACATACCAGAAGTAATCGGATTAGCGTGATAATTAACCATCGCTAGATAACGGCCAATTTTATTTTGCGTGCCCTCTTCTGGCGTTGAATGAAAGCTTTGCGCAATTGACCGCATAATGGGGTGAATAATACCGCCACCACGAGCGGTATTAGAAGGGGTAATCGGCGCTATCATCAGCTCCGCTGCGCTTAACGAATAAGCAACGCCAATGGTCTTTTTTCCAAATATCGAGATGAAGTAATAAGCAATACGCCGCCCCAAACCCGTTTTTATAAGTCCTCGCGATATCATTACCGCAATACCGATGAGCCAAATCAGCGGGCTTGAATAGCTCGATAAGGCATCAGCGATGGCGTCTTTTGGACTGTCATTAGTCACCCCAGTCAGCGCCACCAACATAACGGCGATAATGGCAATCGCCCCGATGGGCAAGACTTTACCGATGATGGCCACAATGGTGGCGATGAATAAGGCCAGCATATGCCATGCTTCTGGTGTTACCCCATTTGGTACAGGAATCACAAACCAGATAATCAAACCAACTAAGATGGCAATTGCTGCTTGGATAGGCTTAAATGGCATGAGTAATATCCTTGTAAAATACTTATACCTTTATATCGCATGACTTTATATAAAGCTTTTTAAAGAAACTGGGTAATAACATGCAAAGCTATGAAGTAGCCTTAAATAAATTATACCGTTATCATAAATTTTTTGAATCTTCTTAGCGACTTTAGTCACGGTTCTTAACATATCTATCTTTTTAGCACTCGACTCACATAGAAAACTCTGCGCCCTTATCGCGTTAGAATGTAAGTATTTTTGCTAAGCTAAAACAAAAAAAAGAGCGCATGTATATGCACTCTTTTCTTAATGACGGAAAGGAAGATTTATAAAGGACAATTATTTTACTTTAATGTGCCTAATCGATTTGATAACTGATTGATAATTTGGTCAATCTCTTCATTGGCTTCAGGTTCATTTTCCAAATTGCCATTTGGCGTTAATTGGTTCATAACCTCAGGCAGTAGCTCAGCCAGACCTTGGTGAACTTCCATCTCATTTGCGCCGGTATGCGCCGCTACCTGCTGAATCTCACTTTCATCAAATAGACGGGTAATCTCATTAGGATCAAGATTATCATTGACCTCTTGGTTACTCATCCAAGAACGCGCTTGATTCTCGTAACCCATGCCAGTGATTTTTGATAAAGCGCCACTCAAACCACCATTGCGTTTGATCCAACTGAGTACCATCGGCATCAATGCAGCGATCAGCATACCTTTACCACCAAATCCCGCGCGCGAGGTTCGACCGCCACCCATTTGACCACTTAAGACGCTACCTAAAATATCGCCAAGTCCACCCGCGCCTGCACTCATACCGCCGCGCTGGTTTGCGCCCGTAAGCCCGCCGATGATGTCATCTAAACCAAAACCATTATCACTGCGGCGCTCATACTGCTGTGGATTGTAGCCACTTGGCTGGGTGCCACCACCTAATACACTGCCCAATATATCGCCTAAACCACCGGTGCGGCGTGGATTAATACGTTGGTTGACCGGGTTGCGTTGTCTATCCTCTGGGTCCATCGCACTGCGCGCCACTTGGCTGACTAAGTTTCCTAATAAGCTCATGATATCGTCCTTTTATTATAAATAATGTATCGTCAAATATCTGATCTTCTTTACTCATCTAAAAATCTATTCGCCACGGATATGGCAAATCCTTAAATAATAAAACAAATAAGATTTTGACGATTATGATTACTATAGCAAAACCCTTACTTAGCCTAGATAGACGTTTTGTTATGGCATGTAGCGGCATGTTAGTGATTGAAAGGATGAAATGAGAGGTAGGAAAAGATATATAAAGAATTGCACCATATAGATGACGCTACTTGTATTATTTTCTTAACGCGTGGTCTTTATTTACGCCATTTTAGCAGAAACGCTATTGGCTAAAATAGACAATTTGCGCCATTGCTCGGCGCTGACTTGATCCCGAAATATCGCGACTGCTAAAGGGCGCTGATAAGGTTCTTTGACAATAAAAATTTAAAGCATATCACCCAAGAATAGCTGCTGACTGCGACCAGCTCAGCTTGCCACAAGTTATCGCCGCGACTGCTCCGCATCAGAAGTTGCCAATGTTGATAGATGCTCTTATTTAAGGGCGGCTGGCTTAGATGCAGTAAAATCGGTCGCGATAGCGCTAAATAGCTTAGGGTAGCGGCACTTACAATCAATATGAGTACATACTGCCACAACGCCAATGACGCAAGCGCTGCCAATATCAGCAGCGCACTGACCAAAAGCAGATAAAACATCAAACGTATACGGCTCGCAGGCTGGATTGGCGCGTCGATACGTAAGGAGCTTAGCAATGTCATCGTTAGCATCCAAGCAGGATTTTATGTATTCAAAGCCTCTATCTAAAAGGCTGGTACTTTGAAAAAACCTTAATGGTTACGTTTAACTTTTACTATGACGCCATGTTTTAATTTTATTAACCAAATCCCATATCGCTGCATTTTCTGGACGGCTTTGGTTGGTAAAATAATCCAATAAATCTGGGTCTTCATGGGTCAGCATTTCTGCGAAAGTCGCCTGTTCACTCGGGTCGGCAGTTAAATATAACTCTTTAATATAAGGATCAATATAAAAGTCCAATTCTTTTAAGCCACGGCGTGCTTGATAAATAATGCGGCGTTGCTCGAGGGTGGGTTCTGGTTGCTTGTTTGGCTCTGGTTGATTGCTAATTGTCATAAAAATATTCCCATAGGTTTAAATGGTATTTAACTAAATAGACGTTAAATAAATAGTAAGATTAATAAATAACAGGAGTCAGCCGTGCTTATAAAAGCCTCGTCTATAAAAGGCAATCTAGCAACAGCCAGCTTATAAAAAGCTATTAGCCTATCAGCTTTGATTATACGCCGATAATTGCTGCCATAGCGTCACCGCTTGCTGCATCATAGCGACATTATGGGTGCGGATAATACTAGCGCCCTGTTGTAGTGCAAAAATCCCCGCCGCCGTTCCTACCGCGTCACGCTCTAGCGCTTGAGTATTGGCAAACGCTTCGACTCCGCTTTTGCTTAATACTTCAGCTAAAAAACGCTTACGTGAAATACCAAACATCATTGGCAATCCGAGCGTTTGCAGACGTTCGAGCTGACTTAATAACGCACAATGATGCTCATAGTTTTTTGCAAAGCCAAAACCTGGATCGATAATGATTTTTTCGCGCTTGATGCCCGCGTTTGTCACTTCAGCGATACGCGCTGTTAGCTCGGTACTGACTTCTTTAATCACATCATCATACTGAGCAAGATTGTTCATCGTCGTAGGCTCACCGCGCATGTGCATCAGCATGACAGGAATATCAAGCTTAGCTGCCATCTCTGCTGCGCCTTCACGCTTCAGCGCGCGAACATCATTCCAAATATCAGCGCCCGCTTCAAACGCTGCCTGCATAACGATAGGATTACTGGTATCAATAGATAACCAAATATCCTTGTTTAGACTACCTAGCTGTTGGCGAATCGCTTTGACGACTGGCACGACACGCTGCACTTCTTCTTCGGTAGACACAGCAGCGGCATTGGGCCGCGTAGACTCACCGCCAATATCAATAATGGTTGCACCCGCGCCTATCATGTCTTTAGCGTGAATGATGGCGCTATCAATCGCAGTAAACCGTCCGCCATCAGAAAAGGAATCAGGTGTGACGTTTAAGATCCCCATAATATGCGGCTGTGATAAATCTAAAGTTTTATCGCGGCTCGTTACTTTATAGCTGGGTAAATGCTGGAATAATGACATAACTTATCCATTATAAATTGTATTTTAAAGAACTGTGTTAGCGGTATTTACACTGTTTAAGATTATAAACGTCCATGATAGCAGCAAATCTTATTCCGTCCTAAAGCCTTCGTCAAATGACGCCCACAAAAAAGCCCTTTATCAAAAAGGGCTTTTTATCGACTATCTATGAGATTGTAATAAACGAGAAACTACATCGCTGGTAATGGCGGCGGTGTAGAGTTCGTCGGTTTAATATCAGTTTTCGATAAGTCTACTTCATTAGGCTGATAGACTCTTGGCGGACGAGGCTCTTCACCTGCCAAAATATCCTGCAACTGATCGCGGTCAATGGTTTCCCATTTCATCAGCGCATCTACCATCGCATGCATTTTGTCTTGATTGCCTTCAATCAATTCGCGGGCGATATCGTATTGCTCTTCTAGCATACGGCGTACTTCTTCATCAACTTTTTGCTGCGTGGCTTCCGAGATCGTCCGACCGCCACCACCAAAGTAACCTTGTGAGCTATCATCGTCTTCGTAAACCATGATGCCTAGCGCATCTGACATACCATATTTGGTTACCATCGCGCGTGCCATTTTGGTCGCACGTTCAAAGTCGTTTGAAGCGCCCGTTGACATTTGATTGATAAAGACTTCTTCAGCAATACGGCCACCAAACAATATCGCAATATCGTTAAGCATTTTTGATTTATACATGCTGGTCTGATCATGCTCAGGTAGCTGCCAAGTCACACCAAGGGCAAAGCCACGCGGCATAATCGTCACTTTATGAACAGGATCGGTGCCTGGTAGCAATTCTGCAACCAACGCGTGACCCGCTTCATGATAGGCTGTCGCGCGGCGCTCTTCTTCACGGATAACCATAGATTTGCGCTCAGGACCCATATATAGCTTGTCTTTTGCGTCTTCAAAGTCATTCATATCAACGCTACGTTTGTTACGACGCGCGGCAAATAACGCCGCTTCGTTAACAAGGTTGGCAAGCTGCGCACCACTGAAGCCCGGCGTACCACGTGCCAATGCATGGGCATCAACACCAATAGTATTTGGTAATTTGCGTAGATGCACTTTTAGGATTTGCTCGCGACCTTTAATATCGGGCAGACCTACTTGCACCTGACGGTCAAAACGACCTGGGCGCAATAATGCTTTATCAAGGACATCTGCACGGTTAGTTGCCGCGATGACAATAACGCCTTCGTTACCTTCAAAACCATCCATTTCAACCAATAATTGGTTCAATGTCTGCTCGCGCTCGTCGTTACCGCCGCCCATACCAGAGCCACGATGACGACCGACCGCATCAATCTCATCAATAAAGATAATACAAGGCGCGCTCTTCTTCGCTTGCTCAAACATATCCCGCACACGTGAGGCACCAACACCGACAAACATCTCAACAAAGTCAGAACCTGAAATCGAGAAGAAGGGTACTTTGGCTTCACCAGCAATGGCTCTTGCCAATAGTGTTTTACCCGTACCTGGAGGACCAACCATTAAGATTCCACGTGGAATCGTCGCGCCAAGCTTAGTAAATTTATCAGGGTCGCGTAAAAACTCAACAACCTCGACGACTTCTTCTTTGGCTTCTTCACAGCCAGCAACGTCATCAAAGTTCACCTTGATTTGGTCTTCGGTCAGCATTTTGGCTTTTGATTTGCCAAAGCTCATTGGACCGCCGCCTTTGCCGCCAGCACCGCCCTGCATATTACGCATAAAGAATAAAAACAGACCAATAATCAATAAAATTGGGAAACTGGCTATTAGCAGTTGCATCAAAACACTTTGACGCTTAGGCGCGGTGCCCTGAACTTCAACTTGGTTTTCGCGCAATAGTGGCATCAGCTGATCATCAGTCACAGCTGGACGAATGGTCTCAAATGATGAACCATTTTTCTTCTCGCCGGTGATTTGCTCGCCATCGATTTCAACACTGGCTACTTGGTTTTCTGACACGGCGGTCACGAACTCCGAGTAGTTAAGATTATCCGGCTCAGATGATTTGTCAAAGCCGCTAAACACCAGCACTAAAACACCGATCACCACCAGCCACAATAAGGTATTTTTTACCATGTCGCTCACTAGTTATTCCCATCCCTTACTTATTGGTGTGTTTACTAAACACGTGACGTCTATATATAAACGTATGTCTCACTATTCAATGCCTAGCTGCAAATTATTATTTTTACTTAGATTTAATGACTCTAAAAACCTGAGCAAAATAATAAATAAACGAACTAAAATGAATAACTGAGCGGTTAAAGCGTTTACTCTCAGACGACTTTGCTTAAAACATAGGCTTGATACGTAGATGTAAAAATATAGATTTAAAACAAAGTTAATATATCATGATATGTGGTGCTAACCTGTATAATTCAAGCAGCAATCACATTTATTCAGTTAACGGATTGTAGCGTTTTTACGCTCATTAACCATAGCCTTTATGGTGACCTTTTATCACACTTTATAGGATGGATGATTTGCGCAACTGCTTGACGTTAAAACCTTTTTATTAAATAGTTAAACGACCTACTACTTAATGGCAATCCAAAACATCTCTTTTGAGCGTGGTCGTGAAGCACCCGGTTTGATACTACGAATTTTACTAAAATCCGCCTGCATCTGCTTGCGTAATTCTTGCGTACCCTCGCCTTGAAACACTTTCATAATAAGCGCGCCACCTTCGGGTAAGGTTGTCAGCGCGAAATCGACCGCCAGCTCGCATAAATACATCATGCGCGGCTGATCAATGGCACTGTTACCAGCGGTATTAGGTGCCATATCCGATAGCACCACATCGACCTTTCGGTTGCCGACTTCTGCCATGATACGCTCGAACACATCTGCCTCACGAAAATCACCCTGAATAAAGGTCACATCGGGCAAAGTATCCATCGGCAGTATATCAGAGGCAATCAAGACGCCTTTTTCACCGACCAATTTGCCAGCGACTTGCGACCAACTGCCGGGCGCACTGCCCAAGTCAACGACGGTCATGCCTTTTTTAATCAGGTTGGTTTTCTCATTTATCTCCAGCAATTTATAAGCAGCGCGGGCACGGTAGCCATCTTTTTGGGCTTTTTTCACATAAGGATCGTCAATATGCTCTTGCATCCAAGCACTACTACTTTTTGACAATTTTTTATTTTCAATACGCGTGACCAAAATGACTGCTCCTATTGTCTGGTAATATACCTGCTTGCAAATACATCGTTTGTAAAACACGACTGGCGGTTTATAAAGGGGTTATTTATGACAATTTTAATAAGTGTCTACTAATTATCTATAAAAGCGCTTTTATCAGCATATGATTACGCTAGTGCTGAACAACGAAATCTTGTATCTGTCTCATTACCCTTTAACCGCGAAATTCTCTTGGCAAAAACACTGCTTTATAAACCTGTAGCGTTTATAATGTACTCATACTTTCAGTTTAACATTTTCATCACGTAAAATCGTGCAAAATCCTGCTGATCTCATGCAAGGTGACCATAGATTATCTATAATGGTCATTATCTGCTCGCAATAGTACCTGCTTTTATTTTTACCAACATCTAGGAATAGTATGCAACTCGATAACGCTACCGTTAAACGCCTAAAAGGCATTGGTCATGACCTAAAACCGATTGTTATGATTGGCAATAAAGGCATTACCCCAAGTATCGCTGAAGAGATTGATCGTGCTTTGACCGATCATGAACTTATCAAAGTAAAATTGCCAGCTGGCAGCAAAGAAGAGCGCGATGTCATTGGCGCTGAGCTTGCCGCAGCGGCTAATGCGACTTTGATACACTCAATTGGCCGTATGGCACTGTTACTGCGTCAAAACCCAAACGCCAATCCAAAGCTGTCAAACCTTGCGCGTCACGCCCAATAAATAAGCTACCTATTTAATTTTAGCTTATGTTCTATCTTATTGAATAAAAGCCGCGCTGCATTTGCTCGCGGCTTTTATGCTATTTATAGTCAGTTTAAATAAAATACTACAAGTATCATAATGCGCTACTGTTATTAAACTCTGGATATTATCGACCTATGAGCCAAATTTTTAATTTATGCTTAGCAACTGATACGCTAGCCGCTGATGCCGAGCAGCTAGGTGTCACCATAGGAGACTTAAAAAGCATTCAAATAGAAGTGGTCGCAACTTTGGTCAATAGGGCTGTCATTGCCCAGCCTACAGAATGGCAATTACAGCTTGATTACTGCATCACGTTACCGCTTAAATCGTTAGCAGCGCAATTGTACTGGCCAACATGGCAAGCTGAACAAGTGGGTTTTGCAGATTATTTATGGGAGCAGACTTGTCTTGAGTGCTTTTTAGCAGGCAAGTTGATAAACAGCGCCGTTTCGATAAATGAAAATAATAACAAAACAAATCCTTATATGGAAATTAACGCCAGTCCTGACGGCCGTTATGCGCTTTATCAATTTGCCGACTATCGTAAGCCTGCGACATTACCGCCAACGCCGCTGTTACAAGGAAATGGGCAAACACGGGCTTCTATTAATTGGACAGCTCCTCCCTTCTCAGTGAGTAACGCCGCTGACAACGCAGCGCTGCAATCGGGTTCGATGCCAACCTCCTCTTTTAATGGTCCATTAATAGCTGGCGCTAAAACTTATCATTTCGAGCGTAGCTTTTATTTATCATTAAACCAATTATCCCAAATACAGACTACCAACGATGAGATTGGCATTGAATACATCCATCCTTGTGTGATTTTAAGCTTTGATACTAAATTCGGTAAGACGGCGTTATATTTCGCGCCCAATCACGCCGCCCCGCCCGATTTTCACGACACGCAGTATTGGTCAGTATTTGATGAAAAAGTGGCAATGCTCAAACCTCATTCTATTCTTTAATCATATTTACCTTTTATTCTCATGCTTTAGAGCAAAAAAAAACCAGTAATGCCATCAAGAGCATTACTGGGTTCGGAGAAAACACTGAATTCTAAAATCTATAATCGTTATTTCACGCTTGCTGATTAGTCAGCCATAGCAAGATAGATACCGCGGTTCGATGCATCGTCAACGTATTTAGAATCGCGCCAAGTGGTATAACTGTATACACCGCTATATGGGCTGATGCTACTCTGGCGGAAGTCAGATACCCAATCATTGCCATCAAAGATTTGAATATGACCATGCGGATGCTTTGAGCTGCGATCATAAACCACAACATCGCCTACTTGTGGCTGTGTATTATTACTAATCTTAGCAAAGCCAGCTTGGGCTAGCGTACCACGAGAGGCATACTGATAGGCTGACGGATTTGGCGTAAACTCGTAACCTGCTGATTGTAATGCTTTACGGACGTAACGGGCACAGTAACCTGTGCTGCTTGAGCGCGCAACGCGTGACGCATTGGCGGCGGCGATAGCAGGAGCAGAATAACGATCAGGTACTGATTTTGCTTGCTGCTGACGCTGCTCATAAGATAAGCGGCTGGTTAGCGAAGCAAGCTGATATTCTTTCTGTTTTGCATGCGCACTAAGATTGTCAATCGCTTGGCTGATTTCGTCATTGCTAGAAACATAAGCACCGCTATTGGTGCTATAGATATTGCGACTTGAACCGTAGTTCGCAGAAGTAGAGATATTTGTAATGGTATGACTCAAGGTATTATTTGGTTGAAAGGTTGTTTCGACAGCACCACTCGTCTGTGCTATACCCATTCCCAATACTGACAAAATTAATAAAGCTTGTTTCATAAATTTACTACCTATTGTAAATACAGGATTGCTCGCCGTCCGTGACAAAGCATGAATTAATTTAGGGAAGATGACCATGAAATAAACATGATAAAATCCGTAGTACAAAAGCTCGCTGTTTATGATGAATATCGCTGCTGTCACCTAGAAGATGAGTGTTTACGATGTCAAAGAAACAACCTAACCGACTTGCTAAACTGATTGATCATCAAGCTTTTGCCGGTAGCGCACTACCACAAACTCTTGCTGACAATATGCGTTTATATCTACAAGCAACGACCGAGGTAAAAGAGCTTTTGGTAGATTGTCTACCTGAGGAAATCCTCAATAACTGCTGGGTCGTGGGCTTAACCGCTGAGCAACTTATACTCAGTGTGGGCTCGATAACCGCTGCCAATCATATTCGCTATTTACAGAACGCCTATTTGCAGGTATTAACAGAGCAGTCGATTACATTTAAACAACTCAAGCAAATTCGCGTCGTCGTAGCCAATATTCCCGCTCATAATAATTATTCTAAATCATCAAAAGCGTTATCAGCGACCTCATCAAAGCCTCGTAAAGCCCATGAAAATCAGGCCCTTAGCCAAAACACAAAGCGGACTATATCACAGGCTGCAGAGCATGTCACCACCGATAAAAATCTTAAAAATGCACTTTTGCGCTTAATTAATTCCTAAAAAAGTACGGTTTGCTATGTAAAGTTATGTAAACTAGACCCATATTCGACCCGGATAAAGCTGCGTTTTTGTAATCTTACAAACAAAAAAAATCATCTGTCAGTGTGATTCATAATGTGAACCGTACTGACAGATGATTTTTTTATCTCCTACAGCTTTTATTCTATCGAAGTTGTAGCTCATTTTTTCAAAAATAGATGAGAAAATATCTATTTAAATGAATATTATTTAGTACTGCTTATAACCAAGTTATGTAATATTGCGTAAATGTTTCGATACTTCGTGTATATTCGTGTATTTATCCTTCGACTGTTATACGATTCAAAGGTAAATATTCGATAGGACAACTTACATTGTCATCAAAAGTTACAATTTCAAAGTTACTAGGATCGGATAATATCTCGCGTACCAACATGTTGTTTAATGCATGACCAGATTTATAAGCATTAAAACGGCCTAAAATAGGATAGCCAATGAGGTATAAATCGCCTAAAGCATCGAGAATTTTATGACGCACGAATTCATCATTAAAACGTAGCCCCTCTTCATTAAGAATATTGGCATCATCAATAACAATCGCATTGTCCATACTGCCACCTAACGCCAAGTTATTTTGGCGTAGAGCCTCGATATCTCGTAAAAAACCAAAAGTACGCGCTGAGCTTAATTGTTCAATAAAATTTTGCGTCGAGAACTGCAATTGTGCATGCTGAAAATCTTTATTAATAGCAGGATGGTCAAAATCAATCTCGAAATTTAACTCAAAGCCGTCATAAGGACGCAGCTCTGCCCATTTGTCGTCAACTTTGACGCGGACAGGACGTACAATTTTAATAAAGCGCTTTGCTGCTTCTTGTTCACAGAAACCTGCTTGCAGCAGCAAACCTACAAATGGCGCGGCGCTACCGTCCATAATCGGTATCTCCGACGCTGACACGCGAATTAATAGATTATCAACCCCAAGCCCTGCTATCGCACTGAGCAGATGCTCAACGGTACCCACACGCGTGCCACCAAATACTAGATTCGATGACATCATGGTATCTTGTACCAAAAAGGCACTGGCAGGAATCGGTTCGCTACCTGCTATATCAGAACGCTCAAAAATAATGCCAGTATTAATAGGCTGCGGATGAAACTCTAAGTCAACAGGTTGACCACTATGAAGACCAGTACCTGTAACGGCTATTGCTGTTTTTATGGTTCGTTGGTTCATGGCTGTCTTCTCACATATTTTGTTACAATTGCCATAGTGTAGCATTACCCGACCCTATTTCGCTAGCGCTAAAAAGCGTTAATTTGCTTATCTCTTTGATTGATAACACTTATCGTCATTATTTTAACGTTTATTTTTATAACGTAACAAATGCTCAATCTTAGCTAAATTATGACTAAAGCCTATTTATTAACCATCAACCTTATATTTTTTTATTTTTTTAAAAAACAAAAAAGCCAGTATCGAAATACTGGCTTTTTTATCCAAACTATCTAACGATTGCTTTGTTAAAGACTATTTATTCTGTTGACGCTTAAGGTAGTCTTGAATGCTGTTGGTTTTAGTTTTAGGCTGTTCTTGCGTCACATTTGCGCGTACGGGGCTTTCTTGATACTGCGCTTGGGCTTGCTTTTGGCTGTTTAGCGCACTGGTATGCAAGTTCGGATCAACAGGCTGGGTACTATTAACAGAAGGTACTGGCTGCTCCACGACTTCAGGCTCTTGACCCGCATTTTCATCTAAGGTCAGACCCGTTGCGATAACCGTCACATGCAAATCATCACCCATTTTTTCATCAATAACAGAGCCGTAGAAAATATGGGCATCGTCGATATCGGTGATTTCTTCAACGATAACACTGATTTTGCTCATCTCATCGAGTGATAATGACTCAGATGAAATAACGTTAACGAGTAAGCCTTTGGCATTCTCTAAACGTAAATCATCAAGTAACGGCGATCTAATGGCTTTTTCGGTTGCTTGACGCGCACGATCATCGCCACTAGCACGTCCAATCCCCATCATAGCATGACCTTTAGCAGTCATTGCGGTGCGAATGTCATTAAAGTCAATGTTAATCATACCTTCGCTAGCGATGGTTTCTGCAATACCTTGTACCGCATGCAATAAAACGTCATCGGCCTTTTTGAAAGCATCCTGCATAGAGATGTTGCCGTAGACGCTCATAAGCTTATCATTAGGAATCGTAATGATTGAGTCAACGAAATTGGTCAACTGCTCAATACCTGCTTTGGCAGCCTTAATACGCTTACCACCTTCAAACTTAAACGGCGTCGTCACAACCGCTACAGTCAAGACTTCCATTTCTTTGGCAATACGCGCAACCACTGGCGCCGCACCCGTACCTGTACCACCGCCCATACCTGCGGTAATGAACACCATATCTGAATGCTCGAGTAACGCACGGATGGCTTCTTCATCTGCTTCTGCCGCTTCACGGCCGACTTCTGGGTTTGCCCCTGCGCCAAGACCGCGGTTGGTTTTGGCACCAAGCTGCAATTTATGCGGCGCTGTAAGACGATCGAGCGCTTGTTTATCGGTATTGGCACAGACAAATGTTACACCTCTAATCCCTTGTTGTACCATATGCTCAACCGCATTACCGCCGCCGCCGCCCACACCGAATACAGTGAAGCTTGCCTGGCCGTTACTTTGAAGCTGATTATCATCTGGCATGGTGTATTTTGACATAAAAAGATTTCTCCAGTTGCAGATAGCGTGATGGTCGATACGTAGTAACACACTCATAGGGCGCGCTATCGACTTACTATATATAAACGTATTTAATTAAAACAGGGCAATGGCTTAAATAGTCATGCGTTGCCAATGTATGCCGTTATGGTACAGGGTGCTGCTATTAATCTGTTTGCTTATTATGCTGTGACTTACTCTTCTCTGCTTAACGCTTAACAGAAGCAAATTTGCCAGCAGAATTATAATATCTTTTTGAGTACACTGGCAAAACGTTGTCCGGCACTTTGAAAAACACCCTTCACGCGACTTTTTTGAATCGCTTCTGGCTCACTTTTTTCACTACGACGAAATTGCTCGCTCTGACTATATAGTAAGGTACCAAATGCGGTTTGATAAGCGCGATCATTGACCTGCATATTCAGCTGTTTGAACGATTCATCATTGTCAAAGTGATTATAAGCGCTAATCGCAGGATGGGTATTGGTCAATACTACTGGCATTTTTAGCAATTTTTTGGCAAAAGGTATCATGCCTTTAATAGAACTGCCGCCGCCTGAGAGTACCAACCCTTTATCAATATAGCCTAACAAGTCGGCGTCGTGTAATTGGCGTACCACTTCGGTAAATATTTGCTCATAGCGCGCTTCGATAATGCGCGCTAGATTATAAGTACCGATATTAATCTCGTCACCTGAGCCTTGCGGCTTAAAAAGAAAGAACGAGCTGGGATCGACGCTATTGACATCGACCGTGCCGTGCGTTTTTTTAAGGCGCTCAGCTTCTATCATTGAGATACCAACATCGGCTGAAATGTCCATCGTCACTTCATGGCTACCCGTGGCAATACAATGGGTAAAAATCAGCTTATTTTCTTTATAGACGCAAATACTGGTGGTACTGGCACCAATATCGACCAAACAAACCCCTTGCTGGCGCTCATCGGGCATCAAGCTATATTCTGCGCTGGTCACCGCATCAAAAACAATGTGGTCGATACCGACGTCACAGCTTTGCAAAAGTTTTTGAATATTCTGACGGCTAGAGACAGGCATCATCATCATATGATACATGACGGTGATATTGTGGGCGACCATGTCAATGGCATCGTCAACCATAAACTCTTGATTGTCGATATAAATACCTTGTTGGCAACAATGCATCAAATAATAATCAGGCGACAAATCTTGTGACTTAGCATTGGATAACGCTTGCACCATATCTTGGGCACGGACAACTTCGTCTTCTACTCTAACATCTCCGGCACTGTTTTTACTTAACAGCTCAGGAGTCGCTAAGGTCAGCCAAACGCTATGCACGCGGCAATTGGCAGTGTCTTCAGCTTCTTGAATCGCTTGTCTGATAGCGCCTTGTAAGCGTTCGCGATGCTTTATCTGACCTTGATAGAAGTCGTTATTTTTAACTTGCCCCACACCCATAATACGTATGTCTTTTGCAGACACAACATTACCAATAACGACATAGACTGCCGTGGCACTTAAATGGACAACAACCAGATTTTCAGTATTTTTCATGGTACCAGACAAATTATCGCTAAACAGGAGAGCAAATGATGTCTCCATTAAATCATTGAAAAATGCGTTATGATCACGCGGTCATATTATCAGTAAACTCTCTTTATCAAGAAGCAAACGGGTATTGGAAATCGATTGCTTTCTTAATTTATGGTGCTTTATTTTTATTGCTTAGTATGATTTTACGATGCTATTTTATGGCGGTGTTTCACCATCTTTTGGGGGCGCCAAATTCCATGCGATAGTAAATCCATTTTTATAACGAAGATCGACGGACTGCATTTCATCGCGGCGATTACTTAATTGATTACCAAGCAGTTGACTTAAATTCAACAGTTTTTGCGCAGTGTTTTCATTGTCAACGATAACACGTAAGCCATTATCAAAGCGAATCAGCCACGTCATTCTTGGCGATAAAATGATATCCTCAACTTGCATATCGAGCGGTGCATACCAGTCGTTAACTTGTTGCATCTGTTGCATAATAACTGGCGCTTGCGCTATATCGCCTTGCAGCGTCGCAAATTGCTCTTGCGTCAGCTCTCTACTATCAGCCGGCACAAAAACCGCGCCTTTCGCATCAACTAAACGCTCGGTACCAAAATTTGCCACGGCCTGTTTTGGTAGCGCTTTCACGACAATACCTTGTTGCCAGTCACGGCTGATACTGACTTGGTCAACCCAAGCAAGACCGGTAGAGATATCTCTGAGCGCCTGCAAATCAGAGGTAAAAAAACTGCTCACGCTCTGTTGGTTCATCACTTGTTGTAACGCACGATATTGCGCTACGGTCAGCCCTCTATCGTCGACATGAATAGCGGCAGGCGGTGCATCACGCAATGCTTTACCGCCCATGACCAATATCAGCACCAGCAAACCTAACACCAACACTGTGAAAAAATATCTGAGCATAGAGGGTATTTGCAAATTAGATTTAGGGCGCGAGGTGTTATCACTCATCAAGTCAGCGATGTCATTGACAGTTTGAGTCATAATACACGTCGTCCCTATTTTTGCTTAAACTATTTGCATAACGCCAATAGTGCTTATTATTAATGGTAAATCTGCTAATCGGTACAGCAATCGATGAAACTGCCATATTATCAATTTATTTGTCTAAAACGAGCGATAAAGCTCAGTTAGGCGCATTAAAACGTAACATTTTTCTTATTTAATGAATAACTTAAAGAAATTTGCATAAATAACCATAAATATCACTAATATAGACCAATAATTACAATATTAACGTATTTTACGTTTAAACAATAGCCTAACCCTTACTACTAACAACGAATTTACACAAGTTTACACGAAGCTGTGTTATAGCAGGGCTAGCGATACATTTGTCTGTATTAGACAGCGCTATTAATGATTAAATATATCGCTGATCAAATAGAACTTATGATCAAATAGAGCTTATATAGTCAATTTAAAAACCATTCACACAATTTTATATGTGGCTAAATGCCTAACTATAAAGTTTGCGCTAGAATATGCCAGCATAAAGCATCAAAATCCATACCGCGAGCTTTGGCAGCCATTGGCACTAAACTATGACTGGTCATACCCGGCACGGTATTAATCTCGAGTAGCCAAAAGTTGCCTGCTTCGTCTTGCATCGCATCAATACGTCCCCAGCCTTTAGCATCGACAGCACGGAATGCCGCCAAGCTCAAATCTTGCAAGTGCTTTTCATCCGCAGTACTTAGCCCACAAGGTATGTAGTAGCTGGTATCGTTACGATTGTATTTGGCTTCAAAATCATAGAAGTTGGTGATATCAGCAGGCTCAAGGCGAATAACCGGATAAGCTTCGTCATCGATAATAACAATGGTAAATTCGCGCCCAGTAATCCAGCGCTCAGCCATCACCGCGTCACCGCACTGCACCGCCGTTGCATAAGCGGCAGGCAATTCATCGAGGTTATTGACTTTGGTCATACCAATGCTTGAGCCTTCATGGACTGGTTTGATAATCAGCGGCAAGCCAAGCATATTCACCACTTGCTGCCAGTCGGTATCCGCGGTTAACAATGAAAATGGCGCGGTTGATAAGCCGCAGCCTTGCCAAAGCTGCTTGGTGCGGACTTTATCCATTCCAAGCGCTGATGCCAAAATACCTGAACCAGTTTGCGGAATATTAAACCATTGCAGCACGCCTTGTAGCAGACCGTCTTCGCCGCCGCGACCATGCAAGACATTAAAAACGCGATCAAACTTACGTAGCTCGGTAATATCTTGATCTTTTGGGTCAAAATGAGTGGCATCAACACCTTGGTTTTGTAGCGCTTTTAATACGGCAGCCCCACTGTCTAATGACACGCTGCGCTCGTTGCTACTGCCGCCACAAATGACGGCAACTTTACCAAACTGACTGGCGTCTTTGACTTTGCTGTTTGCGATGCTAGGAACGGCCTTATCGTTTTGCTCATGACTTGCAGCATTATCTTGCTGTGCTTGTGCCGCCGCTGCTAACGCCAGATCTGGATTGACAATCGTAGCTTTAGCGTCTGCATTGATACTTTTATCAATGTTGCTTTCATTTTTTTGCTGATTGTTTTCTTGTTTAATGTTTTCTTGGTTATTAATAGTCATGAGTCTTATTCCTAAAATTCTTTTGCGGCTTGTTTGATATATAGATTATTAGCGGCCAATTCGACTGCTATTTGTCCGACATTTCCTGCCCCTTGGGTGATTAGCATGTCATTGGCTTTGAGCAAACGCTGCATGACCGGGGCGATATTAGCTTTATCGATAATCGTTGGCTCAACGGCGCCGCGCAAACGGATACTGCGTGCCAAGGCTTTGGTATCAGCGCCCGCAATCGGAGTTTCACCAGCAGGATAAACGTCCAATAACAACAACTCATCAACGCTTGAAAGCACTTCGACAAAATCATCAAAGCAATCACGCGTACGGCTATAGCGGTGCGGCTGGAACATCATGACTAAGCGGCGCTCAGGGAAGCTTTGACGCGCCGCTTTTATAGTGGCATCGACTTCTCTTGGATGGTGACCATAATCATCAATCAGCAAGACGTTACCATCGTCTATCTCTACAGACGCTTGCTGCTCAAAGCGGCGACCGACACCGGCAAATTTTTGTAGGGCGCGGGTAATTGCTTCATCGTCGACGCCTTCGTCGGTTGCCATGGTAATAGCAGCCAGTGCATTATAAACGTTGTGTACACCGGGGATATTCAAAGTCAGACGTAATGGCTCGCGATCACGGCGTAGCACGGTAAAGTGAGTTTTTGTACCTTCGCTGACCAAATCAACCGCCTGTACATCGTTAAACGGCTCAAGCCCAAAGGTTAATACCGGACGCCCGATGTCATCAATCATAGCGTACAATTCAGGGTCGTCACCGCAGACCACCGCTAAACCATAAAACGGCATATTTTGTAAAAACTGGATATAAGCGGCTTTTAATTTATCAAAACTGTTGCCATAGGTTTCCATATGGTCTTGATCAATATTGGTGACAATCGCCGCCATCGGATGCAAAGTTAAAAACGACGCATCAGATTCATCGGCTTCGGCAATTAAATAACGGCTGCTACCAAGCGCGGCATTTTTACCAGAAGCATTTAATTTACCACCAATGACATAAGTCGGATCGAGCTTACCTTCTGCCATCATCGTCGTCAGCAGACTGGTGGTGGTGGTTTTACCATGCGCGCCCGCTACAGCGATACCATGACGATAGCGCATCAACTCGCCGAGCATATCTGCACGGCGTACCACAGGCAGACGCGCTTCAAGCGCTGCCTTTACTTCAGGGTTGCTACGGTCGATGGCAGATGAGACGACGATGACATCGGCATTGGCGATATTTTTGGAATCATGCCCAATCGCGATATCAATACCAATCTGTGCTAGGCGCTTCGTCACCAAGCTTTCAGCAATATCCGAACCACTGACTGTATAACCTTGATTGTTCATCACTTCAGCGATACCACACATCCCCGAGCCACCAATGCCAACAAAATGCAAATGCTGGATACGGCGCATTTCTGGTATTTCAATCAAACGTTTGGTTAAAGATTTAGCAGAGGTCGGCATAGGGTTTTCTCTTTATTGAAGACGAACAAATTTGGTTAATAATAAGTAATAAAAATAATAAACAAAACAATCAGTTTTTATAACGCTTGCCAGATAATATCGGCAACTCGCTGACAAGCTTGACGATTGGCAAGCGCATGGCCTTTTTCTGCCATTTCCAAACAAGCGCGTCTATCTAGCATATTGAGCTCATTACTCAGCTTGTTAGGAGTTAGCTCGCTTTGTGGCAACAAAATCCCTGCTTGGTGCTCGGTCAAGGTGCGCGCATTGGCGGTCTGATGATCATCAACGGCGCTTGGTAGCGGGACAAATATTGCCGCTATCCCAACATTTTGAATTTCCGTCACCGTCAATGCCCCCGCTCGACAAACCACGATATCAGCCCAATTATACGCCGCTGCCATATCATCGATGAATGGCTGCACAGTAAACTGATGAGCGCTTAACGCTTCACTATCATACGCCGCTTGCGTAGCGGTTTCATTATCGCGTCCACATTGATGACGCACCTCAAACGGACGGTCAAGCAAAGCCAATGCTTTTGGCAGCGTCTCATTTAACACTTGCGCGCCAAGCGAACCACCAACCACCAACAGTTTAAGCGGCGAGTTATCATTAACATCGTAACGCACACTAGGCTCGGCAACTCCGCTAATAGCATTGCGCACGGGATTTCCCACCGTTTCAATCTTGCTATCATGCTGGCTATTCGCAAAGGTATTCTCAAACGCTTGCATGACCTTGGTCGCCATCTTGGCCAAATAGCGATTGCTCATGCCTGCAATGGCATTTTGTTCATGGATAATTAGCGGCGTTTTGGTTAAGCGCGCCGCAATACCGCCGGGCGCGGTGACATATCCGCCAAAACCAACAACCACATCAATCTGATTGCCACGGATGACTTTGATCGCCGCCATCGTCGCTGACAACAAATTAACCGGTAACTTAAGCAAGCGCCCTACGCCTTTACCGCGCAGCCCTTGCATATCAATCGCATGAAAAGGATAGCCAGTCGGTGCAACCAAGCGATTTTCCATGCCATGTGGCGTACCCAGCCAGTGAATAACAGCGCCGCGCTTGGTCAATTCTTCGCTAACTGCTAGCGCTGGAAATACATGCCCGCCTGTCCCCGCAGCCATCATTAATATATGCGGTGTTTTCATGAACGTCTGCCTATCTTTTCTTTATGTATATGAAAGACTTATTATCTTTTGATTGCGCTATCTATCGAACCAAAACAGCCTTATAAAAGCCCGCATAGTATAGTGTAAATCGCTGCCGGATAGACAGCATTTTGTGCCGTATGAATAATAAAAATCCAAGCCGTGATTCATCGCGGCTTGGCTTTTATAAATTCACTTAACAGGTCAAAAAATCATTTTTCATGATTTTTTATCACTTTTTAAAAGTGCTATTAAGAGATACGGTCTATCATTATAGCTTAGCACACTGTTTTTTAAGTATTGTGCACATAGCTTAGTGATAAATTACTCTATCCTTACGGCGTTGCCTAAACTTATCGTTTAAAGGCTTTATTTAGACCAATACTTTAGAATAAATAGCTTAAACAGCCAGTTTTTTCTCGATAGCGACAATAAAGTCAGTTGCAATATCAGTACCGCATTGGTCATCAATCTCACGCACACAGGTTGGACTGGTGACGTTAATTTCAGTGATACGGCCACCGATTAAGTCTAAACCGACGAACATTAGCCCTTTTTCTTTGACAATCGGTGCCACTACCTCTGCTACTTGGCGCTCGATATCGGTGAGCGGCATCGCAACCCCACTACCACCGGCGGCAAGATTTCCGCGCGTCTCACCTTTTACCGGGATACGCGCCAAGCTATAATCGACCACTTCACCATCGACGATTAACACACGCTTATCACCTTGCTTAATCTCTGGCAAATAACGCTGCGCCATAATAGGTAGCGTCTCAAGTTCCGTTAAAATCTCCAGCGTCACGCCGATATTCGGACTGTCAGCGGTCAAACGGAAGATGCCCGTACCGCCCATACCATCTAATGGCTTAACGATAACGTCTTGCTGCTCAGCGATAAATTGACGAATATGCGCCTGTTTACTGGTCACAATCGTTGGGCTCATATAATCGCTAAACCACGTCGCAAACAGCTTCTCATTACAATCACGAATCGCTTGTGGGTCATTCACCACCAACACGCCTGCGGCTTTAGCATGATCAAGCATATAAGTGGCATAAATAAAGCGCATGTCAAACGGCGGATCTTTACGCATCAAAATCACATCATAGTCGCTGACTGGCGCTGTCGCTTTATCCCCTAACGCATAAAAATCCTCGGGGTCACGCTTGACTGTCACCGGCTGGCTATCGACCATCAATTGCCCACGGTCTAGCCATAAATCATGAATCTGACAGTAGCCAAGGCTGTGCCCACGGTCTTGCGCCGACCACATCATCGCCAGCGTGGTATCTTTTTTATAATTGACCAGCTCAATTGGATCCATAATGACCAGTATTTTTAACGATTTTTTTTGTTGTTCTTGGCTCATGATAAGGCTCACTTTCGTTATAGTATTAATTATTTAAGCAAACATCTCAAAGACATTGAGGACATAGCGTATGGCTCAAATGTCACTTAAACTTTATTTAAACATGACCTGAGTGCAGCCACATTTGCGATAAATTATACGCCGTACTGGGCGCGGTAATGCTGCATTTTTGCAAGCTGGGCAGCATCTTTATCTGTGCTACTTCCTGCTAAGTAGCTGATTAAATCGTCAATATCGACCAAGGCACGTACCGGCACGTCTAGGGTTTCTGCCAACTCTTGAATAGCAGAGCGCTCCGCTAAACCTTTTTCTTTACGGTCAAGCGCAACGATAATACCAGCCACCCTGGCGCCCGCTTGCTCCAAAATCTCAACCACTTCGCGCATTGCCGTACCAGCGGTAATCACATCATCAAGCACCCAGACGGCCTTGCCACTGACATCAGCGCCGACTAAATTACCACCTTCGCCATGGGTTTTGGCTTCTTTACGGTTATAGCCCCATTTAGCATTGATGCCATGGTGTAGCCATAACGCTTGTGCGGTTGCGGCGACAAAGGGTATGCCTTTATAAGCCGCTCCAAAAATGACCAGCTCTTGCTCATTTGTACCATTATCACTAGCTGCCATTTGTTCAGCCATCTTTTCCGCTAAGGCATCGGCATAACCACGGGCTAATAACGATAACATCTCACCTGACGCCAGCAAACCTGCATTAAAAAAGTATGGACTAATACGTCCAGACTTAAGCACAAACTCGCCAAATTTTAAGACCTGATTGTCTAAAGCCAATTGGATAAATTGATGCGATGAAAATGAGGCGTTTTGTGCATGTTGAGCGTTATTAAGCGTGGCGGCATTCAGCATAGGGTCTTCCTATCAGCAAAGAAAAATGAAAATTGAACAATCAAAAAGTTGTGCAAGGCATTATAGTCGCGTCGGCTTAACTTGACCAACCGTTGATATCATAATCTTGCATATTCGCATAACGCGTCAATAATCCGCAGCGCGATGAGATAGTAAAGTAGCATTGCCCATCGTGACTGACTTGTATGTCCCAGCCTAAATGATAGGCAGCAACGATAATATGCCCCGTAAATAAGCGCACTTGACGATAAGCATGGCGCTGTGCGGGCTCAAACACTATTTGACTGAGCAAATAACTACGCAGATGCTGACAAATTTGCGCCGCGCTGTAGCTGTGATTGATGGTTCTGCGCGTACCGCATTGCTTTAAAGCATGGACGGCGACACTACAAGCCATAATATCGGTCGCCAAACTGCCCGCGCCGCTGTCAAATTGCTGCGGCTGCAATACCACTTGCCAATCGTCAGCATAGACGCTATTAAGCAGCTCATCAGGATTATAACGTCTGGTCAATGCTCGTAGGGATTCTGTCTTTAAAGGCTTATTAATATTATTATCAATATTTATGCTATCGACACTCGCAAACCCATAACGTGTCAGCTTTGGGTATGCCTGTAGCGCGCGCTGAATATCTGCCATATCAAGCAACGTCATATCAGTCAATGGCGATAATAACGGCTGATCGCTATGATTGTGATAAAAACTCTCGGGCAACTCAATCAGCTTTGCCGCACTGAGCAGTGATAAATGCTCGGCCAATGCTTCTGAAGCCACTAGCGCCCATTTCGATAAGCGGTCCGTCTTAGGCTGATAAAAACGTGCCGAGCTGCCATATAAGCGGCGCAGCTGACCATTTAAGCGCCGCGCAGGCTCTGGAATATCAGTCAATGGCCGAGCAGGATCGAGTGGCAAACGCTTAGGATCAAAATTAGGATGGACAATCGCCGGCTGCTGACTATTTGCTAAATGAGCGGACTGCTCAGCATAACCTTCTGCAAATTGCTCCTCTGCCATAGAATCAGCACTGGATAAACCATCGTCAGAAGTAGAATGCTGAGTCATAGATGTTCCCTAGGCTTACCAATTTAAAAGATGTAAAAATAAAAGCAATCAAACAGTCATTTTACTTTTGATGTTGTTTTTGCTCTTGATGCTGCAAAATATCTCGATAACCTGCTTGCCAATCAGGATAGTCCAGCCACGCTAACGAAATATTGCTATGCAAACGTTTTCCCGTTACTTTCGTTTTTGAATTATCCATAGCAGGCGGCTTTGCATCTATTTGTTCACTTAACCAAGTGCTCAGCTCAAAAGTGGTGACTGGTGCATAATCAGTAGCGATATAAAGTGGTTTTGGCGTGCCTATGGTCATGACATTGGCAATAATAGTAACCAAATCACGATCCATAATGCGATTGCTCCAGTGCGCTGCTGCCACTGGCTCTTTTTGTTCCTCGCGGGCTTTACACAGCCGCATCAGGCGCTCGCGTCCATAAATACCACTCGGGCGAATGATAATCGCCTTATTACCGAAACCTTGTTGCAATACTTGTTCTGCTTGCAATATCACTTGCGAAGCTTCACGCTCTGGCGTTACAGGGGCGGTATTTTCATCAATCCATGCGCCATTATCCTGCCCATAGATACCCGTTGATGAGATAAAAACAACGCGCGTAAGGTTGGTTAGTTTATCCGCCAATGTTGCCAAATGCTGGCTGATGGCTAAGTAACTGTCATGATAACCGCTGGTCGAATAGTCATCAGGGGTGACGATAATCGCTATCGCAGTAAAGTCTTGCAGCTGCTCAGCGCTGAGCGTTAACGCATCGGCTTGCAAAAACTTAGCTGAATCATGGATATCATAATGATGACGCTCACGGCGTGCCAGCCCCATGACGTTTAGGCCGTCTTGAGCGAGCTTATTGGTGACGGGTAAGCCGATATCACCTTGACCAATAATTAGTAAATTTTGCGTACTCATCATTTATCCTTTGTTCGATAACTGCTTGTGAGGACTGTCTATTAAAACCTTTATTAATAAAACGGCTTTTCATAAAAGATGCTAAAAATAGCGTCTATACGACAGCTGTATGTCTTCTTTGGCATCGATACGATCTTGCCATTCGTAGTTGGCATTGATACGTAACGCTTGTTTTTTATCAATATCGTATTGCAGCCCTAACGTCGATATCGGCTGCCAATAATGCCCACGGGCATTAGACTCGTCGCTGCTGCCATGATACCAATATGGCAGTTGCAATTCAGCCTGCGCACGTAACTGATTGTTAATCTGATAACGGCAACCAGCATTGACGCCTGCGCCGACACGATAGCCTTTATTAATACCGCGGCCTGCTTGCGCCGTACCTGCCAAGAATGTATAGCATAGCTGCGGCGGCATCTCGCCTGTGCCCGCGCTAGGGGTGCCAAACGCCCATGACCAACCCGTCTCATAGCCCAAACTGCCGACTAAATGATCGCTACCCTCTTGCTGTGAGCCGTCATTTACGCGTGTCGCTTCGATACTTGCGCCCCAGGTTTTACCTTTTTTGGCAGAATTGACTGGATTGAACGAGCGACCGCGCACCAAGGTCACATTTTGCAAGACCACACTACTTGGATGATTGGCCTTATCATTATCGCTGTCATACAGACGCAAGGTTGCAGCCGCGCCTTCTAAATCAAAGAACTGCGGGAAACCTGACGGACGGTCAAGGGTATCGTGATAACCTGCGCGCACGCCTAAATCAATATAATTATTATCACCGCGCTGCCCTAGCCCGATAAATCCCAGTTGCAAGGGATGTCTGTCTATCGGATTGTTATCCGCTACTGTAATAAGCCGTGGGAGCAATGTCTGACCGTCAGCGGCTATGCTTGAGACAGCATTAGACTGAGCAGATTTAATCTCATTCAGCGTCTGCTTAGCACTATTATGATAGCCCAATTGCGCACGCTGCTCTTTAACCTTGTTTAACTGCGCTTGACGCAAGGTGCTATCGGCGGGCGTATAATTGGTGCTGGCAAGTAGATTTTCGCTATCGAGCAATTGCACGACATCTGAGGGAATAACCGCATAAGGCAGGCGGCTTAATAAATGCTGCTGCGGGCGTACTACATCAATCAAGCGTAAAATCTCAGACGCACAGTTATCAGTGGTAAAGTAATATGGCAACTTCAAATCCTTGATCTCCCAAACATGCAGCATAATTTGCTGCACTTCCGCTGGGGTCAAATCCAATTGATAGGTCCACGCATCGCGCTCATCTTCTTGCAGGTATTTCGCCAGCTTCTCCGGATATGGGTCAATTTCAATCAAATTGTCATAACCACCGCTCATCGATTTGATGGCATAGACCAAAAAGTTATCGCTTGAGTCGCCACCTACCGTATAATTTAACGCAACCGCATGATGAATTTGGCTTGGATCGGCAACGCTGGCTTTAGAGTCAATACGCAATAATGTATGAGCAAAGGCTGAAATAGGATTGTCTAAATATTCTTGTGCAAACATAATAGACAGCTGCTCAGGTGCCAGCTTTTGCATCCAGTCATTCAGCTCTGGACAGTCGGTTTGCAAGCCGCTTTTGTCGATATTGAGTGTATCAGTCAGCCATTGTACGCGCGCGGGAAAACGGCATAGTACTGAGCTTTGTACTGAATTTTGAGCGGTAGGATTAGAAAGCTTGCTATTAGCAGTCCTATTATCCGGAGTCGTAGCCATTTCGTCAGCAAGGGCAACGAGCAAGGCATCAAGCTCGGCCGCTGAATCATGCTGTCCATTTTTACTTAAGTAAAATGCATCATCATCAACGATACTGCTGTCTTTTTTCTTGCCGATTAGATTCCTTTGATCATCAAAGAAATATAATAACCGTCGCCATGTTATATGTTGGGCAAGATTTTTTACTTGTGCGTGCGCGCGCCATGATGCTAATAGCTGCTCTGTATCGGCGTTATTAATATTTTTAGTATGAGATGTAGAAGAAGCTACCTCTATCTTTGGGCTGTGACTTTCTTCGATGATATTATTTGTTTCGGCATTTGCTTTGGCAACAATGGGCTTCGTATAAGTCGATAATATTGGCTCAGCATTTTGTGATGTAGTGACCAAGTTGCTATCAATAGTTTCATTGGCATCCAGCGCCAACTCCCCTGTCGTCACAAGAGACGCGGGCGTTGGCAAAAACGCCTGTGCTTGCGAGGTCAGTAGCAGTCCAGCTATGGTAAGCGGCAAATGCGCTCGCCTGCCAATGTTTGTTGGCGTGTTTGTTGGCGTACAATCTAGCGCCAAAAGGTTCGAATATTTTGAATATATGGACATGAGTAACATCTCGCACTGTAGGGGTCAGACGCGTAACGCGTTAGAATTCTATCGAATTATTAGAGTGATATGATGTATCACTGTCTTAAAACATTTTAAACAACTTTTTTTAAAGGTTATTTTTAGTTAAATGCGCCATTTATTGATAATAAAATATAACTAATAGTATTTACTGCGCACTTATTATCACATTATAGAAGAGAGTATTATGTCCATAGCATCGCCAATGACTATCCATGCCGGTCGATTATCCGCTGCGACTTGGCTTGCCTCGCCCAACTTTAATAAACGTCCTGAAAATATCGCGATTGATGCTATCGTTATTCACAATATTAGCTTGCCGCCCAATGAGTTTGGCGCTTGTGATGCTGACGGTCTACATTATGTCAAAGCCTTGTTTACCAATCAATTAGACTGGGAGGCGCATCCATATTTTCAAACTATTAAAGGTGCAGAAGTCTCAGCACATTTATTTATAGAGCGAGATGGCGCGATTACCCAGTTTGTCGATTTTAACGAACGCGCGTGGCATGCTGGGCGCTCCAGCTACTTGGGTCGCCCTGAATGTAATGATTATAGCATTGGCATTGAGCTTGAAGGCTCAGATTTTGTGTCCTTTAGCGCGGCTCAATACGAAACACTTGCCAAAGTTATCGTCGCTATCTATGACGCTTATCCAAAAACTCGTAGGCATCTTACTGGTCATAGTGATATCGCGCCCGGTCGCAAAACTGACCCCGGTGATTATTTTGAATGGACAAAGTTGCGAGAGATGGTTACCCGCCATATTGCAAGTCAGTCATCACTTTACAACCAAGATTGAGTAAACACTCTTATTAAAATTTCTGTAAACGACAGATGTTATTCCACATTCAATCCATTTATCAGGACAATGAAAGTGCTATAATCCGTCAGTTTTTCAACAATGCTACATTAGCAAACAACCATCAGCAAACAAATTAGCAAAATAGGTTCTCATGGCAAAAAGTCGGTTATTTCGTTCAACCATGGTGGTCAGTAGTATGACCATGCTGTCGCGTATCTTAGGTTTGGTGCGTGATGTCGTCTTGTTAGGCGTCTTTGGCGCCGGCGGTCTGATGGACGCCTTTTTGGTCGCCTTTAAGATTCCCAACTTTTTACGCCGCCTATTTGCCGAAGGGGCCTTTAGCCAAGCGTTTGTTCCTGTACTGTCTGAATATAAAGAAAAATATAGTTTAGAGCAGGTACAGATTTTAGTCAGTCGCACGTCAGGGGCGCTATTGCTAGTATTATCAATGCTGACGGTCGTGGTGATATTAATCGCCCCTTGGGTAGTGACCTTATTTGCCCCAGGCTTTGCTGATCAGCCCGATAAATTTGCTATCACTGCTGAATTGCTGCGCCTAACCTTCCCTTATTTATTGTTTATTTCTATGACCGCTTTTGCCAGCGGTATTTTACAAAGCTACGGGCGTTTTGCCGCGCCCGCCTTTGCGCCTGTTTTGCTAAATCTATGTATGATTGGTGGTGCTCTAGTGTTTGCGCCGATGTTTGATGTGCCTATTATGGCGCTGGGTTATTCCGTCGCTATCGCAGGTTTATTGCAGTTATTGATACAACTACCACAGCTCTCGCAACAAAAACTACTGGTCGCCCCAAAAATAGACTTTCAACACGAAGGCGTGCGCCGTATTTTGAAATTGATGCTGCCGGCTATTTTTGGCGTTTCTGTCACCCAGATTAATTTGCTGCTCAACACCGTATTTGCCTCATTAATGATTGGCGGTTCGGTTTCTTGGTTATATGCTGCTGAGCGTATGAGCGAGTTGCCACTTGGCTTAATTGGGGTGGCAATCGGTACGGTTATTTTACCAAGTCTATCGAAAAGTGAAGCGCAAAAAGACGACGTCAGCTTCAAAAAGACCATCGACTGGGCAGCGCGCTTAATTATTTTGGTCGGCGTACCGGCATCGGCAGCACTGTTTATACTCTCTGACGTACTCATGCAAGCGCTGTTTTTACGTGGCGAATTTACCCTACGCGATGCACAAATGAGCTCACTGGCGCTAAAAAGCATGGCAGGCGGCATCTTAGGTTTTATGTTAATTAAAATCTTCGCGCCCGCCTTTTTTGCCCGTCAAGACACCAGAACGCCAGTCAGAATCGGTATTATCTCCGTCTTTGCCAATATGATTTTTAGTGTGATTTTTATCGGTATCTTTTATTTCTTAGATATGCCGCTACATGGTGGTTTGGCATTGGCAACGACGGGTGCGGCATTTGTGAACGCAGGCTTGTTATATTACTTCTTGCATAAGCGCGAGATTTTCCGCTTTGGCAGTCATTGGAAAAAGCTGTTTGGCCAGTTTGGGCTTTCTACCGCCTCTATGGTTGCGGTGCTTTATGTCATGCTGCCCTATTTCCCAACCAATGATGCGCAGTGGAAACGTATCGTTGCGCTGCTGATTATGTGCGTCGTTGGTGCGGTGGTTTATGGCGTCGTGCTACTAGCAACAGGTTTCCGGCCGCGCCAGCTAAAGCATGGTTAAGCACTTATTATTAAGCATTTATTGTTAAGCCCTGAGTAGGGCTGTAACTTACCAAACCAAAACAAGCTAGGTATGAGAATTGACAGTGAATGCGGCTGATAGTTGCCATAATTACTACTAAATACATAATTTTGGGGACTAACATGACGATTAAATCATCAGCTTCACAGACAGCTTTATCAACAACCTTGTCACGCTTACCAAGCCTACTGACTGTTGGCATCTTGTCTACTGGACTACTTTTAAGTGGTTGTAGCAATAATGATAAGGGCGACACTGAGACTGCTGTCAATAATAATGAAGACACTACAGCAATCGCTGAAACATCTAATGACACTGTGACTGACGAAGCAAAATCAGTGGGTACGGATAATATGAGTGAAGATGCGCAAGTAACAGATAGCACTCAAGATAAAACCATCATCACGAGCGATACTATCAATCCAGTGGCCTCAGTGAACGATGACGCTAAGCAAAAAAGCTTGGTGACCAATCCAACTCAAAATGGCACGCCAGAAGATACGGTTAAAAAAGCGTTAGACAGTTTGTATTATGGCGACGCCAAACAAGCTGCAACGTATTATAAAGTTGATATGACAAACTTTGAGGAAGAGCTTGCCAAAACGCAATCCGCGTTTCAGCAAACCGTTGATGGGGTGACTTTTACTGATACTAAATACAACGATGATAAAACCCGTGCCACCATCATGGGTGAGATTATGTTAAGAGGTCAAAGTAAGCCTGCGCCATTGACTTATGAGCTACAAAAAATCGACGGCAAATGGAAGATTTTAGGATAAGGCATCTAGCTGCCATTCTCTAACCTTGCTTCATTTGGCGTTATTACTGGTCATTACTATTTTTATTAGTCATCGCTATCTTCATTGATCATTACTATCGGCAATGACCGCTTTACCAAGCATCACGACATCGGCGATAAATCCCTGCATATCGCAAACCTTTGGCATATAGCCCCACTGCTCAAAGCCAAGTTTACGGAACAATCCTAAGCTTGGCTGATTATGGGCAAAGATAAGCGCAACCACGTTATGGATACCTAAGCTCGGCGCTTGCGTCAGCATCCAGCGGGTCAATAAGCTGCCCAATCCTTGACCATGATGCTCTTGATGCAAGTAGATACTAATCTCCGTGCTGATATGATAAGCGGGCCGTGTATACAAATCGCTAAAGCTACCCCAAGCGACGATTGGCAAAACCATTTTTTCGACACTCATATCTGCATCTTCAAGCACAGCTCTAACAATATAAATCGGCCGCGTGTCACTATTTAGATGTTCATCAAACCAATCTTGCCGCTCTGCGCAAGTCACGGGTGTGAGATTGGCGGTTGCTTGCTTGCCGGCGATACTTTGGTTATAAATGGCTAAAATTGCGGGTAAGTCGTCTTGAATGGCACGCTGCACTATAAAGCGCTCGTTAAGTTTATAGACGGATGATGTAGGCTGTATAGAGTCATAGCCATTATCATAATCCGTCGTAGAGATAGCAGCAGGCATAGCGTTTCCATCATGAATATTCATAGATAATAATAAAAATAGGGATAAGTGATTAATAGACGTTTAGCTGTTAGCATGGTTGTTTGATTAACAACAGACTATAGGATGTTAGTAGGGCTATTTTACTTTATAATGGCTGCTTTTAAACACATCTGTTTTAAAAGTTTGTTTTAATCGCAGTGTGTTTTTCATTTTTTATTGGTCTTATCTATCATAGCTGACATTTATGAACACCTATTTTCTTGAGCAACTGATGGCGTCGCCAAACGCTTTACCGGCCAATACTATCCCAGTAGCGTTGCCGCCCTGCGTACTGACTATCGGTAACTTTGATGGCGTCCATTTAGGTCATCAAGCGATGCTGTCGCAAGTGCGTGAGCTTGCCAAAGCGCAAAATCTTGGCTCAGCTGTCATGATATTTGAGCCACAGCCGCGTGAGTTCTTTGCGCCAGCGACCGCGCCTGCTCGCCTCACCAACCTTGCCGAAAAGCAAGCTTTACTGGCAGAATACGGCATCGAGACACTAATTGTCGCCAGCTTCGATAGCGATTTTCGCTCCCTATCAGCGCAGGCATTCGCCGATATTTTGGCACTGCGCTTAAACGTCCAAGCTTTGGTATTGGGTGATGACTTTAAATTTGGTCATGACCGTACTGGTGACAGTCAGTTTCTACGCGATTATGGCTTAGATGTGACCAATCTGCACACCGTTATCGACGATAAAGGTAAAGGCGCGCGCATTAGCTCGACGCGTATCCGAGACTTATTGATGGCTGGCGATATTGACGCAGCTAACGCCCTACTGGGACGCGACTATGCGATGACAGGCGTCGTCATTGGTGGTGATAAAATCGGTCGTACCATGGACTTCCCCACTGCCAATGTCGATTTAAAACGCATCAAACCTGCCTTACATGGTATTTTTGCTGTCGATGTTGTTAGTCTCGATGACAATGGCAATGTCATACCAAATGGTCTAACCGCACTCACTGATAATGAAAATCCAGGGGTGAAAGGTCTACGTCCGCATAGCTTATTTGGTACTGCCAATCTTGGTATCAGACCGTCGGTAGATAAAGAACATGATTGGCGCTTAGAAGTACACTTTCCTAAGCTGCAAGCAGACTTATACGGCTTAACCTTGCAGGTACGCTTTTTGCATTATTTGCATGGTGAGCGCCATTATGAAAGTTTAGAGGCGTTAAAAGCAGGCATTCATAATGACGTGATTGATTTACTCGAATGGCGTGCCCAGCAGCCTGATTAAATAGATAGCTATCATTATCAGACCGATAATAAAAAACCCACAGCGTTCATAACGTTTGTGGGTTTTATTTACGGTACTACTTTTTATGTCTATACTTTATTGTTTTTAGGCGTCAGGGTGCAGACGTACATTTAATTCGTCAATAGTCTCTACCCAAGCGGCATCCTTAAACCATTCTTCTTTTAAAAAAGCGCGTTGATTGTCGTTCCAAATATGCGCATCGGTGAGCTCTTCTTCTTTGGCTAATTGATTCTTTTCAATAAATGCATCTATTGCTTCGTCCGAGCTATCCAGCCCTAATTGCGCAAAAAGTTCATTCATACTATATTCAGGTTCACCCAACATACCTTTTCTCCTTAAATGATACAGATTTAATTGTGTTTATTGTTTGGATTTACCACTTTATTGTAGCAAGCTTTATTTGAATAGCTGTAAATCAACGTTTAGCTAACGTTATCAATTGTATTGTCTATTATTTAAGCCACAAAAAAGCCCTCTAATAAGAGTAATGCCAGTCAGTTAACGCTGACTGGTATTTTTTTTGGGATATTTTTGTGGTTT
>NZ_JABAST010000023.1 GCF_016107575.1 Psychrobacter faecalis | reverse complement strand
CATATCGACCTTTATGGTGATGGTAGATATCACGGATACGCTGTTTAAGATCGGCGTATTTATCTTTACTAGTAAGACTCGCTCTATGGTAGTAGAAGCTGCTCCGCGCAAGCTTTGCTATGGCGAGTAGATCAGATAATGGATGATGCTCTCTTAATCCTTCGATGAGCCTTGCTTTGTCTGGTTGGCTTTCCTCTCTTTGAGCAAGGCATCGAGCTTTTTTAAATAAGCATTCTCCGCACGCAAATACTCATTCTCGCGTTTGATCTCTTCTATACTCTTTTCATGGTCAGGTTTGTCAGTGAGATAAGGATGCTTCACAGTGGGTCGTCCTTTAGCTTTAGCAGTTAAGCCTAGCATACCATGACGGGCATAGGAGCTACGCCAAGCACTGATTAAAGCAGGTGAGCTAATGTTAAACCTCAAAGCGGCTTGTGATTGACTTAAACTTTCACCTGCCATTGTGGTCAGGACTTGAAGCTTGAACTCACGACTGTAGATGGCTTTGCCAGTTTTAGGTTTGATTGCAAGTATACCGTCTTTTAAGTACTGGTTGACCCACTTAAAAACATCTTTATCATTAATATTAAAATGCTTTGCGGTAGCATAAGCGGAATGACCTTGCTGATAATAGACGATCACTCTTATCTTAAAGTCTATGTCGTATTTCATAAAATAACCCCCAAAAGTTGTGTCCAACTTATGGGGGTCAGTTCAAAAAGATAGCGGTTTTTTTATATGTCTAAATTTTATAAAGTGCTGCTTAAATTTTATAAATAACGCTAAAAGAATGCTAAGGTAATATTCTGGTGAAATTCATAAAGCATTCTGTACCCTCAGGATCGGCGCACCACTGCATTTTATTGCCTTCATGGTTCAAAAACGCTATTAATGCCTCGCCAGTTTGATCTACCTGATTACCCGAGCAATCGACTTCGTTATTATCATAAACCGTTTTTAGCGCAATAATAGGTAAGCCTTCATCACGATGGGTGACTAAGTAACGCCCGTAAGTCCACTCTTTACCACTGACTGCCCACATCTCATTATCGGCCGCAAAATTATAAATTTCCCGACATTGAGTAGACTTAGCGGTTAGCAGGTTTTTACTGCTAGTTGGCTGCACCTTGACGATACGCTTTTCATTTTGGATCAACACGCCACCCTCAGCGCCAGTGCCTACTTTTGGTTCATCAATTTTGCCCAGCTCCATCTTTGACGCCGCCTGCTTAGCTTGCGCTTCTTTGGTCATCGTGATGCCACTGTCTAAATCTATCTCCCACTGTCCGGCGATAGCGGGACTGATATGGGTGGTAATGGTAGGTTTACTAACCGCTTCACCGTTCACTGGCAGTGACGCTAAAATAGAAGCCAATGAAAATGAAGCAAAAGATATAGGTTCCATAATTAACCTTTTTTAATATTATAATAATAAATAAGACGTACATTAGCGTAAGTCTTAGACACCAAAAACACAAGTAACATTATGCTATTAGTCGTACGACTTTGATCAACCATGACCTCAACGTAACCCTTCATCAATAAATTCATGCCCAATATTGTTTTTAAAACTCACCTACCAAATATTAAGTGTATATACACAAAAATAACGCCATGGCTAATTTGCAAAAGCCATGGCGTTATAGACTAACATCGTAAATCGAACTATTTTATTATCGGCTAAAGGCGATATTAAGCAGCAACTGGACTAGCCGCTTGAGCAAAAGCAGATAACGCGCCTTTCAGCATCGCTGATACCGTGCTACTACAAGTGCCGATGCCTGAGTAAACATCACCGTCAACATTTAGTTGAATGTAAGCCGCGGCATTGGCGTTGGTTTTATTGTCATTATTGGTATCATCATCGATACCATTACCGCTGTTGTGCTGCGGATTAATCGCATGCTCAGCGTAGTTGATGACATGGATAGATTTACCTGTGTGCTGCGCAAGCCCATCAATAAACGATGACAAAGGACCATTACCGGTTCCGTCAATAGTAATGGTGTCGCCATTCATCTGTACTTGACCGTTAAAGTAGACCTCGCCGCCTTTGTTATTGACACTATAATCTAGAAGCTCGAAGCTGCCTTGCTGTAGATATGTCTCTTCAAAGGCTTGTAAGATTTCATCGTTTTGCAATTCACGAGCAGCGCTTTCCGCTTGTTTTTGGACCACGCCGCTAAAGTCAATTTGCATCCAGCGCGGTAAATTAAAGCCATAATTGCGCTGCAAGATATAAGCAACGCCACCTTTACCAGATTGGCTATTGATACGCACCACATCTTGATAGCTGCGACCGATGTGCGCCGGATCAATCGGCAGATAAGCAACGTCCCAAACGTTATTGGTTTCATCTTGATGTTTTTCATTGTAATCAAGAGATTTTTTAATAGCATCCTGATGCGAGCCGCTGAAGGCGGTAAACACAAGCTCACCAACGTACGGATGGCGCGGATGTAGGGGCAAGTTATTACACTCGCTCACCACTTGTACAATCTCGCTCATATTACTAAAATCAAGCTCGGGGTCAATACCTTGACTAAACAAGTTCATCGCCATCACCATGATATCCATATTACCCGTACGCTCGCCATTGCCAAGCAAAGTGCCCTCGATACGATCGGCACCAGCAAGCACGCCAAGCTCGGCAGCAGCTACCGCACAGCCACGGTCGTTATGTGTATGTAAGCTTACCGTGACATGCTCACGCTGGGCAATATGACGACAAAAATACTCAACTTGGTCGGCAAATACGTTTGGCGTTGATGCTTCAACCGTCGCCGGCAAGTTTAAAATCACTTCTTGGCCGTTTTCAGGCTGCCAAACCTCACACACCGCGTCACAGACTTCGACCGCATATTCCGTTTCTGTTTGGCTAAAGCTTTCAGGCGAATACTGAAATACCCATTCTGTTTCAGGATATTTGGCTGCGTATTCAACCAATAAATTAGCGCCAGCAATGGCTATTTCTTTAATTTCTGCTTTATCCTTAGCGTATACTTTTTCGCGTTGTACGCGGCTGGTTGAGTTATAAACGTGGACGATAGCACGCTTCGCGCCTTTTAATGACTCAAAAGTACGGGCAATCAAATGCTCACGCGCCTGCACCAATACTTGCAAGGTCACATCGTGAGGGACATGATTTTCTTCAATCAACTTGCGAGCAAAATCAAACTCTACTTGCGCCGCCGACGGAAAACCAATTTCAATCTCTTTAAAACCCACATCGACCAAGGTTTTAAAAAAGCGCATTTTTTGTTCAATGGTCATCGGATCAATCAGCGCCTGATTGCCATCACGCAGGTCCACGCTTGCCCAAATTGGTGATTTCTCAATCGTCTTGCTCGGCCATGTACGATCTGCTAGCACAGGAGCAAACGCAAATGGACGATATTTACGGAAATCAAAAGCGGCATTTTTTGGGGTGACTTTTGCAGGCGCGCGGTCTGCATTGCGTGTTGCTTGATTAGGCATAATCAATCCTTAGATAACATAAAGAGCTGAGTTGAAGTATAGTTTTAACTGGGCAACTAATGACCAAGCACTCTTTATCATACGAGATAATAAAAGTTTATGCCATTATAATAACAAAGTTTCTGTGCTAGAAATCAGCTTTATTTAGCTACTATTTATAAAATTTTAGTGAAATAGACCACTGTCTCACCTATAATTAGATTATTCCACTAGATAGGTGATATCCGATGTTAAATAATCATACGAACAATGTTTTACCTATAGATATTGATGCTACCGACAAACAGTTATTACGCTTACTACAAACCCAAGCACGTATGAGTATTACCGAGCTTGCCGAGCAGGTGAATTTATCGGCGACCCCTTGCGCGCGCCGTATCAAACGCTTGGAAGAAGCAGGTATTATCACCGGCTACCATACCCAGACCGATGCGCAAAAACTTGGCTATCCTTTAGCCGTTTTTATTGCGATTAGCATGGATCGCCATACTGCAGATCGCTTTGAGCATTTTGAAGAGAAAATTCAAAGTTTCGATGAAGTGGTGAGCTGTAGTATTGTCACCGGTCGCACCGAAGATTATCTAATCAAAGTACGGGTGCGTGATATGGCACATTATGAAGAATTTTTATTACATAGGCTCAATCGCATCGAAGGCGTCGCTCAAGTGCATACCAGTTTTGAGCTACGAGAAGTCTTTAGCCGTAGCGTGGTCTAGTTTAACTGCTTTTGAGCTTGACGCTGAAAAAAGAAGACTAAAACCAATCCCACTAATAAACCGCTCGCTGCGACCAATAAACCCGCGTTAAAATTATCCTGTTTCCCTGCCAGCGCTACCGTGACCAGCGGCCCTATGAACTGCCCTATGGCATAGGCCAAAGTTGCCAGTCCAATCAGCAAATTTGAGTAAGCGGGATTGATATTTTTAATTAAATTTAGCGTCATTGACACCATACCGACAAAGGTTAATCCTAAAATCACCGCATTACCGTACAAGCCAATAGCGCCATCAAACCATAGCGGTAAACACATGCCAAACGCTTGTAATAACGTCAACCCCATCAAGGTTCTGCTTTCGCCAATACGCTTGGCAAGCGCGCCCCAAATAGGGTTCGATAGCATGGCAAAGATACCAACCACCAACCAAATCAGTAGCCCTGCATAGCTTTGTGCTGTCAGGCGCTGCGTTGCCATGACTGGCAAAAAAGTCGCCGACGTAATATAACCAAACCCCGCCAGCACATAACTTGCCGACAGTAATGCAATCGCCTTGCTATGACCAGCGGCCGCTTCATATAACGAACGTTTAAAATTACGATAAGCTTGCGGTACAGATAGGTTTTGATTGTTATGGTTTAATTCGGCAGGCTTCGATTTGAGAGCCTTTTGCTGAAAGGATTGTAAATTAGAGGACGTGGATTGAGATGAGTGTGAAGCGGACGAAATCAAGCTTTGTGGTCTGATAGCATAAAGTAGCCATAATAACGGCAGACTGATAACTCCTGCTACCAGCCAAATAATATCAAAATGATAACCGAGCGTTAATAGCCACCATGTCAAGACGGCAGAGGCACTGATACCGACGCCAATCCCCGCATAGTGCAAAGCTGAGAGCACTGAGCGGCGCTCATTGCTAAAGTTTTGAATAACCAGCGATGAGCTTAAAATCATGGCCACACCGCTGGCGATACCCGATAGTAACCGAATAACATACCAGCTATTTAATGACAGATTTGGCACCACCAATAGCATGGTGGTCACGATGCTGACGGCTGTCCATGTTATGAGCATTTGCCATGTCAAACGCTGGGGCACAAACATCGCAATCAGCGCCCCAATAAAATAACCACTATAATTGACCGAAGCCAGCCAACCTGCAATGACCGTCGATAACGATAATTGCGTCATGATATCAGGTAAGGTGGCGGTAAATAAAAAGCGCCCAAACCCCATCACTACTGCCAGACAATACAACCCTATGCAAGCAATCGCCGTTTGATGGGTAATAATAGTAGCAGCACGGCTTTTAAGAGCAGTCATCATGACAGAGCCATTTTGTGGCAAAACGCCCACAATCCTTTGTGTTAAAAAAAGCCATACCTAACCAATTAAAAATAGAAAAACGTCTCAATACAACACTTACTGCTATCACGTGCTTACTACTAAGAAATATTGCGAATTGGATTGCTTGCTTGTTCAGCTGCTTTTGTCTGCCCTAGCATTTGCACGCGCTGATCGCTAAACATATCCATGTCAGGGGCAAGCGTGCGCATAAAGCGATCAAAATAGAGCATTTGCTTGGTCAATAAGGCAAAGTCACGTGGGAAATGAATACCATGACGCTTGCCGACCTCAACAATCTCTAGCATCATTTTATTGAGCTCATCAGCTTGCTCTTTACTATTAAAAGGCACACCGCTGGTAAAGGCTTTGTCTTCTGCCATGATGGTTTTCATCATACGCTGCAAATCATTGCCCAATGCCGCGACGTCAACCTGATTGCCGCCATGAGTCATTTCCATATCAACCATATGGCGCGCCATTGCTTGATAATCACTGTCTTGCATTGCTTGCATCATACCCATACAGGCGCGCCAGCTTTCCGCTTTTAATTTACCAACGATACCGAAGTCTAAGAAACCAATACGCCCATCGGTTAATAGCATCAAGTTACCCGCGTGCAAATCTGCATGGAAACTATTACACAGCATCAAACTGGCAAACCAAGTATTAAGGGTATCTGCCATCACTTGCGCCGGATCATTACAATACTGACGCATGGCGGCTTCATCTACCATAGAAACGCCGTATAAGCGGCTCATAGTCAGCACGCGCTTGGTGGTCAGCTCCTCATAGACAGTTGGCGCAACGACGCGTGTATTTCCTGATATCGCTAAAAACTGCTGAAAATCACGGATATTTTGCGCCTCAGCAATAAAATCGGTTTCGGCAAGCATCCGCAGACGAATCTCATCGATGATTGGCGCAATACTGGCAAAGCGCATCGAAGGCATTAGTAGCTCAACCAACTTGGTCATAGCGTGCAAGACGCCCAAATCGGTTTGCATAATCGTTTCAACGCCTGGTTTTTGTACCTTTAGCACTACTTCATCGCCATTATGTAAACGCGCGGCATGCACTTGGGCAATAGACGCTGAAGCGAGTGGTTTTTCGTCAATATAAGCAAAAATCTCTTCAAGCGACAGGCCAGCGGCGGCCAGCTCTTCTTTTAATACCTGTTCAATATAGGCATAGGATAAGGGCGTCGTTTGATCTAAACAGCTTTGAAACGCCTCTACATATTCGCGCGGAAATAATGACGGCGTACTGGCGATAAACTGCCCGATTTTAATATAAGTCGTGCCCAATTGCTCAAAGGTTTCTTTTAACAGCATCGCATCGGGTTTTTCACCCTTTGCCACTCTCAGTGCTGACAAACCAGCAACGCTTGCGGTTTGGCGCACACGATTAACGACATTAAAGGTATGCTTTAATAAATGCGGACGATGAATTTTCATAAAAAAACAACTATGGTAATAAAAAGGAGGTTATGAGGATAGGAAGAGTTAAAAAGCTTGAGCAACTTGCTAATGTTTGGCACAAATCGGACAATGCACATCTTTGCGATAGCCCATCAGTCGTTGCTGCATCTGGCTACCATCCCATATTAACAGCTTATTTGTCAGTGGATTTTTGGTTAATCCTAGATATTGTAGCGCTGCATTGGCTTGCAAGTTACCCATAATAGCGGGCGTAGTGGCGAGTACCCCTGAATTGGCACAAGTACGTTCATCCGCTGCTGCATCGACTGTTACCGAACCAAAGACGCAATGATAGCAGCCGGTATTTAAGTGCGGCTCATATAGTGCCAATTGTCCTTGCGTGGCTATCGCTGAAGCTGATAATAACGGAATCTGGTAACGCACACTAATGCGGTTGATGATATCGCGAGTGGCAAAATTATCCGTGCAGTCTAAAAGTAAGTCAGGCTTACCAGATGCCATCTCAAGCAGCTCATAAGCATTGTCTTCACTCAATCTGGCCACGGTCCCACGCGCCCTAACCAAAGGGTTAATTTTGTTCAGCATATGAGCCGCTGTCAGCGCCTTAGGTTTGCCAATATCTTCAGGTAAAAATAGCGTTTGCCGTTGTAGATTACTGGCTTCAATCACATCATCATCAATCAGCTGCACTTGCCCAAGCCCTGCCCGCACTAACATCTCAGAAGCAGGACAACCGAGACCGCCTGCGCCAATCATCACGACTCGCGAGGCTTTTAAACGTAGCTGCGCATCGATATCCCAGCCATCAAGTAATATCTGCCGCGCATAACGCAGCAGCTCTGCATCTGTTAGCTGTCCTGTTTCTTTGGAGTGCGTCATACTTTCTACCACTATTTTTCACCACAAGTTATAAGCAAAATATCCATTATTAAAAACCTATTCTTAAAGACTCACCTTTAAAAACGTACTCTTAAAAACCAATTATAACAGCTGACCTAAAGTCACCCTGTCATTACCGCCAAAGTCCTGCACAGTATGAACAGACTCAAAACGATTGTCCAAAAATAGCTGACGAACTTTCGCACCTTGATCAAAACCATGCTCAATTGCTAAAAGCCCACCTTTACGTAAGTGTTGCGGCGCCTGCTTAACAATATGCGCTATATCGGCAAGTCCATGATTGGGGGCGCTTAAGGCGCTAATCGGCTCGGCGACCAGTCTTGCTAAATGCTCATCTTCTTCATCAATATAAGGCGGATTAGACACAATCACATCAAATAATGGCTCATCCTGAGCAGACAGCACTTCATACCAACTGCTTTGGATAAACTTAATATCAGCAGCAACCTCATTTACCATTGCATTATGCCTAGCGACTTTTAACGCTTCTAGCGATAAATCAACGGCAACCACTTGCCATTTCTCAGCCTTATTGTTTGGCTGACGCTTATCTAACTCATGCGCGAGGCTAATCGCTATACAGCCAGAGCCAGTGCCCAAATCTAAGAGGCGATTTGGTTTATTATTGCCATCGGCACTTTTTGGTTGAGAGTTTATCCAAGCTAATACTTGTTCGATCAATACTTCAGTATCGGGCCTCGGTATCAATGTATGCTCATTGACTTTAAAATTCAGCGACCAAAATTCTTGCTGTCCCGTTAAATACGCCAAGGGCGTGCCCTGCTGCATCTTAGTCACACCCGCATGAAATTGCGTAAGCTCGCTATCGGTCAGTTGATAGTTTTCATCCGTGATTAAAAAAGAGCTTGGCTGCTCAATGACAAACAACAACCAATCAGTGAGCCAAAACGAGGGCAAATGACTGCTTGCAGCTGCATTCGTCAATTGCTGAATTTTTTGTTTTATTTGCCCAATGGTAGCTGCTTTCATAGATAACTCGTAAAATTACTGTTTACTAAATAAGCCTGTTGAACTGGCTATATGTCATGCATTAACTACTCTGAAGCGCGGGGCGGCTCTTTGGTATCCGTTAGGTTTGGATTGGCTTTGGTTAACTTATCGCCAATACCGCTGCCGCCTTCACCATCGCTATCGCTATCGCCATAAATATCGTCGTTATCACCAATAACGATATATTTATCAACAAAGTAAATCAGCGCTAAAATTGGAATACCAATCGCAAAGGTAAAAATAAAGAAGAACGGATAGCCCATACTATCAACGATAGAGCCCGAATAGCCACCCATGACTTTAGGTATCAAAGTCATCAATGAAGAAAAAATAGCGTATTGTACCGCGGTAAAACGTATAGAGGTCAATGCCGATAAGAAAGCAATAAATACGGCGCTGGCAAGACCAGCGGCTAAATTATCAAATATCACCGCCATATACATGATCGGCAAGCTGCCAGGGTTGTAAGTCAGCACCACAAATAATAAATTGGTCGCACAAGCGAGAATAGCGCCAATCATCATCGCGTGCATGATACGAAAACGCTGCGCCAACAGCCCACCTAAGAAACCACCAGCAATCGCCATAATGACGCCAACCAGTTTGACCGCATTGGCAATATCGGTTTTACTAAAGCCCATGTCTTGATAAAAGACGTTTGATATCACCCCTGCCACGATGTCTGAGATACGGTACAAACCAATCAAGGCCAATAACAATAACGCCTTTTTACCATAGCGTCTAAAGAAATCTAAGATAGGCTCAATCCAGGTTGCCATCGCAATTTCTTTTTTCACCAGACCGACTTTTACCAAGGCATAACCCGCTGCCAGCGCTACGGCTAAGCTTGTTAGCAAATGCAGCGTCTCACTGATAAAGCTGACAAACACGCCTTCAAACTCAGGCAATCCTTGTCCTATCAAAACATAGGCGGCGATAAATGCGACGACGGCAAACACAAACAATAAAACCAATCTGACATAGTCTTCGCGGGTTTCTGCCACCAATGGCGCTTTATTAATAATTTTAGGTTGATTAATCATAAAATAAAGCAGCAGCAATGGCGCACAAGCAACCAATGCTAAAAAGTAGAACTTAATGCTCGGCATTGCTATCAGCGGTATCAGCGCAATGCTACTATCAAAAACTTTATTAATCAGAATATTGACAAGATATATGGCGCTAAACAACAACGCCGGTATTAATAGTAACGCTGAGTAAATTAAGAAAACTTTGAGGTTGTTTTTTTGTTTATTATTTTGCAGAATCTCGGCGGTTGGCTCATAACTGGCAAAGGTGGTCAATATGCCTAAAGTCATGACTCCGGCCATAATATAATAGGTATTACGCCACGCTTCATAACTATAAAAGCTTTCCGTTGAACCAAAATAATCTGCTAAATACAGCGCACCTGCCCCAGCGACAATCATACCAATGCGGTAACCTGACACATAAATAGAGGACAAAATAGACTGCATCGATGGCGGTGCCAGCTCAATGCGGTAAGCATCAATAACGATATCTTGGGTGGCAGAAGAAAATCCCAACAAAACTGCCGCGCCCGCCATATAAACCAACACGTCTTCGCTGATAGGGTTGACCGTCGCTATCAAAAAAATGGCCAATACAATCAGCAGCTGCGATACCACCATCCAGCTACGGCGGCGACCTAACCATTTGGTCAAAAAAGGGACCGGTAGCGCGTCGATTAATGGCGCCCAAATAAACTTAAATGAGTATCCCAATGCTGCCCAGCTGAACATGGTGACGACACCGCGGTCAATGCCTGCTTCTCTTAACCATAACGACAGACTGGAAAAAATCAGCAAAATGGGAATACCGGCCGAAAACCCTAAAAACAGCATGATAATAACGCGCGAATCTAAATAAGCCTTGGCGGCTTCTGCCCATGATTTTTCGGCAATCGGTTGTTCAGGCGTTACAGGTTGGACAGCAGACATAATCACTCACCAAAAATTGAGATAAAAAACACAACTGCGCACAATTTTTATCAATCATTTCTCAGTAATACGGATAAAAAGGATCGATAAAAATTGCTCAGCGTTGCACAAAAACCATCGTTAGCACAAAATTGAATTATGGTACTTGAGAACGCTAACCTTGACTAGATGTTTTTGCATTAACTTAATAACCATAGCATTTGGCAACACCATTTATTTCAATACGGTAACGTCGTGTATCAGTAGCTCACCTAAACATTAAAACAATCTTTCTCTCGTTGTTTATTGCTTTAAACATCTATTGTCAATTTAAGAAAAATAAATTACTATATATTCCAAATTAGTATAAATTCATAGCCATTTATTATATACGAGAATAATAACTTTGATTTACACTAGCGACTTATTGAATACTTGTAGTTTTTTACTTTTATATACAGACGAGGTTTGTATATTTATATATAGGATTAAATGATGGCAATCGACGTAGTGGTCAATCAGCGGCATCTACAAATCCAGCTCAAACAGTTGGAAACAGTGTGGCATACGGTAATCAATGGCTATAATTTGAGTCAAGCAGCTACCGTGCTGCATACCAGCCAATCGAGTCTATCAAAGCATATCGCGGCACTTGAGAACCAGCTTAAAACCGAAGTGTTCGTGCGCCAAGGCAAACGCCTGACAGGGCTGACGACCATGGGCACGGCACTCATGCCGCATATCGAATCTATCTTTGCTGAAATCCGGACAATCGAAAACCTCAGTTTGGATTTTAATAATCCCAATATTGGCACACTGACCATTGCGACCACGCACACGCAAGCGCGTTATGTATTGCCAAAAGTGGTCAAAGAATTTAAAGATCGTTTCCCTAAAGTTAATTTAATTCTGCAACAAGCAGATCCCGAGACCATCGCCCAGATGGTTATTCGTGGGCAGGCGGATATTGGCATTGCGACCGAATCTTTGTTGCACAATGATTATCTACGCTGCTACCGTTATTACGACTGGACGCATCGGGTTATTGTACCGAGCGACCATGAGCTGGCGGGTTTAGAATCGATTGATTTACCAACCCTTGCCAGCTACCCGATTGTGACTTATCACGGCGGCTTTACGGGACGCGGCGCGATTGATAAAACCTTTAGCGATGCAGGCCTTGAGCCTGATATCGTACTCGCCGCCCTTGATGCCGATGTGATTAGCACTTATGTTGGATTAGGATTGGGTATTGGTATTATCGCTGAAATGGCATTTGAGCCAAGCCATTATCATAATTTAACCGCCATTCCTGTCAATCATTTTGGGCGTTTTACCAGTTGGATGGCGGTACGTGATGATGCAGAAATCCGTCAATACGGACGCGCCTTTATGGAGCTATGCCAAAAGCAATTTAGTCAGTAGTTATTAACTGAGCCAGTAGCTTTTTAAGGAGTAGCTTTTTAAAACTCAGCGCTTAAGCAATTCGTAATAATTTCAAGCACTTAGCTTAATCATCGTTTTTCTCATAAATACAAACGGCACCGTTCTCAATAGATAGCGGTGCTTTTTTGCTCTTATATACGCCGCAAATTATTATGATTTGTTACTATCTTAAGTGCTGACCTTTATATTCTCTATAACTGCCCCATCATATGAGCTATTGAATCATCAGCCTGCTTTTCATTCCTGATATTTAAAAACTAACTATAAAAACGTCGTTACAAGGCGACAACTTAAAAATAGGTGAATCATGAGCAACACAATTCCATTATCATTTTTAGATTTAGCACCCGTACCCGAAGGCAAAACCATCGCTGAAGGCATTGCCCAAACCGTTGCTATCGCGCAGCAAGCAGAAAAATCTGGTTTCAACCGCTATTGGATGGCCGAGCATCACAATATGCCGGGTATCGCTAGTGCAGCGACATCGGTGCTATTATCGCACATCGGTAGCCAAACCAAGCGCATACGTATCGGGGCTGGTGGCGTCATGCTGCCCAATCATGCACCGCTTATCATCGCTGAGCAGTTTGGCACTTTACAAGCGTTATACGGTGATCGTGTCGATTTAGGTCTAGGCCGCGCGCCAGGTACCGATGGTGCAACATTTCAGGCGCTGCGCCGTCAAATGCAAGATGCTGATCGTTTCCCGCAAGACGTCCAAGAGCTCATGTATTTCTTAGGTGATGGCACCGATGACAGTCCTGTGCAGTCATTCCCAGGGGCGAAATCAAACATTCCTATTTGGATATTGGGCTCGTCACTGTTTGGTGCCACTCTAGCGGCGCATTTGGGCCTACCATACGTTTTTGCCTCGCATTTTGCGCCGCAGATGATGACACAAGCGATTAATGCCTATCGCGAACAGTTTAAACCATCGGCGCATCTAGATAAGCCTTATGTGATGCTGGCGGCTAACCTGCTACTGGCTGACGACGACGCAACTGCTCATTATCACTTTACTTCAGCACAGCAAAGCTTTGTCCGCTTACGCCGCGGTGAGCGTGGACAAATGCCAATGCCAACTCATGATATGGATAACATCTGGAGCCCGGCGGAAAAAATGATGGTAGACAACGCTTTATCGGTGTCATTTGTTGGTTCTGTCGAAACGGTCAAACCAAAACTGGCAGAATTTATCGCAAAGTATCAACCAGATGAGCTGATTGTCACTGCCAACGTTTACGATCAAGCAGCGCGTCTGCGTTCACTTGAACTTACATCTGAGTTAAACTTGTTTACTTTACAATAACCTGCGCCGCTTGCATAATTATTGATAAACCTTAAGGAGATTATGGTCATGGAACCTTCTGCCTTTATCGGCTCATCAATATTTTTATACATCGTCGCTTTTATTGTGGTCTTGATTATTGGCGGTTATTTGACGTATCGTGTTAGCCCTAAACGCAAACATCGCCGCGTGAATAAGCATGATAAAGACAATATGAGATAACGACAATAAATGTTAAAAGTCCCCTTTTCCAATTGGAAAAGGGGACTTTTTTATAACGACTGTTTTTATTTTTATTAAAAGCGAAAGCATTTCTCATATACCTAACATTATTATCGATGCTATATCCACCCTAATCCGCGTAATATCGCCGCGCCAATCGCCATACCAAACATTGCCACCACGGTGGTAAATGCTAAAATATTGGCCGCCAATATATCATTACCGCCCATGGCTTTCGCCATCACATAACTGGCCGCCGCCGTCGGTGACGCCACCATCAAAAACAGCACGCCCATATGCACGCCTGATAAGCCAAAACCCAATCCGACTGCAATAGCGATTATAGGCGCAATCACAATACGTCCAATACTAGCTTGCATAGACAGGCCAGATGGATGCAACATCGACTTTAAATCGATACTTGCACCCGCGCAAATCAGTGCCAACGGCAATGCCACCGCTGCCAATAAGTCGCCAGTCGTATGAATAATTCCGCTAATAGGCGGTAACGGCAGGGCTTTATAAGCAAAAGCTGCGACCAAGGCGATAATTAGCGGATTGGTAAACAGTTTTTTGACAATCATTATGCTGCGACTGATCCACGTATCGTCCGCGCTTTTAGACACCCGGCTTAAGGTAATGACCGCTAAGATATTAAATAATATCGTCACCACCCCCATATAGACGGCACCAATACTTAAACCCTGCTCGCCGTAGGCATTAGCGACGGTTGCCAGACCGATAATCGCCATATTACTGCGAAAGATACCTTGTACAAACACCCCTTGGTCGGCAGGCTTATCGACAAAAGCCTTGGCATAAATTTCTGCGCCTATAAACAAAATAAAGGTCACGACAATACCAGCAATGATTAAAGTCATTTGTTTGGCATAATCGACCTCACTATCAACCACGCTAAAAAACAGTAAGCACGGCAAACAGTAATTAAAGACAAAGCTGGATGCTTGATCGATAAAAGCTTGGCTTGCCTCGCCGCGCCTTTGCATAAAAAAACCCAACCCCATCAAAACAAGGTTGGGCAATACGATGGTAATGGCAAAAATAATAGCAGCGGTCATAAATAAGCTCAGGTTATGAATATATCCAAAGCTATATTGTTAAATAAACAGCAATGGTGAGTAGGTATTTTAAAATGGGTTAGCTTGGATAACGGAAAGCTATTTTATTATAGTGTATATAACGCCGCTATTGCTGATTTGAATACGAGGGCGTGTTCTCAATTCAATCGATGTATATCTAAATGGGCTAAAAATGGTTAAAATTTTAAAATGAAAACACGCCCTAATCAGACTTTTTCACCCACTTGCCGTCCGAGTTTTTCTCATAACTGTTTTCGACAGCGGCCCATGCGGTAGCAAACCAGCGTGATTCATCGTCATATTGTTTACTGGCGCTATTGAATGCGGCCAAAAAGATTTCTTGCGCATGCTTTGGCAGATCATCTTTTACCGAATCGGGTAATTCAGACAATTTATCGTAAGGCATAGATTTTCTCCTTGTTATTCACTTTTAATTATTTTTAAAGCTTTCTACTTTTTAAACCAGCACGTCTTAAATTATCAAGTTTTACATCGGCAAACTGTTTTGAAATTGTTAAGGTATTTGCCATAAAAAAGCCCATAACGCTTTGTCATTACGGGCTTCTTTTATAATCATAGGTTAAAGCTTCAAGATTTGCTAAACCATTATTACGAGTTTAACGCCGCTTGGGCTTTTTTCTGCTTCTTGACGGTCATCGCCAATAGCTGAATGGCAGCAGGCGTGACCCCGCTGATACGTCCCGCTTGAGCAAGCGTGGCAGGACGAATTTGCGCCAGCTTTTGCACAATCTCATTGGACAATCCTGATACCACACTATAGTCAAAACCCATTGGCAAGGCAGTATTTTCCAAACGCTTCATCTGATCGATATCTTCTTGCTGACGGTCAATGTAGCCGGCGTATTTAACAGAAATCTCAATCTGCTCACCGACTTGGCTATCAACCTCTGAGCCGGTGATAGCAGCGATATCAGTAAAATGTATTTGCGGACGTTTTAATAAATCATACGCAGTCGATTCTTTAGACAGCACCTCGCCTGTCTGCGCCGTGACTTGCTGACCTAAAGCATTAGCAGGGGTTGCCCAGATGTCTTTAAGGCGCGAGGTTTCGGTAGCAATGGCTTCCATTTTTTCTTGATAAGCTTGCCAGCGCACATCATCTACCAAACCAAGCTTGCGACCAGTCTCAGTCAAACGCTGATCAGCATTGTCTTCACGCAGTAGCAAACGATATTCGGCGCGGCTGGTAAACATACGATATGGCTCAGTGGTACCATGCGTAATCAAGTCATCGACCAGTACGCCAAGATATGCTTCATCGCGGCGCGGCGTCCAAACGTCAAACTCACTGTTTTCACAGGTGACCAATGCCGCATTGGTGCCGGCTAATAAACCTTGTACGCCCGCTTCTTCGTAACCGGTCGTACCATTGATTTGACCAGCAAAGTACAAACGATCGATTGATTTGGTCTCAAGCGTTGGTTTTAGGTTCTGCGGATCAAAATAATCATACTCAATCGCATAACCGGGACGGGTGATGTGTGCGTTCTCAAGACCTTTCATACTATGGATAAAGTCTAATTGCACATCAAACGGCAAGCTGGTTGAGATACCATTTGGATATAGCTCATGCGTGGTCAAACCTTCTGGCTCAATAAAGATTTGATGACTGTCTTTATCGGCAAAACGGTGAATCTTATCTTCAATAGACGGACAATAACGTGGCCCTACGCCTTCGATTTTGCCTGAGAACATCGGTGAGCGGTCTAGGTTTTCACGGATAATGTCATGGGTGCGCGCATTGGTATGGGTGATATAGCAATTGACCTGTTCAGGATGCATGGACACATCGCCCATATAGCTCATCACCGGCAGCGGTGTATCGCCTGGCTGTACCATCATGACACTAAAGTCAACGCTACGTGCATCAATACGTGCTGGCGTCCCGGTCTTTAAGCGACCAACGGGTAATTTCAATTCGCGTAAACGGTCAGCAAGCTTGATAGAAGGCTGATCGCCTGCGCGTCCGCCTTTTGAATTCTCCAAACCGATATGAATGACACCGCCTAAAAACGTTCCTGAAGTCAGCACCACAGTTTGGGTGTTAAAAATAATACCCGTTGCCGTCACAACAGCGGTCGCGCGACCATTTTCGACTAAGATATCATCAGCTGCTTGTTGGAATATATCAAGGTTTGGCTGGTTCTCAAGCGTATGACGAATAGCGGCTTTATAAAGGATGCGATCCGCTTGCGCACGCGTGGCACGCACGGCAGCACCTTTACGACTATTAAGCACTCGAAACTGGATGCCAGATTTGTCCGTCGCTAATGCCATCGCGCCGCCAAGCGCATCAATCTCACGTACCAAATGCGATTTACCAATACCACCAATCGCAGGGTTACAGCTCATCTGCCCTAGCGTCTCGATATTATGCGTCAAGAGTAACGTTTGCGCACCCATACGTGCGGCCGCCAAAGCTGCTTCTGTGCCAGCATGACCGCCGCCGATCACTATCACGTCGTAATTTTTTGGGTATTGCATGTATGCCTCACTTGACTCTCGACGCAACCGTGAGCCAGAGGCTATCGCTGCATAGCATGGCTGCTGGTCAATAAGCGTCAGTCGAATTTAAAAAAGAGATAACGACTCAGATGAGCCATTAAAGATAGGTAAAATAGCCGGTAATTATAACAATTTTTTACCGTTTAAAAAACGTTATACGAAAAACTATTTAAATTAACTGCTATTGCCATTAATCATAAAGGTGCATCAATAAAAGCTTGATAAACCTCGAATGGATTTATTTACCAGGACTGAGTGGTACAATGCGGTCAGCCTGCCCACTGGCCAGCATATGGTGGCTGCCGTAAGCTTCTGGGTTAATCTGCAAATAGGCATTCATCTGCCCAATAGCGTCGCCGTCATTGGTCGCCAAGATTTGCTCTTTAATCATCTCAACAGGCGGCAATGGCAAGTTTTTTAGCAAAGCCAAACGCTGAGCGTTATCACCCTTTAGCACAACCATCTCAATAAGTTGCCGCGCATCGATGGGTAAATCAGGGGTGTTTTGTGCCAATAATGCCAAATGATAAGCACCAGCTGCATCTTGATCCGCGACGATACGCTGCTCAATGGCAATATAAGTCGCTTCGGTTGCGCCGCCTGCTACGCTAAGCTGATGGATACATTTAAGGGCAGAATTTGGCTCACTGCCCGCCATATCGATTAAACGGGTTGATTCGTTTTTTAGATACTCGCGGCGTTTTTCGATAGCCGCTTGTTCAGCCGCCTCCTGCTGCTCCGTTAATTCTGTGTTTGGCAATTCCGTGTTTGCTAAGTGATTACTCATATAACTCTCGCTTTTAGGCAAAATATATTTATCTTGGACACTATATGGGGCTAAAAGCGATAAAAACAATAAATTGCATAGACAATAAAAAACCCGAATAGCCTTTCTTCATAAAGTAGAATGGCTATTCAGGTTTACTTTGCTGCAATTTCTAAATGATTTATTGAGGCTTATTAACTGCCCAATAAAAACGCTTAATCATTAAGCAGCAGGACTATTGGCTTCAACCAAAGGTTTTAGCTCGCCTGATTGGTACATCTGTAAAATGATGTCTGAACCACCCATCAATTCACCGTCAATCCATAATTGCGGGAACGTTGGCCAATTAGCAATCTTCGGTAACGTAGCACGAATTTCTGGGTTTTCTAGAATATTAACATAGGCAAACGGACGGCCAATTTGGGTCAAAACCTCAATCGACTTAGCAGAAAAACCACACTGTGGAAACTGCGGCGTGCCTTTCATATAAAGGATGACTTTATTGTCTTTGATTTGATCACGAATCAGCTGTTCAACATCGTTTGCAGCAGTATTTGGGGTTTGCTCACTCATAAAAGCTCCTATTTATTAAAACTATTATCAAAAAGAGATATGTCACGCTAAATTTGGCCTGTGGCTGCTACATGGGGCGATTGCCGTTTATTGCAACCCTCATCACTGACTACTAAGCCATTAGGGATTAAACATCAGGCATATTAACATCTGAAACGTTAACATCAGAAATAGTATTGCTAGCCATATTGTCGTCAGACATCATCATATTTGGTACCAATAATACCACGGCATTGGCCATAATACCCTCTTGGCGACCAGTAAAGCCCAGTTTTTCAGTCGTTGTGGCTTTAATGCTGACATTACTCACAGCTGTTTGCAAGTCACTGGCGATATTTTCGCGCATTGCCAAATTATAGGGTGCCAATTTTGGGCGCTCACACATCACAGTAATATCAGCATTCCCTAAAGTATAACCGGCAGCTTGGACTTTACCATACACATAACGGAGTAGTACGCGCGAATCCAAACCAGCGTGCGCGGCATCGGTATCTGGGAAATGTTGCCCAATATCCCCAAGTGCCAATGCACCAAGCAGCGCGTCGGCAAGCGCATGGAGCACCACATCGCCATCAGAATGCGCCAGCAAACTATGGGTATGCTCTATCGGCACGCCTGCTAATATCACATATTGCTGCTGCTCGCCCGTATTATGAAACGCATGGACATCGATACCTTGACCAATTTTTATCATTATTATTCCAAGTGAATTACTAAGTGAATGAAGAGTGATTAAAATAATTTAGAACCGCTATCTAAATTTCTAAAGCGCTTTTAGCCAACATGAGCGTGCATAGCTCGCCACCGCTTACGATTAACTGCTATAATATGACGCTTATTTTATCACAATACCCAGACCAAAATACCCTGTCCAAAAAACGAAATGACTTCATCAGTTGCCTAAGTTTATCACTCTTAGTCGTTTTATTGATGAATAGCGTCATGTCACACTTTGGATAAGGTATAAATTGTTGAGCAATTCTATGTCAGCCACGCCAAACACCTCAAGTCTACCCGTTTCAGACGCTTTTAGCATCCATCGTCCTTTGACGCTTGCCGATATTGTCAATCCTAGCAGTAAGCACGTCATCGTTGGTATGTCAGGCGGCGTCGACTCTTCCGTATCTGCCGTTTTGCTCCAGCAAGCAGGCTTTAAAGTGGAAGGTCTGTTTATGAAGAATTGGGAAGAAGATGACGGCACCGAATACTGTACGGCGATGGACGACCTAGCAGATGCGCAAGCGGTATGTGACAAAATCGGTATCAAGCTGCACACCGCCAACTTTGCAATGGAATATTGGGATCGCGTTTTTGAGCATTTCTTAGCAGAGTACAAAGCTGGACGCACCCCAAATCCAGATATTTTATGCAATAAAGAAATCAAATTTAAAGCGTTTTTAGATTATGCATTGACCCTTGGTGCTGACTATATTGCCACCGGTCATTATACGCGCCGCAGCCTGAACTATAAAAATAACAACGGCGAAACCGTCGCCCAGCTCTTGTGTGGACTGGATAACAATAAAGACCAAAGCTACTTCTTACATGCGGTCGGCGGCGATAAAATCGCTAAAACGCTGTTCCCGGTAGGCGAGCTTGAAAAACCAGTCGTGCGTCAAATCGCTGAAGAACATGACTTGGCGACGGCTAAAAAGAAAGATTCTACTGGTATTTGCTTCATTGGTGAGCGCCGTTTTAAAGACTTTTTACAACAGTACTTGCCAGCACAAAAAGGCGATATCGTCACCGACGACGGTCATGTGATAGGTCAGCATGATGGCTTGATGTATTATACTTTAGGTCAGCGCGGCGGCATCGGTATCGGCGGCGTCAAAGACCGTCCAGAAGAGCCTTGGTTTGTACTAGCAAAAGATTTGGCTAAAAACCGTTTGATCGTCGGTCAAGGTCATGAGCATCCGATGCTAATGAGTAATGAGCTGCAAGCTTATAAGCTTGACTGGGTCGAAGGCTTGCCGCCTGCCGATATTTTTAGCACGGAAGGCTTACGCTGTATGGCAAAATCTCGCTATCGTCAGCCCGATCAGGCCTGCCGTGTTTACGCGCTAAATGATGATGGCAGTGAAGTCCGTGTGGTATTTGATGAGCCGCAACGAGCCGTTACGCCTGGTCAATCAGCGGTATTTTATATCGATGAGGTGTGTCTTGGTGGCGGTGTGATTGCCGCTATCGATGCGCCTTGTGGGTTTTGATTTTAAATAACTTTCAACCTTTCTTCATTTTTGCTTATTTTTAACACTTTTACTCCTGTTACTTTTGACAACTATTTGAGGCATCACTATGACTCCACTTACCGCACTCTCTCCAATCGATGGCCGTTACGCATCTAAAGCCGACAGCTTGCGTCCTTATCTATCTGAATTTGGTCTGATTAAAGCTCGCGTTACCGTCGAGATTCGCTGGTTACAGTCATTGGCAGATAATAGCGCAATTGGTGAGTTGGCAGCGTTTGATGCCGATACCAATGCCTTTTTAAACAGCATCGTTGACGACTTTAGCGAAGCGGACGCGCAAACGATTAAAGATATCGAAGCGACGACCAACCATGATGTCAAAGCGGTTGAATACTTTATCAAAGACAAATTCCGTGGTAATCAGCAGTTAGAAGACAGCTTGGAGTTTATTCATTTCGCTTGTACCAGTGAAGATATCAACAACTTGTCATACGCATTGATGCTAAAAGACAGCCGCGAGATTGTGGTTGCAAAAATGCAGCAAGTGACCGATAGCATTGTTGATTTGGCGATTACTCATGCTGACCAGCCAATGCTATCACGCACGCACGGTCAAACTGCAAGTCCAACGACGCTTGGTAAAGAGATGGCAAACGTCGCTTATCGCTTAGCCCGCCAAATCAAACAAATCGGTCAAGTTGAGCTACTCGGCAAAATTAATGGCGCGGTTGGTAACTATAACGCGCACTTTTCAGCCTATCCTGATGTTGATTGGCAAGCACACGCTGAGCAGTTTATTGACCAGCACCTAGAGCTAACCTTTAACCCTTACACCACTCAAATCGAGCCGCATGACTATATCGCTGAATTGTTCGATGCGGTCAAACGTTTTAATACTATATTAATCGATTTTAACCGTGATATTTGGCAATATATTAGCTTAGGCTATTTTAAACAGCGCCTAAAAGACGGTGAAGTGGGCTCTTCAACCATGCCGCATAAAGTCAACCCCATTGATTTTGAAAACTCAGAAGGTAACTTAGGCGTGGCGAACGCGATGCTTGCACATTTGGGCGAAAAGCTACCGATTTCACGTATGCAGCGCGATTTATCAGACTCGACTGTACTGCGTAATATCGGTGTTGGCTTAGCGCAAAGTATGATTGCTTTTGATGCGTGCTTAAAAGGCGTTGGTAAACTTGAATTGAATGCACAGCGTTTAAATGACGACTTAGATAATGCGCAAGAAGTGTTGGCAGAGCCGATTCAAACGGTCATGCGTCGCTACCGCGTTGAGAACCCGTACGAGAAACTTAAAGCCTTGACCCGTGGCAATGCCATGACACGTGAGGCCATGCTGACTTTCGTAGAAAGCGATGAATTATCTGCGGTTTCAGATAGCGATAAAGCGCGCCTACGTGAGCTGACGCCTGCGACTTATACTGGTAATGCCACTGAGCAAGCTCGCACGATTAAAGACTGGATTGCTAAGCTTTAATCTCTGATCAAGCTTGAAGTAGCTAGCGGACATATTTTGAAATAGATATAAATGAGTAGGACTGCCTATTCATTTATATTAAGAAAAACATTAACCTTACCTACTATTACTTGTCTTAAAAGACAGTTAGTTAATGGGTAAGGTTTTATTTTTTATCTTTTTTATCATCGTCATCACTGTCGCCCGGTATGATGGCTTTACCGACCGCCACTGTGCCTTTGACCACGCCTTTGGTGGTTTTATAAGCGATTTTAGCTGGCACGGTCACAACCTTGTGCACACAAGCTTGTAATAAAAATACGCTGGCGATAATAACGATAAAATGTAATTTTTTCATAAACTTCCTACGATTGATGAGGTGTTCTGACAGCAACTATTCATACGGTAATACTCGCTATCAGCTAGGCGATAATCATAAACTATTAAAACTTTCCTATAAAGCATCTCTTGTTATTTCTCTTATACCCATTTTTAGACATGGATTTATCAATGACCACAATTCCTCTTTGCTTGCCCGACTCTATCACGCCTGAGCAATTTTTAAGTGAATATTGGCAAAAAAAACCGCTCCTTATTAAGCAAGGCTTACCGCAGCTAATTGACATGTTTGAGCCAGACGATATGCTTGGTCTTGCTATTGAAGAAGACGCGGCTGCACGCCTGCTCACCCAAGCCGCTACTAAGCAAGACGGCCTAGCGCAATGGCAACTTAAAAAAAGTCCCTTAACTGAAAGCGATTTTGACAATTTGCCTGAACAATGGACGGTACTGGTACAAAACCTTGAACAATGGTCGCCTGAGCTCGGACAGTTGTGGCAAGCGTTTGATTTTATCCCGCAGTGGCAACGCGACGATATCATGGTGTCTTATGCGCCAAAAGGCGGCTCAGTCGGCAAGCATTATGATGATTACGATGTGTTTTTAGCGCAAGGCTACGGTCAGCGTCGTTGGCAGCTTGGCAAATTTTGTGATAAAAACACTGAGTTTGTCGCCGATGAGCCTATCCGCTTGTTCGATGATATGGGCGAGATTATTTTTGATGAGATATTAGAAGCGGGCGACGTACTTTATGTGCCGCCGAAATTATCACACTTTGGCGTCGCGCAAGATGATTGCCTAACCTTCTCTTTTGGTTGTCGTCGTCCGAATTTGATGCAAATCATCGACAGTCTGGCTGATATTGCTACCAACGACAGCGATTTATTTATTCCAATGCTACTGCCACAAACACTACAAGCGTCGGGTGAATTGACAGCAAGCAGTATCGAGGCGATTAAAGACCAGCTCTTACAAATGCTCCAATCTGAGCGCGGCAACGATATCATTCGTCAAGCAGTATCCGAAGTTGTTAGTAAACGCCAGTATGATGCGCTGGTGCCAGAAGAAACGCTAGATACTGATGAGTTGATGCAGGCCCTATCAGATGGCGCAACGCTACAAGCCGACTATAGCAATCGTTTGCTGTATAGCCAAACCAATGATGGCGTGACGCTATATGCCAACGGTCAGCGCCTTGATGGTTTGGATGCGGAAGCGGCCGCTGTGCTAATGCGTTTAGCCAATGGTAAGCATTTACAAACTCAAGATGTTAAAAATATTGACCCAGATGATTTAAGCGAATGGTTAGAGAATGGTTGGGTATGGCTAGATTATCCTGAGTAATATATTAGGGCGTGTCCTCAATTCAATCGATGTATATCTAAATAGACTAAAAATGGCTAAATTTTGCCAAACTTTGTCAAATAGCTGGCTAATATCCCGATATTAACGGCGCTATTTTCCTTGTTTGGCTGCAATTTATCTCATTTTTATTACCATTTTTAAAATGAGAACACGCCCTAGCTAGAACCCCTCACTAATTATGAATGTTATTTAGAATAACTTACCTTGAAATAAGCTGGCTATTTGTCAGCTTATTTTATATCACCCCTTTTTTATAACGGCTCATGCCAGCAATGACTGTTTCTTCAATCACTCTATCGTCGCCAAGCATCATCAGCACAAATAACTGCTCATCGAGTGATTTTGTCTGCCTCATACGGCGCGTAAGTAGCTCTGTCGCGCCCATGTCTATTATTACAAAATCCGCTTCTTTATCAGGCATAAAGTTACCGATTTTATCGTCTAATAATAGCGACTGCGCGTTACCCAAAGTAATCTGATACAAGCCTTGATGCGCGGATAATGGGTTGTTTTGTAATTGTTGCACTTTATAAGCTTCCGATAACGTCGTCAGCATCGACAAACTGGTTCCTGCCCCTACATCGGTGGCGATACTAACGCCGGTATAACGTAAAGTCTTAGATAAATTAAACAAACCACTACCCAAAAATAAATTGGACGTTGGACAATGGGCAATTTGCGTCCCAGTATCACGCAGCACCTCATACTCTGATGCTTCAAGATAAATACCATGAGCTAAAGTAGTTCGCCTTCCCAGTAACCCCAAATCATGATAAACGTCGAGATAGCCCGTATGTTTGGGATAAAGCTCACGTACAAAGGCAATTTCAGCCAGGTTTTCGGCCAGATGCGTTTGCAGATATACACTCTCATAGCTGCGATATAACTCACCAGCCATTTGCAGCTGTTTTGGCGTCGATGTGATGGCAAATCTTGGCGTAATCGCCACATGTTGACGCCCGTGCTCGTGCCATTTGTCAATAATATTTTGCGAATCGCGGATACCTTTCTCAGTCGGTACACACAAATGCTCGGGCGCATTTTGATCCATCAGTACATTACCGGTAATCATGCGCGTATTTAGGCGAGTACTTTCTTCAAAAAACGCTTCAACAGACTCAGGATGACTGGTCGAAAACACCAAAGCGCTGGTCGTACCATTGGCAAGCAGCTGGTTTAAAAAGAACTTTGAGGTATCGTGCGCAACTTTTAGATCACCAAAATTGGCTTCGGTGACAAAGGTGTAATTGTTGAGCCAATCAAGCAATTGCTCACCAAAGGCGGCAATCATATCTATCTGCGGATAATGCACATGAGTGTCAATAAAGCCTGGCATGATTAGCTTGTCTTGATAATCGTGAATCTGTACGGGCGCTTTGCTCTGTTGTGCGCTACTACTAGCATATCGCGCCATAATCACATTTTTACTGCCATAGTCTAGCACGCGACCGCTCACATCATCGACGACCAAAGCACCTTCGGCAATATACTCAGGATAAACATTAATACCTGCGATTACAGGGCGCAATATGACGTTTTTATCAACCACTGGTAGTGTGGCATCATTGGCATGTATATCGTTAGTGCTTGTATCACTGCTGTTGGTGCTTTTTTCTCTTTTAGCCAGATTGTCTTCGGTTAGATAATGCAGCAGTCGTGCTTGATAAATATGTATGGTCATAAAGGCGTCTCACCTAAATAGAGTAAAAGGCAATAAAGTTTTACTGATAAATGTTAATTAGAAATAATATTTATGCTTGATGATACAGCTGCAAAATTTGACTGGCGATAGATACCGCAACGGCCATTGGTTCTTTACCGCCAATCTCAAGGCCAATTGGCATCGTTACCTTATCAACGACTTTTTCGCTATAACCGCGCTGTAGCAACTTTTCTTTAAAGCGCTTGGCTTTGGTTGCCGAGCTGATACAGCCGACATAAGGCCGCGCACTGCTTTCCTTTAATGCAGTCTTTGAATCAGTAGCTAGCAAACAATCTAAAGCCGCGCGCACCAAGTCAAAATCAAGACTGTGATCATGAGTCATGACTAAAATAAAATATTGCGTACCTTTATTTGTAGATAGTCTGCGAGCGCCATTGGTCAAAAATGGACGGATAAAATCAACCGGATCGTCGTCAATATGCACACGAATATGCGCTAGTAATTGGTCATTTACCTGTCCGTCCACTGTGCCAGATTCAGCGCTCAGATAACGCTCAAACATCTCAGGACGACTGTCTATCCAGTCCACTTGGCAAGGCAGCTCAGCCAATATGCTCATTAATGCGGTAGCTACGTGTCCGCCCCCAAAAACCAATAGCGACATCGGTGGTGTTAAGTGAAAGCATTCAAACATCACCGTCACGCTACCACCGCAGCATTGTGCTAACTTAGCGCCCAATGGATAATGTTTGCTGTAAACTGCTTCACGGCGTACCGCTTGTGCTTTTGCAGACCTGCCTGCTTTTAATGGTTGAGAGGAAGCTTTCGAATTATTTGGCTCAAGCTCGCCATTTAATAGTTGCCGCGCTGTTAGCGTTACATCATGCTCTAAACTCCCACCGCCCAATGTATCGCAGCAGTCATCGAGCGTGACAATCATTTTAGACTGTAGTTCGCGAGGTGCCGAACCATTGACGGCAACGACCGTCGCTAAAACATGGGCAACCCCCTGCTGCTGATATTGCGCCAGTCCCTCATACCATTTCGTTGGTGGCATTGGCGTGATAAGTGACTTATTCACTGTGCGCAGGTCCACGAGCCGTTGAGACGTTGGGGTTTTCTATCGCCTCAGGCTCTTCATCAAACAATTGACCTTCAGACGTAGGCGGTTCGATATCTTTACCATGCGCTACTTGCTGCGGCAGTACGCGATCGTCATCAATGCCGCAGTCATCGTCAGCTGGTGTTAAGCTTTCAATGGTTTCGGTGTCTGGTTTAGAAGCGATTTCCCACGCTTGACCTTGTAGACGCATGACGGCTTTTAGTACGGCCTCTGGCGTCGCAGGCATGGTTAGCTCTGGGTTTTTCTTATAATCACCCAAGCTTGCGATGGCATTATTAATCGCACACCAAACGCTCGCTGCTAACATAAACGGTGGCTCACCAACGGCTTTAGAATTATAAATGGTCTGCTCTTCATTTTTACGATCAAACAGTTTGACGCGCCATTGTTTAGGCAAATCATGTGCGGTAGGAATTTTATAATTAGCGGGGCTGTTAGAAGCAAGCTTGCCTTTTTTATCCCAAATAAGCTCCTCAGTGGTCAGCCAGCCCATACCTTGCACAAAGCCTCCTTCAATCTGACCAATATCAACTGCAGGATTAATCGATTGTCCGACATCGTGCAAGATATCGCAGCGCAGCACTTTGTACTCTCCTGTTAAAGTGTCAATCTCAACTTCTGCGCAGGCTGCACCTAAAGCAAAGTAAAAGAAGGGTCGCCCCCACGCTTTTGAGCGGTCGTAAAATATCTTGGGCGTTTTGTAATGGCCAGTCGAAGACAAGCTAATACGGTGCTGATAAGCGAGCAAGACAAAATCTGCAAACGTAAGCACCTCTTTAGCACCGATATAAACGTGATTGCGCTCAAAACGGACATCTTCGGCATTGACTTGAAAATGCTCGGCAGCAAACTCAAGCAAACGATTTTTAATGGTGATACAGGCATTTTGCGCCGCTTTACCATTCATATCCGTACCCGATGAGGCAGCCGTCGGCGAGGTATTTGGCACTTTATCGGTGCGAGTAGCAGTGGCTTTTACCGTATCTAAATCGACATCAAATTCATTAGCAACGATTTGGGCAATTTTAATATATAACCCTTGACCCATCTCGGTGCCGCCATGATTGACTTGAATCGTGCCATCGGTATAAATAAGTACCAAAGCGCCAGCTTGATTGAGGGTTTGCACGGTAAATGAGATACCGAATTTCACTGGCGTTAACGCTAGACCCCAGCGTTTATCATTGCCTTCAGCTTCAGCCTTTTTATTTGCTTCGATAATTTGCTGACGGCGCTTATCGTAATCGCTATCCTGTGCGAGCGTCCGCATGATAGTCCCCAAATCAAAATGCTCAATCGGCTGACCGTAATGGGTGCTTTGACCGTTTTGATATAAGTTTGCTAGACGTACCTGCAACGGATCTCTACCTAACGTATAAGCAATGTGATCCATCATATATTCAGCGGTTAGCAAACCTTGTGGCCCACCAAAACCGCGATAAGCAGTGTTAGATACCGTATGGGTCTTGCAGCGGTGACCTGCTATCTGCGCGGCCGGATAATAGTAAGCATTATCACAATGAAACATCGCCCGATCGACAATAGCATCGGACAAATCAGGCGAATAGCCACATAGTCCTGCTAGCTGCATATCGACGCCAAGTATCTGTCCGTCTTCATTGACGCCGACCTCATAGCGATTGGAAAACTCGTGCCGTTTACCAGTCACCACCATGTCATCTTGTCGATCTAAGCGCATACTGACTGGCATATTTTGGCGCTTAGCCACGATAGCGCACAGACACGCCCACGCCGCAGCTTGCGTTTCTTTACCGCCAAAGCCGCCGCCCATTCTACGGACAATGGTAGTCACCGCATGAAAGGGTAAATCGACTACTTCAGCGACCAGTTGCTGCACTTCGCTTGGATGCTGCGACGACGTATAAACTTCAAGACCGCCATCGTCACAAGGCACAACGTAAGATACCTGCCCCTCAAGATAAAAATGCTCTTGCCCAAGCATATGAATATGCCCTGCAATACGCGTCGGTGCTGATTTTAGCTCAGCTTGCGTATCACCGCGCTGCATAAAGTGGCTCGGCCGTACAAACTGCGCTTGCTCTAATGCGTCATCGATAGTCAAAATAGCGGCTAAAGGCTCATATTCTATCAGCGCATTCAGCACTGCCTTTTTGGCGGCGCGATGACTGGTTGCGACAACCGCAAACAAGGTTTGACCGACGTATTCGGTGACTTTATCTGCCATTAATGGATCGCCATCGAACACGGGCCCGATATCAGTCTTAGCAGGCAAATCCTGAAACGTAATGACATCGACCACCCCATCGGCCGCCCATACTGCACTCAAATCCATATGTAAGATACGGGCATGGGCATGGGCGCTTTTACCAATCGCTACATGCAGGGTGTTTTGCGGTTTTAGCATGTCATCGACGTAGGTAGCCGTTCCCATCACATGGCTGATAGCACTGTCATGTTTGACTCCCGTACCGATTTTATTTTTTGGCGGGCGCTGTCGGCGTATACTATAACTGTCAAATAGTGAAGAATGATGGCTCATAGTGTCTCTTCCTTGTATTCTTTATAAATGGCGATAAACGTTAAGCGCTCGCAGGTTGTATATCCGCGACCAATTGCTTACCGCATTTAATCATTAAGCGCTGCACGACATGCATACGATACTCACGACTGGCTCTAACGTCCGTCATGGGCGAGACATCTAACGCCAGATTTTGCGCCGCTGCTTCAAAACTGGCAACCTCAACAGATTGCCCAACCAGCATTTCCTGACAATTTGTCGCCAATAAAGGAATCGCCGCCATACCGCCAAGACCGAATTTTGCATCTTTAATCGTCAACCCATCTGCTACCAAATCGATTCTTGCTGCCAATAAACAAGCAGAAATATCGTCTTCATAACGCTTACTTACCTTATGAACATATAAATACTGATGGTCTTGCAACAGCGGAATATGCAGGGCGACGATATAACTACCAGCGCGCAGTTTGGTCTTTTTATAATCCAAGAAAAATGCCTGCAAAGGTATAATCTCATCAATATAACCATTTTTATTAGCATCGCTACCATCAATAGCTGCGCAATGACGCAAGTGAATTTGCGCATCTAGTGCCAATAAAACCGGGGGCAAATCGCCAATCGGTGAAGCATTAGCGACGTTACCGCCAATGGTGCCCATATTGCGAATTTGCGGCGAGGCAATGCGTTCAAATAAATGAGCAAAACTTGGAAAATACTCTTCAAGGACAGGTAGCAGTTGCTGATAACTCATGCCCGCGCCCAATATTAAAGATGGTACTGCCGATTTCATTTCGCTATTAACCTTGTCGCTGTTAACTTTATCGGCATTAACTCTAGATTTCTCATCAGTATGTTGATGTAAGTCTTGTAGCGACCAAGTTTTTAGCGCCTCAACCGCTGACAGTTGCACAATCACTTCATGATCGACCAGGTGCTGGGTCACGCTTAACCCCAAATCAGTACCACCTGCCCAAATGGTTGCGTTTGGATACGCGGCTAACACCTGATTGAGCTCGTCAATGGACTGCGGAATAAAAAGTTTGCGTGATGCTTGAGTGAGTGCAGGCTCAATAGTATTGCTAGCAGCATGTTTACGGTTTGCCATTGCATCGGTTGCCAGTTTTATCGTTAAATCTTTAGCAATGATTTGCCCAGCATCGCGCTGCTTGCCAATCTTACCCATCGCTAAACCCGCATCGATAATAGGACGATAACCGGTACAGCGGCACAGATTTCCGGATATAGCAGCGACAATATCATTGTAACTAAGATCGTCCGATGCCAGTCCTGCTGCCACTTGCAAACGTTGGTTTTCATAAGTACTCGCCAGCGTCATGACAAATCCAGGCGTACAAAAACCGCACTGCGAGCCATGGCAATCGACCATGGCTTGCTGAGCTGGGTGCAATAAGGCGCGATCTGGGTGATTGGCGGCATTATCGGCGATATAAGCGGCAGTCATCAGATGATGATCATCCATCAATGACAGTAGCGTGATACAAGCATTAAGGGTATAAAAAGGTGCTTGCATAGATTGGTCTGCGTCATGAGCAGGCAAGCGCTGTGCCATGATGGTACACGCGCCGCAGTCGCCACTCGCGCAGCCTTCCTTGGTATCGGTTTGCTTTTCATGCAGGCGTAGATACTCAAGAACGGTGGTGTTCGGGTTTAGATCAGTGACTTGTTTGTACTGACCGTTCAAATAAAAACGAATCATAGCAACGCTCGGCTGTCAGAATAAAAGGCAGATAAAAACTATAGTTTTATCTGAAATCGAATATAAAATGTTAACAATCAATATCTGCAAAGGTTAGGCGTGATTACGACACCGCCCTAAGGTAGTATTCAATTATCATGTTAATAAAGTTTATACGATGACGATCATCATACCTACATCAATACTGATAGTTATACGGGTATTGAATAAGCTGACTGCCTATCTGACTACTGACTTGCTCAGGCTTAATCGGTTTGCGGTTTGAACTTTTTAATTCACCAATCATCTATGCGTCAATTAAAAAGCGGTCATAAAGGTCGGGTATAGGTAAAGGTAAAGCTAACTACCCTATCGAAAAAACGGAGAATATAAGCATGGGTCACACTCCTTTTTAGCTTAAAGTACCTCAACATTCCGTGTTGAAGCTGTCTATTAGCATTCAATGAATAAATGCTGACTAAACGGTTAACTTATACTAGCACTAACTTTATTTAACTTACAACTCAAAAAAGCACATTATTTTGTTTAATAATTCAAAAACTTTTTAATACTATATATTTTTAGCTAACCTTTTTGATTAATTTTATCCTTAATTTTTCATAAAACAATAAAAAAACGGTCAGTAATCATTTCCCAAATTGCTTGGAAAATGGCTACTGACCGCCGCTTATACAATCCTAGTTTTTTTATTTAGCTTTACAGCACTTACTCGGTGCCAAGCTCGAGCAAGCTGGCATTACCGCCAATCGCTGTGGTATTAATGGTCCTCACCCGCTCAGTGACAAAGCGGTACAGATAATCGGGCGTTAGCATCTCTGACATCCCCTCCATATCAGTGACCGCAATGACCTGCGTCAAGATACCATCGGTCTTAGCAAGCTCTTGGCTGATGGCTTGCACTTCGCTTTGGTTGCCTGCGACCGCAACTTGCGCTAATCGATCGATATATAGCAGTGTAATGGTTTGCGAATCATTGGCAACGCTTAAGACATCATCGCTGATGCCAGTGTCATGCAATATTTTTGCCGCTTCAACACACATCTCGCTCTGACTTGGGCAATGCAATATCACCTCGTTGCCAGTCAGTAAAGCTGCAACCAATTGCCCAAGTACCGCCATCGCGCGAGCAGATTCGCCGCCGATAACCATGGTTTTGCCGCGAGCAGTCACGTACAAATCATTGGACTCACCTGTTGCGCCCGTCATACGCTGCACGTCATCGAGCATCGGCGCGGCATTTAATAGATGGGTAAATAAACGCTGGGCTTTATTGGCGTCACCAGTAAGTAAGGCCAATTTAGCAACAGCTGCTTGTAGATAAGTTGCTCGCTCTACCGCGCTTAATAACCGCCAAGCTTCACAAACTTGGGCATGATTCTTTTTAAATTCATTCGCCATCTTGCTACTCCTTATGCGATTTGGGTTTGGGTTTCAGTGCTATTATTTTCTACCGCCGTGTTCGACTCAGTACACAGCTGCATCAGACGCGCAACGTAATGCGGCCCGCCAGCTTTTGGACCCGTACCAGACAGACCACAACCACCAAACGGCTGCACGTTAACGACGGCACCGATTTGGTTGCGGTTAATGTAAGTGTTGCCGACAAAGGCACGGCGCTCGATATGCTCGGCGATATTTTCAATACGGCTGTGGATACCCAAGGTCAAACCAAAACCTGTGCTATTAATCGCATCAATAAGCTTATTCAAGTCGCGCGCTTGATAACGTAGCACATGCAATATCGGACCAAAGTGCTCACCGCCAATCACATCGATACTTTTCACCTCAATCGCGGTTGGCAAAACAAAGGTAGAGCGCTCTTCGCTAACCACTGAGCTTGCGCTCATCGGCGTCTGCGCCAAGATCGTCGCCGTTGGTTCAGCCGCCATACGTTCGATATGCGCGTCCAGACTTTGCTTGGCATCAGCATCAATTACTGGACCGACGTCGGTTGCGGCATACAATGGATTGCCGACGACCAATTCTGCCATCGTTCCTTGTAACAGCTCGATTAAATTGTCCGCTACTTCTTCTTGCACACATAAAATACGACACGCAGAACAGCGTTGACCTGCCGAACCAAAGGCAGATAATACCGCATCTTTAACCACTTGCTCGGGCAATGCGGTTGAATCGACAACCATGGCATTCTGACCGCCGGTTTCGGCTATCAATACTGGCAACTCACCACTGATTTGCTGATGCAGGCTCTGATTGATATGCTGCGCCGTTTGGGTTGAACCGGTGAAAATAACGCCTGCAATATTATCGGCAGCGGTCAACGTGCCGCCAACTTCGCCAGCGCCAACAACAAACTGCAAAGCGTCTACCGGCACGCCAGCTTGATACATCAGCTGCACAGCAAAATGCGCGATTAAGCTGGTTTGCTCGGCAGGCTTGGCGACTACAGTATTACCTGCGGCAAGCGCCGCCATGATTTGACCAGTATAAATTGCCAAAGGAAAATTCCACGGGCTGATACAAACAAAGGTGCCCCGCGGCTTATACACTTGACGTGATTGCTTGCCTGCTAAGTCGGTAAACTCATAAACCTTGGCGTCGAGACGTTCTGCTTCATCGGCATAAAAACGGCAAAAATCAACCGCTTCTTTGATTTCATCAATGCCGTCTTGCATGGTTTTACCCGCTTCGATTTGGCAAAGCGCCATCAATTCGGCATAATTTTCTTCATACAAGTCCGCCACTTTACGCAAAATAGCCGCGCGCTTGGCAGCAGGTACGGCTCGCCATACGCTTTGACCTGCAATGGCAGCATCAATGGCTTGCTGCGCAATATCAGCATTGGCGTAGGCGACTTCACCGGCGATGACTTCATGGTTCCAAGGCGCGCGTACGGTTTGCGACTCAAGTTTTTCAGAATTGCCATCGACTTTATGTGCATCAACTGCGTTGCCGTTAATGATAGAAGTTGCCGACCAGGTTTTATGCAAATGGCTATCAATAGCGGCTTTAAATAGTAGCCACTGCGACTCTACAAAGATATTAGGGCCAAAGCTGGCTCGGCGCGCGCCATAGATATCTAATGGCAACGGAATATCAGGATTATGCAAAGTAGCATTGCTCAATAACTTATCGTACGGGTGTACCGTTAGCTTATCAATCGGATAAGACTTATCTAATAACTGATGCACAAACGAGCTATTGGCACCGTTTTCTAGTAAACGGCGTACCAAGTACGGTAGCAAGTCTTTATGAGCGCCAACGGGTGCATAGATACGAACAGGGATTTTATAAGCTTGCAGAATATGGTCATAAAGTGCATCGCCCATGCCATGAAGACGCTGGAACTCAAACTCTCGGTGCGCGCTCATGGTCATCACTGAAGCAAGCGTGTGCGCATTATGGGTAGCAAACTGGGGCCAAATCAAACCGCGCAAATGCTCTGATAATAAGAAGCGCGCACAGGCAAGATAAGCGGTGTCCGTGCCTTCTTTACGGGTCCAGACCGGATAGCCGGACAGTCCCTTTTGCTGCGCCAGTTTGATTTCAGTATCCCAGTATGCGCCTTTTACCAAACGCACCGGAATACGGTCACCGACTTCAGTTGCCAAACGCGCAAGCCACGTAAGAACGGCAATCGCACGTTTAGAGTAACCTTGTACCACCAACCCTAAGCCATCCCAACCGGCGGTTAAATTATCACGGTAAAGAGATTCAAACAGCTTTAAAGAAATCTCAAGCCGGTCTGCTTCTTCGGCATCGATACTGATATCGACATTGACCTCACGAGCCGCTTCAATCAATAACAAGCAACGCTGACGCAGTAGCCCCATCACTTGCGCTTCTTGCGTCGCTTCATAACGCGGGTGCAATGCTGATAGCTTAATAGACACTGACGGCTTTGGCATACCTTCTTTTACCTTGATGCTGGCCGTCGCTTTAATCGCATGCAGGTAATCGTTAAAGTATTTTTCCGCATCTTTATGGGTAATCGCCGCCTCACCTAACATATCAAACGAATAGGTATAGCCTTTATTACGATAAGGCTGGCTGTTTTTGTTGGCGCCCTCAATGGTTTCGCCAAGCACAAACTGATGCCCCATAATGCGCATGGCTTTTTGCATGGCACTACGAATGACCGGCTCGCCCATTTTTTTGGTCATACGGTCCAAAAACCCAGCAGCGGTAGTATCACGATCAATACTGACAACGCGGCCAGTCATCATCATGCCCCACGTCGAGGCATTGACCATAAAACCATTGTCATTTTTGATGTGTTTTTTCCAGTCAGCGACGCTCATTTTATCGTGGATAAGCGCATCAGCGGTGTAATTGTCTGGCACCCGAATCAAGGCTTCTGCCAAACTCATGAGCAAGATACCTTCTTGGGTATCAAGGCTATATTCAAGCAATAATGAATCAACCATTTTTACGGCTTTGCCATCATTACGTACATGTTCGACCAATTGACGAGTTTGCGTAGCAGCCCCTTCACGCTCGGCATCCGTTGGCTTAGCGAGCGGCAACAAGTCCGTCAACCAGTGCTCCTCGTCCACACTATATAAAGGTGAAATACGGGAGAACAGCTCGTTCGACGATTGACTGAGATAAGCTGGCTTTAATATATCGAGCGGATTAAATAAAATCGGCTCTTGCGGGGTAAATTGGTCTACTGGGTTCATAACAACTCCATAACTATCGTTTAAAAACCATAATAAATGGTGCGGTGGGAGCTTTGATTGCTAAAGATATAGCGGCAACTATTGTTAAACATTCTTAAAATTTCATCCCTACTATTCTTGATAACAAACATCTTTGATATCGAATAGGGGATAAATAATAACTATAGAAATAAGCCAATTAGCAATATACAAAAGACCAAACAGCGCCATTATAAAACGAGAAAATCCAGCATAGGCTGGAAACGGTCAAGTAGGTCGTTTTAGTGTTAAACGGGCTACGTTAACAATATAAAGGCAACAACAAACAGCTAAGCGGCATTAGTGCCTTCTTCTTGTTAGTAGTGAAAGGAGGTGATGCTCAGAGGCAAGCACGTTTTATAGAAGCCTAAGTTTATACAATCTTACGTTCTAATAAACACTTATCTGTCATCTTATAGAATACTAATTCACTGTAAGAAAAACCTCTACGGCGTTGATTGAGGTGATGCGCTTAACCTCGACATGGTAGCATGAAAAAAAATTTCCAACTAACGAATTTACCTATTTTAACCAAACAAAATACTGTTTAAAAACAAATGGTTATTAACCACTTATTAGAAATGACGCTTTAGTTATAAATTTATATTTACTATGGCTAATTAATCGTTTTTGAATCAATGACTTGTCTTTATTTATCTCATCCATTTAACTTAAACCCATACAGAGTATGAGCGAATTAATAACGTAATCATTTTATTTCGTGCCGAAGATAGCCGTTTATAGTATTTTTCTTTACGCATAAAAAACCCTTCTCATTTAAAATAAGAAGGGTTTTTTATGCGTAAAGCTGAGCATTTATCAAATGACTAAAAATGACTGAAAATGATTGTAATTTAAATTGCAATCTTAGATAAACACAATCTTCGCAAGTAACACGGCCGTTAATATCCAAACGGGAATGCTCACGTCAGAGAACTTACCGGCGACGACTTTAATAGCAGCAAAGGTAATAAATCCAAGCGCGATACCATCAGCGATTGAGTAGGTTAATGGTGTAAACAACAACACAACGACAACGGGCGCCGCCTCTGTTAGATCTAACCAATCAACATCTTTTAGAGTACCCATCATCAGTACAGCGACATAAAAAATAGCGCCTGCTGTTGCATAGCCTGGAATCATACCAGCAAGTGGAGCAAAAAACATACTTAATAAGAATAGCACCCCGACCGTCACAGCGACTAATCCAGTACGTCCTCCGGCTGCAATACCTGACACACTCTCAACAAAGCTGGTGGTCGATGAGGTACCTAGTAGCGTACCCGCAACCGTGGCGCTCGAATCTGCCAGTAGCGCTTTGCCCATATTAGGTATTTTGCCATCCTTACCAATTAAGCCTGCTTGACTGGTCGTTGCAATCAAGGTACCGGCGGTATCGAATAAATCGACGAATAAAAAGGCAAAAATAACACTAATCATCGCTACGTCAAATGCGCCAGCAATATCAAGCTGCATCAGCGTTGGCGCTATCGGTGGCGGTGCCGATATAATGCCAGTGAATTGTGTGTTACCAGTAATTAAGCTGATAAGCGCTACCAATAAAATCCCTATCGTTACCGCGCCGGGTATTTTTTTATGCGACAAGCCAACGATAACAATAAAGCCCAATGCCGCCATCGCAGGTGAGAACGCGGTCATATCGCCCAGTCCCACTAACGTCGCATCATTATTGACGATGACGCCTGCGGTTTGTAAGGAGATAAAGGCCAAAAATGCACCGATACCAGCAACTACGCCTTGTTTAATACTGTCCGGAATAGAGTTGATAATCAATTCACGAATTTTAAAAAGGCTTAATAATATAAATATACAACCGGACAAAAATACGGCGCCAAGTGCCGTTTGCCACGCGTAGCCCATTCCTAAAACCACGCCGTACGTAAAAAAGGCGTTGAGTCCCATACCGGGGGCTAGCGCGACTGGCAGGCGAGCATAAATCCCCATAATAAAACACCCAACTGCGGCGGCAAGACAGGTAGCGACAAACACCGCACCTTTATCCATACCAGCGTCAGCAAGGACGTTAGGGTTAACAAAAATAATGTAAGCCATCGTCAAAAACGTGGTTACACCGGCTAAAATCTCGGTTTTGATCGTGGTGTTTTGACCATTGATACCAAAATAGCGTTCGATTGCGTTCATAAGAGTCGCTTCCAAATTGCAGTAAGTAAATTATCATTATTTAACTGTATTGATAAGTGTCGCTTCCAAATTGCGACGCTCGATACTGCGTTTAAAACAAACATATAAAATACACCCAAATTGCGACGATAAATGACGCTTCCAGATTGCGACTGTAAATGACGCTGATACACTAAGGTTAGAGACGATGTTTTTAATCCGTTAGCCACACATAATTTGGTAAATACGAACCATCATGAAAAATGACAGCAACAAACCATAACATTCTAGTGAAATTCGCTCAAAATTTCAATGAATGGCGCATCTTCTTAGTATAAGAGTGCAAATTAGTTGACCATATGGACAATATTATAAAATACTCGTGCTGTCATTATTTTTTTCATATATTTATTGAGAGCGATTTATGCACTGCTATTAACATATTATTAATGATATTTGCGTGATTTAGCAGTACACTAACGGGTTGATATAAAATCCCTTATTAGATTAACTATTATTCATTATCCATGAGCCGCTTACATGCCTGAATCCTTAAATATTATCGACCTAATCACCCAAGCCAGTTTATTGGTACAGATTGTGATGGCATTGTTATTATTGGCGTCATTGCTCAGCTGGGTGATTATTTTTCGTATGAGTGCGCGTCTTGGTACCGCCAGAAATTTTGACCAGCAGTTTGAAACCTGGTTTTGGTCAGGGGAAGATTTGGCAAAGCTGTATCAAGGCGTCCAAGGCTCACCTGAGCGCCAAGGGCTTGAGCAAATTTTTTATGTTGGGTTCTCTGAATACCTAAGAATGCATAAAAAACGTCAGCCTAAAGATGACATTATCGACGGCGTTGAGCGTAAGCTGCGGGTTGGATTGGGTCGTCAGCAGCAATTATTAGAGTCGGGGCTAACGACGCTGGCAAGTATTGGTTCGGTGGCGCCTTATGTCGGTTTATTCGGTACCGTTTGGGGTATTATGAATGCCTTTTTGGGGCTATCGCAAAGCGAGCAAGCGACCTTAGCGACTGTCGCACCGGGTATTGCCGAAGCCTTGATTGCTACGGCTATGGGTTTATTCGCCGCGATCCCTGCGGTATTGGCGTATAACCATTTTACCGCCAAAGCGAGCCGCTTATACGACTCTCGCGCCTTGTTTTGTGACGAGATGACAGGCATGCTACAACGCGAGACCAGTATTGAGATTCCGCAAGCAGGTACGCAAGTAAGCCAAACCAATCAAAGCATTCAAAATAGCCAAAGTACTCAGGTAACTGGTCTATGAAACAAAGCCCTTATCGCCGTGAGAAAAAAGCGCTAAATGCGGAGATGAACGTCGTTCCTTATATCGACGTTATGCTCGTGCTGCTGGTGATATTTATGGTCACCGCGCCAATGCTGATAACGGGCGTCGATGTTGATTTGCCAAAAGAGCAAACCAATACCATCAGTCAAAGTCAGCTGCCTGTGATTGTTTCCTTGACCGATAGCGGCGAGATTTTTATCAGTTATGAGAACAATATCGACCTGCCGATTAGTGAGCCGGAACTGATTGATACCTTAACCAACTTGCAAAATCAAAATACGGACGTCGGCGCTCAGCCTTTACAAGTGATGATTAACGCTGATAAAAACAATCAGTACGGCGCTATCATGACACTGATGGCAACCTTGCAACAAGCAGGCATCCAAAAGGTAGGACTATTGACGGGTGCACCGTTACCCGCGCCTTCTTTATAATCTATCTACCCTGCTCTTAGATTAACCTTGATTGGCTCAAGTGGTTATAATAAAGTCGTTCATTTGATAAATATCGTATTTGAGTATCCCAACTATGCGTAATGCGCCCACCGTTTATGTACCGACCGAACCTGAAGGTAACGGGCTGACTTTACCGACACTTTTAAGCTTGTTGGCACACGGTCTTGTGATTGGCATACTAGCTTATACGTATCAAAACATGGAAGTCGAGACCGCAGGTAGCATCGAAACCGTGATGATATCTCCTGAGCAATTGGCTGAGATGCAAGGAGAGATACTGGCCAATCGTGCCGCAGCGGCGAGCGCGATGCCAGCCGATAGTGGTGCAAGTGGCTCATCAACCAGCATGCCAGAGACCAGCTTTGATGACAGCGTCAGCTACGACAATCCAAGCGAGCCGACTTCGCAGCGCGTGCCTGTTTTTACTCGTTCTGACGAGGCGGTGAACCCTCGCCCAATGCTGATGAGCGAAGAGCAACACCAGCGCCTACTTGAGCAAAATCAAGAATATGAGCGCAATATGGCTGAGTGGGCAGCGCAGTTGGATGAATCTGTACTAGATGAGCATGATCAGGTTGAACAAGAAAGAAGAGCGCAGCTGATAGAAGAGCAAAAAAGGCTGCGAGATTTTCGTAATAAACAAAATAACCCTCCTAAGATTAAACGTCCTACCGCCAATGATAGAAATATAGAAATCAATACGGGCGGCTCAGGTAGCGCAGGACAGACCCTTAGTTTAGGAGATGATGGTCAATCAACACTATCTGGTGACACCACCACTTCCAGTACTGCAAAGGGTAGCAGTCGCTCGGCATCAAGCGGTAGTCGCGGCGCCAGTAATAGTGAAATCATCAATTTAATCAAACGCAACTATAATCCGCCGACAGCGGCAAAAGGCTCAACGCAGCGTGCCACCTTGACCATCACAGTCAATTCCAGTGGCGCTGTCGTGAATGTCTCAGCGTCAGGCCCTGATAGCGCGGTCAATGAAGCCGCCAAACAAGCGGTGCTCAATACCGGCAGCTTACCGATTGATGCTGATGACCCCAAATACCCCACTTTTACCATACAGTTTAAGGGCCGCAATTAAGCAGTTGCCCACACACGATATTATTGCTAACGTTACTTTAAGCAACTTGCACCCGCGGCGATATTATTTTAACGTTATCATTGATTTAGCATTTATAAAAACAATTATCCCCATCTAGGAGTTTGACTTGGTTATGCGCATTCATAAAAAACTATGCCTTTCTTTACTTGCCACTACCTCAAGCTTATTGCTTGCTCCTAGCGTCTTGGCGGCGCCTGTCGTTTTAGAATTGGATTATGAGATTCCGGTACAACAAAGCCAAGTGGCTTTTGTCTCCTTTGCTGGCGATTCTACCTTATCACCGATTATCTTAAATGATTTGAGCAAAACTGAGCTAAAAGTAACCAGTCAAAACCTACCGCAGCAGCCGCATAGCAGTAGCGAGTTAGCCGGTACCCTACCCGTTTGGCAAAGCATGGGCATCCCTTATCTTGTCATCGGTAGCACGCGCAGCAATCGCGGTAAAGTGGTCACCGATTATGAAGTCATTGAGGTTAAAACCGGACGCGTGATCGAAGGCAAGCAAACGTTAACCGCTGATAATAATAAGGAAAGTATGCGTTACGCCGCCCACGTGATTGCGGACAAAGTATATGAGCTGATCACCGGCATTCCCGGCGACTTCTCAGGGCGTATTGCTTATATCGAAGAAATCGGCACCGGCAAAGAGAAAATCTCGCGCTTAAAGGTCATGGATGCGGACGGCGAAAACGCCAAAACCATCACAGAAGTGGCAGGCTCTATCTTCTCGCCGACTTGGTCCCCTGATGGCAATCGCATTGCTTATTCAGTCCAGCGCGATAAGTCTCACCCTGTTATCTATATTCAAAGCGTAAGCGGCGGCGGGGCTACGCCATTGACGCCATTCCCAGGTAGCAACCTTAGTCCGTCATTTTCGCCCGATGGTAGCAAGATATTGTTTTCTAGTAGCTTTGAGGGTAGCGCCGATATTTATGAGATGAGCGCTAGTGGCGGTCAACCACGACGTCTGACCAATTGGCCAAGCAGTGAAGTACAACCAAGTTATGCCCCTGATGGCAAATCTTTTGTCTTTGTTAGTGACCGTGCAGGGTTTAACAAACCACGCATTTATCGTTATGAGTTTGGTTCAGGCCGTACCACGCAAGTATCGAATAGTGGCTATGCAACCAGCCCGCAGTTTAGTAGCGATGGCTCGCAAATCGCCTTTTTAAGTGGTCGTTCAGCTGCCATCATGAACAGTAGCGGCGCCATCACTGCGAACTTAGGCGCGACAGGTATCGATGAAGCACCAAGTTTTTCACCGAACGGTAAGCGCGTGGTTTTTGCTTCAAAGCAGGGCGGTAAAGGCGTACTGACTATTAAGTCCTTAAACGGCGGCGAAGCGTTCGGTAAATCTGGTCAAGGTACTATCCGCTCCCCAGTTTGGTCATCTAGCCCTAGATAACTTAGATAATTTAGCCATCTTTATTGCGTAAAATAGGGTTATGCTATACTAAATGATCACAAATAAAAAAGCGCTCGATAAACATATCGGGCGCTTTTTTATTTTACCAAGAATGATAACTTGATTCTTATATCAGCCATCCACTTTTAAAAGTTATGAGCTAACATCCTAAGTGACATAACTCATCCCTATTCATCACTTGGATCACTAGCCGGCGGCACCGCGTGTCTCAATTGTTCAACATCTGCGGCGGTGACCGTATCCGTATAACCATTTAAATCAGTGACCACGTACTGCGTGACCGCGGCCATCTGTTCATCGTTCATCATGTGATGGAACGATGGCATACCGCGAAAGCCATTAATTAAGATATCAATGATGTAATACTTTGACTGCATTTTGCTGTTATTGGCAAGTGGTGGATAATAGCCGGCACCATAAGCACCCTCGCCTTTGTGCATATGACAAGCTGCGCAAGAGTCATGGTAGAGTTTTTTGCCATCTGTTGTCACAAAGGCATTTGTCCCTTCAAACTTGGTTTCCCATTCAGCAATACTTGGATCATTATCCATAGTAGGAAGCGAGCTGTGATCAACGACATTGACGGCTGGTGCAGTAAGCTCCTCACGACTCATGTAAACGCCGCCCCAGCTACCGGTATTACGGCTTGCTTGATAATCGTCCGTTACGATGGGGTCTTGCTCATGTAGAGTTGCCACCGTTTGTACATCGTCTGATTGTTGACTACAGCCTAAAAGTGCTGCACTACTCATCGCACCCAGCAACATCACAGTCAGCAGTTTAGGGGTCATTTCTCTCATGACTTTTTTCTTCACGATTGCCTTCTTTACGATTGCATTGTCCATGATAGCCTCTGAATTTTTATAGTTATTCATATTAACCCAGCATTTTTGCTTTTTTATGTAGGCGCTTGGCGGCATCCATGCCAGATAAAATAGCGCCTTCTTGCCATGCTGGAATGTGTGAGCAATGCTCGCCCGTCAGTACAATACGGTTATCGATACTGCATAAGGTGTCATAATGCTGACGGCGGGTAGACTCATTCCAAATACCATAACAACCCAGTGTCCAAGGAATGCGGTGCCAGACCACTGACGTACCAGCGCGGAACTCTTTTGGATACTGCGGGTGAATATATTTACCGTAGGCAAGTGCGACATTAATTCGCTCTTGCGGGGTTAACGTATTAAATTTATATGAGGTCGGTCCATAACCATAGGCCCCTAATAATACCCCAGTACCGTCTTTAAACATATTTTCTGAAGGATAAGCAATTTGGGCTATCGGCATATCGGTATAGGTCAAGCCGCCATAGATCCACTCGTCTTCTTCCCAAAAGCGGCGATTAAACTCTAAACCTACTTTATAAGAAGTCTCATAAGGTACCGCTGCCATCGCTTGTTTCATCGGCTTTGAAACATTAATATCAAGCTGGGTCAGTACAGTTAGTGGAATATTACAGACACACCAATCGGCACGGATGGTCTTAGTCGCGCCATCTGGACTGTTGCTGTCGACATAATTGACCGTAACGCCGCTTTCATCTTGATGAATCTTAGTCACTTTGGCATTAAACTCAATCATATCGCGGCATTCACGGGTGAAGGCATCACCGATTTTACCCATACCGCCAACCGGTTGAAACATCGTTGGCTGATGCGCATAGGTCATATGATTACCATAAATATCGGCCCACATGCCCGAATCTAATATTTCGCTGACCGGTAAAGGCTTTGATGGAGTTTCATCAGGCATCAAGCCACCACCTGGCAAGACACTATAACCACGATGCTTACTGGTCGCATTGCTGGCGCGGTAGCGGTAGTCTTTATCGAGCACGCCCCAACCTTTTAAGCCTTCAAGTAGCTTTTCTTTGTCTTCCTTATTCACAGAACGATCCAAACCGCCAACATTCACCGCTTTTGACAATAATTCTGCTACGTGTCCTTGGATGTCGTTTTTTACATCACCTAAGCGCTGCGGCACACCATTGAAATGAGTACTACGGTGCAGATAAGCACGGTCATTGGTTTGAATAAAGGGCTGCATCTCAACGCCAAACTGTTTGCAATAATGGAAAACGGCATAGTGATGACTTGGTAGACGCCACGGCCCACCATTAAAATAGTTGCCCTCTTCAAAATCACAAGTAACTTCTTCGCCGCCAAGCTCGGTATACCTATCGCCACTATTCAGCGTCCAACTACGACCGCCGCCACGATTTTGAAACTCCAGCACTTTGACGTCATAGCCAGCTTTACGCAGCTCATACGCCGCGGTCAGTCCGCCAAGACCGGCACCTAAAACGATGATGCTAGCACCGGGAGGCGCCCCTTTTAAGTCCATCGTTTCTTTAAAGCTTGATTCTGAGGCAAATCCTAACGTCGTCATCGCCTGATACATGGCGGTCGCGCCCGCTGTTTTACCAATCATCGAGAGCAGTTGGCGCCGCGTTGGTGATTGAAGCATGTCTTTCATAATAATATCCTTAAAGTAGACGTTCGTACATAACCGTAGGCACTTGTTCTATTTCTAGTAATAAACGCTTATATCATTTATAAGTCTTTGTAATTTGATCAGCTTGGCTTAACTCTGCGCTTATTTGCCAAGCTGTCATGCCCTACCGTTTTGCCGTTAATCCTTGTCTGGTAATAAATTCTAAACCCGTTGCAACTGATAAACTATGATTAACGGCGGCGTCTAGAACGTAAAATGGCGCGCACGATAAAGATAATAATCAATATCGCCACAATGATGCCGACAATCGCCAGTAAGCCTGCGTACTTAATTAAAAAAGGCTTTTCGACACCTGTAGACGCGATGCGCTCAATATCAGCGGCACTGACCTCACTGTTTGCATGACCGCCAAAGCTGGTACGGACGTAGTTAGTGATACCCGCAATCTGCTCACTGCTGAGCTCTTCTGAAAACCCTGGCATGATAGGCGAAGTATTGGTTGCACTCTCTACCCCATGCAAAATCATATTAACGAGAGCGTCAGGCTTTTCGCGGCGCAGACTGCTCAGTCCAACGATAGGCGCATAACGCGCGTCAGGTTGGCCATAACCATCAACCCCATGACAGCTACCACAAACGGCTAAATATAACGCTTCTGGTGAGTTACTACCGTTACTTACTTCTGACTTTGCTTGCGCCAAGTAGTCTTTTTGCGCCAGTAAGTCATGCGTGATTGATTCGTTCACAGGCGTTGGCAAGCGCGCCACATTGACGCTATTGACCTTGTCTTCTGTTTGGATAGCAGGGATGGCTTTTAGATAAGAGGCAATCGCGCTCAAATCTTCATTTTTAAGATAACGCGTACTGTGCGCGACCGCTTCACCCATCGGTCCACCTGCATAAGCGCGCTGGTCAAGTTCACCGGTGCGTAGATACGTGATAATATCCTGCTCGCTCCAACTGCCGATACCGCTCGACTCGTCAGGGGTGATGTTTGGCGAATGCCAATTACCAAGTGGTGCGCCTGATAAATACATTTTTTTATCAAAGCCCATGGTGCTGTTACGCGGCGTATGACAAGTGCCGCAATGCTCGAGATTGTTGACCAAATACTCGCCACGTTTTTGGGTCTCATTTAGACCGTCGCGCTTTTCAGTAGAGGGTATATTGAGCAAGTTCCAACCGATCATTAAGCTACGGAAATTAAAGGGAAAGGGTAGTTTGGTTTCTTGCTTAGGCGCTTCATCGACAGCCGGTACGGTTTGTAGATAAGCAAACAAGGCGCTGATATCCTCTTCTTTCATGCCGCTATAAGAAGGATAAGGCATGGCAGGATACAGCATATGGTCTGGCGCTCGGCCTTTTTGTAAAGCGTTCTTTAAATCTGCTTCGGTATAATTGCCGATACCGTAACGTTTAGAAGGGGTAATATTGGTTGAATAAATTTTCCCCATAGGGGTTTCAATCGCTGTGCCGCCCGTATAATTTTCGCCATGACAAGCCATACAGTCAGCGGCACGGGCAATATAGGCACCGCGGTTGACAAGCTCACTATTGGCGGGGCCTACATCAGGTAAGCTAGCATCGGGTAAATTGGCATTAGGAAGGTTAGCACCTTCAGCCATCGCGGCGCTGGAGGTAATACCAATGACAAGCATCGATAACATCACAGAAAGTGGCTTCATAATATCCTCATATAGCTGGCACCTAGGGTGTTGTAATTATTATTAGAACGATTGGTCAGGATAAGACATTTGATATTGAGTAAAATTATTGACAATGGCGTCAGTACTCAACGGATAATCCATTACATGATTTAGCAAATCGTCCAGTAAAATGCTTAATAAAGTGGCGTGATAAAACAACTTAATAGAGATAGTTTCTAAACAATGTCTGCTCACCCCACTAATGTAAAACTATTTCGCCACTATTACTTAAATAGTAACTCATTCACCGCACACTTTTACAAAAGTTAAAAAACCTCTTAAGAGATTTAATTTATATTTAATCACTATATATTTTCATATTATGAATTTGGGCAAGATAATTAATCCTTTAAAAAACAATTACTAAACCTAGAAAATTTATGAAATCCATTATTAAAGCGTGGAGATAAATCGCTATATATAGTAAAAAAGGACTTCTGTACTTGTTATTACAGGTTTTAAGCGTACATAATGGATACATAGCGACCGTTTGTCATCCACCTTACATTCCAAATAAGCGTTACCCTACTCGCAAAAACCCTTTTAACTGATGCAGCATTTTATTTATGATAAATGCTGTTTAATATCGCCAACCATTGCCATGTTGCCAATAACGCTCGAGATGTCCTTATGAAATCACTCTTCTTTATATTTACGTTGGCAGCGACAATTCCTGTAACAGGTTGCCAATCTTTTCAGTTCGTCGAAAGTCCGATACCTGTTAAAACTGTTTCTTCTAAAAGGGTGTCTTCTAAAACGCTTATTGTGGAAAATTTATCCAACGCGCGCCGACCCGCTAACGCTATTTCTATTCAAATCTCTTCTACTACAAATAATGGCCAATAAAAAAAGCAGCTATCGGTCTGATAGCTGCTTTTGTAACTTATACCAAACCCAAGATATATAGTATAATCCACTTATGACTATACCAATACATAACCTAGAAGACCATGACTTTGGCAAACACTCAAAGACTGAGCGCAATCCCAGAGCCCGACTACGCCTGCTCATCTTATACCAATATAGTATAGGCAAAGCCACTAACGATATTGCCAAAGACCTCTGCATACATCCTGAAACTGCCAGACGGACATTGAAGCGTTATTATGAACGAGGACTTGAGAGTCTCTACGATCGTCATCGTCGAGGTCGTCACAGCAAATTGGCAGAAGCAGACACAGCCGCTTTTAAAGCCATGATAGTCTCTGAACAAGAAAAGCGAGCTGGCGGTCGTCTAACAGGCAAAGACATTCAGCAATTGGCTAAAGAACACTACAACGCTCACTACACCGTTAACGGTATCTACGAGCTACTCAAGCGTATTGATATGAGTTGGATAAGTGCTCGTAGTCAGCATCCA
>NZ_JABAST010000022.1 GCF_016107575.1 Psychrobacter faecalis | reverse complement strand
TTTGGTCGGTGGATAAAAACTTTGATGCTAGCGCATCTAGGTCTTTTTTTCACCTTGCATTTGGTATTGCACTTCATGTGTTAATCTAAGAATTAAAACAGCAGGCTAGTTCGCATATCATCATAACTTAAAAAGTATGCATTGATATAAAACAAACAGGCACAAAAAAATGCCAGTAAAGGCAAGCAGTGTTATTTTGATATTTTTGAATTTAATAAGGAAGGAGATGCAGAATAAAATATGGGGCGACTGATGGGACTCGAACCCACGACAACCGAGATCACAACCCGGGGCTCTACCAACTGAGCTACAACCGCCATAACTATTGCCTGATAAGGCAAGATTGACAGGCTAAATGGTGCGCCTGGCAGGATTCGAACCTGCGGCCACCTCCTTAGAAGGGAGATGCTCTATCCAGCTGAGCTACAGGCGCTCTTAGAGGACTTTTATATATTTTGATTGGTTTATCATATCAGAAATATCTAACATAAAAACAATATCATCATACATAAAAAAAAGCCTGTAAGGCTCTTTAAATAGATGGTCGGAGTGATAGGATTCGAACCTACGACCCTCTGGTCCCAAACCAGATGCGCTACCAAACTGCGCCACACTCCGAAATTCTCTATTATCTCGATAATTTGTTACTTAACTTGTTGTTGGTAATACCGCTAACTTGTTAATATTCCTCGCTATCGAGGTGCACATATTAAGGGGTAAAGCCGATTGTGTCAACACCTATTTTTGATTATTTTAAAGAATCGTTAAATTCTTTCAAAAATGCGCCATTTTTATAACAATGGCGGCGTCGCAACGTTGGTTTTTTACTGACCTTAATACTACATTGCCAACAGCGCTTATTATACTACATTCAAATCTGGAAGCAAGTCACCGTTTACTTTTCCGGTCAGCACATTAAAGGGTATCAGCCATAATTTGGCATGATTGGACGGCTTTTTGTAGCTTTTATCATTGTCTGCGTCATTATAAGCTTGTTGCTGGAGCAGGATTGGTTGTCTGCTATCGTCCTGTACCGGATAAACCAGCCAGCCCTGCTCGGCGTGATAAGCCTGCGCGTAACTGCTCAACTGATAGGCGTCGCCCGCACTTATCGCCCCTGCATGCGGTAAATGCTTCCATTTAATATCAATCACATGGCTATAATTGCCTGATTGGGGTGAGTGAGCAGAGGTATGCGTTTCTGATTTTACGTCATCCTCACCCAGCGCTTTAATGTTAGGTCCAGTCTGCAAATGAGCACTTTTATAAATCAATAAATCAGGACGAATGGACAAACACGCCTGCCCTTTTACATCATGTAGCCACACTCGCTGTGCTTGAAACAAAGGCTTATAAGCCAAATCAATTTGCTGAAACTGGGCCGCTATGCGCAGGCTTGTCCATTGCTCGAACGCTTGATTCATATCAATCAATAAACATAGGCGCGGTTGTGCGGCGTTTTGCTTGGCTAATGTTTGCGGCTTAATGCCATTGCCAGTATGAGCGTCAGATTGCTGCAAGAGCCAATAAGCTAAGTCCAATAACTGCTGCGCCGCTTGTAATTGCTGCCGAGATAAAGGCTGCAGTGCCAATTGCCGCTTTGCTTGCTGATAAAAAGACTCAAGCCGCTGCAACTCATAACGACTTAACACTGCTACTTGTCGCCACTGCTGTAATGCGGGCAGTGACATTGATGGCGGAGATAACGGAGTAAGTAAATTCAGCGCGCTTTTAATCAAGCGATTACACAGCATCTCTTGGCTCAGTACACTGCTTTCACAGACAAACTTATGCGGCTGCATGCTGTTATGGCGTAATTGCTCTTTAATCAGCAAACGACCTTGTAACGCTGCTTGGTTATGGATTTTCGCCTGATAGTGCTTCGTCGGCTGATAATGCGCCAAACGCTGTAAAAACTGCGCAATCAGCCAGTCAGATAATGGCATTGCTTTAGTCGGTAGCGCTGCTAACTGATTGCTAAATTGGCCAAAGTTTTTTGTATTAGGAAGCTTATTTTTATCATGACTGCTGGTTAAATCTGCCAGCATATTCTGCACCCATTGCCGCGTTTGATTGATGTCATTGGTTTTAGCTAAACCGTATGGCTGTGACGAATTATGTTTGCTAGACGTTTTTGCTATTAACTTGGGCAACATCTCAAGTGACATCCCACTTGGCAATAAAATAATACCAATATAATGGCCGACTTTTAGTTGCCATTGTCCTTGCTGACGTTTAATGCTAAAAACGGCAAACTCTTGCACCATTAGCCAATGAAAGTCCGCTACGTGCGCAAAATCATGGGCTGTTAAACGTTGATGCTCAAACACCGTAATAATATTAGCATTAAGTGCAGCCGCATTGACGTTATTAGCAATACTCGCACTATTACTATTGGCACTATTATTATTGCCACTATTAACGTTATGATTAATGTCGCTGCCTATCGCTTTGCTCTCAGACTGTAATACTCTACTCATCACAAGCTAGCCACCTTGTTAATATAAACGCTGATAGACAAACGGCTTGGCAAACTCAGCAGTATTATTGATTAAATCGGCATTAATTTTATAACTGCCACTACTCATAGACTGGCCGAGCAATGAATGCTGGTCGGCAAACATTGGATTTGAATTATTAGGACTGACTAAGTTATTGGCATTATCAAACAGCGCTTGGCTATCTTGTATAAACTTCGCGCTTAGGGGCTGCTGCTCATCTTGAAAGATATATTGCAAAACAGTGACTTGCCCGCCCGCTGCTTGTGCCAATTGCGGAATGATTTGTTCAATCAGTGCCGTTTGCAAGTGCTCAAGACTGTCTACTGACCATAAAAACGCATGACCTAATTGTGCCTCTGCACCAAGGGTTTGCGTAATACGGTGATTTAAACCGGTTAAGAGTTTCGCCAAATCTATTGTTTCTTCTGACTTAAACGCTTCTGTATTATCAGCTTTTAAGTCTTGATTGAGATAAATAACAGGTAATAATTCCGACTGCGGCGGACAATCAATAAAGCGAAAACGCCGCCGTAATGCCATATCAAGCGGCGTTAATGAATGGTCTTGGGTGTTCATGGTGGCATAAATATCAACGTTGGCAGGGACGCTAAAGGTTCGCCCTGAATACGCCAAATTAACCGTCATCGCATTTGCCATGCTAGCGCGTTTATCGGGTTCAATCAAACTTAATAGCTCGCCAAAGACCCGTGACACGTTAGCACGATTGACCTCATCAATCAGCATCGCATAACGCTGCTCAGGATTATTGGCAGCGCGTTGGCACAATTTCAAAAACGCACCATCTTGCACGTCATAACTCATTTGAGATGAGCTATTTTCTGTATGATCGGATGACGCCATCACCGGACGGATACCTTCAACAAATTCCTCATAACCATAGGCTTGATGAAAGCTGACCATACTAAAGCGCTGCTGACGGAACTCTTTATTTTGGCTATTATTCTCGCGCTGCGCCTGTTGAAACTCAGCTAATTGCTGCGCTAAATCACTTAACAAATCTATACTTTCTGGCAGTAAATACCATGCGCCGCTATTATCTTTATCAAAATAGGCTTGGCTGGCGCGGTTTTTATAACTCACCGTTTGTGAGCTCATAGACGTGTGCATTTGCAGCACAGACCAAGCGGTATTGCTTAAGTTTTTCTCGCGCGCATTTTGCGCCGCTTTATTGACAAAAAACTCATGATTGACAATTTCTGGTACCTTGACCAAGTCCTGTTTTTTCGACTTAAAATCCAAAAATATTAAGCAAACCACGTCACGCCAGCTTAACGGCTGCAAAAGTTGTCTCAATAATTCTTTGTCATTTATCTTTGGTAAGTAGTCAGTATATTGCTGTGCGATTTGGAGCAAGCGATAGGTTTTACCTGTACCAGCAACGCCTGTATAGATGATATTGGTTGGTTTGGAAGGAGACATATTTGGCATGACCTTATCTAGCATGGCATTGTCGAACATGAGAAAAAAACGGCAAAATAGTTGAAATGTGCTAAAACCTGACGATCATAACGTGGCTCGCTAAAATTAAACGAGCTAACAAAAATGGCATTATTTCTCATACCTAAGATACCGTTACGTTAGTCATATTTTATACGCGCGGCAGTTCATGTTAATAATGGTAGCGATACGGCACTTAATGTACCATAACTAACATCGTTGCTAAGATAAAAGAATTCGCTAACTTATCAATCATCTCAATATTTTTTATCGCACTAGTAAAACACTGTAAATCCCACTTTAACTTGAGGAATGTTGTATGTCAGGATTATTAAAAAAACTCCCTAGCAAATTGAGCAATAAACTGCCAACCAAAGTCTCTGACAACACCAAAATGCTAGACGAAAAACCAAATAGCCCATTAAAACCCATCAGCAACCAATTTACCAAACTGCTATCTGTCACCAAGTTTCTGCCTGCGGCCGCGCGCGCCAGCATTTTATCGAAAGCCTTTGGTAAAGTGGTGCCGTACGTGGGCACAACAGGTATTTATTATGAGCACGTCGATCCCAATCAAGTGGTGGTCAGCTTAAATAACACCAAAGCGGTGCAAAATCATATTGGCTCGGTTCATGCGGTTGCTATCACCTTACTTGCGGAAACCGCAACAGGGTTTATTTTGGGTTTAAACCTACCCTCTGATCGCGTATTATTGATTAAGTCTTACTCGGTGAATTTTTATCGCCCGATTAAAAAAGGTCAAATCGCCGCGGTGGCATCATTATCTGACGAGCAGCGCTTAGATATTTTAAATACGCCAAAAGGTGAGATGGTCATACCGTGCGTGATTCATGACCGTGAGTCCGATAACGACCGTGATCCTATCGTCGTTGAGATGACATGGGCTTGGATACCCAAATCTGAGCTAGAAGCGCGTCGTCAAGGTAAAGCTGCTAAAACGCTAGAAAATAAGCAAAATGACAATGAAAAAACTGAAAGTGAGCAGCCTAAAGCCGAGCTAAACGAAAGTGAAGCAAGCAACAAGCACTCAACGCAAGAACTAGAAAGCAATTAATTTCACTTTGTTAAAAAAGTAAGTAACTACCAAAAAATGGATTTAAGAAATACCACAATAATAAGGAGACAAGTATGTCTAGATATATCGATAAACTGACGACTCAATTATCTAAAGTAGTGCTGATTAGCGCCTGTTCGTTAGGCTTAGGTTTCGCCGTTAGTGCTAATGCCGCGCCAGCGACCAATAACGCAACCATTACCAAATCTAGCCCAGTATTTCTCGGCGACGGCGGTAACTATCCGTTTTCGGAAGCGGTACGGGTCGGCGATACGCTCTATATGTCAGGACAGATTGGTTTTAAAGACGGCAAATTGGTCAAAGGCGGCGTCAAAGCGGAAGCCAAACAAGCGCTCGATAATATCCATGAAACCTTGTTAAAGTACGGCTACCAAAAATCAGACATCGTCAAATGTATGGCGATGCTGACTGATATGGATGACTTTGATGACTTTAATAAAATCTATAAAGCAGAATTGGCTAAGCCTTATCCGGTACGCTCAGCTTTTGGTGTCGCAGAGCTGGCAGCGGGCGCAAGTGTTGAAATTGAATGTATCGCCGCAAAATAGCAGCGCTATTACAAATAAACCAAACTGACTTTTTGATTAGCGGTTATTGAGCCAATTGCACCGACTTTTGACTCAATAACCGTTTTGCTTTATACAATCGTTTTTCTTTATACTATCGTTTTTTTATACAATCATAGCGTCATCAGTTAGGGCGCTTTCTTTGGTTACCCGCAGCACTTCTTCTAACGTCGTCCGACCCTCTATGACTTTGCGTAGTCCATCAGCACGTATCGATGGCGTTTGCTGACGGGCGTATTCTTCTAGCTCGTACTCGGCAGTATTACTATGAATCATCCGGCGCAAGGTATCGTCAATCGGTATCACTTCATAAATTGCCGTCCGCCCTCTGAAGCCTGAATTATTACATTTATCACAGCCCACTGGTTTCGGCAAATTAATAATATTCTCTTTTAATTTTTCAGTAGCCGTATTTTTAGCATTTGCCGCAATACCAATTTCAGTAAATAATTTGGCTTGTTCATTATCGGCAGCTTGCCAGCTATGACAATGTGTGCATAACGTCCGTACCAAGCGCTGAGCGACGACACCAATCAGTGAGGACGATAATAAAAATGGCTCTACGCCCATATCCTGCAAACGCGTGACCGCACCGATGGCGGTATTGGTATGTAGCGTTGATAATACCAAATGCCCTGTCAACGATGCTTGCACGGCAATTTCAGCGGTTTCTAAATCACGAATCTCACCTACCATCACCACATCTGGATCTTGTCGCAACATGGCACGCAGGCTCTTAGCAAAGGTCATATCGACTTTATTATTAACCTGCGTTTGCCCAATACCATCGAGCTGAAATTCAATCGGATCTTCAGCGGTCAAAATATTACGGGTTTGATCATTCAAATCCGTTAGTGCCGAATATAACGTGGTGGTTTTCCCCGAACCCGTCGGTCCAGTCACCAAAATAATGCCATGTGGACGATGGATTAAGCGCTTAAGCTCGCTATAGTCATTATCAGATAGACCGAGATACGTCATATTGAGACGACCCGCTTGCTTGTCTAATAAACGCATGACCACGCGCTCACCAAAGCTCGATGGCAAGGTCGATACCCGTACATCGACCTCGCGCCCTGCCAGCCTTAAACTGATGCGACCATCTTGCGGCACACGCTTTTCGGCGATATCTAGCTTAGCCATGACCTTGATACGCGAGACCAGTAACGGCGCCAATTGACGCTTGGGGGTAATAATTTCTTTGAGCTCACCATCGACACGAAAGCGTACCACTAAGCGTTTTTCAAAAGTTTCAATATGGATATCTGAGGCATTTAGACGAATCGCTTCAGACAACAACGCATTAATCAGACGAATAATCGGCGCATCGTCTTGTTGATCCATCAAATCTTCCGTTTCAGGAACGCTATCGGCCAAGCTATCGAGGTCAGGATGGTCTTCAAGCCCAGCGGCAATATGCTGCGACTCACCCGTATTACCCGCATAAGCAGCATTCATGCGTTTTTCGAAATCTTCAATGCTGATACTTTCATAATTTGGCACACCGCGTACGCCTTGCTGCTGTAAAAAGCGCACCGCCTCATTAATGGCGGACAATGGCGTAGTTTTGGTCAACACCAAGGTCGGCGGCAACTCAGGATCAATAGCAAGAATGGCCAAAATTTGATGGCGTTTTGCAAAACTGTACGGCAGCTGCAGCATAAAGACGACCTAGTGAGTGGTTAATTTAAAAAAGAACTTAAAAAACAGCTTATAAAATAACTTTGAAAACAGTCTTGAAAACACAATCTAATACATGCCAAAAAACACTACTGACCTGACTATTTAAAGCCGCCTGCCTAAATCGTTAAACTGGATGAACTACCCACTACCTTAGAGGTAGGGTTTCTTAGGTAATACTCATACTTGTTACGGCATTCTGTATCAGCGGTTAGGTACATTGACTAAGCTAACTCCGTCGCACCGACGGTTTTGAGTGTGGTCAGTTTCAAACCCTCATTGAGAATGTTGATACTGGCGTTAATGTCCCGATCATTGGTTTGCAAACAACTAGGGCAATCCCATGATCGCAATGACAAGGGTAATTCAGCCTTGGTCAACAAGTGGTTGCAGCCTGAGCAGATTTTAGAGGATGGATACCATCGGTCTATTTTAACAAGCGTTTTGCCATACCATTCCGCTTTATAAGCAAGCATGGTGGTGAATGTTGACCATGAACTGTCTGATATAGCTTTGGCGAGTTTATGGTTCTCAACCATACCCTTGACGTTTAAATCCTCTATGGCAATCACATCGTGGTTTTTGATGAGATTAAATGAGAGTTTGTGTAGAAAGTCAGTGCGGCTATTGGTTATTTTCTCATAAACTTTAGCAACTTTAAATTTCTGCTTTTGATAATTACGACTGTCACTCAGTTTGCGATTAGCAACTTTGGCAATTGCTCTACGTTTGGCTAAAATCTTTTGTGCGCGAGCTAATTTGTCTTGCAACTTCGATAAAAACTTAGGATTAGCTACTTTAGTTCCGTCCGATAAGACGATGAAGTCAATTAATCCTAAATCAATACCGATGTTAGAGTGTGTTTTTGGTAGTGGTGTGGCAATGGTTTTAACCAATAAGCTGACATAGTATTTGCCTGATGGAGTTCTACTGATGGTAGCGCTCTTAATCAAACCGTTTATTTTATTCGGGAATTTAGCGGAGATATGGCCAATCTTAGGCAGTTTAACGGTGTTGTTTGTGATCGCCACTGTGCCCTTTTGGTTGTTTGTGATGTAGCTATCGCGTTGCCCTTTTTTCTTGAACTTGGGAAAGCCTGTGCCGTTTTTAAAGAACGACTGATAGGCTTTTTGCAAATGACGCTCAACTTTAGACAGTGCCAGGCTATCGACCTCTTGTAGCCACTCAAACTCTTTTTTATACTGAGCAGGGTAGTTTTTGAGGGTTGTTTTAGTTTCTTTATAGTGCTCAATCTTATCGCTAAGCATCTTATTCCACATAAAGCGCACACAGCCGAATGACTTGGCAAAGAATACTTGCTGGTCAATGGTCGGATATAGTCTGACTTTATGGGCTTTTAGGATTTGCTTTGGCATCGCTGCTTGTTGTTAATAAGTGGTATGATTATTAATTATAATACCATAGGTAGTAAGGACTGCTACCAATAACGCATTCATCTCGCTACTTTAGAAGTAGGGGCTTTCTGCGCGGTTTTTGGTAAAGATTGTCAGTAAGCGCGTATGAGTTTGTTATAATAACATTTTGTTTTAAGCAAGTAGCAAGGCTTTGCTTGGATTTATGACTTTGCTTTTAAAGCAGTTATATTATTAGCATTTAACATCGCAAGCCTTTGGCCACATAACGCCTATTTACGTTTTGCCTCTACTACTATTTAATAAAAACTCTCATTAAACACAGTAACAAACTTAATAACCTCGTTAGTCACTTTTGTCAGCCCGCTATTAGGATTATCCTTATGTCACAAGCCGCAAATACTCCTGCCAATGTTCAATCATTTTCACAAAATGCCTTATCTAATGATACCTTTACGGTTGGTAGTCGTACATTCTCTTCTCGATTGTTGGTCGGTACTGGTAAATATAAAGACATGGCTGAGACGGGTGCGGCGATTGGCGCGTCAGAAGCTGAGATTGTCACCGTTGCTATTCGCCGTACCAATATTGGTCAAAATAGCAATGAGCCAAATTTATTAGATGTGATTTCACCGGATAAATATACCATCTTACCCAATACCGCAGGCTGTTTTGATGCCGAAACCGCGATTCGGACGTGTAAGCTTGCTCGCGAGCTATTAGGCGGGCATAATCTGGTGAAGCTAGAAGTATTAGGCGATGAAAAAACCCTTTATCCAAACGTGATGGAAACTCTAAAAGCCGCCAAGGTGCTAATCGATGATGGTTTTGAAGTCATGGTTTATACCTCTGACGACCCCATCGTCGCTCAAGAATTAGAGAGCATGGGCTGTGTGGCGATCATGCCGCTTGGTAGCTTGATTGGTTCTGGTCTTGGTTTGCTTAATCGCCATACCTTAAGCCTTATTATTGAAAATGCTAAAGTACCCGTATTGGTTGATGCTGGCGTCGGTACCGCTTCTGATGCCGCGATTGCGATGGAGCTTGGTTGTGATGGCGTGCTGATGAACTCAGCGATTGCCAATGCACAAAATCCCGTGTTGATGGCGCAGGCCATGAAACATGCTATATGGGCAGGGCGTCAGGCGTTCTTAGCAGGTCGTATGCCGATGCGCAAAATGGCCGCTGCCAGTTCACCGCAGACCGGCTACTTCTTTCAGTAGTTTTTAGCTTAGATTTTTCAAGTTGAATCCTGCAGGGCAAACTTTCTAGCTTAAACCTTTAAAAGCACGGCTTAACACATAATGAAATAATAAAAATCCCGTGCGCCATGCTTTTTATATTAAGATATTTTTGTGACTACTTTTAGGTTTTTAATCGTTTTTGCTATATTTTTTAGTTTTACTATGCTTTACCTTTGCCTAACTGAATACTTATATAATTTATTGCCGTTTTTTATTCATCGTCATAAAAGGATTTATTATGCGACTTCTCACAGCAGTCGACCAGTTGTTCTTACTTCTTGAGTCGCGTAAACAACCCATGCATGTTGGGGGTCTATTTTTATTCGAATTGCCAGAAAATGCGGACAGCAGTTTTGTTTGTCAATTGGTCAAACAAATGCAACACTCTGAGGTGCCGCCGACCTTTCCTTTTAACCAAGTGCTTGAGCATTTGATATTTTGGAAAAAAGACAAACACTTTGATGTTGAGCATCACTTGCACCATGTAGCGCTACCACAGCCCGCGCGTGTACGCGAGCTTTTGATGTACGTATCAAGAGAGCATGGTCGCCTGTTAGATCGGGCAATGCCGCTATGGGAATGTCATGTTATTGAAGGAATTGAGCCAGAAAGCGAAGGCGCGCCTGAACGTTTTGCCTTATATTTTAAAATCCATCATTCGCTCGTTGATGGCATCGCTGCCATGCGCTTGGTCAAAAAATCCTTATCGCAATCGCCAACCGAACCGGTGACGCTACCGATTTGGTCACTAATGGCACGTCATCGTAACCAAGTCGATGCGATTTTGCCGAAAGAGCGTTCGGCGCGGCGCATTATCAAAGAGCAAATATCAACCATTAAACCGGTATTTACAGAATTGCTCGATAACTTAAAAAATTTCGGTGATGACAGTTATGTCAGTACCTTTGCAGCGCCGATGAGTGTGCTTAATAAACGCATTTCAGCCTCGCGGCGCATCGCCGCGCAGTCCTATGAGATACAGCGCTTTAATGATATCGCTGAGCGCTTAAATATCAGTAAAAACGATGTGGTGCTTGCCGTTTGTGCTGGCGCTATTCGCCGTTATCTCCTGTCGATAGATGCGCTACCAAGCAAGCCTTTGATTGCTTTTGTACCCATGTCATTACGTACCGATAATAGCGTGGCGGGCAACCAGTTGTCATTTGTTCTTGCCAATTTGGGCACGCATTTAGACGATCCACTCAGCCGCATCGAGCTGATTCATCGCAGTATGAATAACGGCAAACGCCGATTCCGCCGTATGAATCAAGCGCAGGTTATCAATTACAGTGTGATTTCTTATGCGTGGGAAGGTATCAATTTGGCAACTGGGCTGTTTCCGAAAAAACAGGCCTTTAACCTGATTATCTCCAACGTCCCTGGGTCAGAAAAGCCGCTATATTGGAACGGCGCGCGTCTGCAATCTTTGTATCCGGCATCGATTGTGTTCAATGGACAAGCGATGAATATCACTCTCGCCAGCTATTTGGATAAGATTGAATTTGGCATTACCGCTTGCAGTAAAGCTTTACCGCATGTACAAGATATGCTCGTCCTCATAGAAGAAGAGTTGCAACTATTAGAGCGCACCAGTAAAGAGCTTGAATTTCAAGGCATTACGGTGACAGATAAAAGTAACGACAAGAAAAGCGGCAAAACAAAAAAGCTGGCGCCATAATGGAACCAGCTTTTTCAATATTAATTTTCTAAATCTTTAATAAGTTAAAACTACAAAATATCGCCCCACGTTGGGACAACCACTTGCATTAACGGTTTTAGTAATTTAACGTTACAAGCAAAGATAGAGCCTGAGGTCATTGAGTTGTGCGCGCCTGTATGGTCAACGACCACGCCGCGTGCTTCGGTCACGATAAGCTCACCAGCAGCAATATCCCACGGCTTAATAGACATCTCAAAATAACCGTCAAAACGACCAGCTGCTACATAGCATAAATCTAGCGCGGCTGAGCCTAAACGGCGAATTTGACCGCCCGCTTCAGAGATTTTTTGTAAGCTTTCAAAATGCTGCTTGGCATAAGAGATGACTTCGCCATTGCGTTTACGCTCAAGCGGATGACCGGTGGTAAATAGGCCGCCGTCGATGGTTTTACGCTCGCTCACTTGCATACGGCGATTGTTTAAACGCGCGCCTTTACCACGGCTAGCCGAGAACATCTCATCACGCACAGGGTCATAGATGACGCCGTGCTGGGTCACGCCTTTATGTTGCACCGCGATAGAAACACAAAACTGCGGTACGCCATGGACGAAGTTTTTAGTGCCATCTAGCGGATCAATAATCCAGCACCAATCCGCATCTTCACCGCGACCTTCTTGCATACCAAACTCTTCACCCAAAAACGAGTGATTTGGATAGCTGGCTTTTAAAGTCTCAATCGTCAGCTCTTCACTGAAACGATCAATGCGCGTGACCAAACCATCAAGTCCTTTTGACTCAATATCTAGCTCGATTTTGTGGCGGTTTTGATGCGCATATAAAATCTCTTTACCGACTTTTTCAGCAGCACGCGCTGCGATAACGACCATGGGTTCCATAAATAACCTATTTGCTTGATGAATGAATACTACTTAAAAGATGTGACTGATAAAATGTACAAAAAATAAAAGCCGCTTAAAATTAAATCAGATTAATAACTCATGAAACCATCGCCGCCTAGCGAACCAAATAAATGATTGCCAGCAGTAGTGCCGCCCAAGTTGTCAAATAATTCACACCTACGGCAAGTAGGCGAGGTTTAAGCAAAAATGCTTTATTTTTCAATCTGCTATTTTAGCAATTTTTTTTGAGTGATAGGATTTTATTTTAGCAATTGCTGCAGCTGGCTGACGACCCCTGCAACATCCAGACCACAATCAGCCATTTGTTCTGTTGGCGAACCATGAGCGATAAAGCGATCAGGTATACCAATATTACAGATTACTGGGCGGCTATTTTTAAAGGCTATTGATTCGTTAAGTAAATATTCATTGATTGCACTGCCCGCGCCGCCCATAATCGTATGCTCTTCTAAAGTAGCGATATGGGTAACGCCTTGCTCGATTAAGCTTTCAAGCAAGTGCGTATCTAATGGTTTCACCCAGCGCATATTCACCACATGTACTTGGCAGTCTGTTTCTGTATTATCGTTAATCAGGCTTACTGCCGCTTGCTGAGCCGTCGCCACCATGGTACCAAAGGCTAATAATGCCAACTTATTAGGTGCGTTATCTTGACCTAAAACTGACTCTACTACCGCTTTACCAATGGAAAAAACCTGTGCGGGCTGAGTAATCGTCGCGCCAACGCCAACTCCGCGCGGATAGCGCACAGCCGTACAGCCTTGATATTCATAGCAAGTATTTAGCAAGTGATAACATTCGTTTTCATCTTTTGGCGCGGCAATCAGCATATTCGGTACGCAGCGTAAAAAGGCAAAATCAAACACACCGGCATGGGTAGCACCATCTTCACCAACTAGACCAGCGCGATCAATAGCAAACATCACATCAAGATTTTGTAGCGCCACATCATGAATGAGCTGATCGTAACCGCGCTGCAAAAAGGTTGAATAAATGGCGACGATTGGTTTGACGCCTTGGGTCGCCATGCCGCCTGCTAACGTTACCGCGTGTTGCTCAGCAATCGCTACATCAAAAAAGCGCTTAGGAAATTGACGGGCAAACTCAATCATACCCGAGCCTTCTTCCATGGCTGGGGTAATGGCAAGCAATTTCTCGTCAGTAGCAGCTTTATCACATAAGAACTGACCAAAGACTTGCGAGTATTTTAATAGCGGTGTACTCGATGCTAAGCTATCGGTTGGGGCTTTCTTCTCGCTATCTTCAGCAGGCAATCTACTGATAGCATGATAGCCAACTGGATCTAATTCAGCAGGCGCAAACCCTTTACCTTTGGTGGTATAGATATGCACCAACACTGGGCCTTTTAATTGCTTGGCAAGCGATAGTACGCGCAGTAGCTCAGGGATATTGTGGCCATCAAACGGACCGAAATAAGTAAAACCAATGGCTTTAAATAGATTGTCTTCTAATTGCGGCACATCGCGCAGCTCGTTATGACGTTTACGGCGGTCGTAGGCTTGCATGTCAGGACGCTGGCATAATATTGGCTCGCCAGCATCAGAGATATCAACCTGATAGCCTGACTCCCACAATGTCGCTAAATGCCGTGAAAAACCACCAATCGAGCAAGATATCGACATGTCGTTGTCGTTTAAAATGACCAGCAAATCCGCATCTTGTTGGACGGCGTCATTCATCGCTTCAAACGCCATGCCGCCGGTCATTGCGCCATCACCTATAATACATGCAACCGTTTGCGCGCGGCCTTGATAGCGTAGCGCCAGGCTCATGCCAAGACCCGCCGAAATAGACGTCGATGAATGCCCAACGCCAAAAGTGTCATAAACCGACTCGGCGCGTTCTGGAAAAGCGGTCAAACCATCTTTTGCGCGAATAGTACCAAGCTTTTCACGGCGACCCGTCAACACTTTATGGGCATAGGCCTGATGACCGACGTCCCAAACAATCTGATCTTGGGGCGCATCTAACAGATAATGCAGGGCAATGGTCAACTCAATGACGCCTAAATTGGCCCCGAAATGACCGCCACTTTGACCAGCTGAATAAAGCAGAAAAAGCCGTAGCTCATCCGCCAAGGTAATGAGCTGACTTTCGCTAAACGCTTTTAAATCAATCGGGGCGTCTACTGTATCAAGTAGCGGCGTATGCGGACGCTCACGTGGAATCACTGCATAAGTTTTTTGCAGGTGCGATAGCGATGCAGCAGAATCAATGGCTGACGCAGATGATGACTTAGACTGTGGGGAATGAGGTGACTGCTGCATAAAACGTACGATACCTACCAATCTGCTAACAAGATGCTACCTTAAATGCTAGCTAGCATCTAAGTGGCGTTAATAATAGTGCGGACATTATAAATCAACAAATGTCATCGACTATATGTTTATTGATACAGCGCTTAAAATAGCTGTGAATAACGATTTAAAATAAAACAAACTTTCAAAATTTAGAACTTTCAATTTTATAGACATTTTAAAATGAGACTATGTCCTCATATAAAATATTATAGCGCCTGCTAATTTTGCTTTCATATTGAGCGCATATTGGGCGACAGTGACGACATAGTAATGCAAGGGCTAAGACTTGTCACTGTATCCGTCAAAATAGTATGGCATAATAGCATTTATTTTTAATTGTCGCTTTAATCATCGTGCGCCGTCTGTGAACTTTGTGTGTATTTCCACCAAACAGCTTTCGTATGCTATTTTAGTTAGCAGCGCTTATGTCACACCTTTATTATTATAAAACTTTAACCGACCGCTAGCGTCACGATGATCGGCTTATGCAGGACATTAATGTCATATCAATTTATCACCAATGCCAAACTACCGACTCGTCACGGCGAGTTTGATATTCATATCTTTGAAAATGCAGACGGTCAAGAGCATGTGATGCTTACTGTCGGTTTACCTGTGGCCAATCAAACTGAGGTTTTAAATCAGCAGGACACGGCATCAATCGAAGACAGTCAGACGTCAAAAGAAGCGCTCATTCCGCTCATTCGCATTCATTCGGAATGCTTGACGGGTGATGCTTTTAGCTCATTAAAATGCGATTGCGGTCCCCAGCTTAATACCGCGATGCAGGCGATACAAGAAACCGGCTGCGGGGCGATATTATACTTGCGTCAAGAAGGACGCGGCATTGGCTTGACCAATAAAATCCGTGCTTATGCCTTGCAAGATCAAGGGCATGATACGTTAGATGCCAATCTTATGTTGGGTTTACCGGCTGATGCGCGCGTTTATGATATGTGCGGGCCGATGCTTGCTCATGTCGGCGTCGATAGCGTGCGCCTGATTACCAATAATCCCGATAAAGTGGCTTACTTAACCGAGCATGGTATTAATGTCGTCGAGCGCGTGCCGTTATTGGTTGGGGTGAACGATATGAATGCTGAGTATCTCGCGACCAAACGCGACCGCATGGGCCATCTGCTCGATAAAGATTTCAATACCGCCTTACACCTTAATAAATAGTAAATAATTAGATATTTTATGACCATACCAAATATAGACAATCATGACAATTTGCCAGAGACCAATTCTGCCGTGACGCCAACCCACAATGACATCACGCGCGTGCGTGAGTTTTTGGTGGATCTGCAAGCGCGTATCTGCCAAGCGTTAGAGTCGCAAGAGCGCGACGGCAGCAGCAATGATCAGCCGGCAACCTTTGTACCTGACGATTGGGAACGTCCTGAGGGCGGCGGCGGCCGTTCTTGCGTGCTCGCAGGTGGTGAAGTGATTGAAAAAGCGGGCGTGATGTTTAGCCATATTCATGTGCATAACCTGCCCGCTTCCGCAACTGCGCGGCATCCTGATATCGCTGGCCGTAAAGCGCAAGCGATGGGCGTTTCATTGGTAGTGCATCCTAAAAACCCCAATGTGCCAACCAGCCATGCCAACGTGCGTTTATTCGTTGCTGAAGCCGAGGGCGAAGACCCGATTTGGTGGTTTGGGGGCGGTTTTGATTTGACGCCGTTTTATCCGGTGCTTGCTGACTGCGTACATTGGCATCAGGTTTGTCGCGACCTGTGCGCGCCGTTTGGCGACAGCGTCTATCCTGACTTTAAACAATGGTGTGACGAATACTTCCATCTGCGCCATCGTAATGAGCAGCGCGGTATCGGCGGCCTATTTTATGACGACGTCAATACCGAGAGCCGCGGTTGGGATTTTGATACCTGCTTTAAATTTATGCAAGCGGTCGGTAATGGTTATCTTGAAGGTATATTGCCAATTTTTGAGCAGCGTAAAAACACCCCTTATACCGAAGCACAACGTGAATTTCAGCTTTATCGCCGCGGACGCTACGTCGAATACAACCTTGTTTATGACCGTGGCACTCTATTTGGACTACAAAGTAATGGACGCATTGAGTCCATCTTAGTCAGTATGCCGCCGCTTGCCAGCTGGCATTATCGCTTTGAACCTGCCCCCGGCACGCCTGAGTTTGAATTGACCGATTTTTATCTAAAACCGCGTGATTGGTTGACTTTATAGTCTTCATTGGCATAATAAGCCGCAGACAGCGTTTTGGTTCTTGGATAAACAGCCTATTTGCTCTCTTTAAAATTTCAGAAAAACACTATCAAGGTCAGCGTTACTGCTGACCTTTGTTATTTACTGTTTTTATTTAAGAGTAGCTAAACTGTTAAACAGGGCATTTTGACTTTTAGCTTATAAAACGCGCTTTGGCGAACATTCATAGCTGATTAAAATGCCATTACAAAATGACATTACAAAAAGGTACTTTATTATCCTACTTTATTTTAGCCTGTTGAGGTTTAATTAATAGCAATATGGGTTTAAAGCGTTATAGATTTAAAGTCATGTTGGTTTAACAGGCTATATGGTAAAAGACCAGAACTTAGCTGTCTTTAACATTTAGAACAACCACATAATATTCAATTCATAGTAGCAATATAACAGGTGGCGAGCACGCAAGTGCTTCGGCACCTTTTTATTAGCCACGTATAAAGGAGCAATACAGATGGCACAGGTTTCTAATAATAAATCATTCAAGTCTATCGTCGGCGTAACGTTGATAGCAGCCGCCTTAGGTCTAACAGCTTGTAGTACGCCAGTTGATCCTGACGTCAAAGCGCGTCAAGACACCATGAAAAGCTGGGGCGATGCGATGGGTATCATGGGTGATATGGCTGAAGCGCCTGATACCTTTGATGCCGAAGTCTTTAAAGAACAAGCGGCATTTTTAGCAAAAGACTCTGCCAATCCTTGGAGCCACTTTGAAAACCAAGAGGCCACAGGTAATGCTACTGAAGCGGTTTGGAGCAACGTTGACGGTTTCCGCGCTGAAGCTGATGACTTCCAAAAAGCCACTGCCAACCTAAATGCAGCGGCACAAACTGCAACCAGTGTCGATCAAGTTTTGCCTGCGCTTGGGCAAGTCGGTGACAGCTGCAAATCATGCCATACCGATTTTAAAGTGAAAAAAGACTAACGAGTATTCATTTTCAAATATAAGAAAGCCGCTATTGTTCATATAGCGGCTTTTTTATTGGTTAAAGAGTAAGTTATTTAACCCATTAAGTCGGCTTGGACGATTTCAATCCAGTAGCCGTCAACATCTTTGATAAAGGCGATATTTTTCATGCTACCGTCTTCTGGACGTTTTTTAAACTCGACGTTGTTTTGATCAAACCAAGCAACCGCTTCGTCAAGACTTGGCACACTAAAGCAGATATGACCAAAGCCTTGTGGTTCACCATTGCCATCATGGTAACTAAAGTCCGCTTGGGTTTCGGTACCGTAGTTATGAGTCAGCTCTAAAATACCGCGCTGACGGAAGGCGAAAATTTCTAAATCGTCACCCGCTGGCAAATTTTCCCGCTCGCTGTCAGTCAACTTGGCCAAGAAATATAAATCAAAACCCATCGCAGGGAATTTTTTTACCGCCAGTAACGTCATGCCTAAAATACCCGTATAAAAGGCCAATGATTTAGCAGGGTCTTTGACACGTAACATGGTGTGGTTAAAGGTATAACCTGCGGTCTGCGCTGAAATTGGCTGCACGCCTTCTGCTTTTACGCTGCTTTCAGGCTGAGCCATACTGTCTTTATTAGCATCTAAATTTGTTAAATCCGTCATAATTTTCTCATATCTAAGTGTTTTTAATTATCTCTTATCAATCGTTAACGTTAATAGCGGATACCTTCATAATTCATTCGTCGCCACTATTTTAGTCGTTAAATGATAAGAAATTTAATAGTAAACAACGATTAAGTATCTAAAAAGCGTACTTTTCCAGTCTCTAAATTGTATTCAGCGCCAACGACGAGTAGCTGACCGCTACTGGTTAAATCTTCTAGCGCGCGCGAACCATGCTTTAATTGGCTGACCGACATGCGTACATTGGCACGAATAGAGCGATCAACCAATTCATCCGCATCGACATCTTGTCCGTTGGCCGTTGCCAGCTCATGTAAGTTATAGACACTTGGGCGAATACGATCGACGATTGATTGTAAATTTGGCGAATAGTTTTGCTCAGGATTGATCAGCGCATCGACGCAAGCGGTCACCGCTCCGCAATGCGAATGCCCAAGCACTACCACCAGTTTGGTGCCAAATTTTTCTGCCGCAAATTCAATCGAACCGATTTGAGATGGCGCAACCACATTACCCGCCACGCGTATGACAAACAAATCGCCCAAACCTTGGTCAAACACAATCTCAACCGGGACGCGGGCGTCCGAGCAACCCAAAATAATCGCTAATGGGTCTTGATCGCTGATCAGTTCGGGACGTTTTTGCATGCAAGGGTCAGTGCTGGTCAGACTTTCTACGTAGCGTACATTACCTTCTTTGAGTAGTGCCAGTGCTTCTTGTCCGGTTTTTGGGCGGTTACTGTTAGACATAAGGGGTCCTTGTTTATCAAAATGGTTTAAATTATAAATTGCGCTAGCATTCTGTTTTCTACTTTAAGATACAGCTTTCAGCTATGCTTATCTTTTAAGCTTATCTCTTAAACTTAGCCGTTTGCTATTGCAAATATCCTTGTATGTGGCACACATAAAATTATTGTAGCGCAAGCAAGGCAAAAAAATGGTAAAAATTCTTTATTGTAAGATGGCAGCATTGCAAGCCAAAGCATTTCAAGACAAGAAATTTGCAGTCAAGCATTTAGCTCATTATTTTTTTAACAACCTAAACCAACCGATAACGAACTTGCACTGACTTATAACAAGGGTTTGTTATAATATTCAGCAACCAGATTGTATATATAGCCAACGCTTATCGCCAGACTTAACAACATGCAAATTGCTGCCAGTCACTAGTATTTTAGTGCTGCTGCGCATTTGGTGTTTTAGGAATCAACCTTATGACCGAAACGAATGTAAACCTGCAAACTGCGCCTTTGTCGCCTAATAGTGACAAGGCGCTGCTGCAACTGACTGGTCTCCAAAAAATTTATGATCAAACCGAAGTGTTAAAGGATATTAACCTTGATATTGAACATGGCGAATTTATCACCTTGCTTGGGCCATCAGGCTGCGGTAAGACGACTTTGCTGCGATTAATTGCGGGTTTTGAGCAGCCAAATGCAGGGGCGATTTATCTTGATGGCATGCAAATGGCAGGCTTGCCAGCGGATAAGCGTCCGGTCAATACTGTGTTTCAGCAATATGCGTTATTTCCACATATGACGGTGGCGCAAAACGTCGCTTATGGGCTTAAACTCAAAAAAGTGCCAAAAGATGAGATACAAACGCGGGTACGTGAGATGCTGGCGATGGTACAACTTGAACACCTTGCCAATCGCAAACCACAAGATTTATCCGGTGGTCAGCAGCAGCGGGTGGCGATTGCACGTGCGGTGATCAATCGTCCTAAGCTATTATTGCTCGACGAGCCCTTATCGGCGCTCGACCATAAATTGCGTTTGCAAATGCAATCTGAGCTTAAACGTCTACAACGTGAGCTTGGCATTACCTTTGTCTTTGTCACCCACGATCAAGAAGAAGCGCTGTCGATGTCGGATCGCATTGCGGTAATGAAAGACGGCAGATTTCAGCAAATTGGTACGCCCATCGAGATTTATGAAACCCCTGCCAATCTCTTTACCGCCAAATTTATCGGTGAAACCAACTTGTTTAAAGCGGAAGTCAAAGGCGTTTACCCTGAGCAGCCCGATCGTGATGGGCGCGTGACCAATGGCCGTATTGAGGTCGAGGTCTGCGAAGCACAAGCGCAAGAGGGGCCGACGACCTTACGCAATCTGCGCCGCCCTGACTTTGCCAATGACGTGCAAGTTGGTGATATCGTTAACTTACTATTGCGCCCTGAAGATTTACGCATTTATGACCCCAATGATAAAGAACATGGCGGCTTACTGGGGCGGGTGATTGAAAGTAATTATAAAGGCAGTACCTTAGACTCGATTATTGAGCTAACCAACGGCCATATTATTAAAGCCTCGGAGTTCTTTGATGAAGACGACCCAAGTTTTGATTATAAGCTTAACGAAGGCGTTAAAGTATCGTGGGTCGATGGCTGGGAATGGGTGTTGCCAGAAGAAGATACGCTTGCTAGCGGCATTGATAACGGGATAAACAATAGCCCTAGTAAATTAGCTGCCCAAAAGGATATCAGCTAATGGCGCGTCCTAACGTAGGTAATAAAAAATCAAGTCATAAAAACTTGAGCAATAAAAGCCCTTTTCGTACCGCAACGCTATGGCTAATTTGGGGTTGGCTGCTCATCTTTGCGCTATTGCCAAATATACTGGTGATTGCCGTCAGCTTTTTGACCCGTGATAGCACCGCTTTTATTAGTTTACCGGTCACTCTCGACAGTTACGTGCGCATGATTGACCCGCTTTATTTTGATGTCTTTGTGCATTCATTATGGATGGCGGGCATTACCACAGTCATTTGCTTATTACTTGGCTATCCCTTTGCTTGGTTTGTTTCTCGAGTGGATAAACGCTGGCAGCCACTATTGATGCTTATGCTGATATTGCCATTTTGGACCAACTCTTTGGTGCGGACTTATGCGCTAAAACTATTATTTGCCAGCAATGGTTTGATTAATAAATCCTTATTAACACTTGGTATTATCGATGCGCCCATTGATATTCTATATACCCAAGGCGCGGTTATTGCCGGTTTAACCTATTTGTTATTTCCCTTTATGGTGCTGCCACTGTATGCGGTATTCAGTGATTTGCGTAATGATATGCTGCTTGCCTCGCAAGATTTGGGTGCTTCAAAGCGCCAAACCTTTTGGCACGTGGTATTACCCTTAACCACACCGGGGATTATCTCCGGGGTGCTGTTGGTACTACTACCAGCGATGGGGATGTTTTATGTCGCCGATATCTTGGGCGGCTCACGTAACTTACTCGTTGGTAATATTATCAAAAACCAGTTTTTAGATGCGCGTGATTGGCCGTTTGGTGCCGCCGCCAGTGTGCTATTGACCCTTGCGATGGCGGTATTATTACTCGCTTATCGCGCCAGTAGCCGCCGTATTGGCAAGACTGACTTTAACGAGGTGGCCTAATGTCTGATAGTTCACTGAATAGCACTCCAATTAAAAATAAACGCTCTATCAAATTAGGTAATATTGCCGCCAAAGGCTATCTTGGTCTGATTTATATTTTATTATACCTGCCCATCATTGTTTTGGTGGTGATGTCATTTAATAAATCAAAAATTGGTTATAACTGGGGCGGCTTTAGTTTAAAGTGGTACGAGTCGCTACTGAATAATCAAGCCATGCTTGATGCCTTTTGGCACTCTATTGTTTTAGGCTTGGTTGCGGCTACGGTTTCGACCGTTATCGGTACATTAACGGCGCTTGCGCTGCATCGCTATGACTTTCGCGGTAAAGGGCTGCTCAATGGCCTGTTATTTGTGCTGATGATGTCACCTGAAATTGTCCTAGCGATATCGCTATTGGCGCTGTTTTTATTAATCGGCCTGCAGCTTGGTTTTGTCTCGCTATTACTAGCGCACATTACTTTCTGCCTACCGTTTGTCGTTATCACTGTGTTTGCGCGTTTAAGCAGTTTAGACGAGCGTTTGATGGAAGCGGCGCGAGATTTAGGTGCTAGCGAATCAACAATGGTACGTACGGTGTTGATTCCAGTAATTTTTCCTGCGGTGATGGCTGGCTGGTTACTTGCCTTTACCTTATCGCTTGATGATGTGGTGGTATCGACCTTTGTGACCGGTCCTAGCTATGAGATTTTACCGCTCCGTATTTATTCTATGGTGCGCGTGGGACTTAAACCTGAGGTCAACGCGATTGGGACCATTTTATTGGTCGCTTCATTAGTTTTAGTGGTTATCTCGCAATTACTGCTGCGTCGGCGCTAGTTTTAATTTTTACGGTAAAATAATGGCAATGTAATTTTAGGCAAAAAGCGCCTATGATTTTCCAAGATTATAAACACCTATTTTCCTATTTCTTTAACGTCAGTGGTTAGGTTATTTTATGCTAGAGCTTCGTCATCTTAATACGCTAACTGCGCTGCGAGCCCATGGATCATTGGCCGCTGCTGCCGATGAGCTGCATGTCACCGCCTCTGCGGTCTCGCATCAGTTAAAAGAGTTAGAGAACTACTACGATATTAGCTTGGTCAATCGGCGCACGCGTCCGCTGACCTTTACGCCAGCGGGCAAAACGGTACTGGCGCTGGCAGACACTATCATGCCGCAGGTCACACGCACCAAAGCCAATTTAAAACGCTTAGCTCATGGTCAAGCGGGCAGATTGCGCTTGGCTTCTGAATGTCATAGCTGCTTCGATTGGCTGATGCCCATTCTCAATCATTATCGCCGCGAATGGTCAGATGTTGAGCTGGATTTTGCCACCGGTTTTGAGCCTGAGCCGCATCATTTACTGCAAGAAGGTGATATCGATTTATTGATTACCACCAGTAATTTACCGATAGAAGGTATCAGTTATCAGCCATTGTTTGAGTACGAGAGCCGTTTGGTGCTGTCGCCGACTCACGACTTGGCTGAGCAACCATTTATTCATGCCCAAGACTTGGTTGCTGAAACCTTGATTGCCTATCCGGTGGAAGCTAAGCGCCTCGATATCATTGCCAATTTTATGACCCCAGAAGCGGTCAGTTTTAAAGCGATTCGTACCACCGAGCTCACGGCGATGCTAATTCAATTGGTGGCAAGTGAACGCGGGGTGGCGGCACTGCCTGATTGGGTGGTAAGCGAGTATGAAAAAAAAGGCTGGGTGGTTTCGCGGCCGCTCGGTAAAGGCGTTTACTGCCAACTTTATGCGGCGACGCGCACCGCAAGCCAAGATATTGCTTATATGCAAGGGTTTGCCAGTCTATTAGAAGGAATTTTAAAACCTGTATAGCTAGTGCTTTTTTAAAAAGTCGTTTAAAAAAAGAGCCGTATTAAACATTAATACAGCTCTTTTTTATTGCTGAGTTTTTATTCTTACAAAACCAATTTAAACAAATAAAAGCCAATTGCCGTTGCTAATAACGTCAGCCCCACATGTAACCCAATCAGTCCTAAGCCCGCAAGCAATTTGCCGTTATGGATAAAGGTAAATACTTCAGCACTAAAGGTACTAAAAGTCGTCAGTCCGCCCAAAAAACCAGTTATGACAAACAACCTGACATTAGGAGATAAGTCGCTACCCATACGCTCAAACCAAACTAATGCTAATCCTATTAAAAGTCCACCTAAGACATTGGCGCCAAGCGTACCGAGCGGTATCCAGCTATGCAGCGGATTAAAACGCGCCAGCCACCCTCGCAGGCAAGCGCCAATGGCAGCACCTAGTCCAATTGCAAGCCACTGCATAAGTTATCCTTGAGTGAGATAAAGTTTAATAAACTGGATATAAGCGACCTTATAGGGCTTTTATACCGCAGGTAACTCGGTCATCGGCCAACGTGGGACGCAGCTAACAGCCAAATCATCTGCTTGACCGGCTTGCAAACGCTCGTAACCCGCATAAGCAATCATTGCCCCATTATCGGTACATAAGGCTGGCGGCGCGTAATGGACGGTCGCATTAATTTTAGCAAGCTCGCGCTCTAATATCTCACGCAAATGGCTATTGGCACTGACGCCGCCTGCAATGACCAAGCGACTCATCTCGACTTGTTTCAGTGCCTTGACGCATTTTTTCACTAGCGTATCAACTACTGCATGTTGAAAGCTTGCCGCAATATCGGCGCGCACTTTTGGATCGCTGTCGGAGCCATCAGTGTCCTTGATAAGATTATGCACCGCCGTTTTCATACCGCTGAAGGAAAAATCTAAACCGCGATGTAGCATCGGGCGCGGTAAGTCATAGGCATTTTGATTGCCATTTTCTGCCAATTTGGCAATATTTGGTCCACCAGGGTATGGCAGACCAAGCATTTTAGCCGCTTTATCAAAACATTCACCCGCCGCGTCATCGATAGACTCACCAAGGATTTCATATTGCCCGATACCATATGCGGCAATCAGCAAAGTATGACCACCAGAAACCAGTAAGGAGACAAATGGAAACGCTGGCGGATTCGCTCCCATCAAAGGCGCTAACAGGTGTCCTTCCATATGGTGAACGCCAATCGCTGGCACATCCAAGCCATAAGCCAAGCTACGTCCAAATAATGCGCCCGTCATCAGCGCCCCTATAAGTCCCGGCCCTTTGGTATAAGCAATCGCATCAATCTCATTTTTAGTGATATCGCACTGCTCTAGCAATTCGTTGAATAACGGTACCAGCTTACGAATATGGTCGCGGCTGGCAAGCTCAGGCACTACTCCGCCATAAAGTGCGTGCAGCTCTATCTGTGAATACAGCACTTGCCCAAGCAAGCCTTTATTATTGCTATCTATCTGCTCGCTATCAAAAATCGCCAGACCTGTTTCATCACAGGAGGTCTCTAAACCCAATACTTTCATCTATGTGCCTTTATATTTGCTTTGTAGCATTAATAAAAAACCGCCACTGTTAGCTTACAATGGCGGTCATTCTAGCAAATTTCAATACGTAATATTAGCGAGCGGCAGCAACCATATAATCAACTGCGGCATGAACTTGTGCTTCAGTGACGTCTCCAACCGCTTGCGCAGGCATTTTATTAAAGCCTTTAGCAGAATGCATGTGTAACGTTTCTATGTCTTTGGCAAGGTGCGGTGCCCAAGCTTCTTTATCACCAAATTTCGGCGCGTCAAGCAAACCATTCTCATGGCAAACTTTACACTGCTTTTCGTACAGCTGAGCACCAGCATCGGCCGCCAACACTTCTGGTTCAGCAGCAGCTTCAGGTTCAGCCTCTACGACAGGTACTTCCGTAGGCTCTGCTTCAACCGCAGGCTCAGGGGTGACCACTTCGGTTTCTGTTACAGGCGCTTCAGGTTCTATAGCCACCGTTTCAGTTTCATTGGTAGTAGCTGGCTCTTCAACCGCTGTATTGTCGCCGCCACTACAAGCGCTCAATGCCAAAAGCACACTCAAGCTTAGGCTTGTGAGCGCCAATTTAGCAACGGATTTTTTCTTTATTGTATTTTGCTGCATAGTCATAGTTAATCCTTCATCTATAGTTTGTTAATATAAACCTAAATATCGTAGCTGGCATATCAATAGTCATCGCTGGCAATGATGAATCGCTATTATGAAATGAGCATGCGGCTTACTTACTTAATTACTCATAGCTACTAAATACTATTAGTTCGTTGCAGGCTCAGTCGTATCAGTAGTCGTAGCGGCCGCATCGGTATTTGTCGCCGTGGCACTATCAGTAGTAGCCGCTTCTGTATCAGTACTTGTAGTAGCCATACCTCCTGCCGCATCTGTCGCTGCGCCATCTTCTGCTACTGCAGTGTCAGTACCCGTAGCACCCTCTTCTGTCCCTTCTGCCGTGTCAGCAGCAGGCATCGGCGCTGTTTCTGGGAAGTCCATATCTTCTGCTTCAGGTGCGTTTGCACGTGCAAGTTCTGAAGCTTCATCGACTTTATCTTTTGCTAAGACTACACCTGTTTCAGTGCCCGCTTCTTCCTTGTCACTGCTACAAGCACTTAGACTGACGCCCATCGTCAGAAACAATGTCGCCCACAATACAGTACCAATCGTTGTTTTCTTCATGCCATTTTTCATTCAAAGATCCTCAAAATAATAGCTATAAAAGCCTTGTAACGTCTATCTAGGCATATTTTTAAGCGTCTAGTTTCAATAGCTAAATCTTGAAATTTAAAGCAGCTTAAATATGAGCGACAGACTGAGTATAGGATAGGATAGGATAGGATAGGATAGGATAGGATACCATAGACTCCATATAAGCCGTTATTGCTAAACAGCTGTTTTGTCCACTATTTATTGATTATTTGTTAAAAGATTATTAAAAATATTAACACTCACGCCTTCGGTTAAATCTTATTATATTTGTACGGTGTAATTAAATTTTATTGTCTATTATTTGACCTCTATTTAAGCCCTTATCTTACATAAATACGCTAAAGCCTTTGACTTTACTGCAGTTTTTGATTAAAATAAGCGCCCTTGTGCTAGTGCGCAAGACTATCCTAGTTTGAGCTGATGCCGATAATCTTGAGATATTACGGCTAAATACTAATACACAGCCAAACTAATGCCCTTATATCTCATCCTAATCAAGGAGATTTCATGCCTGCAGTTAAGGTTAAAGAAAACGAACCAGTTGACATCGCTATCCGTCGTTTCAAACGTGCTTGTGAAAAAGCCGGCGTTCTATCAGACGTACGTAAGCGTGAATTTTATGAAAAACCAACGCAAGTACGCAAGCGCAAAAAAGCCGCTGCTGTAAAGCGTTATAAGAAAAAATTACAACGCGAAACTATTCGTACCACTCGTATGTACTAATCACTAATACGATTAGCTACCTACCAGCGCTACACTAACGCCACTGTTATCGATGAATAACAGTGGCGTTTTTTATGCTACAATTTTTGTTATTGCTGCTGATAAATGCTCAGCAGATTTTTATTTAACACTTACCAAAAACTATTTTACCCATACTTATAAGGAATAATAACAATGAGCCAACTTAAACAGACGTTATCTGACACCATCAAAACCTCTATGAAAGCGCGCGAGCTTGAACGCGTCAAAGTGTTGCGCAACGTCCAATCTGTGGTCAAGCAGATTGAGATTGATCGCCAAACCGAGCTTGATGATGCGCAAGTGTTAGAAGTGCTACAAAAGCAGCTCAAACAGCGTCATGAGTCCTTGTCTATCTTTACCGAAAATGGCCGCGATGATTTGGCCAGTAAAGAGCAGTTCGAGATTGATATTATTAATGAGTTTATGCCAAAACAAATGGATGATGCCGAGCTTGCCGCTTTGGTCAATGCCGAAATCAAAGAGCAAGGCGCCACCTCAATGCGCGATATGGGCAGCGTGATGGGGGTGTTAAAGAATAAAACCGCAGGCCGTGCTGACCCTGCATTAATCTCTAAATTGGTAAAAGATGCTCTGCAAGGTTAAGTGAAGTTAAAAAAAGTTATATATTCTTAATCTGCGTATCGACCCAAGCTAGCAAACAACCGCCTAAGGCTTAAAGTCTTTGGCGGTTTTTACCGCTTTGATTTCCGCATTAATACTGGCAAGTAACGGTCGGGCGCTGCTCGCTTGCGCGGTTTTTTGCATTTGCTCGGTCAATTGCTTGGCTTGCGTTAAGGAAGTCAGCGCGCGCTCATAATGTCCGCTCCACAGCTGGTCATGACTGCGATAACGCAGCGCATTGATGGTGGCAATTTTTGCCAGTTGCGGCGACTCGGTAGTTTTGGCGATTTTTTCATTGGCCAATTGCAAGCTTTGCCACGCATAGCGGTCGCTTGGCTGCTGCTCGGTCAGTGGCTTAAGCAGTGCTTGCGCCTTGGCTGGCTGATTGCTATTGGTCAGTGCTTCCGCTAAATAAAGACGCAAGTCGCGGCGTTCAGGATATAAGCGCTGCTGACTCTCAAGCAGTTCAGCCGCTTGTTGCCATTTATTCTGCTCAGTGAGAATTTGACTTTGGGTTATGGACAATAACGGCTCGAGTATTTGCCGCTGGGCTGCGGGTAGCGCTGACAGCTCGGTATATATCTCATTGGCCTCGCCAAAACGCTGCTGCTCGCCATACCAATACATCAGCGCCAATTTTGCGCCAACGCTATTTTTAGCAGCGGTCGTCAACGCGGTTTCAGAGACATGCTCGCCGGTGCTTTGCGTGCGCCAATAGAGCAAATCAAACAACGCTTGATGGCGCTGCTGCTTGGATAAAGGCAGAGCATCATAACGCTGGGCGCGGCTTTGCGATTCGCTTAAACGCTCATTACTCAAAGGATGCGAGCGCACAAAACTGGGCAGGAATTGATTGGCGGTTTGGTTCAATTGGCTTTTTTGATTCATGGTTGCAAAAAAGCGCGGCATGGCGCGTGGATCGTAACCCGCTTGGTTCATGATTTGCATGCCCACACGGTCGGCATCACGCTCATTACTACGGCTAAAAGCCATGCTGCTATTCATGGTAGCGGTTTGGCTGCCCATCATGACTGCCGCCGCCGCATCGCCATCGACCGCTGAGGCTGCAATCGCTGCCAGCATGCCGCCTATTTGCATCAGCAAGGCTTTTTTGCGCTCATCCGCGCCGCTCTCATAATGGTGCTGGCTAATATGAGCCACCTCGTGAGCAACGACGCTGGCAAGCTCATCCATGCTGCTTGCCGCCAGTATCGTTCCAGTATTGAGCCCAATTACCCCGCCGGGCGCTGCAAAAGCATTGATACTAGGGTTATCAATGATAACCAAACCTAGCGGCGCTTGCTGGCGAGCTTGCGCATTTAGCCGCCACGTCATCTCTTTTATGGTTTCATAAATCCAAGGGTCGTGCTCCATCTTCGCGCGACTATTGATGTTTCTTAATGACCACTCCCCAAGCAGTTTATTTTCATATTGCTCAGCAAAGCTTAGCCCCTGCCCGCGCAAATTGGGTAAATCTAATTCTTCAGCACTTGACGTCTGCCAGGAACCGTAAGTAAATGGCGCGACTTGCGTGCCAGCACTATTGGCAGTAGTGGCCAGTGCCAGCAAGGTAGCCGATATACCCACCTTTAGTACAAAAACGCCTGTTAACGTTTTTAGCGTTCTTTTAAACAGCGATTTTTTAAGCAATGCTGGTCTATGAAAATAATACAAGTGCGTATCCTATCCGAGTAATCCTAACGTCTTTTTGACTATACGAGCTTGTTTAGTTAAGGTCAATTGCCGTCTGCATCTGGCTACCAATAACGCTGCCACGCGTCACGCTTGTGCAACATGCTTGTGTAAACTTAAGCGTTATAAAGCGAAGTATTAAATGTAAAGTTTATCCTATCGCCCGGTTGTTATTAGATATACTGATTGACCAATGATTATGATAACTATATTCAACTGCAATTGAGTAGTGGCAATTTGCTATAATAGTAGGTCGTGGTAAGCGCTTGTTATCCATGGACTACAAGTGATACTTTCTCAAACATTGATATTTTAAAGGTTTATTTTATGTCTACTGATAACCAATCTGTCATTGTACGAGACTCATATCCTATTTGTTTTGTCGAAACCGTATCTGACGCGCAGCAACAATCGATAACGCAGCTGCTCGATTTATTGCCAGCAGATACTCTTAACTTAGTAGAAAATCTTAACTCGACGGATAGCGCAGAGCAAAGACAGCCAATCATAATTAAAAATATGGTCGATGGGCGCGGTCTTGCCTGCCCTATGCCGCTATTAAAAACTAAAGTGGCGCTACGAGAAGTAGCGGTTGGTGAATCGCTATATGTCGTTGCCACGGACCCAAACTCACAAGCTGATATCAGCGCTTTTTGTCAGCAGAGCCAGCAAACAGGCACAGCAAATCCCTTATTATTGCTTATCAATCAAGCAACAGCGGCAAGTAGCGACAAAATGCTAGGAACAAAAACCAGTACTGCTGTTGATACAATATATCACTTCATCATTACCAAAACTGATAGCAACTAAGCGGCGCTATCCTTTACAATTATAACTATAAGATTTTTATCTGACTCATTGCTTATCTATTTAACCAAGGTCAAGAATATGGCTAATACTTCTAATAACGCTGCAAATACCCGTAAAAAAGACAGCGCAGCACCTGAAAAAAACGAAGCACGCGATGCGGCCTTGAAAGCCGCTGCGGCGCGTCCGCCTTACGATGCGAGCGCACTTGGCGATACACGTACCCGTGACTTAGTGCCTGCTATGCCAACACATTTATCGGCGCCTGGCGTAAACTTGGGCGCTTATATTAATACCGTGCATCAAATTCCGATTTTGACACCGACTCAAGAGCAAGAACTTGCTCACCGCTATTATGATGAGGGCGATGTTGAAGCAGCGCGTCTGCTTGTCATGTCGCATTTGCGCTTTGTGATTCATATTGCCCGTAGCTACTCAGGCTATGGTCTGCCGCAAGCCGATTTAATCCAAGAAGGTAACTTGGGTTTGATGAAAGCGGTCAAACGCTTTGATCCTAATAAAGGCGTGCGTTTGGTATCCTTTGCTGTGCATTGGATCAAAGCTGAGATTCACGAATTTGTCATTCGTAACTGGCGTATTGTGAAAGTTGCAACCACTAAAGCACATCGTAAACTATTCTTTAACTTACGCAGTCTGAAAAAGACCAACAATCAGCTGACGCTCGAAGAAGCCGATGCCATTGCCAATGATTTAAACGTAACGCGTAAACAAGTGCTAGAAATGGAGTCGCGCTTGACCTCGTATGATGCGTCGTTTGAAGCGCAATCGAGCGATGATGACGATGGTCGCTACGCGCCGCAGCTGTTTTTAGAAGATGGTATCGACCCTGCAGAGATGGTTGAAGAGGATGACTGGGAAGAGAACAACTCATCCGCTCTACTAGCAGCGATGGATACGCTAGATGATCGTTCACGCGATATCGTTGAGCAGCGCTGGCTTTCTGAGCAAAAATCAACCTTACATGAACTAGCAGCGGTTTACTCTATCTCAGCAGAGCGCGTACGCCAAATCGAAAAAAACGCCATGGATAAAATCCGTGAAGCCATGACCATCGATAGCGTTATTTTGCCCGATGATATCCAATAAGCTTTAGTTTGTTAGTTAAAACTTACCTATGATAACAATCCTATTTATAACACGAGTTTTACCATGCTAAATTGGATAAGTATCGCCGCTATTAATATGGCTATCGCCGTCGCCTTGGGCGCGTTTGGCGCTCATGGGCTTAAAAATTCGGTCAGTATCCAGCAGCTTGAATGGTGGCAGACGGCAACTCTATATTGGTTTGTACACGGGCTTGGACTATTGCTCGTTGGTATTCTTATTCGCCTTAATTATACGACCCAAACCACAGCATGGCTGCTACAAATCGGCGCACTTATTTTTGCGGGCAGTTTATATGCCATGACGCTTGGGGCACCGCGCTGGCTTGGAGCGATTACCCCTATCGGCGGTATGCTTATGATTGCCGGTTGGCTATGGCTTGCGGTCTCGACATTTCGCTTAGGCCATACTGCTTAAGTTGAATAAAGAAATGGATTAATGGATGAGTAACAAAGGATTATTAACTTTTAGGGAGCACATATTATGAGTAATATTAGTGTTAATGGTAAAAAATTGCAGACCACGCATCAAACCGTCCAAATGGTCGTCAATGAGCTTGGACTTAGTAAAGGCCGCTATGCGGTTGAAATCGATGGTGAACTTATTCCAAAAAGTGAGCTTGATAAAATGCGTATTGTTGAAGGTATGAATATAGAAGTGGTACAAGCAGTTGGTGGTGGTTAAGCGAATATTAGCCCGCTAATTTTTTCATGGATAAAAATTAAGCAATAAAAAAGACCTCTTACGTTGATACGTTGAGGTCTTTTTTATTTGTCGTGCTCTTAACAAATAAAGCAACTTTACGAGCTATCATTTCAATATGATTACTTAGTAAATACGCCAATTATAATAATTATCTTATAGGCTATATTTATCAAACAGTCATAATAATAAAGTCAGCTACTATGTAGATCGGTTGCTGTAGTGAATACTACTTAGAGCAGTGACGAACCCATTACATGACAGGTGCTGCATCATCAACTGTCAGCTCTTCGTAGCGTTCATCGCGCCCTGGACCTTGAGTTTTCTTACGATCCTGACGGGTTTTATATTTACGTACTTGTCTATCAAGCTTGTCTGCCATCTCATTAATGGCTTTATACATATCGTCTTCGCAGGCTTGGACGAACATTTCTTGACCTGCAACTCGCATAATCGCTTCGGCTTTATGGGTTTTTTTCCCACCTTCACTTGAGCCGCTATTATCTAGCGATAATTTTACCTGAATACTTTGAATCTGATCGAAATGACGTTCTACTTTTACAAGCTTTTCGCGAACGGCGTTGTCCATGGCTTCGGTAACACTGATATGGTGACCACTGATAGAAACATTCATATTATCGTCCTTTTATTATTGCTTATATTATTACGTACAATCAGCAGTGAGTTAGCTTTATAGCTTTTGTCATGCTGCCCTACCAATAATTCATCCAGTACCTTTCTTATCATAAAGTTTGGCTTGTCATTTTCTATTCGCTCACTGCTTTATTCTTCTACTCCTTTATTAAAATAAAAAATTACAATACATTTTTATCATTTGTTAAATTAACTAAATCGACCAAACCAATACTGGGTTTTCGTTGTTGGTATGACTCTAATTTGTCATGAAAACCAAAGAGTAGCAAGCCATCAAATTGTAAGTAAATGTAATAAAAAATGATGTTTCATAAATGTTTCTATATAATCAAAAAATTTTATTTTTTATTTACGTTTGAATTAGCTTAATTCTGGTGGTATGACATTTATAAGTCGTTGAATGACAACATTTAATATTTTCGTTTGCGCTGAGTGGATGATCCGATATTCATTGCTTCACGATATTTGGCTACCGTTCGTCTGGCGATATCAATGCCTTCTGCAAATAAAGAATCTTTTATGCGGCTATCAGATAATGGCTTTTTCGGGTCTTCATCTGCGATAAGCTGTTTAATCATGGCGCTGATGGCGGTCGAGGAGATGTCTCCGTCACTACTACTGACGTGAGATGAGAAGAAATGCTTCAGGGAAAACAACCCTTGGGGCGTCAAAATGGTTTTGCTTGTAGTCAGGCGCGAGACAGTCGATTCGTGCAAATCAACTTCTTCGGCAATCGCCTTTAAAATCAAGGGCTGCATGGCAGTTGCGCCATGTTGCAAAAACTCTTGCTGGTAGCGTACGATACTGGTTGCTACTTTTAAAAGGTTTTGATTGCGCTCTTCGATACTGCGAATAAACAGGCGCGCATCGGTGAGATTTTCGCGCAGATATTGATTGTCAGGACTGTCATCGCCACGTTTGACCAAATTGGCATATTCTTGATTGACCCGCAACTTAGGTAAAGTGTCAGGATTGAGGCGCACTTGCCAGCCATCTATTTGCGCAGTCGTGTCGTTTCCATTTTTGTTATCAGTGGTGTGATTGCTATTGTGGCGGCGAATCGGCGTGACTAATACATCAGGAATATCGTAGCTTTCTGACGGCTGCATATAATCGGGCTGACTGCTTTGAAATAGTAGGCCGGGTGATGGATTTAACGTACGTAGCAGGTTAAGCGCTGGAGTAATTTGTTCAGGCGCGAGGCCGGTGAGTTCAGTCAAGGCTTTGATATTATTGCTGACCAAATGCTCACTGGCTGAGAGAAGCGCTTGGGCTTCTTTAAGATATTTTGTATTCGTATCAAGCTTGGACAATTGCAGCGCTAAGCACTCATTGAGGTTGCGTGCGCCAACGCCAAGCGGATCGCACGATTGGATAATGCGCAGTACCGCCATGACCTCATCGTACTCGACGCGCTCGTCCCATTGATAAAAGCTGGCAATGGTATCAAAGCTTTGTAACAACTCATCGATATCAAGGCGTATAAAGCCCATTTCATCCATAGAATCCATGAGATATTCGGCGATAAGTGTATCTGTTTCGGAGAGGCGCTTAAAGTTCAGCTGCCAGCGTACATGGTCTTGAATGGTAGCGCTGGTACTGCCCTGATAGCTATCAAAGTCTTCATTTTTGCCGTTAGCCGAATGAGATGAAAGACTCTCTGAACCTATCGCGGCAGAGGCATAATTACCGCTGCCAAAACCGCTATAATCGTCGCCCTCTACGGTATGGTTGTCGATTGCTTCATCATCAAAACTGGCTTGCTGTAATTTATCTAAGCTATCGCTACTGTATTCAGCACTACTATATTTATCACTACTATTGTCAGAATAGTCGAAACCATCATCCAAAGAGTGGGTAGATTTAGCAAACGAATCAACGCTAGCATTTCGGTTCCAACTATCTAGCGTTAATGGCTCGCCAAACTCATTGAGCGGCTCACCCTTATGACTGTCGTAACTGTCGAAATTATCATAGTCATCTTCATCCTCTTCCACACGCTCTAGCAAAGGATTGCTATCAAGCTTCGCCTGTACCTCCTGCGCAAGCTCAAGACTAGAGAGCTGCAGCAATTTGATGGCTTGCTGCATTTGCGGGGTTAGCTTTTGCGAGGTATTTAGCGTGGTCGCCAATCCAAACGACATACTCATGGGTGACTGATTACCTTTCGATCGTGGTGAGATTCTATATGTTATGCTGGTTAAAGCCTGCGCTTATTAACGCTTATCATCACTAATAAGCGCTTTAGCCTATCAGGTCATGACGATAGCATTTTTTGCTACAATGTTGCTATGATAATTTATATTCTGTTCAGGTAAGCCATTTTTAGCTTTTGTTCACCTTATAAAACTGCAATAGCTTTGCAGGGATGCCAAGCTTTTAAATATAACAGAATAAAAATAACTAAGAGTAAAGCCCTATAAAGCTTAAAAATTGAGAATAATATTATGAATGAGATTACTAAAAATGAACCGCTGACCGTTGCTGCTGTACAAATGAGCAGTCAGCAAGACATCGAAGCCAATTTAGCCGATATAAAAGCTGCTATTAGCGAGGCAAGTAAGCAAGGCGCGCAGTTAATCGTTTTACCAGAAAACTGCTGTAGCATGGGTCGGCAGTTTGCCACTGCCGAGCGTTTTGATGAACTATCCGACGCAATGGCCGAGTATGCACGTGCTTTTGGTATTTATCTATTAGCAGGCTCGCTGCCCTGCCCTTATCGCCCTGATGGCGTCATCGTGCCCGATGGAAGGCTACGTCAAGTCAGTCAGCTATTTGCGCCCGATGGTACGCGTGTGGCACGCTACGACAAAATTCATTTATTCACTGCAACCGTTGCCGATAAACAAGGCAGCTATAATGAAGCGGCGACTTTTGAGCCTGGCACGCAAACGGTTGTGGTTCCACTCGAAGCAAATGATGCCGTTTATCAGCTCGGTATGATGGTCTGTTTTGATTTACGCTTTCCAGCCTTAGCGCAGCGATTACGGCAGGCGGGCGCAGAGGTGTTAAGTGCGCCATCGGCGTTTACTTATTTAACGGGACAGGCACATTGGTCGCTATTGCTACGCGCGCGGGCATTAGACAGTCAGTGTATGGTGATTGGTGCCGCACAAGGTGGTGAGCATCTTTATAAGAATGGCGATAGTCGGCAAACATGGGGACATAGCACGATTACTGCTTATGACGGCACGATTATCAATAGCTATGAGGATAGTGACTTAAAAAACTCTGCTAATAAAAATTATGCCTTGGTATTAGCAAACTTAGATAAAGCAGGACAAGCGCAAGGACGGCAAAAGATGCCAATCTTTGACTGTCACCGTTTGGCATAAATGTAGGATTAAATGCTTAAGAAATGACCAGAACTTAAGTAACATCAACACCATTTTGCGTATGCGACGCACGCGGATGGGCGCGATCATAAACTTGGGTCAATTTAGCAAAATCAACATGAGTATAAATCTGCGTGGTACTAATGTCGCTATGACCGAGCATTTCTTGTACCGCGCGCAAATCACCACTGCCAGATAGCATATGCGATGCAAAGCAGTGGCGCAATAAATGTGGATACATATTTTGCGCAATCCCAGCCCGCGTAGCCGCAACTTTGAGTCGCTGCTGCACCGCCCGCGTGGATAAACGTGTACCTAACTTTTCACTGATAAACAACGCATTGTCCATCTGCTCTACCCAAAGATTGCGGTGCGGTAGATAACGTTTAATCGCCTCGGCGGCTTTGATGCCTAAAGGTACTAAGCGCGTTTTGTTGCCCTTACCCGTCACGCGCACGCGCAAATCAGCCAAGTCTATATCGGCCATATCGAGCGCCACCAACTCGCCAACACGCAGACCGCTACTATAAAGCAGTTCGAACATTGCCTTATCACGCAACCACAAGCGCGCCTGCTCTGGCGTATCAGGGATTTCTTGGTCAAGCAATTGCGTCAATAAATCCACATCGGCGATAGACGGCAGCGGTCTAGGGCTGCGCTTAAGCTGATAGCCCGTAGTCGGGTTAATACGCGCTAAACCCTCTTTTATCAACCAGCCATAAAAATGACGGATAGCCGATAGCTCTTGCTGAACGCTCGCCAGTGCCAGCTTATCTTCATCTAGGCGTTGGCTGATATGCTGGGCTAACTGCCGCTTATCACAACGCGTCCATGTCAGACGTTTGCCGCGTAAAAACAGCGCCAATTGATTTAGACCTGCAAAATAAGCCACCAATGTGTGCTCGGAGTGATTGCGTACCGACAGCGTATTTAGCCAACGATGCACTGGCGCTAGCAGTTCACGTAGCGTACTATCTGCTTCGATGGTTGTTGCCAATTCTGCCGATAGCCATGTGTTTGATTTAGTGTTTGATTTAGTGTTTGATGTAATGTTTGACTGAATATTCGAGCTAGGCGTTGTCGTCATTATCTATTAGCCTTCTGGAGTAGGCTTAATGCCTGCTTGCGCCATTAAGCCATCTGGGCTAAACACCCCTTCATAGACAAACGCCGTTGGCCCAGTCATCATCACAGAATAACCCGGCTGCCATTTGATAATCATGCTGCCGCCATAAAGCTGCGCGCGTATGTCTTCGCCTTCATCAAGCCAGCCTTCACGGATACCAACCGCCACCGCTGCACAAGCGCCCGTACCACAAGCTTGGGTTTCGCCAACGCCGCGCTCATAAACACGCAGACGGATATGACGCTGATTCATGACCTGCATGAAGCCGACATTGACGCGCTCTGGAAAGGCCGGATGTGATTCGATGGCTTTACCCAAGGTCTCAACATCAGCTTCTAGGACATTATCAACCCTGATGACCGCATGCGGATTGCCCATATTGGCGACATAAAGCTGCACCGGCGTACCATTAACGTTTAGATGATAGGCATTTTGGATTTTGGTCGTCGCTCTTGGGGTAAAGGGAATCTCACTTGGCTCAAATTTGGGCTTACCCATATCAACCTCGACCCAGCCATAACGGTCGGTCGTTAAGGAGATTATCCCGCTCGCCGTTTCAACGCGCAGACGCTGCTTAAATGACAGTTTACGCGCTTGCACAAAACGGGCAAAACAGCGCGCGCCATTACCGCATTGCTCAACCTCTGTGCCATCGGTATTAAAAATGCGATAACTAAAATCAACATCGGGGCGCATTGGCGGCTCAACGACGAGCAATTGATCAAAGCCGATGCCTAAATGACGATCACCCAACAGCTGTACCAATTCCTTGGTCAACTCTAAGCGTTGGGTCACCAAATCGATGACCATAAAATCATTGCCCAGCCCATGCATTTTTGTAAATTCTATTAGCATATCCTTGTTATCCTATCCTATTTTTATGTATGCCTTATATTAGCACGCTGTCAGATACAATCATAATTATCACCGCTATCAAACGCTAAGTTAAAGCTCTATCACCGAATAAATATTTCTTATCCAAACCTTCATTAAAGCAGGCAATAAAAAACCCATTGTCGTTATCACAATGGGTTTTTTTTAATTAAAAAACTCGTAAGCACTAAATTGGTTAAAAGAGTTATTTATCCTGCCACAACACTTCATTAGCATATAAAGATTCAAGCGTTTCGCGTTTGCGAATCAGTTGATGCTTATCATCGGCTACCATCACTTCGCTAGCACGACCGCGTGAATTGTAATTGCTACTCATGGTAAAGCCATAGGCGCCAGCCCCAGTAATGGCTAAAATATCACCTGTTGCTAATGACAATAAGCGGTCTTTTGCTAAAAAGTCACCGGTTTCACAAATCGCGCCAACGATATCCCATGGCTGCGTGTCATCGCTATCAATACCTTCTTTAGGTAAAACACTTGGAATCACCGCCATTTCTGCTTGATATAACGCTGGACGTATCAAGTCATTCATTGCCGCATCGACAATGGCAAAGTTCTTGTGCTCGGTTGGTTTTAACACATCAACCTTAGTTAAGAGCACACCGGCGTTGGCCACGATACTACGACCCGGCTCGAAGAATACCGTTAAACCAAGCTCACCCAGTTTGGGTAGTAACGCTTGCGCAAACTCCTCGATAGACACTGGCGTTTCATCGATATAACGTACGCCAAGCCCGCCGCCCAAATCGATATGACGCAGCTTAATGCCTTTAGCTCGCAAGCTATATATCAGCTCAATCACTTTATCAAGCGCTGCAACAAATGGCGCGACCTCGGTCAGTTGCGAACCGATATGACAGTCGATACCGACGATATCAATATGCGACAACTGTGCCGCTTGTTCATAAACCGCAACGGCATTTTCATGGCTGATGCCAAATTTATTGTCTTTTAAACCGGTTGAGATATACGGATGGGTCTTGGCATCGACGTCTGGATTGACCCGCAATGAAATCGGCGCTGTTTTATCAAGCGCTTTTGCCACTTCGTTAATCAGCGCCAATTCACTAATCGATTCAACGTTAAAGCAGCCAATACCTTGGTTAAGGGCATATTCGATTTCGCTATAGGTTTTGCCAACGCCTGAAAATACCACGCGCTCAGCTTTCCCGCCCGCTGCCAATACGCGCATCAACTCACCGCGTGAGACAATATCAAATCCTGCCCCTGCTTGCGCCAAGATGCCAAGTACGGCAAGGTTAGAGTTTGCTTTCACCGCATAGCAAATTTGATGCTCTAGGTTGGCAAAGCTTGTGGTATAAGCCTGATAAACGTCTAAAATTGCTTGTTTTGAATAGACATAACACGGCGTACCATAGTGCTTGACCACCTCATCAATACTTACCTGCTCCATATATAACGCGCCATCGCGATAATCGAGCGCGGGCAAATGGGCGGTTAAGGCTTCAGGATGCACATACAATCCTTGCTCAGTTTTGGTCGTGACTGACTGACTCATAAAGTTGTCTCTAATATAATCAATGTATTAAGGGAGTAAACAATTTAGGGGTTTAGCAGCTTGAATAGGCTAAGAATCGTTTGAATATTTGGCTTTTAATAAACCAATACTAATAGACAAGCATTAATAATCGTTAGGATCCGTACTCGGCGCAGGCAGCTGAAAATCTTCGGCATCTGGCTCGTTATTTGCATTGTCATTGAGCTTAGCAAAGGCGGCATCTTGCGGATGACTGGTGCTCTCAAGCACAGCCGTATTGTCTTTTACCGTTTGGCTACTCGATTCTGCTAAATACAAATCGCCTTTTTGTCCGCAACCTGCCAACGCAGTTGCCCCGATTACCAGCGTCGCTATGGTTACCTGATAAACAGCAGGTTTGACGTCAACGCTTAAATTAGCGCTGTTAAAATTTGAGGTACGGCGTATAGTAAACATAGAATGGCTAACCTTTCATCTTGCAATGGTTTGCAGGCGATAACAATCACTATCAGCGAAAATAAGGCTGCAGTAGAAAAATAGGACAATTTTTTAATCATAGCATTATTCGATAAAGTTGTGCGCCCCCTGCTGCTGATTGGCGCATAAATTTATAAGAATTAACGACTAACGCTAGGCAAAATGGGATTTTATAAACGCTATCAATAGCTACAGACAGAGAACCACAGACAAACTTACTTACAATTTTATAAAAACAGCTTTTATCCTATTATCTCTGGCAGCGGTTGATGGTATTCGGTGTACACTTGTATAAAACGGCATAATTAAAGCCTTATAGTTATCGTGGTATAAACCTCAAAATATGGTACATTATAGTGAACCCTTGCAGCAGCAATGATAAAAATCAGCGATAGGATTGTTGCGTATGGCAGCTGTTTGGCTTACGGCGACAAGAATATGGCTGGTTTTTTTATGTAATCGGTGACTATCGATGTCGAATCACCACCCAAAAAATAACTTCTAAGGATAGAGTATGAGCGCTGGCGTAACCACCAATTTTAATGATAAAGACTCTGAAACATCGAATCTAACCAACCCCACTTTAGTCCTTAATTGCGGCTCCTCTTCAATCAAATACGCACTCATCAGCGAAGACAATGCTACGCGTATCACAGGTCTGGCAGAAAACTTAGGCCTCGACACTGCGCGCATCAAACACACAACGCTAAATGGTGAAAAGCTAGAAATCGCCATCGCTGGCGGTCGTCATGAACTGGCCTTGAAAAAAATCCTTGAGTTACTTGAGCAATATCACTTTATTGCTGTCGGCCACCGCGTGGTGCATGGCGGCCGCGAGTATTCAGAAGCGGTGCGTGTCGATCAGCATGTGTTAGAAGAAGTCAAACGCTTAAAAGTATTAGCACCGCTCCATAACCCTGCCAATGCGCTCGGTATCGAAGCAGTACAAGCAATTTATCCCGAGATTCCGCAAGTGGTGGTATTTGATACCGCCTTCCACCAAACCATGCCACCTGTTGCCTTTCGTTATCCACTGCCAAAAGTCCTTTATGATGAATATAAAATCCGTCGTTACGGCTTTCATGGTACCTCGCACGCTTATGTATCAGAACGCGCCAGCGAAATCACCAGTGCTAAAGCGCCACATGGTTGGTTGACCGCGCACCTAGGTAATGGCTGCTCGGCGACGGCTGTCTATAATGGTGAAAGTCTCGATACCAGTATGGGTTTGACGCCGCTTGAAGGGCTGATGATGGGCACGCGCAGCGGCGATGTTGACCCAAGCTTGCATATTCATCTCAAGCGCCAGCTAGGCATGAGCTTAGAAGAAACCGATAAGATGCTCAATAACGAAAGTGGGCTGCTGGGTATTTCAGGCTTATCCAATGATTTACGTACTATCGAGCAAGCAGCAAATGAAGGTCATCAAGATGCTAAGCTTGCGATTGAGATGTTCTGCTACCGCGTCGCTAAGTACCTTGCCAGCTTAAGCTGTGCGCTACCTGACTTTACCGGCATTGTCTTTACCGGCGGGATTGGGGAAAACTCAGTGACCACACGGACGCGTATTTTAGAGATGATGCCGCATTTTGGTATCAAGGTAGATAGCACTAAAAACGCCAGCTTGGTCGGTGGCAAAGAAGGCAGTTTCCATGCCGACGATAGCAGCATTGAGCTGTGGGTGGTACCAACCGATGAAGAATGCCGCATTGCCCAAGAAACGCGCGAAGCCTTAGGTTTGTAAGCATCAGATTGCTAAACAAACCATTACTTGTGCCATAAGAAAACAGGGAGCGTTTGTATGGCACAAGGATAAAACGCGCTTAAAAAATAAAATAAATAGTAGGATACATTATGCAAACTTTTTTACTTGTGCCCATCAGTCGCGGTATCGGTGTGACGTCAGCGGCGTTAGGCTTGATTCGCGCCTTTGACTATAACGGTATCAAAGCTGGCTTTATGAAGCCGTTTTTACAAGACGATACCTTAGATAAGCAAAACAGTTTAGACAGCTCAAGCGCGCTGGCAATGCACGCTTTTGGTCTTAATCCACCCAAATCTATCAGCCGTCAGCGCCTTGAGCGTATGCTTGGCGACGACAATCTTGATGATTTGATGGAAGAAGTAGTCGTCAATTATCATACCTTAGGCGACGACTACGATGTGGTAATTTGTGAAGGCTTAGTATCGACGACTGAGACCTCTTATGCGTCGCAAATCAACCGCGCCATTGCCCATGCCTTAGATGCTAAAATCATTTTTGTCAGCACCGCCGATACCAGTAAACCTGCCTATCTGGCTGACAAGCTTGACGTCTACGCCCGTGAATTTGGCGGTATAGCCAGTGAGCGCACGCTTGGTTGTATCTTGATGCGGATGCACGATTTGCCAAACGCCCAAAGCACCCTCGAAAATCAGATGGTCGCCCCAGGCGAAGCCATCGTCAATTTAGACGAGGGCTTTATGCAAGAAGTACAGCGCCTGTCACCGCACTTTAATACCGAAGAGTTTCGCTTAATCGGCGTGGTGCCCTTTAGTGATTCGCTCTCTGTACCGCGTACGTGGGATATCGCCGCTGAGCTCGACGCCACTTGGTTAAACGTCGGTGAGGCAAAATCGCGCCGTATCAACCGCATCAGTTTGACCGCGCGCTCGGTCGCTCGCGTTGATGAAGTCTTTAAACGTGGTACGCTTATCGTTGTGCCGGGTGACCGCGACGACTTACTGTTGGCCGCAGGGCTTGCTTGTATCAACGGCATCCCTTTAGCAGGACTGGTATTAACGGGCGGTGTGGTACCAAGCGCAACCGTCGCTGAGCTTTGGCAGTCGGCGCTCAAAACCGGCATCCCTATCATGAGTGTCGAAAGTGACAGTTATGAGACCGTACAAAGCCTGATGTATATGAGCTCTGAGATTCCAAGCGATGATACCGAGCGCGCTGAAGAAGTGGCACGTTATGTCGCCGCGCATTTAGACCTCAACTGGATTAAAGAGTACTTTAGCCAAGAGTATGAGATGCGCCTGTCTCCTTCGGCATTTCGTCATCAAGTGGTCAAAAAAGCGCAAAATGCCAAAAAACGTATCGTGCTCCCAGAAGGCTCAGAGCCACGTACGGTGGAAGCGGCGTGCATTTGCCAAAGTCGCGGTATCGCCAACTGCGTGTTGATTGCCAAGCGTAGTGAGGTCGAGCAAGTAGTGAAAAATCGCGATTTGGTGTTGCCTGAGGGCCTTGAGATTATCGACCCTGATAGCCTTGATATGGATAAATATATCAATGCCGTGGTCGAGCGCCGTAAGGGTAAAACCAACGCCGAAGTCGCTGCTGAATACCTCAAAGACACGGTTTATTTAGGTACGACCATGCTCGAAATGGACGAGGTTGACGGTCTCGTTTCTGGAGCGATACATACTACAGCGAATACCGTGCGCCCTGCGTTTCAACTGATTAAAACCGCGCCGCAGTATTCGCTGGTATCGTCAGTGTTCTTTATGCTGCTACCTGAGCAAGTGGTGGTCTATGGTGACTGTGCCATTAATCCTGACCCGAACGCCGAAGAGCTCGCTGAAATCGCCATTCAATCGGCGCAGTCTGCCGCCGCCTTTGGTATCAATCCAAAAGTGGCGATGATTAGCTACTCAACGGGTTCATCTGGTACGGGCGCTGATGTCGAAAAAGTCATTCGTGCAACCGAAATCGTCCGTCAGCGTGCGCCGCACCTCGCCGTCGATGGCCCATTGCAATATGATGCCGCTTCGGTCATGAGCGTCGGTAAACAAAAAGCCCCTGACTCACCGGTTGCCGGACAAGCAAACGTCTTCATCTTCCCTGACCTAAACACTGGTAACACCACCTATAAAGCCGTACAACGTAGCGCCAATGTGGTCAGTGTCGGACCGATGTTGCAAGGCTTGAATAAGCCCGTTAATGACTTATCGCGTGGTGCGTTGGTCGATGATATTATTTATACCATTGCCCTGACCGCCATCCAAGCGCATAGCGACGCGATTTAATCTCGTTACAGCTTATAATTTACAGTCATGCTTAATCGCTATACATTTAACCGACTATCATCATGATGGTCGGTTTTCTATGGACTATTTTTGTTAAATCTTTAGGGCTTTAAAACATACGACCCTACTGAGCGCTCGACAATAATGCTATAGTTCACTTAACGACACTGTCCATTCGCAGCGCTTTTTGCTCATTTATTTATGCCTCATTCTAAAGACTATCACCTAACGAAAAACGCCAAACCCGCCATTCGTGCCTATTTGGGCGGCTCATTTGATCCTGTGCATAATGGTCATCTGCAAATGGCGCTGTATGTTTATCAAAGTCTACTGCCGCTAGCAAAGCAGCAACAGCGCGAGCTACAGCTGTCATTATTGCCCAATGCGCGGTCGCCTTTTAAAGCAGACAGCACCGACCCTAAGCACCGTCTGGCCATGCTAAAGCTGGCTATAAAAGATACCCCGCTACAAATCAATGAGCTTGAGCTGTGGCAAACGCCGCCGGTCTATACCATTGATAGCGTAAAAACCTTACGCGCGCGCTACCCGCACGATAGCCTGATATTTATCATGGGCATGGACAGCGCGCAGAGTTTGGATAAATGGAAAGACGGTTTGACGCTGACCGATCATGTCAATTTATGGGTATTTAATCGGCTTAGCATTGCTGAAAATGACCCTATTATTAATAATAATGATGAAAATACTATTGCACAAGAAAAGCTTATTAATCAAGACTTAGTAACGTCAAACCTTACTGCACTGCAATCTCAGCTTCCCATAGCATTGCAACACTTCATCACTGACTCGGCTACTGACCTTGTCGCGCCAGCTTTAAAATCTTTAACAGCCAGCAGTAACTTGAAAAACGCCGCTCAAGGACGCATTTATATAGACCCGCGCCCTGTGGCAGCGATATCAAGCACCCAAGTACGTCAACAGCTGCGCAAGCAAGGTTCGCAAAACGCAACTTTAAAGCCAATAAATGCTATCATTAACCCGACTGTACCCAATTCGTTCGCTAAATGGCTAAATCCTGCCGTTTATCAATATATTATCGACCATCAGCTATATTCTGCTGCTCAATTCCGTTAAAATCGCCTTATACGTTTAACTTTACCTATTTTATCCATGTTGCCGTAAAAACACCTGCCTATTTACCTATTTTTCAAGGGCTCGTGAGCAAGCAATGTGATGATTTACTATTTTATTTTTAATATTTATGATTGAAGAGAAGACCATTTATGACCAATACCATGACTGAAGAACGCTTAAAAGAATGCTTAGCGGTAGTCGAAAACACGCTTGACGATATGAAAGCAAAAAATATCACTGTTTTAAACGTAGAAAATCTAACGGACGTGATGGAGCGCATCGTCATCGCTGACGGTACTTCAAAACGCCACGTCCGTGCGATGGCAGACAGCGTCGGCGCTGAAGTTAAGCAAGCGGGCTTTATGCCACTTGGCCGTGAAGGCGGTACCGATTCTGACTGGACGCTGATTGATTTGGGCTCTGTTGTCGTGCATATGATGACGCCAGCTGCGCGTGAGTTCTATGACTTAGAAGGCCTATGGTCGTCACCTGATCAATTGGCTGAGCTGGTCGCTGTACCGCGTGAGAAGAAAACCGCAGGTCGCCGTAATAAAAATAAATAATCTTGTTTGTTAACAGCACTGTTTAAAAAAAGACCAGAGTCAACTCTGGTCTTTTTTTGTTTAAAATTTGGTACAGATAAAGGTTAAATCGCTAAAGCCATATAATCACATGCCCGATTAGGCTAAGATAATAGCCATCTTTAACACCTCTAATGAGTTAACCACTCGCCTAATAAATCCCTATCGATTAGGATAATCCATGAGCATAGAGCAAATAGCATCTTCTAGCCAAAAAAATAGTGCTGATTTCAATCAACCTTTACCGCTACATATCGCCAATTTAACCTGCGTGCGTGCTGGCAAAGCCATGCCATTTGCCCGTGAGCAGATGAGCGCCATTGATAAGGCACCCATCAAAGAAGCGGTTGCGGTCAACTTCATGGGTCTGAGCACTGATGAACAAGCCGATAGACGCCATCATGGCGGCCCGCTAAAAGCTGTACATCAGCTAGCGACGTCAACTTATGACAAGATAAATACAGAGTTTGGCTTAAAGGTACGCGTTGGCACACTGGGTGAAAACTTAACGACTGAGGCGGTCAATGGCCTGCCTGCAATGGATGAGTCGACGGTGTGTATTGGGGATATTTTTCAATACGGTGGGCAATATGGCAATACTGATAATAACAACAGCGTCCAACTTCGCATCGTGCAACCTCGCCGCCCCTGCTACAAAATCAATGACCAAATCGGACAGTTTAAACTGAACAAAGTGCCAAATATCGCCTCTTGGGTGACCAAACAAGGTATCGCTGGCTGGTATTTTCAGGTTGTACGTGATGGTATGATTCACGCTGATTTGCCGGTTTATCTCATCGAACGCCCCTATCCTTTTGCGACACTTGAAAAGCTATGGCAATTATCAAACTCAAAAGAGAAGTTTGCAGCAAAAGTGATTGAGCCGTGGCTGGCGATTGAATGTTTAGAAGAAAGCTGGAAAAAGGTTTTAGCAAAGAAAATTAGGAAGGGTTAGCATTTCATGGCAAAAAATATCTTTTTAGCATTCGCATGTGCCTTAACGCTGCCCCTCATTGGCTGCGTGACCACTCATAATGTCCAAATAGCGACCAGCGAGCCTTTCGTCATCGATAGCGAAACCTATCAAGCTACGGGCAAAAGCGAGCGTATCAAAACCATTATTTTGCATTATACGGTGAGTAATAATGCCCGCGCTATTAGGCTTTTGACTACTGGTGACGTCAGCGCTCACTATCTGATTTTGGATAATAACGATAATAAAATTTATAACTTAGTGCCCGAGGGCGAACGCGCGTGGCATGCTGGCACGGGCGGTTTTGCTGGTAGAACGATACTCAACGATACCTCTATCGGCATCGAGATTGTCAACCCAGGCATCAAACCTGAATATCGAGACGCCTTAAAAAGCGGTGCGCTCGACTATCATCCTTATGAGCACTATGTCGAATTTAATGAGGTTCAGATTCGAAAAGTAGCGCAGCTGGTACAAGACTTGGCGAAAATATATAATATCTCAGCAAAGAATATCATCGGTCATGCGGATATGGCACCGTCGCGTAAAATCGATCCTGGTGCTAAATTCCCTTGGGAGCGACTGCATAAGGAGTACGGCATTGGGGCTTGGTATGATGAGTTTGATAAGCAATTCTTTATGAATCAAGACGCGTTTGCCGCGGCAACGATACCTGAGATTAAGCAAGCGTTTCGCGATTATGGTTATCAAATCAATGACACAGACGCGTGGGATAAAGCCAGTCGCGATGTCGTGTATGCCTTTCAATTGCATTTCCGTCCGCAGCAGCCAACGGGCGAGCTGGATTTAGAAACGTATGCGATACTACGTGCACTCAATAAGAAGTATGCTGGTCGTGATGACTTTTATTAATGGATAAAAAAATAGTAGGAGACATAAGCCATGAGCAACTCACAATACAACGAGAAAAATGAGCAAGACGAGCTACAGAAATATCTGGAAGAAAAAGCAAGGCAGGAGCAAGAACAGGAAATAAAAAAAGAACAAGAACATGAGCAGCTGTCGGCTTATGAGGCTTGTGTGTTAAGAGAAAGCGCAAAGATTCATGAGTTGATTGCTGAGGCGCAGAAAGGGAAAGCTGATTAGGAAAAAATATGGATAAAGAAATCATCTTTTATGATCTTCGTATGCTAGCGAAAGCAGAAAATGGAGCTTACACTTTAAGTATTTCTGTTGAAAGTGGGGGAGTTTCCCAAACTCTGTGTAACTGCTTATAATCCACTAACAGGAGAATAAGC
>NZ_JABAST010000021.1 GCF_016107575.1 Psychrobacter faecalis | reverse complement strand
ACTTTAAGGTGTTTGATTTGGTATTCTTCTATGTCAATTATGGCTATGTCTGATGCCAGCATACTTTTTAGAACACCACCAAATATTTAACCTATCTTTTAACCGCCAAGCTGATTTAGTGCCAGTGCTAAGATGAGGCCAACGGTGGTACTAATACCTGCCCAATGGTTGCTGCGTTTAAAGGCAGTAGGGAAGACCTCGGTCGCTAAAGAAGCAATAACCGCTCCTGCTGCAAAACAGTTGATGGCACTAATGATGGCATCATCGACATTTTTTAGCAGCACCTTGCCTAGGATAGCCGCCAGCGATAATAAAATTGCAGCCCCAATCCAAAGCATGAGCACTTTTTTATTGCTGGCACCGTTGCGGCGCATTTCTTTGGCACCGCCTGCTGCCTCTGGTAAGTTGGATAACAGAATGGAGCCCGCTAGCGCCGCCACTTGCATGACGTTGCCACTAATTAATGCCACACCCAGCGCTAGTTTTCTGGTACGCCATCGAGGGTGATGGCTGCCAGTAGTCCTGAGCCGCCATCGGCATTGAGCTTTTCATCGAGTAGATAATCGACACTCGCAAATACCACTGCGCCCAGCATGGCAAAGGCCGCTGTCACCCAAACGCCGCTGTCAGTCACCGCTGGCTGTATCAGTTCGATGACGACCGATATCATCAGCGCGCCGCCAGCGAGCGCCAGTAAATTACCTTCAAGCCAGCTAGGTAAGCGGCCGTAAAGCCCCCAAAGCGCTCCAATAATCAGAGCGCCTGATACCACAAGAATCACTGCAAACATTAACATAATAGGCCTCAATATTTTTATAGTTTATTGATAACGGCTAATGGTTGTGGTGTCATTATAAATTGCGTAATTGTTGTGTTAGACGCTGTTAACGGGCCATGTTGCTCATATAAAATACTCAAAAAGAACCCGACTATATTTTTATAATCGGGGTTTATCTAAATTCATTTAATCAAAATTTCTAATTTATATCTTCTTTATCAAAACGGTAACTTGGTAAATATCTGCAAGATAGTCGCGTTAACGATATCGACAAAGAACGCACCAACCATCGGTACAATCAAAAACGCTTTCGGTGATGGCAGGTAGCGATCGGTCACTGCCTGCATATTGGCAATCGCCGTCGGCGTGGCGCCCATACCAAACCCAGAGTGTCCAGCTGCCAAAACCGCGGCATCATAGTCTTTACCCATGATTCTAAAGGTAACAAAATAAGCATAACCAATCATGACTAAAGTCTGCACGACTAAGATAATCAATACAGGGCCTGCCAAATCTGTCAACTCCCATAGTTTTAGCGATAGCAGCGCCATGGCTAAGAATAGACTTAATGACGCATTACCAATCACATCGATAGCACGGTCGAACATATCAAAATTGAACACCATGGTTAAAGCATTACGGATAATTACGCCACCTGCTAATGCCCAAACGAAGGTAGGCAACTCAAACGCGGTATCTGCTGCAACCAGTGTCATAATATCTGCAAACGCCAACGCTCCTGCAAACAAAGCCAATGACTCAATCGTTGAAGAGGCGGTAATCAGACGGATATTATCAGGTTTTTCAAACATCTCTTCATGGCGATGATCGCCATCTTCGCTATGCTTGGTACTATATAACGACTGCTTACCAGCAAGCTTTTCAACGTCGCTTTGATTGGGATTGACAGGGGTTGGTTTAAGACCCATTTTATTGATCAATCGGCGTGCAACAGGACCACCAACCAGACCACCTGCAACCAAACCATAGGTAGCAACGGCAATACCAAGAGTGGTGGCACCAACGACATTGTATTGTTCTTCTAATACAACGCCCCACGCGCCTGCGGTACCATGGCCGCCTGTTAGCGCGATAGAGCCAGTCACTAAGCCAAGCAGCGGGTCAAGACCTAGTACGCTGGCCATTGCCACCCCAACCACGTCTTGTAAAATAATAAAGACCGAGACGACGATGGTGAAAATTAATAAAGGCGTACCACCTGCTTTCAGCCGTCCAAAGTCGGCGCTAAGTCCGATAGAGGCAAAGAACATCAGCATGGTTGCTGTTTGTAGTCCTTGGTGGAAGTTAAAGCTATAACCCCAAATCAAATTAAGGGCATAAACAATTACAGCAGCAATCAAGCCACCAGCCACGGGTTCTGGGATATTAAAGTCTTCCAAAAACTTGATTTTTTTAACCAAAAAGCGTCCTAATAATAGCACCAATGTGGCAAAAATCAGGGTGTAATATCCGTTTAATGTTACTTCCATAAGTTCATCCTTTCTGTAAATATGAATTCACCTAAATTCGAGATAAAACTGGCTTTATCTCGAATTTAGGTTCTGCTCGTTTTGCTATGCGTAGGCATCATCTGAAGCCTCAATAATCCATAATTGCGGTTTGCCAAAATCTTTATAGGCGTCCTCTATCAAGCGCTTAAAGACATTAAAGTCCTCGCTGTTGATTCTTTCTACCACATTTAGGTAAAGCGTGAAGTCTGTGATATCACTATCGGTCAAACAGTCCCAAGCGCTGTCCCAATTATGGGCAAAATAGCTGGGAAAATTGGCGGCTGTCGCTAAGCTATTTAGCAGCGTTTCTTTATTCAAAACATCGCCAATTGGAATGTTAATCGCATGCTTCGGAATGGCATTAATAAACGCTTCGTCTTTTTGAGCAATGGCGTTTTGGTTAACGTCATTTTTTTTAATATAGTAAATCGCTTGGTTCATATCATCTCACCTGCAATTGCTGAAAGCTGTCGTAATGGTCGACGGTCAAATAATAGACGGTTGGCGGATGACCGCCGGTGACAATACGCCGTGCGCCGCGATGCGAAACGCCCGGCGTCGGCACGGTATATTCGCGATAATAGCCTTGCGACTGGGCAGGCAATTTGCCTTCGCGATTATAAAAGGTGGTGCCATCTTTATCAGGGTAAGGAAACGGGCCGCCTTGCTGAATCAGCGCCAGTGTTTGGTCAATTTGCGCGTCACCCGTGATAGCTGCTGTGGCTGCTGTATCAGGGCTAGAGGTCTTAGGCGCTGTCTGCGTTATAGACGTTGCTGGCGTGCTGTCTGCAAAAAAACTAGACGTCAAATCACCAAAGAAAAAAACCGCCACGGCAATAAGGGTGATAAAACTTAATAGAGTAGATAAGCCAGTTTTTTTATGTTGTCTGCTTTGGTTATTTTTTGACTGGTTTTTTCGATGATAGCTAAGGTTATTTGTATGCGTATTTTTTGCATGTTGTTTGGTTGCATTTGCTAGCGGTGCTTTTGCGTCTGCCGTTTCTAAAATACTTAATTCGTTAGAGGTGACTTCGGTTGCGCGTAATTGGTTTTTGTCATTACGCTGACTGTTAAAATAAACAAGCTGGCCCTCGCTTATCGGCCGCGATAAGCGCACGCTGCTGATATGAAAGAAGACATCTTCATCTTGATTGTCTACATCAATAAAGCCATCGCCTTTGTCAGCATTCCAGTGTTTAATTTTGCCACTTTGCATGGGCACGGCTTCCTATAGCGTGGTTTTTATTCAGCAAAATAATTTTTATATGCCATATATAGCATATTTATCAATAATAAAAAAACGCCAGCAATTAAGCTGACGTTATTTAAGATTATACTCGAATTGGGCAATAAATTATAGTGCAGCAATGATGCCCTAGGCGCGCGTTTCGCCGTGACCGTAAACAATCCATTTTTGCGAGGTTAAGCCCTCAAGCCCAACCGGTCCACGGGCATGGATTTTATCGGTTGAGATACCGATTTCTGCTCCAAGTCCGTACTCAAAACCATCGGCAAAACGGCTCGAGGCGTTAATCATCACGCTTGCCGAATCGACTTCTCGGATAAAGCGCTGCGACTTAGTGTAATTGTCGGTAATGATGACGTCGGTATGGTGGCTGCCGTGAGTGTTGATATGTTCAATCGCTTCGTCGATACCCGCTACCACCTTAACTGCCAAGATAGGTGCAAGATATTCGGTATCCCAGTCCTCGCTAGTCGCTGCCGATAAATGACCTTGCAGGGTAGCATTGTCATTTAAAATCGCCTGTGACTTCTCATCGAGGCGCAGTTGCATGGCGTCATCGGCTGTTACGATGGCTTCTGCAATCTTTGGCAATAACTCATCGGCGACATTTTCATCGACCAACAGCGTCTCCATGGTATTACAGGTACCGTAGCGGTGAGTTTTGGCATTGACGCTGACTTTAATCGCCGTGTCTGCATCGGCATCGCTATCGATAAAGGTATGACAATTACCATCTAGGTGCTTAATCACAGGGACGCGGGCATCGCGGCTGATACGTTCAATCAAACCTTTACCGCCGCGTGGTACGATAACATCGACATAGTCTGTCATGGTAATCAGCTCGCCAACAGCAGCGCGGTCAGTGGTTTCTAACACTTGTACGCTATGCTCAGATAGACCGACCTTTTTTAAACCCTGTAAGATACATTTGGCAAGCGCTTGATTGGACTCAAAGGCTTCAGAACCACCGCGCAAGATAATAGCATTACCAGACTTTAGCGCCAGCGAAGCCGCTTCCAAGGTGACGTTGGGACGCGACTCATAAATCATCCCGACTACCCCGAGTGGCACACGCATTTTGCCCAAATGAATCCCTGATGGCTGATAAGTCATGTCGGTCACTTCACCGATAGGGTCAGGTAATGCCGCCACGTCTTTTAACCCTTGCAGCATACCATCGAAGCGCGCGTCATTTAGCTCTAGGCGATCGAGTAAGGCAGCGTCCAAGTCGTTTTTTTGCCCGTTATCCATATCGATTTTATTGGCCGCTAAAATATCAGCTTTGGCGCTTTTTAACGCATCATAGATTGCCATCAGCGCCGAATTCTTATCGCCAGTATTGGCCGCAGCTAACGCTCGTGATGCCGCGCGCGCTTGCTTACCGACCGTCTGCATATAGGCGGTTACATCTGTGGTATTCGATTGCGTCATAAATTAACGTCCTTTTATCATCAATAATCTAAAAAATATCGTTTAGCGCTCTAATGGCGCTCTGCCATTTAACATAGAGGAGATGAGGACGATAGTAAAGTCGATTTTGTGAACAACGACCGTTTAGCAAGTACTGTGGAGTTTTCTTATGTTCGATTTTAAGGTTTTTAACTTTTTATAGCGTCTATAAGTAATGGGAGATAAAAAAGTATGCTGTCTGTTACGTATTTTTAACAGAACTGCGCTGCAACTGCTAAGGTAGTCGTGGTCAATCGTGAGTATAGTGGGCGCTAAGACGGTCAATTCATACGCTATCTCATACGTTATCAATGAAAGACATAGCAATTGGCTGATGCAATAAAGTGATGGATTTTATAAAGATTAATAAATTAAAGACTCATGATGGAGAAAAAAATGGCTATTAAAAATAAAACCTATAAAAACTGGCTCACGGTAGGCTTGGTAGCAGCAGCACTAAGTGTCAGCGCCTGCGGCAAAAAAGACGAAGCGCCAATGGACGTTGAACCAACCGCTGACGCGCAGACGCCAGTAGAAAATAACGCTACCGGCGTGGCAACAGCAAACAGCACGGATGATGTCGCCGTTGCAAGTGCCGATGCTAATGATGGTATGGCCGTTAGCGAGAATGATGATGTCGCAGTAGCAACTGCTGATGATGCAGAAGTCCTTGATGGAACTGAAAGCGAAGAGCACATTTCGACTTACTAGTTAAGTTTGTTAAATGCCGCTTGCAAGCGTCGACTGACTATTTAGCAGATAAAACAGCGCTAGCGGCGTTAAGATGATAAAATAAGGCCCATAACTGACTATGCGTTATGGGCCTTATTTTGTCGTTGATTCTGTTTAAAAAGAATACCGCGCTACTTAGTTAGAATTATCTAAGCCGAGCGCTGTTTTGAGTATTTCTTTATAGGCAATGAATTATTCTGTCAAACTCTAATGATCTTTAATGACCTTTAATAACTGAAGGGGCAGGGTTTGCCTTTTTATCGCATTATAGGCGACAATGGCGCATTTTTTTATTCATGTTTTCACTCATATTTATTGGAAGTCTGCTAAACCATGCTTGATACTGCAAAGAATCCGACTCGGCCTATCGCCTTAGATTTACAAGACGTCCATAAAAGCTACGGCTCGTTGGCGGTGCTAAAAGGGGTGTCTCTCACTGCTTATGATGGCGACGTTATCTCTATTTTAGGCTCGTCTGGCTCCGGTAAGTCAACCTTGCTGCGCTGTATTAACTTGCTTGAAAAACCCAATCAGGGGCGTATCATCATCGGCAATGATGAGCTGATGCTAAAACCTGCCAAATCAGGCGAATTGCAAGCGGCAGATATCAAGCAGCTAGAGAGCTTACGTGCGCGCGTCGGCTTTGTGTTTCAAAACTTTAACTTGTGGCCACACAAGACCATTTTGCAAAATATCATCGAAGGACCAACGCAGGTCTTAAAAATCAAAAAAGACCAAGCGATTAGCGATGCAGAAAAACTGCTCGATAAAGTGGGTCTGCTCGATAAAAAAGACGCTTATCCGGCGAATTTATCGGGCGGTCAACGTCAGCGTGTGGCGATAGCACGCGCCCTTGCCATGCAGCCGCAGGTGTTATTATTCGATGAGCCAACCTCGGCCCTTGACCCTGAGCTGGTCAATGAAGTGCTCGCGGTCATGCGTGAGCTTGCCGCAGAAGGACGTACCATGCTGATTGTTACGCACGAGATGCGTTTTGCCCGTGAGGTATCAAGCAAAGTGGTGTTCTTGCATCAAGGTATCATCGAAGAGATTGGTACACCTGAGCAAGTTTTCGACCATCCAAAATCTGAGCGCGTTAAAGACTTTATGGCATCGCATCGTCAAAACTAGAAGCGAGTGTTTGACAGGTTATTGGTTGAATGTCGAAAAAACCTAAAACGCTTACGATGCAAAAGTTGCCCTTAGTAATCTTCTTGGCCTAAATTTTCTTAGCCTATTTATTACCGAATAATCACAGTTGGTATGCAAAACGTTTGTTTTTGATATTTGAGTCAGGTATTATCAAAAGGTTTATAGGCAGTCGCAAATGGCGCCTGTCTATGTCTTTATGTTCATTGACTTGCTTATCTGGCAGGGACGCCAGAGAACAAAATATCAGAACCCTATATCAAAAACCTCATCAGAATTTAAGGAATGTATGATGTCGAATTCTCGCCTCTTGTGGTCATCGATGACCGTCACCGCTGCGCTTATGCTTGGCGCTTGTAGTCAGTCTGCTAATGACGCCACTGATAGCAGCGCTGATGCCTCTGCTACAGAAACGGCTGGCAAGACCATTCGTATCGCCACCGAGGGCGCATACCCTCCTTTTAACTATACCAATGCCGATGGCAGCTTGGCAGGATTCGATATCGACGTCGCCAATGCCTTATGTGCGCAAATGCAAGCCAAATGTGAAATCGTTGCTCAAGATTGGGACGGTATCATTCCAGGTCTATTGGCGCAAAAATACGACGCCGTCATCGCTGGTATGTCAATCACTGAAGAGCGCCAAGAAAAGGTTGATTTTAGCGAGCCGTACTTTGCCAATACCATGGTTTGGCTTACCGATACCAAAAGTGGCTTTGACCCCAAATCCATTAAAAATCTAACGCTTGGTGGTCAGCGCTCAACGACGCCTGGCGCGTATTTACAAGACAATTATGAAGGCAAAGACGGCAACACCGTCAAGCTTTATGATAATTATGACAATGCCTACTTAGACCTAAAATCTGGTCGTAGCGATGCGGTACTTGCCGAAAAAGTCTCTGCCAAATCATGGTTAGCGGACAATCCAGAAGGTTTCGGTATCGTGGGTGATGAGATTGATAACGACGATAATATTGCCATTGCTGTCCGTAAAGGTGACTCAATCAAAGACGACTTCAATAAAGCGCTGAGCGAAATCCGTAGCAACGGTGAGCTTGCCCGTCTTGAGCAAGAAAACTTCGGTCAGTAATTTGCTTGATGTGCTTTGAGAAAAGTCTTTAACTGATAGCTATTAGTCAACAGACGGTTTCAATAAGCGCCGATTAACCAATTTCTGAACCATTGCGGATGAATAACGGCTGGTAAATATATTAAGGAATAACCTCTATGATCACTTCAATGACCTCATCAATGAGCAAAAAAGCGCTATGGCTTGCGCCGCTTAGTGCAGCGATGCTGATGCTTGCTGCTTGTAACAATAGCTCAACGCCTACAGAAAATACGGACGCCGCTGCTACAAGCGACGCCCCTTTACATATAAAAATCGCTACAGAATCGAGCTATAAGCCTTTTAGCTATACCGACGCCGATGGCAAATTAATCGGCTACGAGATTGAGCTGGTAGACGCCTTATGTGCGCAAATGAAAGCTGAATGTGAAGTTATCTCGCAAGATTGGGACGGCCTCATTCCAGGGCTAAATGCGCAGAAATTTGATGCGGCCATCGCTGGTATGTCAATCACTCCTGAGCGTAAAGAAGTCGTAGAATTCAGCGACCCGTACTTTCATACTGGCATTATCCTCATTGGTAAAAAAGGCGATGATATTACCGTCGATGGCCTAAAAGGTCAGCCAGTTGCCTCACAGCGCTCGACGGTTGCGTCACAATATCTACAAGAAAAACATGCCGACTCTGATATCAAGCTTTATGACACTCAAGACAACGCTTATCTAGACCTAACCTCAGGTCGCGTGCGCGCTATGATGTCTGATAAAGTCACTGGTATTGACTGGCTAAAAACCGACGCCGGTAAAGACTACGAAGTCAAAGGTCAAGAAATCAGCACCAGCGATGACGCGATGGGTATTGCCTTCCGTAAAGGCGACCCATTGGTTGCTAAATTTAATAAAGCACTGGCTGAACTAAAAGAAAACGGCACTTACGATCAAATCACCGGCAGTTATTTTGGTACCAGCTCAACAGCGGCGGCGCAAAAAGCAGTAGCGACTGATGGTGTCAAAGAAGTGGTGGTCGTTGATGATGGTAATGTCGATGCCAATGCAGTGATTGCCAAAGAAGAGCAAGTAGAAACAGCGACTAATTAATAGAGTTGTCTCTCATAATCTATTAGATAAGCGCTGATTTTAATAAAGCACGTTTTAATTAAAGCGTGCTTTATGCCATTTATAAAAGTTTGTTCCGTAATAATTTTAAACAAAAACAAGTAACAACATCAAGGATGATTATGAGCAACCATATTCTTTTAGCCCCTATGTCTAGTACGTCCTCTGTTACCTCATCCGACAGTAAGCACTTGTTAAAAACGAAGCCGATGCTAGCCTTAGCAGCGCTATTGGCTTTAGCGGGCTGTAGCAACGGTCAAAACGAGACTAATGAAACTGCTAGCTCGGATACGACTAAAACGTCAGAAGCGGCTGATAATAATAGCGCGGCGAGCGACGATGATAATGTACTACGTATCGGCACCGAAGGCGCTTATGCACCCTTTAACTATACCAATGCTGACGGCACGCTTGGCGGCTTCGATGTTGAAATCGCCAATGCTATTTGTGACGATTTGCAGATGACTTGTGAAATCATAGCGCAAGATTGGGATGGTATTATTCCTGGGCTTAAAGCGGGTAAATATGATGCCATCGTCGCGGCAATGTCGGTCACGCCCGAGCGTGCAAAGCAAGTGGCTTTTACCGACCCGTACTTTAGCAATGCCTTGGTATTTTTAGCCAAAAAAGACAGCAACTTTGATCCTGCCAATAGCAGCGATATCAATGCCCATTCTATTGCCGCCCAGCGCTCGACCATCTCTTCGCAGTGGTTAGAAAATGCCTATCCAAAAGCTGATATGAAGCTTTATGATACCTTGAGTAATGCCTTTTTGGATTTGGGTTCTGGTCGCGTTGATGCCATGATATCGGACAAATTGCCCGCACTTGAATGGCTTGGCTCACCGTCAGGCAGCAATTATGCCATCAAAGGCGATGAGATAGATATTAATGATAATTTTGCAATTGCTGTACGTCCTAACGACGAAGCCTTGCAAGCCAAAATCAATAAATCTTTGGCCAATCTAAAGTCCAATGGCACGTACGATAAAATCAATCAAAAATATTTTGCCGTACCAGCAAAGTCGACAACTACTGAGTCGGTAGCACCCGAAACAGCAGTAGAAGAGAGCGCAGGGCAATAAATGCTTATTGTTATCGCTATATTAATCACAGTTTTCCCTATTTAGCGGTAAACGTGACATCATAAAAGCAAAAAGACATTACCATCAGGGTGATGTCTTTTTTGCTTTAATAATAGGTTTTACTTTACAACCGATACAGGGCGAGGGGGATAAATTTTTCGAAGCCTCTGGAGTGCAAAGCGCACAGCAAGCGAGAAAAATTTATCTCACTCGCATCTGGTTGTTATCCTATCGATTTTGTTTAAAAATGATTATCATGATTCCTTACTCAAAGAATCACCACAATTTTATGCATTATGAAGGGTCAACTTTTATCAGATACTACTGATTTATAGGCTATTTATCTTGATAAGTGTCTATTTAGGCAGCGCTTTTATACGTGAGTATTAACATAGCTGGCAGCGAATATGATAAAATCAGCGCTCATTTCTACTGTGTCAATTTCCGCCGCCGTAATCGTATGTATCTGACGTCACTCTATGACGCAAAAAAACCGCCATCTATGCGGTTTGTCATACGACTATTCGCAGCGCTCAGCTATTGATGCTGATTCTTTTAACTCATATTTTGCAACTTGCTAATATAAAGAGACTGAGTGGATAATTGTGTTTGATTTACAAGGATTTGGCGCGCTATTACTAAGCGGCGCTACCGTCACTATAAAGCTGGCGCTGACCAGTTTGGTCATCGGTATGGCGTTAGGCCTACTTGGCGCGACGGCCAAGATGTCCAATGTCTGGCTGCTACGTAAGCTTGCGACGGTCTATACTGCCACGATGCGCGGCATCCCTGAGCTGTTATTGGTGCTGTTTATTTATTACGGCGGCTCGATATTGCTCATGAGTATCCTCAAAAAGTTCGGCTATAACGATTATATCGAGATTAGCGCGTTTTGGGGCGGGGTGATGGCGTTATCGATTGCATTTGGTGCTTACGCGACCGAAATTTTTCGTATGTCCATTCAAGAGATTCCGGTAGGGCAAAGAGAAGCGGCGCAAGCGATTGGCATGCGACCTTTTCAGACTTTTTATCGTATTACCTTGCCGCAAGTTTGGCAGATTGCGCTGCCAGGTCTCGGCAATTTGTTTCTGGTATTGCTCAAAGATACCGCTTTGGTGTCGGTCGTCGGTCTCAAAGATATCATGTATCAATCGTCGCGCGCGGCACAGTCGACACAGCAGCCGTTTACCTTTTATATGGCCGCGGCGATTATTTATTTGGGTCTGACCATGTTGATTACCGGTTTTATGATGTGGCTTGAGTGGCGCGCCAATCCGGCGGCGCGTTATGCTAAAAAGCTCAGCCGTCAAACCCACCATCAAACCACTCAAAGTCAATCGACCATAGGATAGAGGAGAGATACTATGGATTGGAATTGGCAGGTTATCTTTGAGCATATCCCTGATTTACTTGGCGGTGCAGTATTGACCGTACAGTTGGTGGTGTTCTCGGGTATTATCGGGCTATTTTTCGGTTTGATTTTGGCATTATTGCGCTTGTCCAAAAATTGGCTGGTGCAAGTATTACCATTTTTATATATTTTCTTTTTCCGTGGCACGCCGCTACTGGTACAGATATTCTTGATTTATTACGGGCTTGGGCAGTTCGAAGCGGTACGTAACTCGTTTTTATGGGAGCCAGTTTTAAGCCAAGCTTACTGGTGTGCCATCATCGCCTTTACCCTTAATACCAGCGCCTATTTGGCAGAGATTATTCGCGGTGCGATTCAAAATATTCCTGTGGGCGAGCTTGAAGCCGCCGATGCCATTGGCATGTCAAAATGGCAGAAGCTGACGCGTATTACCTTACCGCGCGCTTTTGGTATTGTGATTCCTGCTTACAGTAATGAAGTTATCTTTATGCTAAAGGGAAGTGCGCTGGCATCCACCATTGCGTTGATGGATATCACGGGCGTTGCTCGTACGATTAGTGCGCGTACTTATACCTTGATGGAATTGTTCTTTGCGGCCGGTGTCGTTTATCTGCTGCTATCGTGGGTGATTTTATTTAGCTTTAGATTGTTTGAAAAACGTATGAATCGTCACGCCAGCTATGTGCCGCCAGACGTGGTTACCAATACCATTCCTTAAAAGTAGGCACAGCAAAATAAAAAAGCTATAGTGTTCATAAATGTCAAAAACATGCCGTAAGGAAACTGTATGAGCTCATCGCCCCATATGTCCATCGCCAACGCTATTATTGGTAATGTGAAAGATACTGCTGGCACCACTGATACCAATAGTGATACCAGCATTGAGAACAGCGAACGTCTGCGTACCTCTATCGGTAAAGTGGTCTGTGTCGGGCGCAACTATGCGGCGCATGCAGAGGAGTTGGGCAATGAAGTGCCTAGTGCGCCGATGCTATTTATGAAACCTTCCTCTTCGGTGGTATCTATCCGTCAGGGCATTGAGCGACCAAACCCTGCCATCTTTGGCGAAACCCACTATGAAGCTGAGCTTTGTATTCAGCTGGCAACAGACTTATCAAAAGCCACGCTTGCAGAGGCGAAACAAGCCATCGGCGGTGTGGCCTTGGGGCTAGATTTGACTTTGCGTGAGCTACAAACAGAGCTTAAAACCCAAGGTCATCCGTGGGAGCGCGCTAAGTGCTTTGATGGTGCTTGTGTGCTTGGCGATTGGCTTGATCCGCAAGCGTTTGGTGACTTCAAAAACGTGCATTATCAGCTAGATATTAATAACGAACTCAAGCAAGACGGCGATAGCGCCTTAATGTTATTTCCTGTTCACGAGTTATTGGTCAATATCAGTCACGCTTTTAGTTTGCAAGCGGGCGACGTCATTATGACCGGGACGCCAAGCGGCGTTGGCGCTTTACATGCGGGCGATGTGTTGACTTTAAAACTAGGCGCTCATAAGTGGCAGACAGAGGTTAAATAAGTTTTTATCGCAGCTATCACCTATTAATCTGTAAAGGCATTAATGCTTAACGCTATCAAAAAATCCCAAGTGAACGCTTGGGATTTTTTTGGTTTATCAGTGGTGATAGTCATTTATCCTAAGCTTATCATTAAATAACTATCAAATCGGCATTTGGTTTTCAACGTACTGTCATAAACACTCAGTAGAATTAGGCATAATTCGTATTTTGGTGATTGCAATTACAAGACTGCAATCAACTCTCTCATGCCAATCAAGCCTAACAGCAAGGTGACTGATAATGACATTATTGAATAACAAACAACCGCTTGCCCATGAAGTCGTTGAAGATTCTAATCCGAGCAACAATATTGATTTTCAAACCATTATTAGTCGCCGTTTAAATCGGCGTAGTATCCTAAAAGGTGGCACAGGATTGACAGCGGCGGCGTTTTTTGGAGCGCTACCTTTAGTTGGCTGTAGCGACGATAACGATAGTATTCCTACCAAAAATAATGGCAATGATGCTGCTATCCCTGCACAAGGTGATCTCAAGCGTCCCGAAACTTTGAAGTTTACCGCAGTGGCGCATTCGACTGCCGAAACCATGAGCGTGGCGGCAGGCTATAAGGCTGAGATGATACTGCCTCTAGGCACGCCGCTGATATCTGGCATTGATGATTGGAAAGACAATCGCGAGCAGTCAGCTGAATCATTCGAATGGCGTATGGGTGATAACCATGATGGCATGTGGTTCTTTGGCAAAAAGGGCACTGCCTATGATGCCAAAGCATCAGAGAATGGACTACTGGTCATGAATCATGAATACGTCAATAGCAGCGAGCTGAGCCCATTTGGTTACCATGTGATCCAAGATAAAAATGCTGCGCCAATCTTCCAAAATCGTCGACTTGCAAGCGACGTACGTCGTGAGGTCAATTGTCATGGGGTAGCGGTGGTCGAGATGAAACGCCGCGCCGATGGCATGGGCTACGAGATGGTCTCCAATTCAAAATACAATCGCCGTATCACCAGCAGTACAACCACGCAATTAGCAGGTCCTGTTGCGGGCTCTGATTTGGTCAAGACCAAGTTTGACCCAACAGGCTTTCAAACTCGCGGTATCAATAACAATTGCGGCGCAGGCTTATCGCCATGGGGCACCTATCTGACCACCGAAGAGAATTTTTTAGGGGTGTTTGCCCGTGGGCAAGATGCCAGTCAGCTGAGCGCAGGACAAAATTATGGTCGCGAGCGCTATGGCGCAACGGAGAATTTCTCTGGCTTTGAATATCTTTGGCACACCCCTGATGCCAAAGATGCCAAGATCGTAGACGAGTTTTCACGCTGGGATATGACTGCTACTAGTGCTAGCGCTACTGACGATTATCGAAATGGTTTTAATACCTTTGGTTATATCACCGAAATTGATCCTTTTGATCAAAATTCCATGCCTAAAAAGCGCACGGCGCTGGGACGTTTTGCTCATGAAAACTGTGCTTATGCTCCCGTTGAACAAGGCAAACCGGTGGTGTTTTATATGGGCGATGATGCTCGCGGCGAATATATTTATAAATTCGTCTCTAAAGCCACATGGTCAAATGCTGATATCGGTGGTGGATTAAAAGCGGGTGACAAGTATTTGAATGAGGGCATGCTCTATGTTGCTATCTTTAATGAAAATGGTCGCGGTGAATGGAAAGCGTTAATTCATGGTCAAAATGGACTGGATGCTTTGAACAGCGAGTTGCCTTTTCATGGACAAGATGAGGTATTGGTCTTTGCTCGCGCAGCAGCAGATGCAGTCGGTGCCACCAAAATGGATCGACCAGAATGGGTATCGGTCAGCCCGATAACGGGTGAGGTGTATGTGACCTTGACCAATAATAAATATCGTGGCGTACGAGATGATCAGCCAGTGTCAGCGTCCAATCCGCGCAGCTATAATACTGGCGGTAAAGCGCGTGGTAATGACAATGGTCATATCATTCGCTGGGCAGAAGCGGGCGGTGATCATGCGGCAACCAGTTTTGAATGGGACATTTATTTATTTGCTGCACCGAATGATTTAGCAGCAGAAAATTTATCGCAATTAAATGACAGTAATGATTTTTCTTCTCCCGATGGCTTATACTTCGATCCACGCGGCGTTCTATGGATTCAAACAGACGACGGCGCTTATACCGATACCAGCAGCTGTATGTTACTGGCAGCGCTACCGGGTAATGTAAGCGATGGCGCCATTCAAACCACGTCAGCAGGGCAACAAACCCGAGTCGGTATGCCTGCCAGCAATGATAACATCAAACGATTTTTTGTCGGTCCGGAGGGCTGTGAAGTCACAGGTATCACGATGACGCCAGACTTTAAAACCTTGTTTATTAATATTCAGCATCCGGGTAATACGTGGGGCGCAGTGGCTGGCGGTAGTACCCCGCGCTCAGCGACAGTTATGATTACACGCGAAGATGGTGACGTCATACTGGCAGAATCCTTTGTCTAGTTAACTATTTGCATTAGTAATGATACGTCTGAACAAACATAAAAATCCTAAGTCATGGCTTTAGGATTTTTGTGTTGTAGGCGATAGCTACTAATGGGTAAGTTTCGATATTTTATAGTTCCCTGTTTTTTTAACCATAAAAATACCTGATAGTTAAATCATTTTCTTCTGTTTATGGCATTTACAGGCTAGTATGGCAATTACCCTTAATCGCTTGCTGTAGCAACACTATGCCCAATCCAAGACCTATAGAAACCATACACGATTTATTTGCGACCACTCGGCGTCCCTCTGATGGTGAATTGAGCGCAAAAGCAGACTTTCAAGACGATGTCTATGAAGCGCTAGCAGAACTTGACTATATTTATGTCGATGAGCTGATCGCCAAAAATGTCGATAACAGTGTGATAAAACCGCATCAACCAATCTCTTTGGTGGATTTTTTTGAAGGCTTGGCGCAGCTTGCTACTATGGGTGTCGTGGAAGTAACGGATATTGTCGAAGCTATCCACCGTGAGATTTTGCTGCGTCCTTTGGGGCGGTTTAATAATGGTAATCTTGAGCACTGGCAGCGCGGTATCACCGGGCGCATTTATGGTACGGTGCGTCAAGCGATGCAATTGGTCGGCAACAATATTGCCATAGGGCTACGTTTGTATAACACGGTTTTAAAACCCAAAAAAATACAACCACTGCCTTTAAACTTACGGCGTATGGTCAATATCCTAAATGGCGTGATGGGCGACCACCTTGTCACCCATGACAATCCGTTGGCCGTGTCGATGATGCTATACGATAAAGACAATTATGTGCAAAGTGGCGCACTATCGGGGCGAGTAATTGTTTTGTGTCATGGGCTTTGTTTGAGTCATTTAAGCTGGCAAGTTGCGGGCGAAAATAATCTCGGTGCTATGCTGACCCACAAGTTGCCAGACAGTACAGTTTTATATTTGAACTATAATACCGGTCGGCGTATCTCCAGTAATGGGCGTAGCTTTGCTAAAGTCTTGCAAGATTTGGTCGAAAGCAATCCAGACATTACCCAGCTTGATTTAATCGGCCATAGTATGGGCGGCCTGCTGAGCCGTAGCGCACTGTTTTATGGTAAAGAGCAGGGATTCAGCTGGGTTGAGCGTGTGGGTAATTTGGTGACTTTAGGTACACCGCATCATGGCGCAAGTTTGGAGCAGATTGGCAATTTTGTGCAATATAAAATCGCTAAGCTGCCTTTTGCTGGGTCATTGGCGAAACTGGGCGACTTACGTAGCGCTGGTATTATCGATTTGCGTTATGGCAGTATTCGCGATGCCGATTGGAAATCTTTAGAGGAGCGCAGCGTGCTACCGGCAGAGTTTCGTCATCCGACGCGCCTACCGCTGCACGTCAATACTTATCTGGTCGCAGCGGCGTTGATTGAAACCCATTATGAAAATAAAACCACCAGCTTATTGGGTGATGGGCTGGTGTCAGTAGAGTCGGCGCTTGGCGAATATACTGAAGAGCACACATTGAGCGTACCTGAGGGTCATAAGGCGATATTTTATGGCGTCAATCATATGAATTTAACTTATAACGATCGGGTGCTTGCACAAGTGATTTCTTGGTTATCAGCCAATAGATTAGGCGACGCGCATGACGCCAAATATGGGCTTGATAGCCGTATCTATTCTTATCCGATAGATTACGAGGTCGAGATTTAAGGTGTTAACACTATGAATGTTATTATCAATAAAATTATAAAAACGAAAAACCCTCAAGCATGACACTTGAGGGTTTTAAATTTTAGGGACGGTAGAAAACAGATAAGAAGCTATTCAGCGAAAATAGCCGCTACATCGTCTTTATCAAATTTGTAGACCTCACCGCAAAATCCGCAGTCCATCTCAAACGTACCGCCTTGTTCGTCCACGATATCTAACGCTTCGGTTTCACCGATTTGCTCAATTGCCATCTTACATTTCTCGCGTGAGCAGGTGCAGCCAAACGATAACGCTACAGGCTCAGGGGCAACAACTTTTTCTTCATTATACAAACGGTACAGGATTTCATTGGCATCAAGCGTGGTCAGCTCTTCTGCTTTTAGCGTACGCGTGAGCACACTTAAGCGCGTCCACAAGTCATCATCGATCCCTGCGTCTTGGTTTTGCTCGACTTCATAGGTCTCGGCTGCGGTACGAGGTAGCATTTGCACCAAGATACCACCGGCTTGCAAACCATCGGATGCCAGATTAATCAGCGTTGGAATCTGCGCCGATTGTTTTTGATAATGCGCTAAGCAATCAGCCAAGTTGTCATGGCTACGCTCAACGATACCTTGATACGGCTCGCCGCCATCAGGCTGGATGTTGATAAATAGTACGCCTTGACCGGCAGCGCCGAGCTCAGCAAAGGCGTCTTTTGCATGGATCATATTTTCCCATGCTTGCACTTGCTCGTCGGTGTCGCTTTTCCAGCTGGCAAGGGCGCGAATGATACCGTCTTGGTCGCATTCTGCCATCGCCCAATTGAGCAAGCTGTCGCTATCTGATGATTGCAATTGAATTGATAAGCGACCATTAATTTTAACGGTACTGATCAGCAAGCTAGCAGCCGTCAGCATCTCGCCTAATAAGCGCTTAACGGCTTCAGGATAAGCTTTTTGGGCAATGGTCGTCGCATAGCTGCGCGATAGGCGCACCACATCGCCGCGCACCGGTGAGTCTTCGATAAAAAAGCGTTGGCGTACGTCATTATCGCGGTGGCTGCTCGCTTGTTGATCAATATTTGGGACTTGAGTATCTTGGGTCATAGGTCATAACTAGTATTAAGAAGTTGTTAGCTTTATGGGGATTAATGATTATTTATCAATCATAGCGGCTTGGTTATGGGCGTAATTTAAATGTTTGTTAAACGAAATCTGTAAAATATCAGTCGCATCAAAAAAAGTTTACCCGCATCGCGCAAATTGTTGTACAGTAACATTAAGTTGCATAGTGATAACCTAAAGCAACAGCATGGATGCATGACGGAAATGTCAATTAAGGGCTTATATAAAGTCAAATAATGGCGCAAATACCGTCAAAGTCCCTCCTAGTTTGTATAAATGTGATAAAAGGATGTATCTCATGACCTACTTAATCTCAAAACCGCTAACGTTGGCTGCCTTTATGGCATTTGGCCTAGCAGGCTGTAATAATAGTAATCAAACCAACACCGAAGCGCCGCCAGCAGATGGCACAGCGACAACGACAGAAGCGGCAGAAAATACCAACGGTACGCTACAAAAAATCAAAGAATCGGGCACTATCGTGGTCGGTCACCGAGACTCTTCTATTCCCTTTTCTTACATCGCTGATGACCCAAATCAGCCGATTGGCTATGCGCACGATTTAGAAATGAAAGTGGTCGATGCGGTAAAAGAAAAGCTTAATATGCCGGATTTAAAAATTCGTTATAACTTGATTACTTCGCAAACGCGTATTCCGCTGGTGCAAAACGGCACGGTCGATTTTGAATGTGGTTCAACCACCAATAACGAAGAGCGCCAAAAACAAGTGGCCTTCTCAAACGGTTTCTTTGAAATTGGCACGCGTTTATTGACCAAAAAAGACTCAGGTATTCAAGATTTTGAAGACCTAAAAGGCAAAACTTTGGTCACGACTGCCGGTACGACCTCAGAGCGTTATATCCGTGAATACAATGATAAAAATAAAATGGACATCAATGTCATCTCGGCAAAAGACCATGGCGAAGCTTTCCTTATGCTAGAAAACGGCCGTGCCGATGCCTTTATGATGGATGATGTACTACTTGCCGGTGAAAAAGCCAAAGCCAAAAATCCAGATGAATGGGTGATTGTTGGTACGCCGCAATCGTTTGAGATTTATGGTTGTATGATGCGTAAAGACGATCCTGAATTTAAAGCCGTGGTCGATGAAGCGCTTGCCAATGTCTTTAAGTCAGGCGAAATTAATAGCATTTATGATAAGTGGTTTACCAACCCCATTCCGCCAAAAAACGTCAATCTAAACTTTGAGATGTCAGACAATCTAAAAGCTTTGATTGCCAATCCACACGATAGAGCACAGCCAAAAGAAGCAACCGCTCAGTAATTTTTGTCCCTCAACATAGCTTGCTGACGCGCCCAGACTGTTGTTTATCAGTCTGGGGCGTTGGCTTTTTACTCATGGCTTGGAGTGACAATCATGAATTATAGCTGGAACTGGGGTGTGCTCTTTGAGCAAACCGGTATCGGTAATGAGCTTTACCTGCATTGGATGGTGACCGGTCTTGGCTGGCTGCTATTGATTGGCAGTATCGCTTGGGCGATTGCCATGGTGATTGGTACTATTTTGGGCATCATGCGCACCTTGCCAAATAAAGCGGCGCGTAGTATTGGTACCGCTTATGTGACTTTTTTTCGTAATATTCCTCTTCTTGTACAATTATTCTTTTGGTTTTATATCGCCCCCGGTTGGCTGACGCCTGCGCTACAAGAGTGGTGGTATAAAGACCTATCGCCTAATACCTCAGCCATGCTGTCCGCCAGTATTGGCTTAGGATTATTTACCGCCGCGCGTATCGTTGAGCAGGTGCGTACCGGTATTGAGTCTTTACCTGAAGGGCAAATCAATGCCGCTTACGCGCTCGGCTTTACGATTCCGCAAGCTTATAAAGAAGTGCTACTGCCGCAGGCATTTCGTGTTATTTTGCCACCGCTAAGCTCGGAGCTGACCAACTGCTTTAAAAACGCGTCGGTAGCGTCGCTGGTCGGGGTGATGGAGCTGATTAGCCAAACCAAAACCATCAGTGAATATACCCAAAACAGCCTCGAGATTTACACTTATGCGACCATTATTTATCTGGTTTTTAATCTGTCGTTAATTGCCATTATGGGATTGATTGAGCGTAAATTACGAGTACCTGGGCTGATTGCAGGGAGTCAAAAATGAATATGATGACCGAACTTGCAACAGCGTACCCAGGCTTGATGGGCGGTATGCTGACCACTTTAAAGGTGCTGTTTCTCGCTATATTAGGCGGTATTAGCTTAGGCACGTTATTGGCGTTGATGCGCTTGTCCGGCATCAAAGCGCTAGAAATTCCTGCTAAATTATACGTCAATTATTTTCGTTCTGTGCCGTTGCTATTGGTATTGCTATGGTTTTATTTTGCCGTTCCGATGATGTATTTTTGGATAGCCGGTAAATATTTACAGCTCGATACCGCGTTTACCTCGTGCGTGGTCGCTTTTATGATGTTTGAAGCGGCGTACTTCTCAGAGGTGGTGCGTGCAGGTATCCAATCTATCGGTAGCGGGCAAGTGAATGCCGCAAAGGCACTTGGCATGACCTATGGGCAAACCATGCGTTTGGTGATTTTGCCGCAAGCCTTTCGCAAAATGCTACCGCTGATTTTGCAGCAATGTATTATTTTATTCCAAGATACGACGCTGGTTTTTGCTATTGGGTTGACGGATTTTTTCCGCGCCGCTTACGTTCGGGGTGAGCTGATGGGCTTACTGACGCCTTACATTTTAGGTGCTGGTGCTGTTTATTTTATTATCAGCTTAAGTGCCTCTATCGGCGTACAGCAATTGCAGAAACGCTTAAGGTTTTAATTTAAATTTGGCGCAGTATTTTACTATTAAGATTTTCATTTAATAATGATGGAAAAAGTGGTTAGGAGCCAGCGATGAATGAGTCAGGGATAAACAATGCTGACACCTATATAAATGAATTTGGTGGACTGGTCACCGACAATGGTCATGCGAGCGCTGAGATAGTCATCAAAATGACTGACGTTAGCAAATGGTACGGTGATTTTCAGGTATTAACTAACTGTACCGCGCATGTGCATAAAGGCGATGTCGTTGTCGTTTGTGGGCCATCGGGCAGTGGCAAATCGACGCTTATTAAAACCGTTAATGGGCTTGAGCCATTTCAAAAGGGCGAGATCATGGTCAATGGTATCTCAGTTGGCGCGGCAAAAACCAATTTACCTAAACTGCGTAGTAGCGTCGGCATGGTATTTCAGCATTTTGAGCTGTTTCCGCATCTGACCATTATCGATAACTTAACAGTCGCGCAAATCAAAGTGCTGGGCCGTAAAGAAGACGAGGCTAAGAAAAAAGGCATGGCCTATCTCGACCGCGTTGGCTTAAGTGCCCAAGCGCCAAAATACCCCGCCGAGCTATCAGGCGGACAGCAGCAGCGGGTAGCGATTGCGCGTGCTTTGGCGATGGATCCGGTTGCGATGCTATTTGACGAGCCAACTTCTGCGCTTGACCCAGAGATGATTCAAGAAGTGCTCGATGTGATGGTCGAGCTGACCCGCGATGGCATGACCATGATGTGCGTGACCCATGAAATGGGCTTTGCCAGTCAGGTGGCCAATCGGATTATTTTTATGGATGAAGGCCATATCGTCGAAAACTGTAGTAAGGATGAGTTTTTTGAAGGTGCAAAAAGCGAGCGCGCGCAGCTGTTCTTATCAAAAATTCTTAATCATTGAAATTCAGTACGGTGTTTTAAGTATCTATCAAAGCGTCTTTAATAAAGGCGCTTTTTTATGTCTTTTACTTTTTGTTCATTACTCTCAGCTTACAAGTGTTCCCTGTTTGCTGCTACAATAGGCGCCATCAGTTTTTAATCCTATTCCAAATTCATAACAAATAATAAATAGTGTTTCGGAGTCATTATGAGTGTAGAAAATCAATCGGCAGGTATTGTTATTATTGGCGCAGGCTTAGCAGGTTGGCACGTTGTCGATGCCATTCGCGCAAAAGATAAAGACATTCCCATTACCTTAATCACGGCTGATAATGGCGACCGTTATCATAAACCCATGCTAACGATGGCAATTAGTCAGCAAAAAAACGCCGCGGACTTGGTACGAGCGACCGGTAGCGATGCGGCAAAGGCGGCAAATATCAATTTGCTTGCCAATACGCAAGTGACCGACATCGACCCTGCTAGCCAAACGGTACAACTTATCTCAGCACTGCGCTCGGACCCTGTGTATACCAATTACGCCACTATTAGCTATGACAAACTGGTGCTGGCGATGGGCGCCCATCCTATTTTTCCAAAAAGTCTGCCTGAAGATTTGGTTTGGCATGTCAACCATATCGAGCGTTTTGGACAGCTGCAAGAAAAGCTCGCAGCGGGCAGTCAACGTGTTGCCATCGTTGGCGCTGGTATGGTCGGGACGGAGATTGCCGAGGATTTATTAAAAGCGGGTCATGAAGTGACGTTGATTGATTTAAATAACGCGCCGCTCTCGCAAATGCTACCACCACAAGCGACCGCACGTATTGCCAAGGCAGTACAGTCACAAGGGATTCATTTTTTAGGCGGTTATCAAGTATCCAATGTTACGCGTCATGATGATGGTACATTGCAAGTCAGCTATGCGCCAGTTGCCGCTACCGACAGCGATGCGGCGCAGCAGCCAGAGCCATTAGTCGTTGACCATGTGATTGCCAGTACGGGCTTGACGGTCGATGATAAATTACCAACTGCTGCTGGGGTTGAGTTCAATCGCCGCACTGGTATCGTGGTCGATGCCACCACGTTACGTACGCATGCGTCCAATGTGTATGCGATTGGCGATTGTATGTCGATCAACGGCGTTGCCTGTCGTTATGTAGCGCCGTTACGTGCGCAGGCAGCGACGATTGCTGATGATATTTTGGGTCACGAGCACAGCGGTTACGATCATAAGCCGCCGATGATTCGCTTAAAAAATAAAGCCATTTCGGTGATGGTAACTGGCGTGCCGCAGGCTGCTGGTAATTGGCAAGTGACTACTGAAACGGATGACGAGCTGGTTATGGACTTGCTCGATGATAACGATGCCGTCAGCGCGACGGTAACGATTAAAGCACCGCCAATGGTAAAATCTTAATCAATGCTTAACCATTGCAGATTTAACTTTTAGCTTTAATTTTTAATCTTAATTCTTCAAAAGCCAGCTGTGTAGCAAATACATAACTGGCTTTTTTACCTATAATAATCGCGTGATTTTATGCTATCTTTTACTGGGTAATACTTTTTATTAATTAATTTAAATGATACATAATGTATTACTATGATTGACAGCCTTCGATTTAAGGCGGTATAGTAGCTCATGCTTGTTAAGACCTGTTCAAGGAAAAAAGAATAGGAGCAAGCGAAAAATTAGCACCATTCAGGCGTGCTGTAAAAAGTAAAACGAAAGGACTCGTTATGACTCAAGTTTCTGACTTCGATAGCATTCTAAATAATATTCCCACCGTAAATATGGGTGCGCGCTCGGCAAATGCGCCGCTTACTCAAAGCTATGATAAAGGCCCCGATGTACCGCTGATTGAAGCGACCATCGGCGATTTTTTTGATGCTATTGTCTCCAAATATCCTGAGCGTGAAGCGCTGGTCGTCCGTCATCAAAATATCCGCTGGACATATCGTGAGCTGCAACAGCAGGTCAATCAATTAGCCAGCAGCATGATTGAAATGGGGCTTGAGATTGGCGATCGTATCGGTATCTGGTCGCACAACAATGCCGAATGGCTGCTCATGCAATTAGCGACCGCAAAAGTCGGCGTTATCCTCGTTAACATCAACCCTGCCTACCGTACCTTTGAGCTGCAATATGCGTTAAATAAACTTGGCTGCTCAGCCTTGGTGTTGATGCGCCATTTTAAAAGCAGTGATTATGCGCAGCTGATTCGTGAGCTATGTCCTGAGATTTATCATAAAGATTATACCCAATTGGATTTGGTTGAGATTCCAACCATTGAGCGCATCATTTGGATTGATGAGCCAGACTCTGATGAAGAGTTTAACTTTATGCAGAAGTTTTCGGCATGGATGGCGGAAGGCGATGCCAATGATCCACGCGTCGCCGAGCGTCAAGCCCAGCTTAAAAACACCGACGCGATTAATGTGCAATTTACCAGCGGTACGACTGGCACGCCAAAAGGTGCGACTTTAAGCCACCGTAATATTTTAAATAATGGCTACTTTATCGGTGAGGCCATGAATCTCACTGAGGAAGATAGACTGTGTATTCCTGTGCCGCTATATCATTGTTTTGGTATGGTGCTTGGGAACTTAGCGATATTAACGCATGGCGGTTGTATTATTTATCCGAATGATGGTTTTGAGCCTTTAAGCGTCTTGCAAGCGGTTGAAGAAGAGAAATGTACGGCTTTGCATGGCGTACCGACGATGTTTATCGCTGAGCTTGACCATCCTGAATTTGATAAATTTGATTTGTCGACCTTGCGGACTGGCATTATGGCCGGCTCTAGCTGCCCGATTGAGGTCATGCGCCGCGTCATTGATAAGATGCATATGAAAGAGGTGACCATTGCTTATGGCATGACGGAGACCAGTCCGGTTTCTTGCCAGACCAATGAGCATACGCCATTAGAGAAACAAGTATCAACGGTCGGGCTTGTGCAGCCTGCGCTTGAAGTCAAAGTCGTCGATACCGAAACGGGCGAAATTGTACCTTTAGGAGAAACCGGCGAGCTGCTAACGCGTGGTTATTCGGTGATGAAAGGCTATTGGGGCAGCCGCTTTAAAACCCGTGAAGCGATACAAGATGGCTGGATGCATACCGGTGATTTGGCGACGATGGATGAGGACGGCTATGTCAAAATCGTTGGTCGTAGTAAAGATATGGTCATTCGCGGCGGTGAAAACATTTACCCAGTTGAGATCGAAAACTATCTCTATCGTCATCCAAAAATTCGTGACGTCCAAGTTGTCGGTATCCCAGATAAGCGTTATGGAGAAGTGCTTGCTGCTTTGATCATATCAAAAGAGCCGGGCTGCTTAACCGAAGATGAAGTGCGCCAATTCTGTAGCGAGCATATCGCCCATTATAAAGTGCCGACTTATTATCGCTTTGTGACTGAATATCCGATGACCATCACCGGTAAAATTCAAAAGTATAAAATTATCGAGCAGATGAAGGCGGAGCTAGGAATAGAGTAGTCAAAAAATCGGTCAAGATTTTAAGAAGTTATTGAATAATAAACACAAGTATAAAAAAGGGATATCATGAGCGCTATCATAACCAGTAAATTGAGTCCGAACGCTGCCGATTTTCAGCAAAACCGTGCCGCCATGCAAGAAATAGTCGATGACTTATATGTGCACCTGCGTAAAGTCGCTCAAGGTGGTTCAGAGCGCGCGCGTGCCAAGCATTTAGCGCGTGGCAAGCTGCTACCTCGTGAGCGTGTTGAGCGCCTGCTCGATGTCGGTACGCCATTTTTAGAAGTCGCACCAATGGCAGCGCATGATATGTATGGCGAAGAGGTACCAGCGGCGGGCGTGATTGCGGGTATCGGCCGCATCAACGGTACCGAGTGTATGATTGTCTGTAATGATGCCACCGTAAAAGGCGGCACTTACTATCCGATGACGGTCAAAAAGCATTTACGTGCACAAGAAATCGCCCAAGAAAATAACTTACCTTGCGTGTATTTGGTCGATTCAGGCGGTGCAAACTTACCCAATCAAGACGAAGTATTCCCTGATAAAGATGACTTTGGCCGTATCTTTTTTAACCAAGCCAACCTGAGTGCGGCCGGTATTCCGCAAATCGCTGTGGTTATGGGTAGTTGTACCGCAGGCGGTGCTTATGTGCCAGCGATGAGTGACGAATCTATCATTGTCAAAGAGCAAGGGACTATCTTTTTGGGCGGTCCGCCACTCGTTAAAGCGGCAACGGGTGAAGAGGTCACCGCTGAAGACTTAGGCGGCGGCGATGTGCATACGCGTCTGTCAGGGGTGGTCGATCATCTGGCGCAAAATGATACCCATGCGCTATCGATAGCGCGTAATATCGTTAGCCACTTAAATCGTCCTGCTAAGCAAATCCCAAATCAAATCAAACCGCGTCCACCACGCTATGATGCCAAAGAGTTATACGGCATCATTCCAACCGATAAGCGTAAACCTTTTGATATTAAAGAAATTATCGCTCGTATCGTCGATGATAGTGAGTTTGATGAATTCAAAGCACGTTTTGGCACGACGCTGGTTTGCGGTTTTGCCCATATCGAAGGTATGCCAGTAGGTATTATCGCCAACAACGGCATCCTATTTAGTGAATCAGCACAAAAAGGCACGCATTTTATCGAGCTGTGCTGTAAGCGTAAAATCCCGTTGGTATTTTTGCAAAATATCACTGGCTTTATGGTTGGGCGTAAATACGAAAACGAAGGTATTGCCCGTCATGGCGCCAAAATGGTCATGGCGGTTGCCAACGCCAAAGTACCAAAATTTACCGTCATCGTCGGCGGCTCATTCGGTGCTGGTAACTACGGCATGTGTGGCCGTGCTTATAGTCCACGCTTCTTATGGATGTGGCCAAACGCGCGTATCTCGGTCATGGGCGGCGAGCAAGCGGCCTCGGTACTGGCAACCGTCAAGCGTGATAATTTTGACCGTAAAGGTGAAGAGTGGAGCGCGGAAGATGAGGCTGCCTTTAAAGCGCCGATCCTTGAGATGTACGAAGAGCAAGGTCACCCTTATTATGCGACAGCACGTCTCTGGGATGACGGCGTGATTGATCCTGCCGATACGCGTCACGTATTAGCATTAGGGCTAAGTGCTGCCTATAACGCCCCGATTGAAGAGACGACCTTTGGTGTCTTTAGAATGTAGCATTAAATGGAATATGGGCAAGCATTTCACATATATAAAAAATAGAGAAGGTTATGCAAAAAAATCTGAATAACTATAAAAGCCTATTGGTCGATATTGAGCAGCACGTCGCGACGGTGACGTTAAATCGTCCTGAGATACGTAATGCCTTTAACGATGAAATGATCGCCGAGCTGACTGAGGTTTTCTCCACGCTTGGCGCTGATGATAATGTCCGTGTGGTTGTGCTAGCGGCGGCGGGCAAAGCGTTTTGCGCTGGTGCTGATTTGAACTGGATGCGGGCGATGGCAGATTATAGCTATGAAGAAAACCTTGCCGATGCCGATAAACTGGCGCAAATGCTCAAAACTATCTATAAATGTCCAAAGCCAACGGTGGCTGCGATTCAAGGCGATGTCTATGCAGGTGGTATGGGTCTAGTCGCCGTCTGTGATATAGCGATTGCGGTTAAGATTGCCAATTTTTGCTTAAGCGAAGTACGTCTGGGATTAGCGCCTGCCACCATTAGTCCGTATGTCGTAAGAGCATTAGGGACTAGAGCGTCGCATCGCTACTTTTTAAGTGCAGAGGTGTTCGATGCCAAAAAGGCGCGGCAGCTTGGCTTTATCCATGAGCGCGTTAGTGAAGAATCACTTAACGACACAGTCGCAGCCTTATGCGCCAAGATGGTTAATAATAGCCCCAATGCGGTCAAGACTTGCAAGCGTTTATTGCACGAAGTCGCAGGTGCACCGATTACCGATGAGCTGGTTGCTGATACCGTTAAAGGTATCGCTGATATTCGCTCATCAGCGCAAGGAAAGGAAGGCGTGCAAGCCTTTTTGCACAAGCGTAAGCCTGATTGGTTAACGACAGAATAGTAGCAAAAAACGATAGTCAAACCGATAAATAAAAACGATAAGTTACAGGAACAGTTATGTTTTCTAAAATTCTAATCGCCAACCGTGGCGAAATTGCCTGCCGTGTTGCTGCGACTGCCAAACGTATGGGTGTTCGTACCGTCGCTGTTTATTCTGATGCCGACCGCGGCGCCAAGCACGTTGCTGTCTGTGACGAAGCGGTTTATTTAGGTGGTTCTGCACCAAAAGACAGCTATCTTAAAGGTGATGCGATTATTGCGATTGCTAAAGAGACTGGCGCCCAAGCAATCCATCCAGGCTATGGTTTTTTAAGTGAAAATGCCGACTTTGCTCAGGCTTGTCAGGATGCAGGTTTGATGTTTATTGGCCCATCTGCCGACGCGATTCGGGCGATGGGCGGCAAGTCTGAGTCCAAGCGTTTGATGGAGGCGGCTGGTGTACCCTTGATACCGGGTTACCATGGCGACAATCAAGATGCAGGATTCTTACAACAGCAAGCAGACAGTATCGGTTATCCCGTCTTAATTAAAGCCAGCGCTGGCGGCGGCGGTAAAGGTATGCGTATTGTTGAAGAAAGCAGCGATTTTATTGACTTACTAGAATCCTGTCGCCGTGAAGCGATTACCAGTTTTGGTGACGACCAAGTACTCATTGAAAAATATGCCCTAAAACCTCGCCATATAGAAATTCAGGTATTTGGCGATATGCTTGGCAATTATGTGCATTTGTTTGAGCGAGATTGCTCGGTACAGCGCCGCCATCAAAAGGTATTAGAGGAAGCACCAGCACCCGGTGTTGACGCTGCCATGCGTGAAGCGATGGGAACAGCCGCAATCGAAGCGGCGCGTGCGGTCAATTATTTTGGTGCAGGTACGGTTGAATTTATCGTTGAGCAGCGCGAAGGCACGATGAATTTCTATTTTATGGAGATGAATACCCGCCTGCAAGTGGAGCATCCAGTTAGTGAAGCGATTTCGGGTGTCGATTTGGTTGAATGGCAACTGTTGGTCGCAGCAGGTAAACCATTACCGAAAAAGCAAGACGAGCTGGTGATTAATGGGCATGCTATCGAGGCGCGTATCTGCGCTGAAAATCCTGATAATGGCTTTTTGCCAGCGACGGGTACTTTATTTACCTATCAAAAGCCTGAGCACAGTACCTTTAACATTGCCGATGTGCGTATCGACGATGGCGTGCGCGAGGGCGATGTGATTAGCCCGTTTTACGATTCTATGATTGCGAAGCTTATCGTCCATGCGCCGACCCGCGAGCAAGCGTTAGCGAAACTCGACCGCGCACTCGCTCAAACGCGCATCGTTGGTTTGCCAAATAACGTGGCGTTTTTGCGCTATATCTTGAATACTGAGTCGTTTAGCCAAGCCAATCTTGATACGGCGCTTATCGAGCGTGAGGCGGACGAGCTATTTAATCAGCATCCGCTTGATTTATCGACGCTGGTCGTGACTGCCATTACGCAGCAGCTTGCTAGTGAAGGCGCAGCACAAGGGTCAGACATCGATCCATTTAGTAAGCCGACTGGTTTCCGTGCTTATAGTGATTATACGCGCTCGTTTAGCTTGGTTTATGATGAGCAGGCGTACCAAGCACGTATTAGCAACTGGCACAATGCAAATAGTGCGGAAAGTAAAAAAGGGGCTGAAAATAGCAGCAGCTTTACCCTAGTGATTGAAAAAGAAATCGCAAGTAACGAAGAAAAAACCAATGCCAATGTCGCCGCCCAGACAGAAAAAGTCTATGAAAGTGAAATTAGCTATGACAGTACTGACGCGCATAATCATACGTTATGGCTAGATGGCGTACGTATTAGCGCGCAGAGCTGGACAAATAATGAAACCGTTTATGTATTCACCGATAGCGGTCGTGATGAGATTACGCTTATTGATATCATGGCACATGTCGGTGAAGAGTCTGCGGCGGTCGGTAGCTTAAAATCACCAATGCCAGGACAAGTCGTCGCCTTCAAAGTGGCGGTTGGCGATAGTGTGAAAAAGGGCGAGCCACTTGCCGTTATCGAAGCGATGAAAATCGAACATACCATTACTGCACCGACGGATGGGGTGGTGGCAGAACTATTATTTGCCGAGGGTGATTTGGTTGCCGATGGCGACGAGCTACTGCGCATCGATAGTGAGACGAGTGAAAGCTAGTAACTGAGGTACTGATAACATAGCCAATTTAATATAAAAGTGGTTCGTTTAAAATATCGCTCTGCTAGTATAAATTTTCCTCGCTTGCTGTGCGCTTCGCATTCCAGAGGCTTCGCAAAATTTATCCCAGCAGTCCTGTAACATTTCTAAATTAAAACTACTATGAAAGGGCGCATAAAAAAGGACGATAAGCATGAAACTCTCGTACCCAGACCACGTCAGAATCGTTGATGTTAGTCCACGTGATGGCCTGCAAAATGAGTCCATGACGGTACCGACTGCAGTTAAACAAAGGCTGATCAACGATTTAATCGCAGCAGGCGTCAAAAAGCTCGAGGCGACCAGTTTTGTTTCGCCTAAATGGGTGCCGCAAATGGGTGATAATAGCGCGCTACTTGACGCGCTAGCACCTACACGTCAGACGGAGGTGTGCTACTCAGTCCTAGTGCCCAATATGCGCGGTTTTGAAAATGCTATTGTGCATCGCCCCGATGAAATCGTTATTTTTGGCTCAGCCAGTGAAACCTTTAGCCAAAAAAACATCAATTGTAGTATTGATGAAAGCATTGAGCGTTTTGCGCCCGTTGCCGCTGCTGCAAAAGCGCAGGGTATCAAAGTACGTGGCGTTATCTCTTGTACGGTTGGCTGTCCTTATGAAGGCGAGATTGCTCCCAGCCAGGTGGCTTATGTGACCAAGCGTTTGGTTGAGATTGGCGCTGAGCAGATTGGTATTGCCGATACGATTGGTGTTGGTACACCGCTAAAAGTACAGCGCGCCCTGCAAGCCGCATTAGAATACGCTGATATCAGCATGCTATCAGGTCATTTTCATGATACTTATGGTCAAGCCGTAAGTAATACCTTAGCTGCCTTACAAATGGGTGTTAGCGAATTTGATACCTCAGTGGCTGGGCTTGGCGGCTGTCCGTATGCCAAAGGCGCAACGGGCAATGTCGCCACCGAAGATGTCGTTTATATGCTGCACGGTATGGGTATCAGTACGGGTATTGATTTGGATAAATTGGTCGTGGCTGGCGAGCGTATCAGTGAATTCTTGGGTCGCCGCAATGGTTCAAGCGTGGCGCGTGCGTTGATTAATAAACGTCAGTCTTAACTAAAAAATAAAGCCAGTCATAAGCTAAATGAATAGAAATAAATGAACAGAAATAAATGGATAGATAGCTGGTATAAATTTTTGAAGCCTCTGGAGTGACGCAGGCGCACAGCAAGCGATAAAAATTTGTACCAGCTATATGGTCTCTTTTTAAATAGATCTAAATTTTTAAGAAATTAAACATCAAAATACAAGGAATGGTTATGAGTTTACCTGGATTAAATTTTCAGCTTGGCGAAGATATCGACGCCTTACGTGATGTGGTACAACAGTTTGCAGCGAAAGAAATTGCCCCGCGTGCAAGCGAAATCGACAGTAGCGATGAGTTCCCAATGGATTTATGGCAAAAAATGGGCGAGCTCGGTCTGCATGGCATTACCGTTCCAGAAGAGTACGGCGGTTCTGATATGGGTTATGTCGCTCATATGGTGGCGATGGAAGAGATTAGCCGAGCCTCTGCTTCTGTGGCGTTAAGTTATGGGGCGCATTCTAACCTGTGTATCAACCAAATTAAACGTAATGGTTCAGAGGAACAAAAGCAAAAATATCTACCCAAGCTGATTAGTGGAGAATTCATTGGTGCATTAGCGATGAGTGAGCCGGGCGCTGGTTCAGACGTAGTGAGTATGAAGCTTAAAGCCGAAGAAAAAGACGGACATTATGTGTTAAACGGTAGCAAAATGTGGATTACCAATGGCCCAGATGCTGACGTAATGGTGGTTTATGCCAAGACCAATCCAGAGCTTGGCGCAAAAGGTATGACCGCCTTTATCGTTGAAAAAGGTATGAAGGGCTTTGGTACAGCGCAAAAGCTCGATAAGCTTGGCATGCGCGGTAGTCATACCGGTGAGATGACTTTTGATAATGTTGAAGTGCCCAAAGAAAATATCTTGGGCGGCGTTGGTGAAGGTGTCAAAGTACTGATGAGCGGGCTTGATTATGAGCGCGCGGTACTCGCCGCAGGTCCTATCGGTATCATGCAAGCGGTGATGGATAACGTCGTGCCTTATATTCATGATCGCAAGCAGTTTGGGCAAGCAATTGGTGAATTTCAGCTTATCCAAGGTAAAGTCGCCGATATGTATACCATCCTGCAAGCGGGACGCAGCTTCTTATATACGGTCGGTAAAAATCTCGATATGCTCGATCAACGCGGCGCCGGTCATAGCCGCGAAGTACGTAAAGATTGCGCCAGCGTGATTTTATGGTGTGCGGAAAAAGCCACGTGGATGGCAGGCGAGGGCATCCAAATCTTTGGCGGTAACGGCTATACCAATGAATATCCACTTGGTCGCTACTGGCGTGATGCCAAGCTGTATGAAATCGGCGCGGGCACCAGTGAAATTCGTCGTATGCTAATCGGCCGTGAGCTATTTAACGAGACTAAGTAGAAATTATAGAATGTTCTTTATATACTAAACTCTTGCTCATGGGCTAATTTTTTCTTGCTTGCTGTTCGCAGGCGTGACAGAGGTTGCAAAAAAATCATCCCATAAGCACCTAGCATCGCTTTTAAATCGAATAAACTAAAAATAAAAAAGCAGGTCGCTTAAAACGGCCTGCTTTTTTTATTTATACAAACGTTCAAAACACTATGTCTGTTTGCTATGGTCAAAATAACGGGCCAGACCATTTAATAATAAATCATCGCGCATACGCACCGAACGATTAATATGTTGCGCAATGATATGCGCATCACCGCCGGTCATGATGAGCTCAAAGTTTGGATAACGGTTACTGATTTCATTAATCGCGCCAACGATGGACAACATAATGCCGCGATGGACGGCGTCTTTTGTGTTGATGCCGGGGCTCACGCTATCAAAAGTGCCATTAGAAATCGTAATTTGCTTGGTACCAGAAAATAACGACTCACGTTGCAGATAGATGCTGGGGAAAATATAACCGCCTAAATGCTCAGCGTGATCAATCAAATCAATCGTCACCGCCGTGCCGCAGCCAATCACGCACTGGCGTTTTTTCTTATCGACTGCGCCTAGCATCTGTAGCCAGCGATCGCAGCCGAGCTGTTCGTCATCATAGGCGCTTTGCATCAAGGCATGCTCAGCATCGACGTGGACAAATTCGAACGGAATATTTAGGCGGCTCAAGGTTTCAGATACTTTTACATTTAAGTCATCGCCCAATACCGAGGAAATCCCAATAAAATCTGGCGCATAACGCGCAAAACGATCGGTTAGACCCATGAGCAGTTCGGCAGGCGCTTGCAAATGCTGCTTGGCATCGTGCGCAACTATCTGCCCGATATCATCGGTGAGCCAGTATTTAAGACGGGTATTGCCAAGATCTAACCAGAGCATAAAAATCCCTTTATATAGTGCTCGTTCAGTATGGTTTTTTTAGGTATGGTATTTTAAAGGTTTAAGCGTCACCAATCACATCAATGCGACCGGTAAAAAGCGCAGAAATCTTACCGTTATATTCACGTAATTGCAAACATCCATGTGTATCAAGACCGCATGCATAACCGGTCAGCGTCTCGACATTGCCGTTGTAGTCTTGGGTGATGCGCAAACGCAGCCCTGCCAATGCATCCATCGCGTCAAACTGCGCCAAAAAACTGTCTAAATAATAACGCTGCCCGGTTGGCTTCTCCAATCCTAAATACTCAAAGCGGGTCATCGCTGCCATTAAAGCCTCACTCATTTGCTGATAAAGCGTTTTTAGGTCTGGAAGTGAAATAGGCGGCGCTTTTGGCTCAAGCATGGCACAAATATCTCGTAAGCTAATCGCTTGATAACTCATACCCTCGCAAGTTTGTGCCGTAAGCTTAGGCGTAGCTTGCACGTTTAGACCCACGCCCATCACCACGCCCACCAATCTTCCTGCTTTTGTTATGGGTTCTATTAAAATGCCAGCAAGCTTATGAAAGGGTAGGGTTTGTTTGGTAGATTCAAGCGGCTTTAAAGCAGCGTCATTCGATTCAGGTTCAGATTGATTTTGAAATGAATGCTGCTGCGAATATTGCTTTGAATAAAAGCCCAAATCATTGGCCCATTTTACCCCGATTGTTGCCAAACCTTGCACGCGCAATTGCTCATTTAGCACTTGAATTACAGGCATTTTTGCCAGTTCAACGCCGATAATCAGCGACAATAAACCGCTAATCGGTAGATGCACCGGATGATATAACGATAAGTAGACATTGCCGCGCGGCGACTGCCATGAGCGCCCATGTTGTCCGCGTCCAGCACTTTGGGTTTCCGCTGTTAGTAGATGCATCTCGGCTGCATTTAGGCGGCCATTTTGTAGCGCTGCTATCAGCTCACTATTGGTCGAGCCGCTACTGGCAAGGTGGCGATGGTTAAGCTTAGGTAAATGCTCAAGCTCTAATGACTCAAAAGGTTGGGCAGACAAAGCGTCGGATGATGGATTAAATGGCGGCATAATAAGTTTCGTCGATGGGATAAATTGGCGTGGATAAACTTTGATATACTGAGCGATTGTTGCTCATTAACAATACAAAGCAAACAGCATAAAGGTCAGATTATGATTTAGCAAATACGATTGAGCAGGTAATGTTCGAGTGACTATACAATTAGATGATTATACGATTTTAATAAAAAAGACGCAGGATAAAAGGCCGATTCGATGATGTTATATGTGTGGTTTGTGACTGCAGGGGCGTTTGCGGGTGTCAGCGCCGGATTATTTGGCGTCGGTGGTGGCATGATTATCGTACCCGCATTGGTTTGGATTTTTACCGCCTATCATTTTTCACCCGAAGTGGTCACCCATTTGGCGATTGGCACCTCACTAGCGACAATTGTGGTGACCTCTATAAGCTCACTGACTGCCCATAATAAGCGCGGCGGCGTACGCTGGGAAGTGTGGCGCAAAATGGCGTTGGGCTTGGTCATTGGCAGTTTGGTTGGTGCCGGTATCGCCGATATGATTGACGGCAAAGTCTTGCAAGCTATCATCGGTGTCGGGGCGCTATTGGTCGCCTTAAAAATGCTGTTTTTATCCAATAAAGAACAATTGGGTAAGCCGTTACCGTCAGCTGGCGTACAGTTTGGGGCAGGGACAGGCATCGGTATGGCGTCGTCTATTTTTGGCATTGGCGGCGGTAGTTTGACCGTACCGTTTTTAAACTGGGCAGGATTGCCGATGAAACAATCGGTCGGTACGTCTGCTGCTTGCGGTTTGCCCATCGCCGTCGCTGGTGCGATAGGCTTTGCCTGGTTCGGTCGAGACGTGGTTAACCTGCCTGAGGGCACAATAGGCTTTGTCCATATCACGGGCTTTTTATGCATATCTGTCGCTAGCTTTGCGATGGCAAAGGTCGGCGCCAAGCTTGCCCATATATTGCCCGCGCTGACGCTGAAACGCGCTTTTGGGGTGCTGCTGTTATTTGCAGGCGGTCAATTGTTGTTAAGTGGGATTGGGGTGATTTAGGCTTTATCTCCTATCAATCGCATCAAGCCCCAAACGCATCCACTTTCTGGCGAGCTCATCATGGTCGCTGAGCATACTCCATAGCGCATCTTCACTAAAGATTGAGTGCGCTTTACCCGAGTGCTCAATCGGCAGCTCCGCTTCACGGTCTGTCATCCATTGTGGGTTGAGATAGTACTTTTTCAACTCGTTTTGCAAGGCTTCAGCGCGCAAAAACTGCTGCTGCGCCTCAAGCTGCTTACGATGCAGCTCACACCATTCTTCATATTTTTGCTGTAATTCTTGCGGATTATATTTTTCAAAATTGTCTTCAGTCATTGTCATGGCCTTAATTGTTATTATTTAAATGCATCATGCAAATTTTCACCACTATTATAGCATCCTTCACAAACCCTAAAAACTCGTCACAATTTGCGGTAGAATAGCCGCCTGTTTTTGCTAAGTCTATCGATATTTCATGCGCCTAAAATCTCTCAAGCTGGCAGGCTTTAAATCCTTTGCCAATCCAACCACTTTTACCTTCCGTCATGGTATCACCGCCATCGTCGGGCCAAACGGCTGCGGCAAATCCAACGTCATTGATGCCATTCGCTGGGTATTGGGCGAAACTTCCGCCAAGCAATTACGCGGCGGGGCGATGAGTGATGTCATCTTTGCCGGCACGCAAGATAAAGCCGCCAAAAGCGTTGCCAGTGTTGAGCTGACCTTTGAGCATACGCAAGATGAGCAGACGGGGATTCGCCATGAGTTTAATCTCTATCACGAGCTGTCCGTCCGCCGACAGGTAAATTTGGAGGGGCGCTCGGACTACTTTATCAATGGCACGCGCTGTCGCCGCCGTGATGTGGTCGATGTGTTCTTGGGTACAGGGCTTGGCGCGCGCAGTTATGCGGTCATCGAGCAAGGTATGATTGGACGGATTGTTGAATCTAGCCCGCTACAATTACGTGAATTTATCGAAGAGGCCGCTGGTGTTTCTCGTTATCAAGCGCGCCGTGAGGAAACGCAAAAGAAACTTGAGAAAACCCAGGATAATTTAGCCCGTCTACACGATATGCAAAGCGAGCTGGTGAGCCAACAAAAACGCTTGTCTAAGCAAGCGGCCAGTGCCGAGCGTTATGAAGAGCTAGCGTTAGCGCTTGCCGATATCAAACAACAGCTTGCCATTCAACAGCTTTATCAAGCAAAGCATCATCAGCAGCAGCAAAAAATCGCTCATGAGCGCAGCGCTAGTGAAGTTGCTGTTTTACAAGCCAGTTATGAAGCGCTAAAAGCCAAACAAGACAAGCTTGCGGCTCATATCAATCAAGAACAATGGCTAAAAGACGATGCCCAAAGTAGCCACTATCAGCAGCAGCTAAGCTATCAACAAGCGGAGCATGAGCTTAGCGATGCTAAATCACAATTAAACGTAATTGCACAGCAACTGAACAGTTTAGAGCAGCAGCGTCAGCAAGCGGTGAGTGAAATTGAACGTTTAAAAGCTGAGCAGGCCGAGCAGCAAAATATATTAGAGGAGTTGCGCCCACAGCTTAGTAAGCTTAACGATAAACGCGACAGGCATAAACGCAATGAACAACCGTTGCAGCGCGCTTACCATGATGCGCAAAACCAGCTGTCCCGCCTGCAAGATAATGCGCGCGCTCTTGAGCAGCAGCAAGCGATTAATAACCAAGCGCAAAAACGCCAGCAGCAAAACCATGATAAATGGCAGCGCCGCCAGCAAAACTGGCAAAATCTCTGGCAGCAATTACAACAGTCGTTATCACCAGTCGAAAGTGCTGGTTTGCAAAATGACGCTGATACGAAAAGTTTACAGCAGACGTTAAATGCACAAGTGACTGAGCTCAATAAACAGCTGCAACAGATTGAGCGTCAGCAAGACAGTATCGATGAGCGCCTATCCGAGCTACAACCGCAAGCGCATCAGTTACAGCAACGCTTAAACACTCAACGGCGCGAGTTAAGCGAGGATGAAAAACGTCACGCGGTCTTGGCAGGTGAATACGATACACTGCATCAGATATTACATCCGAAGCCTTTATCAAAAAACCAGCTGCCTATTCATCATGCCAAAACCGCCGATTTAAACAATGATTTAGGAAACGAATTATCGATTACCACCTTGCGTGAGCAGATTGAGTTAAGTGCCAAAGGGCAGCAGCATGCCGAGCTACTCGATAGTGTGTTGGCGTTATGGTTGGATAGCCATGTGCTGATTTCTAAGCAGTCAAGCGATAAAAAGATTAATGACAATTCTCAAAAAGCTGATAGTTTATGGCAAGCGCTCGAGCAGGATTTAACAGATTTATTTACTTATCAAACCACGCAAAACGAGAACGACAATTCAAAGAATAAATCGCAGCTAGAAAATGGTCATAGTCTATGGCTACCTGCTCAGACAAATGATAAAGGCGCAAAATCATTTATCAGTGCTTTGCCAAATCACTTAACGGATAAAGTATTGTCGTTATCAGAGTTGATTACTGCACCAAATTTAGCGTTGTGGCAGCACTGTTATCTATATACCGCGCCATCTAAAACGAATACTCAGCAAACATTGGAAGATTTGGCTGTTACTTTAAAAGCATTGCCAGCATCCGCTATTTTACTAACCTCGGACGGCTGGTTTATCAGTCGTCAGGGTACGACTAATTTGAGCAAATTTGCTAGCGCGCAAAATGGACAAAACGATAGCAATAATCAGTTTTTAAGCCAACGTTTGCAGCAACGCAGCCGTTTACAAGCGTTAGAAGATTTACTTGATGAGTTCGAGACTAAAATACAAGAGCAGCAAAAGGCGATTGCTAATCACCAACGCAACTATGATGCCCTGATGGTCAGCTTAGAAGAAACGCGCGCGCAAGCTGAGCAATTAACTCGCGATAAACACCAACACCAGCAACAGCTCACCACCAAGCGCGCCAATGCAGAACGCCTACAAGCGGACAGTCAACGCCTCAATGCTGATAAAGTTGCCCTTGAGCAAGAGCAACAAGAATTAGAGCAAGAACAGCAGACCCTAACTCATGAGCAGCAGCATATCCAAAGTGAGATAGCAGCGCTAACGCCGCAAATAGCCGATGCGCGTTTATTAAGTCAGCAATTACAGTCCGAGCGCAGTGAGCTAAATCGTGCGCGGCAGGTAGATGATGACGCTTGGCAAGCAATGCAGCTGCGTATTCAGCAGAGCGAGATGCGCTTAGAGCATAGTGTCAGCAGTCTTGCTCGGGCAACTGCGCAGCATGAAAAGTCGCTGCAAAACGAGCAAAGTCTAGAGGCGCGTCACGAGCAGCAGAAAAATAAACTACCAGCTTTGCAAGTAGCATTGCAAACAGCACAGAAAGCACGCGATGAGCAGCAGGCAGTATTAACCACACGCGAAACGGCATTAACAGCGCTTAAAGGGGAATATAATCAGCAGCAGACTGAATTAGATACACTGCAAAACGACTTGCAAATGCAGCAATCTGAGCTTGCCGGTCTTGCCACTGAGCTGGCATTAAGCGCTGCAAAATTAGAAGATGCCAGTAGCCATACCCAAGAAGCGCTAGAGGCTTATTACAAGATCAGCCATAAATATCAAGCGCAATCGGACACAGTTCAGCAGCATCAGCAACAAGTGATGAGCGTCTCAAATTTATTGGCGGATTTTATCGCCCATGATCGCCGCGTCCGCCCAGATAAAATCGCAGAATTAGAATCTGAACGCGCGAAGCTTGAGCAGCAATTAAGTAAAATTGGCGCGGTCAATCTCGCCGCAGTAGCAGAATTGGCAGAAGTTAATGAGCGCTTAGAGCCACTTGCGCAGCAGACCGCAGATATTGCCGCCAGTATGCAGACCTTGACGGAAGCGATTGACTCAATTGATGAAACCACCAAGACCTTGTTTATGCAGACGCTCGATGCGGTCAATAACGAGCTTGCCAATTTATTTGCTAAAGTCTTTGGTGGCGGGCAAGCAAGCTTAACGCTTAATACGGACGAGATGCCTGCCAATGCGCCAAAGTCAGAACAGTGGCGGGCAGGGTTGACCTTAATGGCACAGCCAAAAGGTAAGCGCAATAGTCGCCTAGCGGTACTGTCAGGCGGTGAGAAAACCTTGACCGCGCTTAGCTTAATTTTTGCGATATTCAAACAGCATCCGGCACCATTTTGTGTGCTCGATGAAGTCGATGCACCGCTTGATGATGCCAACGTCGCCCGCTTTACCAGCTTGATAAATGAGTTGGCAGATGACTTGCAGTTTATTTTTATCAGTCATAATAAGCTGACGATGCAGATTGCTGATGAATTAAAAGGCGTCACCATGCCAAGCGCGGGGATTTCTACTTTAGTCAGTGTGTCGCTTGATGAGGCAGCAAATTACCTTTCTGATTGAGCGCCCAGTAGCAAAATAATTAATAACGGCAAGCGCTTGTCAGTGGTATAGTTAGGGCTAGCATTTAACGTCAGGCGAGTAGTCGGAAAATTAGTCAGTGAAGGCTTTAGGGCCAATGATAAACGCTGACTATATGGTGACGATATGCATTAGCCATGCTAGACTATTGCCATTTCTTCGCACTTGTACTCTCCCTTTTGTCATATATTAGGATGTATTTCTCATGACCGCTATCCAGTTTATCTTGATCGCCATTGCCGCATTTATCGTGCTTGCAGGGCTATTTATGGTCATTCGCAGCTTTAAACGGCGCAAAACTGCTGAGGCTGCCGCGGTCAATTATGATAAAAACGGTATTCCCATTATTCCGCGTCATGAGCGCAATATCGTCGAGCAGCCAGACTTGGATGATACGGTCGCAGGTGAAACCAGCATCGCCCCTGATCGCAGTTATCTCAATGCCGTGGTCGAAGAAGAGCCATTGACAGAGGCGCATAGCAATGTCGATACCCAACTAACTGCTGCCCGCCATGATAGTAATGAGGATAATGGCGTGGTAGATGACGCCGACTATGCGCGCTGGCAAGAGGAGCAGCAGCGAGCGGATAACAGCGAGTTTACCGAAGTAGCTGAGCAGATGCATATCGAGCAAGAGCCGGACGCGTTTTCCAGCCTCATGTCAGCGACGGACAGTTTAATGCCAGTCATTGATACCGCTGACGAACCAAGCTTTGATAATAATAGCCCGATACTCGATCAGCATCTCTCAGAGCCAGTTGATGAAGCGCAAAACGGACCGTTAATTAATGCCAAAGACAATATCAATATCACTATCTTGCCGCATCAGTATCGCGACCGCCCAGCAGCAGTAATTCGTGGGCGTGATTTGCTGGCGTTAGTGGATAAATATGGTTTGCGTTATGGCGCGATGAATATGTTCCATCGCTATGAGCAAAAAGACGGCACCGGCATGCTGTGGTTTAGCATGATGGGCATTACGGATAGTGGTATCGCGCCTTTTGACCCGCATAGTGTGGCGACCAATACTTACAATGGCGTGGTGCTCTTTTTATCGTTGCCGCATCCGCAAGCGCTACGCAGCTTTGACAGTATGATGAGTATTGCCTATATGATGGCAAGCGATTTGGACGCCGTGATGCTTGACGAAGACAATGACCCCATTACCCCAGAATATAAACAGCAATTGCGTAACCAAGTTCGCGATTATGAAGGGTAAAATCTGAATAGATAAACGGTTAAAATTATTCCTAAAGTATTGTAAAAGGCAAATAGCGCTTGACGTTATTTGCCTTTTTTAATTTTTAACTTTTGATTTAAGAGCCTTTCATTCGCCTGATTCTCTATAAATTTAGTTTTCTATAAACCTAGTTCTCTACAGAAGCGGCTCTCTACAGGATGAGTTTTCAACAAAATCATATCCGACTAACCTGCAAACTTGTTATCATATCGGCATCTTGAATTGCAAAAAAAAGACGCCGACTATGACTGATCCTATTGTACCGACTGCTTCTAAAAATACTGCTTCTAAAAATACTGCCGATACCCAATCTGCAGACAATGCTGCTGCCATCGCTGCTCAAATGCGCACGCTTATTGATAATTTAAAAACGCATAATTATGCCTATTATGTGCTTGATAATCCGATTTTAGAAGACAGCGAATACGATCAGCTGCGGCGCTCTTTATTGGAGCTTGAAGAGGCGTACCCTGACTTAATACAGCCCGATAGCCCAATCAATCAAGTTGGCGATACGCCGCTATCCGCCTTTACCCAAGTCAGGCACGACGTACCCATGCTATCGCTTGGCAATGTTTTTGATTATGACGAGCTGCATGGCTTTATGCGCCGCGTCAATGATCGTCTCAATGACGCGCAGAAAAATCCTGAATACGAAATTGAGCTAAAGCTTGATGGTTTGGCGGTGTCACTCAAATACGAATATGGTCAATTTGTGCAAGCGGTGACGCGCGGTGATGGGCAAACCGGCGAGGATATTACCCAAAATGCCAAAACCATTCGTAATCTACCGCTTTGGCTTACGGCGGCAAGCGAGATTCCATTATTAGAAGTACGCGGTGAAGTACTGATGCCAAAAGCAGGTTTTGAGCGTCTCAATCGCCTAGCAGAAGAAAAGGGTGATAAAACCTTTGCCAATCCTCGTAATGCCGCCGCTGGTAGCTTACGTCAGCTTGACCCCGCTATTGCTGCTAGCCGTCCGCTGGCCTTTTATTGTTATTCAGTCAATCAAGGTTTACCTGAAAATATAGAAACTCAATCAGCCGCCTTGGCTTGGCTTGGTGACATAGGTTTTAGCGTCAGCGCGGTCAGAGTGGTAAAAAACCCGCGTGAAGCACAAGCCTATTATGAGTCGATGATTGAAACCCGTAGTCAGCTGCCGTTTGAAATTGATGGCATGGTCATCAAGGTTAATAACTTGGCATTGCAGCAGCAGCTTGGCTTTTTATCGCGTGAGCCGCGCTGGGCAACGGCGTATAAATTCCCTGCCGAAACGGTGATGACGCGTGTAAATGATATCGAATGGCAAGTCGGACGTACGGGGCAAATTACCCCAGTTGGTAAGTTAGAGCCAGTCAAAGTCGGCGGCGTTACCGTCAGCAATGTCACCTTGCATAACTTTGGTGAAATTCAGCGCTTAGACGTGCGCGCAGGCGATATGGTCAGCGTCCACCGTGCAGGGGATGTCATTCCCAAAGTCACCCGCGTTTGGGTTGATCAACGTCCAGCAGATTCAGAGCCGGTTAAATTGCCAGCGATTTGCCCTGTCTGCGACTCGCCTGTGGTCTTGCCTGAAGGTGAAGCGTTGGCACGCTGTACGGGCGGATTGTTTTGTCCCGCGCAGCAGCAAGAAGCCCTCATTCATTTTGTCTCGCGTCGGGCGATGGATATCGATGGCTTAGGCGCAAGTTGGTTGATTAGCTTTTTTGAGCACGGTTTGGTCAAGACCGTCGCCGATATCTATCAATTGCACAAGCATACGGATGAGCTGATTAATTTTGAAAAACTGGGCGAAAAATCGGTGCAAAACATCGTTAATGCTATCGAAGCCAGTAAGCAGACGACGCTGGCGCGCTTTATCTATGCGCTCGGTATTCGCGGCGTCGGTGAGACAACAGCACAGAATTTGGCGCAGCAATTTGGCGACCTTGATAGCCTAATGACAGCGGATATCGACAAGCTCCTACAAACGCCTGATGTTGGCGCAATCACCGCTGAGCTGACTTATAAGTTCTTCCGCGCACCGCACAATATCGAAGTCATCACCGCATTGCGCGAAGCGGGCGTGCACTGGGACAAGGTTGAGCAAGTGCTGTCAGAGGGATTGCCACTCGATGGGCAAACATGGGTCATCACAGGGGCGCTTGATAGCATGGCGCGTGATGAAGCCAAAGCCAAACTGCAAGCGCTGGGTGCAAAAGTCTCGGGCAGTATCTCGGCAAAAACCACCGCGCTATTGGCAGGCGATAAAGCTGGCTCGAAGCTCACCAAAGCGGAAAAATTGGGCATTAAGATAGTGGGTGAGGAAGAGTTTTTGGCGATGGTTGGTGAGAACCGTTAAAACAAAGCACTGCTTTGTTAGGTTCGCAAGAGAAAATTCCTTAAAGGGAATTTTCTGGGTAAGTTATTCTTTAATAACTCGTTCGTCTCTAGTGCAATAGCAAAATAAAAAAGCCTGGCCTCAGCATCGCTTGCTTTAATAGTGGGCAAATATGCGGGTCATGAACTGTCTTTCTTTAATGGTTTATTCGGCGCTCGTCCCTCGCCCAAGAGCTTGCATCGTAATAAAGTTTACCTACAGGATTGATGATATGGAAAGTTTCGTTAAAGCACTAGAACTATCTTTAATTTCTAAAAACTGGTATTCAGTATTGTTTCTCTGCCTAACTTTGCCAGATATCTGCGGTAAGGTTGACTACCCTGATGCAGGCTCAAAACAACGTACTATCAATTGGTTTAAGAAATATATAGAACCCAGTTATACAATAACATCCTGTGGCTCAGATAGAGTTTTTCTAAGTGGTGCAGATTTTTATGCTTTAAGATGTGCATTACTGCATGAAGGTCAGGACGATATTTCTACTCAGAGAGCTAGAGAAGTGTTAGAAAAATTTAAATTTGTCCAACCTTTGCATCAAGGTATTCATATACATAACAATATGTTGAACAATACCTTGCAGTTGCAAGTTGATCAGTTTGGAAAAGACGTTTTAAATGCGGTTAAAGAATGGTTGAAAGATATAGAAAATGACGTAGCTAAAATGTCTAAAACTAAAAGTATGCTTTCAATACAAATGCTAGATCTAGCAAAGGGTTTTTCAATATAATTAAATAATATATGATCAAGGCATATTATAATCAGCACCATTTTTGGGTATTTTCCAAAAACATTTTAAGTGGGCAGGTAATGGATATAGGATGCGCTAGGCGCACTAGATAAAATAAATTACTCTAATAAATTCGGTTAAACTATAGTCTATGGTAGCAATCTTCAAGAAGCATCTAGTATTCTATTTCGCCACCTCTCCATGCGCCTTAACCTCACCTTTCTTACTATCCGGCTGAATCACGATAGGTAATACCAATCCTTTCGCAAAGTCGTCTGACAGTACATAATCATAGCTACTGGCAGCAACATCAGGCGTGGTATGAATAATAAGTTTCATCTCTTTGTCGTCGGTTAGCTCATGCGAAGTATAGGTTTCGCTAAGCTGATCGAGCAGCTTTGACAGCGCTTCATTGCTTGCCATACTTATCGTCAGATTATGCTGCGCGGTGGTATTATCTACACCGAAATACTTCGCATAATCGCGCACATTTTGGCTATCAAGCGCAAACGGATACTCATAAGTGGCAGGGTCAACAGCTTTTTCGCCGCTTGCGACCAGTGACCAGTCGATAGTATGCACGTCTGCTGCGTCAGCTGTTTGCGCAGCAGAAGATGTAGCAGTGCCATTAGAATCGTTGGCGCTATTATCGCAGCTCGTTAGTGCCGCCAAGCCTATGCTAGCCATTATCATCATACTTATGAGGCGCTTAACCATCGAAGTATCCTTTTGTTATTGATTATCATGCAATTGTTATCAGCGCTATTTTGCCAGTTTTCGCGTTGCTTCTCTAGCATAATAAAATAAAGCATTAGCGAGTACGCTTTTAAATTTGCGACCATAAAAAAACAGCCATCATTCGATGACTGTTTATATAGTGCTAGGTTTAATAGTTATGGGTTTAACAATGATGGGTTTATCATTATCAATGAGCAATTAAACCAAAATCATTATCTGCCTATTTGGCAGTTTACTTGATATTCTTTACCGTTTGCCCATTTCATTGCAAGGATACCTTTGTCTTCTTTCATGTGCCAAGCATAGACCACTTCTGGGTTTGACTCATTGACATAGCTTGCCGTATCACCTTGGACGCCGCCATTTAAAATGATAGGTTGGTCTGCCCAGTTTACTTTAGGTAAAGTCGCATTTAGCATGACTTGTTTTTTATTGATTGACTGTTTTGCCAAGATTTTGCTGTCATCGGTACAAGTATAAGGGGCTGGCGCCATACGGTCATAGGCGACATCGGTCACGCTTTCTGACGCAGGGGTTTTGTTTGGTGTGGTGGGTGCGGTGGTCGCACAGGCACTAAGTAACGCTAGAGCAGGTAGGGCAACAGCAACTTTGGTTAGGGTATTCATGGCATTCTCCAAAAATGTAAAAACTAGCAGGTATTTTTTGACTATTCTTTTTCTAATCGTGCGCTTTTTAACGGCGCCTTATGCATATAGCGCCTATGTTAACGAAAAGCCTTTCTAGATAATGTTATAAATTGTTTGTTACATGTTCGTTAAGTTACTTAAACACTGGTTAATGTAACGCTGACCTTAATAGCTTCTGTAAAATAACTATAGTGAATGAAAAATGATATCAATACATCAAGCACTGCTGATATAAATTTTTCTTGCTTGCTGTGCCTACGCAGACAGAGGCTACAAAAAATTGATATCAGCAATACCGCCGCGTTTTTAGGATATTTTGACTATAAGCTTAAACAGTTATTCAAAAAAGCCAATGTATAGTCAGTTCAAGATAAAAGCGATACGTTATAGCTTTTTGCGACTGGTATAAATTTTCCTTGCTTGCTGTTATCACAGAGGCTACGAAAAATTCATCCCAGTCGCACTGTATCGATTTTAGAGTAATTCTAATATATTTAATGTGAAAAACATAAAAAAGCGCCTATCGACTGCTGAGCCGATAGGCGCTTTAGTTTGAGCTTAACTAAAATATTTAACGGATTTAGTAGCAATGATTAATCGCTATTGGAATTACTTAGTCTTGCGCGGTGGTAAGCCAGTATGCTGAGTTTGGAAGTTGCCTTTGCTGACTCGCTTGCTGTTTTTACCCGAGGTGTTTTTTGCAGCGTTAGAACTATTGTTGCTGCGTTTTACCGAGTCATTACCCAAGCGGCTGTTCTTTTTACGCGCCGATTGATAGCTGTCTTGCGCGGCATCACGACCTTCTAAACTGGCGTTAAATGGCGGGATTAAGCAGCCACGACCTTTGCCAATCAAATCTCCACGTCCCATATCTTGTAGCGCTTTACGCAGCATGACCCAGTTTTTTGGATCGTGATAGCGCAAGAAAGCTTTATGCAGTTTACGCTGCTTGCCAGACTTGACGATATCCATATCGCCCTCACTGCGGCTCACTTTATGCAGCGGGTCTTTATGCGTATGGTACATGGTGGTTGCGGTTGCCATCGGACTCGGATAAAACGCCTGTACTTGGTCAGCGCGGTAGCCATGACTTTTTAGCCACAGCGCGAGGTTCATCATATCCTCGTCTCTAGTACCGGGGTGAGCGGCGATAAAATACGGAATCAGATACTGCTCTTTGCCGGCCTCTTGGCTGTATTGCTCAAACATGGCTTTGAATTTATCGTAGTTGCCCATGCCAGGTTTCATCATTTTTGACAGCACCGCTTCTTCAGAGTGCTCAGGAGCAATCTTTAGATAACCGCCAACATGATGGCTGACCAATTCTTTGACGTATTCAGGGTCTTTAATAGCCAAATCGTAACGTAAACCTGAAGCAATCAAGATTTTTTTCACGCCTTTGATATCACGCGCTTTACGATAGAGCTGGGTCAAATTACTGTGATCGGTAATCAAGTTATCGCAGACGTCAGGATAGACACAAGACGGCTTACGGCAGTTCTTCTCTATCGTCTCGTCTTTACAGTTGAGGCGATACATATTGGCGGTCGGCCCACCAAGGTCAGAGATAACGCCAGTAAAGTTTGGCGCCGTATCACGAATCGCTTCGACCTCACGCAAGATAGACTCTTCTGAGCGGTTTTGAATAATACGGCCTTCGTGCTCAGTGATTGAGCAAAACGTACAACCGCCAAAACAGCCACGCATGATATTGACCGAAAATTTAATCATGTCATAAGCAGGGATGCGCGCATCGCCATAGCTTGGATGCGGCAGACGCGCGTACGGCAGATCAAAGACGTAATCCATCTCTTCGGTTGAGAGTGGAATCGGTGGCGGATTGAGCCAAACGTCAATCGAGGTATGCGAGTTACCAGCGCCGCTACTATGACGCTGCACCAAAGCACGCGCGTTACCCGGATTGGTTTCAAGGTGCAAGATACGGTTGGCATGCGCGTACAACACTGGGTCAGCTTTGACGTGCTCATAATCAGGCAGGCGAATGACCGTTTGCTCACGCGGCGGCATTTTAAGTTTATGTTTACGTGCGGTTTGTGGTTTATCAAAGCCGCGCAATTGTACTACTTGCGTGTCTTCATCGACTTGGTCAGCATTTAAGACTTTATTGGTCACGGGTTCGGCGACAAATCCTTGATACTGTTTCGCATATTGGGCTGACATACCTGTCATTGCTGACGTAGCTTGTCCAACGGGTGAGGCGCTAGTCTTATCTTGCTCGATCGAACACTGATCGACGTCTTCCGTCATCACATACGGGTTGATAATCGGATCGACACGGCCAACGGTATCGACATCATTACTGGCAACCTCGGTCATACCTGCTTGCCAATGGCGACGGGTCGGGGTCAATAAGTACGCCGTACCGCGCAAACTGCTCATTTGCTCAAAGGTGTAACCTTTTGATAAGCCATGTACTACATCGACGATGGCGCGCTCAGCATTTCCATATAACAAGACATCAGCGCGCGCATCCATCAAGATACTGCGGCGGACTTTATCCGACCAATAATCATAATGAGCGATACGGCGTAAGCTGCCTTCGATGCCGCCCAAAATAATGGGCACATCAGGATAGGCTTCGCGGCAGCGCTGGCTATAAACGATGGCCGCGCGGTCAGGGCGTTTGTCAGCCACGTTACCAGGCGAGTACGCGTCATCGCTACGGATTTTACGGTCAGCGGTATAACGGTTTATCATACTATCCATGTTACCCGCGGTCACGCCATAAGCATAAACCGGCTTACCGAGCTCCATAAAGGCATCTTTGCTCTTCCAATCTGGCTGGGCAATGATGCCAACACGAAAGCCTTGCGCTTCTAATAAACGGCCGATAATCGCCATGCCAAAACTTGGGTGGTCGACATAGGCATCGCCTGAGATGATGATGACATCACAGGCATCCCAGCCCAAATCGTCCATTTCTTTGCGGCTCATTGGCAAATAAGGCGCAGGCTCGTAGCAGCTTGCCCAATGTTTGTCGTAGTCGTAAAGAGGTTTGGTGCCTTGTTTAAAGGCGGTGCGGGCGATGGTATCGGCAGACATGAGCGGACCTGTTCATTAGAAAAATGGCACTAAAAAAGCCGTTATCGTTATTCATTAACAACGGCTCATTTAAAAGCGCTCATTTTAACATGAATTGCTTTCATTATGTAAAAAAGAGATTTTATAATAGCAAGGTAAGTTATTGATAGTTTGGGATAATCTTTTGCTAAGAAGGGTTATTAAACGTTAACAACCGTTCCAAAAATCTTACTCAAACCTAGCCAATATTGACTATTAGATAGGTTTGA
>NZ_JABAST010000020.1 GCF_016107575.1 Psychrobacter faecalis | reverse complement strand
ATAATTTGCTTAAACAGCCACAAAGAATTCGGTCGTTAACTGCTCGTGCTTGGGCACAACTTTAATTGTTGGGTTTGGTATTATTAATAATCAATAGAAATATTTAACTTTAATCTTCTGCAATGACTATTTGTTGTTTGGGCTGATGCTTGATAATGGTCTTGGCCAAATGATCGCCAAACCAAATGGCGGTATCAATATCGCCTGCGCCAGGCGTGACTTCAGGCGGTCCATCTAGCGACTGCGTCATCAAACCCAGAAAGCTCGAAAGACGATTTAAATCATGCGCTTCATGTCCTGTTGGCATCAGTGGTAAACCGATCCAATTCATTCCGTGCTGCATGGCATAAAGACAAATCTGCTGCAGGACGGCAAGCTTATCACCACTCAGACCGCCCGAATTGGCAAAACCTGCGGCCCACTTGCCTTCCCATTTACGGTGATACCAACGCTTAGAAGTCTCATCCATAAAAGTCTTAAAGCCTGCGGTCACGCTGCCCATATACACGGCACTACCAAACACCAATAAATCCGCCTGATCGACAAAATCCCAATCAACGTCATGCACATCGACCGCTTTAACCTGCGAATCTGGTAATTGTTGACGCGCGCCCGTCACCACTGCTTCGGCAACGCGTTTGGTATGCCCATAATTACTATGATAAATAACCGCCATCGATATATTAGCGAGATTGTTCTCATGCTCTAAAATGGCAGGCGGTGTGTCAGGTGTATTCATACGAACTCTAATAATGACAATTAAAAATGAAATAAAAATAGAAGCTCAAGAGCTGAATCAAGCCAACTCTCTAGAAGCGCTACGGGTAATAATCAATGCCATACGTCCGGTTGCAGGCTGGCCAAGATGCGTTTGACGTCGATAAGAATAATAATGCGAATCCGCATAGCTGCAAGGTATTTCGGATTGATTGCTAACGGTAATGCCTGCTGCACTTAATTGGTCAGCGGCAAGCTTTGGCAGGTTCAGTTTAATCTTGTCCGCTACAGATGCTAAGACATAACGTTGTTCAAAGCTTTCAAGATGCTGTGATGACAAGACTTGATTATCTACACAGCCTGCGAGCAACTTATCTCGTACTTGGCTGCCGACTTCATAATTTTCTTGACTGATACAGACGCCAATCCATGCCGTGATTGGTTTATCAGCATCAAAGCGCTCGGCGGTTGCCTTTATGACGCCGCACGCCAGCCCTTGCCAGCCTGCATGGATAGCAGCTATCTGCCCCGTTGCGGGCTGGTATAAAACTAACGGTACGCAATCGGCGGTCATAATCGCAAGCCCCAAGTCCGCCTGCTGACTGACCATGGCATCGGCATCTAGCGGGCGTATAGGTAGCGCCGTCGCATCGACATCATAAACCTGCTGCCCATGAACTTGATTGAGCCAGTGCAAGCTATTAATTGGCGCACGCTGCCCCGCCGCTAATTGCTCATTAATCGCCGTTAATAGACGCATGCGATTGTTTAAGACTGTTTTGGCGTTATCATTGACATGCAAGCCTAAATTTAGCGCACCATAATTTGCCTGATTATCTACCTCATTAGCCGCTTCACTATCATCGCTGCTAAAAGCTGCCGTTTGAAAAACCGTCACGTCATCAAGCTGAGCAACTAAGGTGACAGGCAGATTGTTTGTTATGTTAGGCATGGTCAGTGCACCAGTCTTATCGTTATTATTAGAGCATTACAGCCAGATTGTTACCAGACGAATGTCATTATTTAATAGAGCTCATCAGATTTTATTCTTCGTCATAACCTTCGCTTAACACCGCCATCAATTGCTGCATGTCTTCAGGGATTGGCGTGGTAACTTCGATATCTTCACCAGTCGTTGGATGCACGAAACCTAAAGTATAAGCATGCAATGCTTGACGCGGGAAATTATTGATTGCCTGACGCTGCGCTTCTGTTAAGCCTGCTCGCAATTGACGACGCCCACCGTAGACACGGTCACCGACTATCGGATAGGTAATGTGGCTTAGATGCACACGAATCTGATGGGTACGCCCCGTTTCAAGACCGACGTCTAATAGGCAATAGTTATCGTTCAGCGGTGTGACATTCAATAAATGCGTAACCGCTTCACGCCCTGCCGTCATCACCGTCATTTTGGTACGTTGATTGCGATGGCGACCAATCGGCGCGTCAATACGGCGATGACGCAGTAAACTTGCCGCATCCCCTGCAACCACACATTGGTAATGACGATAGACAGATTTGTCCTTTAACTGCTCCATTAAAGCCATTTGCGTAGGCTTGGTTTTACCAATTAACAGCAGTCCCGAGGTGTCTTTGTCAATGCGGTGTACCAATCCAGCCCGCGGCAAGTGGTGCTGCTGCGGATAATGATAGAGAAGCGCATTGACCAAAGTGCCGGTCTGATTGCCAGCGCCCGGATGGACAACCATACCGACAGGTTTGTTAATCACTAGGACATCATCATCTTCATAGACAACTTCGATATCGATATTTTCTGGCTGATCTTCGCTATGCTGCTGCAGTGTCGTCGATAAATGCAAGACATCACCTGCTTTGACACGAATTTTCGGTTTTTGTACCGTCCCGTTATAAAGCAAGCTGCCATCAGTAATCCAGCCTTGCAGCTGGGCACGCGAGAAATCGGCAAATACTTTTGATGCCAGTTTATCAATACGTAAGCCCGCTTCGTCTTCTATGACGGTATGCGTGACATCAATAACGACCGGAACCGCTTGCCCAGCAACTACGACTGAATCCTCACTGTCTTCGTCTTCGTATTCGTCTTCGTATTCATCTTCATCGTCGACAATATCGTCATCGACCAATTCATCCAACTCATCATTGGATATGTCCGGCGTTTGCTCATCAAGCGCGCGCTGATGGTCATTTAATAATTCATTTGGCATTGGTAACTCTTGTGCTGATATATCGGTATCTAACGGTTGTTTCTTAAGGGAATTGGTCGTCATAGCATCATTATTCATAGCGGATTGATATAGGGCAAAGTCACTTACAGCTTTATAAGCCGACTTCATAAGAAAACGAGATAAGAAAGTGGACTGGCGCTTACAGACCAGCAAAAATAAGGACGGTCGAAAAAAGCAGCAGTTATATCGTCATAGTGTAACATGCCAAGCGCCTAAGCCCTACAGAAGCTGCGTGTTATCTGCGATTTTATCGTTACCTTCTTTTCAAAGGTGGTGAGCCGTGTTAAAAATCTATGAAAAGTGATAAAAGTTAAGCCGCCAGCCGATGGCATTGTTTGGTAGATTAGCTCTCTAAAATATGACATGGCTGTAATTTACTGTATATTTGTCCTTGTCAGCCATATTCAATATCGCTCGTGACGACGGCTCATGCTAAACTACAGACCGAAGCTAACACAGATAAAGCATTAGGCCTTTAACTACAAAATAGATAACGAAAAAATAGACGAAGCATGCGTTATTCTATAAAGTAAGCGTTGTTTTGCTGTATGCTATGGCACTGATTTTTAAAATAAGAACTTTTAAAATAATTTATTTTATTAATATTGGCAAAACTGCATTTGATAAAACGATGTGGATAATAAGTGCGCTAATTGCTAGCGCTTACTTAGTAGCCGACCGTTAATGGATGCCGCCAGCATCGTTTTTTATTATTACCCTTATTACCCTTTTATAATTTAGCCTAATAGCGTCGCTGCTATTACGCGTCTTGTGTCGGAGAAGAAGTATGCAAGCTGTTGGCAATACGTTTATCAAACTGTCCTCAATCACCTTACTGGCGTTAAGCGTCAACTTGGTGGGTTGTCAAACGTTTAAAAACCTAACTGGCGGTAAAGACGTGGATGCGGTTGCCACTGCTGAGAAGTCTGAGCAAGGTTATTATAATGACGCCATCGCTCAGATTGATAAGGGTCGCTATACGCAAGCTATCGAAGATTTGAACAATCTGCGCACTTTTTATCCAACGGGACAATATGCCGAACAAGCCTTGCTTGATGTGATGTACGCCCAATACGAAAGTGGGAAGTTCGAGGCGGCTGCGGCCAGCGCTGAGCAATTTATTAGCCTATATCCTTCTAATCCGCAAGTCAGCTATGCTTACTACGTGCGCGGCGTGGCCAATATGCAAGGCTCGTCTGAAGGTCTAAAATTGTTTAAGCTCAATCAAGCTGAGCGTGATACCGCCTATTTGCGTATTGCCTTTGCTAACTTCCAAGAGCTTATCAATAAATACCCAAACAGTCCTTACGCGCCCGATGCTGCTCAGCGTATGACCTTTATCTATAATCAGTTTGCCGAAAGCGAGATGAGTGCAGCCAACTGGTATGTCGAGCGTGAAGCCTATGTCGCTGCGGTCAACCGAGCTAAATGGGTATTCCAATATTATCCATTAAGTGAATCTGTGCCTGATGCCCTCGCCGTATTGGCTTATAGCCATGAAAAGCTCGGTCTTAATGACTTAGCAAATGAGTATAAGACGCTATTGCAAATCAACTATCCAAACATGCTCAGCGCTGATGGACGCGTCAAGCTCAATACCAAACGTGAGCGTACTTTATTTAATAAACTCACCTTTGGACAATTAAACCGCTTTAATAAAGATACCTCGGTTGCGTCAGGTAACTACAATGGCGCCACCAAAACCCAAGTGATTCGCAATGCCAATCAATTAAGATTGCCGAGTGATAATGCGGCTGCAGCAAATGCTAACGCACCGTTAAATATGTCTCCTAAGCGTGCCAATAGTGGTATCAATGTAGGCTTAGGTTTGCCTGAAGCATCGACCGAGCGCGTGACGAGCCAATCGAGCACTGGCGATACTGCTAGAGAAGCCGATGTCGACCCACAAAACATGAATCCTGTACGCCGTACTACATTACCTGCTGAGTAAATTGATACGGCTCGCGTCTATTTTAGACGCTTAGTACCTATCATCAAAAATAAGGTCAACGTTCTGTTGGCCTTATTTTTCTGTTTTTACTTCTTATAATTTTTATCTACTGTCAGTTTTTTGTAGCTGATTGTCGATGCTTAATATAATCGTCCTATGGTAAACTGTTTTTTGTATGAGCATTCCTAACCATATTCTCGAACAATTAAATAGCCAAGCTGACTTAATCAGTATCATTGGGCGTCATACCACGCTCAAACGTGCGGGTAGTGAGTACAAAGGCTGCTGCCCGTTTCATGGCGAAAAATCGCCGTCTTTTTATGTCAATCCACAAAAAAACATCTACCACTGCTTTGGCTGTAGCGTTGGTGGTAATGCCATCAGTTTTTTACGTGACTATGAAAACTTAACCTTTATCGAAGCGGTTAATGAGCTGTCCAAACAAACGGGCATCGAAGTGCCAAAAGAAGAGCAGCAAAACGTCAGCTATCAGCGCGCGCCCGTTAAACCAAAAGCTAAGCCGGTAACCAAGCCAAGACTCGCTATTCAGCCAACAACATCGGCAGCGGCAATGCAACCGCAAGCGTTTCATAGCCAGCCCGTAGCTGACAATTTAACGTCCACAAACTTGCCAACTGCTGATATGCAGCCGCCAACTTATAATGATAATTATGAAAATTATCCGCCATTAGACGCGTATGATTCGATGCCTTATACAGCCGATGACTACGATACTCATTATCAAGGTGCTAACGATCAAGACGATAATAGTTATCCGCCTGCATGGTTGACCAGTGGTGGTAGTGCTGCTGATACTACTGCTCTTTATGATGAAACTAGCGTCTCTGATAAAGACGGCAACCTTTACGAGTTATTAGAGCAAATCCAGCAGTTTTATCAGCATAATCTCACCACTCATCCGCATGCCAAGCATTACTTTTTATCGCGCGGTATCACCGAAGATATTTTTGAGGCTTTTGGTCTCGGCTATGCGCCCTTTGGTTGGCAGCATCTTGAGCATCAATTCCCGCAAGATATCGAGGGGCTTAAAGCGCTAGGCTTGGTACGCCAATCAGAATCTGGGCGCGACTATGACCTACTGCGTGACAGGGTAATTTTCCCAATTCGCGATAACCAAGGTCGCACCATTGGTTTTGGCGGTCGCGCGCTTGATGACGAAGTAAAACCCAAATATATTAACTCCTCTGACTCGCCCGTTTTTCATAAGCAGCACGTCCTATATGGCTACTATGAATCTCGCCAGCAGCGCGCTGATAAATGGTTAGTAGTCGAAGGCTATATGGATGTCATTGCCCTGTATCAAGCCGGCATTTATGGTGCGGTGGCGTCGATGGGTACGGCGATTAATGAGAGCCAAATATCACGGCTATTGACATTAAACCCTACCCTGACATTGAGTTTCGATGGAGATAGCGCAGGGCAAAAAGCCGCTTGGCGTACGCTTGAAGTCGCGCTGCCTGTGCTTGGCGATGATAAAGAGCTGCGGTTTTTAACCCTACCGAATAACCATGACCCTGATACCTTTATCAAAAGTCAGGGCGCGGACGCCATGCGCGAGCAAATCGCCAATGCCATGCCGCTATCGCAATATATCTTTGCTTATTTGAGTGAGCGTTATGACTTAAGTCTGGTCGAAGGCAAAGCCAAGCTGATGTCACAAGTGCGCGCCTTGACCACTGCCCTGCCGAAAGGTAGCAGCTTTCGCTATCTGTTGAACAATGATATTTATCAAAAGCTTGGCGGCAGGCGCAATCAAAACAAAGACGCAAGAGATGCGCTGTTAGATTTCGATGGTGAGATGACCATCAGTCAGCAGCTGCAGCTGTGTTTTTTATTCCAGCCGCGCACCTTAATCGATGACCCTATCGAAGCCATTTGGCAGCAGGCAGGTATTCATGAGCTGCAGCTACCAGCGCATATTAAACAAAAAGCCTCTGCTGATATATTGCGTCCACTGGCATGGGAAGATTTGCAAGATAATGCTCTGCTCGATATCGTCAGCACCATTAAGCGCTGTCTTAATTATCTACCAAAAGACGCTAATGCTGCGGCGCACTTTATTTTATCGAATGTCAAACCGAGCACCCAAGAAACGCTTAGCGGTGATTGGGGCGCTTTTTATAAAGCCCTTACTGCTCGTAATATCTTAAGTTTAGATGGCTTGGTCGAAGAGCTGGTCAGTCAACTTCTTGAACGCCACATGAAGAAAAAAATTCAAGACTTGGTAAAAAACCCAGACAACATAAAACTGGCAATTGTCCGTAAGCAATCACAGTTATTGAATGATTGGCTACGCGAACAGCACGCGGAACGCTCAGCACAAATGGCCACGGTGAAATCTTAATAGCTAGGCAAAACTTTATTTATCATCGGTAGCCCTTTAAAAGCACAGCCATTGCCCCCACTATTAATGATTATGCCCAGTTGCATATTGAGCGCCAAAGCAAGCGCTGGTTAAAAAATGATAAAAATGTCATGGCTAAGAAATAATCATCAATACAGATAATAAATGCCTGCGAGATTCACTAGCTTGTGCTTGATGAGCCTGGTCTGTGTTAAACTGTGTCGCTGTATATTTCTAGCCCGATTTAATAGATGACAATACGCCCATATTATTGAGTAGCATTTTTGGTGCAAGCGCAATTTTAGCGAACAACTTTTAAAGCGTTTTTTAGACTATTCATTTTAAATGCTTTTAGATTTTAAACCGCCATTTTAAGCAAGTTTAAGTAACGGTATTTTTTAGGTAAGCGTGTTTTGACGTATTTATGCAGGAACAGTTTTTAGCGGTTTTTTAGTATTGTAATTGTCGTATTTTGAGCCTTTATTCATATCCACTCATTTTTGTTATTATTGACAACCTTTACGCCATATTTTGATGAATCGATTGATTATATCAACGCACCCCGTAAGCGTTAGCGAGTCACAATATAAAAATGTCCGATACAAGCAAGCGAGTATTTATGAACGATAAGTCAGTTTCTAAGTCCACATCTCAACTGGCCACCTTAATCCAAATGGGTAAAGAGCAAGGGTATTTGACCTATGCCGAGGTGAATGACCAACTGCCCGACTCTATTACTGAAAGTGATCAGATTGAAGATATCGTGCAAATGCTAACGGACGTTGGCATTAAAATTTTTGAATCTGCGCCCGACGCCGATGACATCTTGATGAACGATGATTCAAGCGATGATGACATGGCAGCCGATGAGGCCGCAGCAGTATTGGCTTCGGTTGAGACCGAACCGGGACGCACCACTGACCCTGTACGTATGTATATGCGCGAGATGGGTACGGTTGACCTTTTGACCCGCGAAGGCGAGATTGCCATTGCTAAGCGTATCGAAGAAGGTATTCGTGATGTGCAACATGCCATGGCCTACTGGCCGGGTACGGTACAGTTTGTCCTTGATGAGTACGAAAAAGTACAAGATGGCGAGAAAAAACTGTCTGACGTTATCACAGGATTTTTAGACCCTGAAACCGAAGAAGATAAAATCGCCGCACAAGAAGCCAAAGATGCTGCTAAAGAAGAGCGCGAGCGTATCAAAGAAGAAAAAGAAAATCCGCCTGTCATCAAAGCAAAAGCCAATGCCAAATTGGCGCTTGACGATGATGATGAAGACGAAGAAGAGGTTGAAGAAGAAGCCGAAGAAGAAACCGGCGGTATCGACCCAGAAGAAGTTCGTCTGCGTTTAGAAGAAATTGAACATCTATTTATCAAAGCCAAGCAAGCCTTGCTTGATTATGGCCGTGGTAGCGTAGAAGCTGAAGCGGCTTACGCCCTACTTGCTGAGCGCTTTATGATGCTCAAACTCAATAATCGCTTGTCAGACCAAGTCATGGCAATCATGCATGATGTCTATGATGATGTGCGTAAGCATGAGCGTCAAATCATGCGTTTGGTAATTCGCCGTGGCCGTATGCCGCGTGACGAGTTCCGTAAGACATTCCCAAGCAATGAAACCAACGTCGATTGGCTGATTGAACGTATTAAAGGTAAGCCTGCGTTTGCCGGTACGCTAGAAAAAGTCGCCGACGATGTGATTTTATTGCAGCGCCGCATTCGTGACTACGAGCAGCAGCTCGATATGAAAATCCACGATATGAAAGACGTCGCACGCCGTATGGCTGTCGGTGAAGCTAAAGCACGCCGCGCCAAAAAAGAAATGGTCGAAGCTAACTTACGTCTTGTTATCTCTATCGCTAAAAAATATACCAACCGTGGTCTGCAATTCTTGGACTTAATCCAAGAAGGTAACATCGGTCTGATGAAAGCGGTCGATAAATTTGAATATCGTCGTGGTTATAAGTTCTCAACTTATGCGACATGGTGGATTCGTCAGGCAATCACCCGCTCTATCGCTGACCAAGCGCGCACCATTCGTATTCCTGTGCATATGATTGAGACTATTAATAAGATAAACCGTGTCTCTCGTCAGTTGCTACAAGAAATGGGACGTGAGCCTACACCTGAGGAATTGGGCGAACGCTTAGAGATGGACGAAGTCAAAGTCCGCAAAGTGCTCAAAATTGCCAAAGAGCCTATCTCAATGGAAACGCCAATCGGTGATGATGAAGATTCGCACCTAGGTGATTTCATCGAAGATGGTACAATTTCAAGCCCAGTTGACGATGCGACGGCGGCTGGTTTGCAAGAAGCCACGCGTGATGTCTTGAGCAATCTGACTGAGCGTGAAGCACGCGTGCTTAAAATGCGCTTTGGTATCGATATGCCAACCGATCATACGTTAGAGGAAGTCGGTAAGCAGTTTGATGTCACGCGTGAGCGTATCCGTCAGATTGAGGCAAAAGCTTTGCGTAAATTGCGTCATCCTTCACGTTCTGAGCATCTGCGCTCGTTCTTAGAAAATGACTAATTTATCTAGACAGGATTCATTGTCTAAAAATTTCTTAAAATTACATCAAAAAAGCTGAGCATGTCTCAGCTTTTTTGTGCCCGTTATTTGATGGCGGTTATTTAATAGCTATTAGCTTATGCTATTAACTTATCTAATCAAAATATCCTAAAAACGCTGCGTTATTGCTGATATCAATTTTTTATAGCCTCTGTCTGCGCAGGCACAGCAAGCAAGAAAAATTGCTATCAGCAGCAGTATACTTAGAATTACTACAAGATGCGCTCGAGTCAGAATGTGCATTTATTGAATCATGCTTTGCGACGACTGGTGAATTTCCTGCTCCCGGTGAAGCATATTGCCAAGCGTTTGAAGTACGTTATAAAAGCGCAATTACCTTACGGTTTTTAATTCGCATGGCCTATGCCGCACCTGCGCATTTGACTAATACCAGCGCGGCGACTTTTAATGTCTATATAAAGGTGTTGACTGAGCAAATACAGCTGGCTCTGAAGCCTTATGAGCTTGATGCTGGGCAGCTAGCGCTTTATACCGACGCCTATTTAGGTGTTATCGATAGCTTAAGTGTGGAGCTGCTATATGCAGAAGGGTTATATGAGCGCCGTTTTAAAGCCATGCTAATGCTCTATCATACAGCTATTGCACAGCTTAATAAAAAATAGCTTTTTAAATGTAAAACAATTTTATTAATGGTTATTTGAGCATCACTTGCTAATGATGACTGATCTCGCCTATCATAGGGACGCTCGGTTGTCTTATAACCATAAAGACCAACATTTGAGTCATAAAAACCTTGTCGGGGTGCTTTGATTTTGACGCTTTAACTACCATCAAAATCATGGCTGAGAGTTACCCGCGAACCTGATGCAGTTAGCACTGACGTAGGAAACAAGCGTGTCGATATATAAGTCACAATTACTTTATATTTTGCCAATCTATTTAACCTAGACTGGCAAATTTATTGTGCCTTATTATCTCTTTTTTTCTGCCATTTTCTTACTGCACTTTATAACAGTAAGTGAAAACTATGGATTACCAAACACTACGCAATAACTGTCCGACTTGGGATGCTTATATTGGACATGATTTTGTCAATCAACTGGCAGCAGGAACGCTCGCCCCTGACAGCTTTCGCCATTACCTTGTGCAAGACTATTTATACTTAATTCACTATACCCGCGTGATAGCGCTGAGCGTATATAAGAGCGACACGCTGGCACAAATGCGCGTCGGTCAAGCCGGTATCAACGCCATGCTTGATTTAGAAATTGGCATGTATTTAGACTTTTGTCAGCAGTGGGGAATCGCGCTTGAGGAAGTTGAAAACGCTCCTGAATCGCCAGCCACCATTGCCTACAGCCGTTATATCTTAGATGCGGCAATGTCAGGCTCGCTAGCTGAACTGTATGCTGCAATTGCACCTTGCTTGATGGGTTATGGGGAAATTGGTAAACGTATTAAAGAACAAGGCTTTGTCGCGGGCAATCCTTATCAACCATGGATAGATGTCTTTGCCAGTGATGAATTCCAAACCATTACTGCACAAAATGAAGCGCATATTAATAAGCTGCTGACAGACGCTAGCGCTACTCAAGCAGACAAATTTCAACGCTTATTTAACACCGCATCTCGAATGGAAGTCAATTTTTGGCAGCAGGCGTTAGATTTGTCTTAATTTATAAACAATCTGACTTGGTTCTAAAAAAACCCTCTAGAATCAAAAACAATGATCAATAATAACGATCCACAAGGAAAAACATCATGGCAGCATTCGATGAACACGCAAGCGCGTATGACAGTTGGTTTTTTGACAATCAAAACTTGCTCACCAGCGAACTAAAACTGGTTGCTCATTTCTTGGATAAAGACAGCGAGATATTGTCTGTCGGCTGTGGTAGCGGACTGTTTGAGTCTCTACTGGCAAAAGACTGTGACATTCATATCAAATACGGTATTGAGCCGTCAAAAGACATGGCAGCAGTTGCAGAAAAGCGCGGTATGCAAGTCGATATCAGCCCTGCCGAAACCTGCGAGATTGAGCCCAATAAGTTTGACATCATCATGTTTAACGGCAGCGTCAGCTATATCAGCGATTTAGATGCCTGTATCAAAAAAGCCTTTGACGCTCTAAAAACGGGCGGCAAACTTATTCTGATTGATGTACCAAAAGAAAGTGGCTTTGCCAGCTTATATAACCTTGCCAGCGCGGTAGATACGTGGGAGCATCCACTACTTGCGCACATCTCGCCTGCTGATCCTTATCCTATCGAGCTGGTTAAGTCAGCTAACTGGCGTACCTCTGATGAAAAAATCGCCTTAATGCAAGCCAATGGTTTCGTTGATTTTGAATATGCGCAGACTTTATTGACCCATCCTATGTATGCCAACGACAAGGTACAAGAGGTCATCGAAGGCTATGATCGCGGCGACTACGTGGCAATTTGTGGTTATAAAAAATAACGGTTTTAATGTGCGTTATCGCTGGCTGACACTTGAATAATACGCCGAACGCCCTTATAAATGGTGCATAAAGCGCTTATCATATTTCAATAAAAAATAAGGACCACATCATGACTGATGATCCAAAAGACACCACTACTCCAAACACTGACAACTCGAGCACCGAAAGTCAAGGCAGCAATGCTAGTCCAACGTCGAAAAGAGAAGTTAAAGTGACAGAATTGGTCGCTAATGACGGTATCTTAAAAGGCAAAAAAACCGATGTGCAAAACCCTGAGCTGTGGGAGTTCCCAATGAACTATCCAATGAGCATCATCGGTCATGAAGGTGAGCACGAAAGCTTGCTTAATGAAGTGAAGCTTATCTTGGGTAGCCAATTCCCTGAGTTTGATTTGGCCTCTATGGAAGTCAAACCATCAAAAACAGGACGCTTCCATTCGGTACGTGCCAATTTATACTTAACCACCGTTGAGCAAGTGAACACGCTTTATGCGGCGCTTGATAATGCAAGAACCGTACGTATGGTGGTTTAACGGTAGTTTTGCTAATTTTATAAAATCTAGCCCGTTTTTCATCCGAATCGTCACTCATATGGGTGGCGATTTTTTATTGTCTGCGGTACAATCTCCACCCGAAATATAACTGCTATTTAGACAATTGGCCTTTATAAATTTAGCCAACAATAAAAAGTAAATTCGCGCCATTTTTTACAAAACTTTTATTATTTTTCTTATCGGCGTCTAACCCTTATCCCATCGTCCTTTGCCAAAATTTGGACACGCTTTACCCTCGCATCAACATAGTTTGCCCTTAAAATCAATATAGCATTTTCAAAATTTTCCCGCTATATTGTGTCCACCTGCTAACAAATACGCTATATGTAGTGCTCAGTGATTTAAACCGTCACTATGAGCTGCGGCATCGTTTTGCCTAAAAAAACCTACCATAACAGGATGTCTTGTCTTAAAACAGATAGCGTCTGAAAGATAGCGTGACAAAGCATGTCTGCCAGATTTAACCGCGCAGCAGCCTATAAAGCAACATTATAAATAACTACCTAGCAATCAACTTACGAGGTCAGCATGACACATATCGATAATATCAAAGTAACCAAACGTGATGGACGTTTAGAGCCCATTGATTTAGACAAGATTCATAAGGTTATCGAGTGGGCAGCTCATGATTTAGATAATGTGTCGGTATCGCAAGTTGAGCTAAAGTCGCATATTCAGTTTTATGACGGTATCAGAACGCGTGATATTCACGAAACCATCATCAAGTCAGCCGCCGACCTTATTTCTGAAAGCACACCTGACTATCAGTATTTAGCCGCGCGTTTGGCGATCTTCCATTTACGTAAAATTGCTTATAACAAATTTACCCCGCCGCATCTGTATGACCATGTCAAAACGTTGACCGATGCTGGTAAATATGACGAACATATCCTAGCCGACTATAGCCGCGCAGAATTTGATGAATTAGAAGAGTACCTCGACCACTGGCGCGATATGAATCTGGCTTATGCCGCCGTTGAGCAAATGGCGGGCAAATACCTTGTCCAAGACCGCGTGACCAAAACCGTTTACGAGAGCCCGCAGTTCTTATATATGCTCGTTGGCATGTGTTTGTTTGCCAATTATGACAAGGGCGAGCGCTTAAGCTATGTCAAACGCTTTTATGATGCGACCTCACAATTTAAAATCTCGCTACCAACGCCTATCATGTCGGGTGTACGTACCCCATCGCGCCAGTTTAGCTCGTGTGTCCTAATCGAATGCGGTGATAGCCTAGACTCTATCAACGCCACCACCAGTGCCATCGTCCGTTATGTCTCGCAGCGCGCTGGAATCGGCATCAACGCTGGTCGTATCCGCGCCCTTGGTAGCCCTATCCGTGGCGGCGAAGCACAGCATACTGGCTGTATTCCATTTTACAAACTGTTTCAGACAGCGGTGAAATGCTGCTCACAAGGCGGCGTGCGTGGCGGTGCGGCGACGTTATTTTATCCATTATGGCATTTAGAAGTTGAGTCATTATTGGTGCTAAAGAACAACCGCGGCGTTGAAGACAACCGTGTCCGTCATATGGACTACGGCGTCCAGCTAAATAAAACCATGTATACCCGTTTGATTAAAGGTCAAGATATCTCGCTGTTTTCACCGTCCGACGTTCCGGGTTTGTATGATGCCTTCTTTGAAGATCAAGACACCTTTGAAGAACTATATACCAAGTATGAAAACGACCCTAATATCCGTAGCCGTCAAATTCCAGCAACGGAATTGTTTAGTCTGATGATGCAAGAGCGCGCCAGCACTGGTCGTATCTATATCCAAAACGTCGACCATTGCAACACGCATAGCCCATTTGACCCGACAGTTGCGCCGATTCGCCAGTCAAATCTATGTATGGAAATCGCGCTACCAACAAAGCCACTTGATAATATCAATGATGAAACTGGCGAGATTGCCCTTTGTACGCTATCAGCAGTCAACTTAGGTAAAGTTGAAAACGTTAGCGACATCGAAGAGCCAGCCGAACTCATCGTCCGTGCGCTTGATGCCCTGCTCGACTATCAAGACTATCCGGTCAAAGCCGCTGAAAATGGCAGTATGCGTCGCCGTACCTTAGGTGTTGGCGTGATTAACTATGCGTATTATCTTGCGAAAAATGGCGTACGCTATTCAGACGGCAGCGCGCTTGGTCTGACCCATCAAACCTTTGAAGCGCTACAGTATTACCTCTTAAAAGCCTCGAACAAATTGGCCAAAGAGCAAGGCGCTTGCCCTGCCTTTAATGAGACTACTTACTCGCAAGGTATCCTACCGATTGATACCTATAAAAAAGACTTGGATCAAATCTGCCAAGAGCCGCTACATCTCGATTGGGAAACGCTACGAGGTGAAATCACCACTCACGGTCTGCGCAACTCTACTCTAACTGCTTTAATGCCGTCTGAAACTTCTAGCCAGATTGCCAACGCCACCAATGGTATCGAGCCACCACGCGGTCTGGTATCTATCAAAGCGTCAAAAGATGGTATCTTAAAGCAAGTAGTACCTGAGATTGACAAGCTAAAAGGTCAGTACGAGCTACTATGGCAAATGCCGAACAATGACGGTTACCTAAAGCTGGTCGCTATCATGCAAAAATTCGTCGACCAAAGTATCTCTGCCAATACCAACTACGATCCTGTTCGTTATGAAGGTGGCCGTGTACCGATGAAGATATTGCTTAAAGATTTGCTAAATGCGTATAAGCTTGGCGTGAAGACGTTGTACTACCATAACACTCGTGATGGTGCGAACGATGCGCAAGCGGATATGGAAGATGATTGTGCTGGTGGGGCTTGTAAGATTTAAGGTGAGAACCGTTAAAAAATTGCATGTCAATTTTAGGTTCGCAAGAGAAATTCTTTAAATAGAATTTCTGATGGATGGCGGGTTTGGCTTTTGGGTTAAACCTGCTCTTTTATTATATACAGATTAACTATTTATAACATATCCTTAAAATTATTTAATATGAAAATCAAGGAAGAGAAGCTGAAATGCAATGGAAACAGTTAATTATAGGAGCCCTTATTACTCTTGCAGTAACCGTTACAGGTGGTGTGCTTGTATACTACATTACTCAAGATAACGACACTATAAAATCAGAATCATTAACGTATCAAACTAAGAGTCAAATAGCTTTTGAAGGTGATGATAACAGTTTATCTATAGGTTTTATAGATTTTGCGAATATTGGTAATCAACCTGCTAAAGATGTTGTTGCAACATTCATCTCTGAATCCGCAGAAATCAAAGAATTTAAGCCTGAAAGTAAAGAGGGTGCAAAATTAAGTTTTGAAATTTCAGATGATAATAAAACAGCTACTATATTTATAGATAATTTACTACCTAAAGAAATAGTTTCAGTTAACTATTTATTAACTAATACTTCAGATGTTAATTTCAGTCTAAGAAGTAATGAAAGCATTGGTAAAGAAGGTCCCACTCAAACTATTAAGAAAAATAAAGATTTTAATTTTTCTACTTTAGTCGAAGTTTTTGTACCTTTGATTTTGTTAGCTATTTTTATATCGGTATTAGTATCTAAACTAGGCAGAAGTTATACTTACTCAATACCATCGTGTAAAAACAATGTTGCTTTTGCACTTCTTCATGAAGGAGAATTAACCGAAGCTGCATCTATACTATCTTCTGCTATATCTAATGGCGAAGACGGGTCATATGCACTTTCCAACTATGCAGTAGCATTAGCAGTTATGGGGGATTTAGATAGAGCAAGAGCATATATAAAAGCTTCTAATACTTTAGTGTCTAAAAAAAATGAACTTATATTCTATTATTTGAATGATGCTATAGTTTCATACTATGAAGGAAGAAAGACTGAATGTAATAATCTATTAAAAAAATCGCTAGATCTTAGTACAAAAAATATTATATCGCATTATAAAAATAGTGTAATAATAAGTAAAATTATTGAAGATAATGACATAGATATTAGTCTAGAGAATTAATCTAACAATATAATTTAAGCAGGATTTTCTATTACTTTAATAGTAACTTTGCGAGATTGAGAAGCTGGGTTAAAAACCCAGCCTACGCAAAAATACACTCGACTCTATAGTTGGCGTTATAGTTGGCGTTTGCTCATAATATAGATAAACCGTGCAAACGGTGCTTAAAAAGCCCCCTACAAATCACGTTTAATTAGTAGATTTAATTAGAAAGAGCATCAATGCTACAGCAAGGCTTTTTAGCCGCGACTATAGCGGTATCCTGCTGACGACGATGACGATGCAGTCCGTGACTGAGCGTAGTATCGAGACAACAGGAATGCGGTCAGACACGATAGACTGCACGCCAGCGGCTAAGCAGATACAAGCGGTAGGCGGGATTGGCTACCGCAAATATTTAATTTAACACAATAACAATTAAGACCTAATTTTCGTGCTAATATTAGCCCTATATTTAGAGCATATTTTTAGCGGAGAATGAATCATGCAACCAATATTTGCGACACAGACAGCCAGTATCTCAGAGCTGAAAAACAACCCTTCGGCACTGATTAGACAGTCAGACGGTGAGTCTATTGCTATTTTAAATCATAATAAACCGGTGGCTTACTTGGTTTCCACAGATATGTATGAGCGCATGATGGAAGCGATGGACGATATGGCATTAAGCCAAACTGTCAGCGCACGGATGAATGACGACCAAACACCTATAAAGGTAAGTTTGGATGACTTATAATCTTGAATTTCATCCTTTGGCGTTAAAAGAATGGAAAAAGCTAGCGCCCAGTATTCAGCAGCAGTTTAAGAAAAAATTACAGCAGCGCTTAGCAAGTCCGCGTGTGCCTGCGTCAAAACTCTCAGGACATACAGACGCCTATAAAATCAAACTACGCACCATCGGCTATCGTTTGGTATATATCGTCAAAGATGATGTCGTCGTGGTTTATGTATTAGCCGTAGGCAAAAGAGAAAATAACAAAGTATATGAGGCGCTTGCGACTCGCCAGCTATAATCGAAACACAGAAAGAATAAAAATGACGGAGGTCATAGACGTGCAATATACGGCAATCATCAAAGACGGTGGTTTATTTATCCCTAATGTATTTTCCGACCTAAATGATGGTAACTCGCATATCGTGCAAGTAGAAGTCGATATCGAGGACGTTCGTCAGCAATTAGATAGTAGCGCAGTAGCGAAAATGGACGCGCCAAGACCAGCAAAAAAACCCGTTAAAAAGCAGACAAAAAAAGAAGTTCAGAAAGCCGTAGACGTGGAGTTAAGTACGCTGCGTAAAAGTGCTATCGATGAGCTAGAAGGCTTAGACGATAGTGAGCTTAGCGAGATATTTAAAGCCTATATGAATGATGGTCAAGAACAGACGCAAATATCTTTAGAGAACCTATAACACCGTTTTGCCCGTATTCTTTAGACGGTATTTTAAAACTTTTGATTCACAACTGTAGCACTTATAAAGGTGGAACTATGACTTACTCGATTTTTTCCCAAACGCCAAACAATGCGCTAACAGAGCCGATGTTTTTTGGTCAGCCGGTCAACGTGGCGCGTTATGACCAACAAAAACACCCTATCTTTGAGCAGTTGATTGAAAAGCAGCTGTCATTCTTTTGGCGTCCAGAAGAAGTCGACGTTTCAAAAGACCGTATCGATTATGGCAACCTGTCGTCGCATGAGCAGCACATCTTTATCAGTAATCTAAAATATCAGACCCTACTCGACTCTATCCAAGGTCGTAGTCCAAACGTGGTGCTATTGCCGCTGGTGTCAATTCCTGAGCTTGAGACGTGGATTGAGACTTGGACGTTTTCTGAGACCATTCACTCGCGCAGCTACACCCATATCATTCGTAATATCGTCAATGATCCCGGCGTGGTCTTCGATGACATTATGCAAAATGAGCACATTTTAGAACGCGCCTCTGATATCGCCAAGTACTACGATGATTTGTACTACGACTCACAGCTTTACAATATGTATGGCGCAGGCACGCATACCGTCAATGGCAAAGAAGTGACCGTTAGCTTAAAATCGCTGAAAAAGCAGCTGTATTTATGCTTGATGGCGGTTAACGTCCTAGAAGCCATTCGTTTTTATGTGTCATTTGCCTGCTCGTTTGCCTTTGCTGAGCGTAAGCTGATGGAAGGTAACGCTAAGATTATTAAATTAATCGCCCGTGATGAGGCGCTGCATTTAACCGGTACGCAGCATATCCTAAACTTGATGCGTAATGGTCGTGACGATCCAGAAATGGTTGAGATTGCCAATGAATGCTATGCAGAAAGCATCGAAATCTTTACCAAAGCGGCGCAGCAAGAAAAAGAATGGGCGGGTTATCTGTTTAAAGACGGCTCAATGATCGGCTTAAATAAAGATATCCTTTGTCAATATATCGAATATATCACCAATTTACGAATGGAAGCGGTTGGCTTGCCAGTCGCGTTCCCGAACTCAAAATCAAACCCTATTCCATGGATTAATACTTGGTTGTCGTCTGATAACGTGCAAGTTGCGCCGCAAGAAACGGAAATCAGCTCGTACCTGGTCGGTCAAATTGATTCAGATTTATCCAATAGCGACTTTGACGATTTTGAACTTTAAACGTTTAACTTTACACACATTATTGTCATGGCTTAATCTTACTATTTTAAGGTTAGGCCGCTATCGTTTTAGTAAGATTTTATGATTAAAAAGTACCATTAAAGACAACTTTACATGCGATGGGAAAATTAAGATAAGGTTGAATTATGACTTGGGTAATGACGAGTAAGAAGCAATTCTACTTGCATGATGACGAAAGTCTGCTCGATGGATTGCTACGCACCGGACATGATATCAATTATCAGTGTAAGGAAGGCTATTGTGGCAGTTGCCGCATCAAGCGCATCGCCAGCTCACACGTTATTGATTATCCGTTTGAGCCACTTGCTATGATTGAAGAAGACGAAATCTTGCCCTGTTGCTGCCGCGTGCAAGGCGTCATTTATATCAATCACGAGCTAATAGAAAAGTAGCTGCCAAATTCATAGAGTTATGATTAAAAAAACATGCTAATAAAAAAGCGCGCTATCTTCAAAATAGCGCGCTTTTTTTATTTTTTAAATTCCACAGTAATATGTGTAAACCATACTTTTATAAAGGTGCGCCATCTCTTTCAAATAACTGCAATAGCTCTTCGCGCATACGGTCACGCTCCGCTTCTGACATCATGGGCACTTCTTCTCCATCATTTTGTAGACTAGGATCGCCCATACCACCTAGCGTTTCATCGTGAATAACGACAGGGCGCGCCATAGGTTCTTGCGCTGGACGCTCTTCTAGCAGGATTTTTACTTGCTTGTTTTTGCCTTGGCGCAGGACTTGAGCGTTAAGCGTGGTATTTGGCGCTTTACGAGCGACATACTGGATTAAGGTATTGGCATCGGTCATCTCAATACCGTCAATTGACAAAATAATATCGCCAATGCGTAAGCCACTCTTAGCCGCTGGACTTTTAGGCACGACATTAAATACTTCGACACCTGTTGAAGTTTCAAGCTGGGTTGGGTCGCGCAGCTGCGATTGGATTTCGATACCGAGCCAACCACGGCTAACCTTTCCATCTTTAATAATCGCATTCATCACTTGCTCAACGATGGCAGTAGGAATGGCAAATCCAATACCCATCGAACCGCCAGAGCGCGAGTAAATAGCGGTATTAATACCAATGAGCTCGCCGTAAGCATCAACCAGCGCGCCACCTGAGTTACCCGGATTGATCGCCGCATCGGTCTGGATAAAGTCTTCAAACTTATTAACGCCAAGTCCTGTTCGCCCTGTCGCCGAGATAATACCTTGCGTCACCGTCTGACCAACCCCGAATGGATTACCAATCGCCAATGCCACATCGCCAACACGAATAGGGTCTTTACGGAAACCAAGGGGCGTCAAATCAGTCATATCAACTTTAATCACCGCCAAATCACTGTCTGGATCGGTACCAATCAATTTCGCACGACTCTTGCGCCCATCATTAAAGGCAACCGTAATTTCATCAGCTTTTTCAAGGACATGAGCGTTGGTCACAATATAACCATCTTCTGAAACAATGACCCCAGAACCCAAGTTGGTATTGCCCTGCTCTTGGGACGGCCCACCATGAAACTCAAAAAATCGGCGCAATACCGGATCGTTCATATAAGGATGCTCGGCCATCGTCTGCGTGGTATAGATATTGACGACAGATTGTGACGCGCGAGCAACGCCATTATGATAAGAAGCAATCGGCGCAGGTGTATCGGACACTGGCGCTGATGCTTGCTGCTCGGCAGGCATGGTTCTAGGCGGCTCCCACGCTTGCTCTGATGCCGTCTTCATACTCGTAAACAACCAAATAAACGCTGCAACCACTATCAGCAACAAAACCCAAGGCAACCACGTTAACGCGCCGGCCTTGTTATTGTTATTGGTATTCCGAGAAGACGACATATAAAAACCTCTCTATTTTAAAAATAGTTTTGTGAAAACAGTTTGGTAAAAACAGTGAATGAATGATAACTATACGCAAACGCTTCTCGTTGGGCAATGATGCCTAGTAATACCTAAGACAAGATTGAATAATATAAGCGCTACGGATTCTATAGATTCAGGTATGCAAATTATAACTGGCAACATCGATAAATAGTAACGTATCGTGTACCGTTTCAGTTATCCGCGTTATCTACTCTTTTACAGCACCATGCTAAAATGGCGCTATTAAACACCCTAACGACTTAGAGCAAAGTTAATTATAAACAGATATTTTGCTTATTTAGCGGCAATACTTACTGCATTGAACGCTTGAAATTTGTAAATAACAAACAATCAAGAACCGTCCGTAACGGCAACAATTATAAGGAAAGACCATGACCGAACACAATAGCTCGACCGAAACCTTAAACCAGCTTTCAAATCAGTTCTCAAGTCAGTTTTCAAGCCAAACGCCAAATAAGACGATTAGCACACAAGCTTTGACGGATTTTTGTGACGACTACTTATCAGCAGCAGCCTTTAAAGACTATGCACCAAATGGCTTGCAAGTAGATGGCGGGCGACCTATCGGTCGTATTGTCACCGGTGTCACCGCCTGTGAGGCGTTGATTGACGCCGCGATTGCTGATAACGCCGATGCTATCGTGGTGCATCATGGCTATTTTTGGAAAGGCGAGCCTGAGACCATCACAGGCATGAAAGGTCAACGTATTCGCAAACTGATGCAGCATGGCATTTCTTTGATTGGCTACCACCTGCCACTCGATGCCCATCCTATTATTGGCAATAATGCCAAACTTGCTGAGTTACTCGATATGAATATCATCGGTGCGCTTTATCCGCATGAGTCGCATCCGGTTGGCAATATTGCCAGCTGCCAGCCGCAAAGCGCTCAAAACCTTATTACCCAGATTACCGCTGCTTTAGGTCGGGTGCCATTACACATTCCCGCCACCTATAACGCCGCAACCAACGCTGAGCCTACGCAAGCGGACAGCAGATTGATTGAACGCGTGGGTATCTGCACGGGCGGCGCGCAAGATATGATTGAGCAAGCAGCATTGATGGGCTGTGATGCTTATATTTCTGGTGAAATATCAGAGCGCACTACCCATAGCGCCCGTGAGCTTGGCATTGATTACTTTGCCTGCGGTCACCATGCGACCGAGCGCGGCGGTATTCAAGCGTTGGGCGAACTACTGGCTGAGCAATTTGGCTTGCTCGTGACTTTTATTGACATTGATAACCCAGCCTAACCATTAAGCTCCGCTTGATAATCAAACAGTTTTATCTACCTACAATTGTTTTTTCTCAGTTGAAGCACTAAGTTTATTAAGCGTTAATATTAATATTTTGCGTCAAATACAGAAAATGCTGCTTAGGCGCAATCTTTTCTTATAGCACTTTTTGTCACTGGGTCAGCCAAAACAAAGGCGTTTTTTACCGTTTATAGTGCTATTGTTAAGTTTTATCGCTAATTTATTAAATCTACTTGAATAATATAATGAATATCCGCATATTAGTTCCTGAAGAAAGAATGTCTTGTCATGAGACTTCCCATTTTTATAGCTTCCGGTTATGGCGCTAAAATTTTTTTCATCGATTAAAGCTCTATTTTTTAATAAATTAATAAGGTTTTTAACGGTGATCATTTAAATACTCTCTTTGCCTTATTTAGCTGATGAGACAGTGGTTTTAAACAGTATTTTTATTTTAGCGTCGCGATAAGATTAGAGCAAAATTTCTCTGATGGTGTTTTTTTTACTCGCTAGCAGACAAGGGGTATTACTCATCTTTATCGCTGAGCAAACCATATTATTAGCCCGCTCCTCTACTACAATCGATTTAAAGAGTAGCTCGTGATTAATATAAACGCAGCAACGATTAAGTGCAGTTGTACGGCGCTTATGCTGTATATTTGTCTCAATAATTTATTCATGACCTTACCTATGTTTCATATGGTTTTATAGCCAGTCTTTTAATCACTAACTCATTTTATAGCGATGAAGGAATCATCCGATTTATACCCTTCGCGCTGTGGTGCGTCTTTTTTTAGAATGATGTTTGAAGTGCGTGTTTTATCTTCTAAAAAGTAGCTACCTATGCGTTAAATGATAAAAAGATGGTTGTGCTAACGGTTATATATTTGATGTTAGCAGCGCCATATGTAAACAAGATGACAGCGACCTTATGCTATTTATCAGGCTGATGTGATCTAAAATGTAACGCCAGTTTATGCCACTTATATAGCCATACGCTTTTTATAACTATATAAGCCGCATAAATTGATTAAGCATTTTTATGGTATGAAGGATGGCTAAAATCAGGAGACATCCATGCAGCGTATTACTTACCGTGTGAAAGTATCTGCGCAAGGGGCCAAACGCCGTATTTCTTATTTACTGCGTCCATCTAAGCGCTTACTGCACACCAAAAGTAACTTCGTTCCAGCAGTTGCACCTATCAAAGTGACTGGTTGCGCCAAAACCAAATTTTCCAAAACCAAGAAATTGGCACAAGTATCAAGCATCGCTCTGCTCTCTTTACCGGCTGAGAGCTTGACCACGATGAACGCGCCTGTGCCTGCCTATGCGCACGTTATGTTAGAAAACACTCTAACGGTTGCTGCTGTACCGGGTGACAGCACCTACTTTGCAACCGACGGCTTTCAGCACGGTTTTGGCTATGATTTAGTGCGTAGCTATGCAGATGGGCTTGGCGTCAACATCAATCTCAAAGCCTATGCTAGCGAAGAAGCAGCGCTCAGAGCTTTAAAATCAGGCGATGCCGATATAGCTTTGACCACCGCCAGCACCCAGCTAAAAAGCCAGTTAGATTTAGCTTCTGTCAATGTCAGCTGCGGCTATGATGCCAGCTTGACTAAAAATGGGCTGCATCCTAAGGTCAGTTGGACATTTAATTCTGCCAACGATCCATTATCGCAAAAAGCCAGTTACTTTTTATGTGATAGTATTAAGCTTGAACACACGCAAAAATTGGCGGCGTTTTATAATCAGAACTTATTAAAAGACGCTTATAGCCAAGACCATTTTAAAAAGACCTTGACAGAAAAGTTGCCTGATTATCAGTCATCGTTTCAAGAGCAAGCGCGCAATTATAATCATGATTGGGAGCTACTGGTCGCCATGGGCTATCAAGAGTCGCATTTAAATGCCAATGCCGTCTCTCCGACTGGCGTGCGCGGTATCATGATGCTGACCAATAATACCGCTAAGGCGATGGGCGTCTCTGATCGCGTTGACCCGTATCAAAGTATTGGTGGCGGTGCTCGTTATTTGGAGCAAATGAAAGCCGATTTCGCTGATGTACCAAAGACTGATCGCATCTGGTTTGCCCTTGCCGCTTATAATATGGGTCCAAATGCTGTAAAAGGTATCCAGCGTAAATTGAGCGCCAATGGCATCGATGATAAAAGCTGGGCAAACATATATGCTTATTTGTCGGAAAATAGAGCGTCGAACAGCCGTTATGGTCAGGCAATGCATTATGTGAGTAATATTAGAAGTTATCTTGAAACCATTAAAACCCAAACGGTTTAATATGGTCGTGCTAAAGGCTCTAAACCTTGAATAAAGTCTTAAATCTTGAACAAAGTAATGCCAATAAAAAAGCTGCTCTTATAAAAGAGCAGCTTTTTTTAATGCTTAAAATTTGTCAAATGCGATTACATTCTACATTAGCGATTCGGTACGGTTAAACGTTGACCGCGTTGTAGCATGGTATCGACAGCGATATTGTTCATATCGGCAAGCTCTTTGGTGGATACGCCATACTTACGTGCTAGGCCAATCAAACTATCGCCCGAGCCCACGGTATAGCTGACCGTTGCTTTTGGTACTTTGATGGTCTGCCCACGTTGTAACTGGGCGTTGGTCGCCAAATTATTGGTCGCCGCCAAATCCTCTACCGATATCCCAAACTGACGCGCTAGCGCAATCAGACCATCGCCCGCTTTTACTTTATAGCTTTCGGTATTACCAAGTTTTTTACCAGCGCTGGTGCTACTGGCTGTTTCTGTACTTGCGGTGCTGCTCTTACTATTGTTACTAGTATTGTTAGACGTGCTAGCAACACTGACCGTACCGTTTGCAGGAATGGTAATCGTCCGACCCAATATCAGATTAGAATTGGTTTTTAAATTATTGGCAGCGGCCAAATCACTTAAGCCAATATTGTAACGCTGAGCAACGCCCGTTAACGTATCGCCTGATTTTACTTTATAGCTAACCGCTTTGTCATTAAGCTGACGATCGACCAAATCTTTGGTGACAGGCACTTTGATTGTCTGACCACGCTGTAAGCGCGCTTTGGCATCAAAGTTAGGGTTGACGGCTGCTAGCTCTTCAGGACTGATACCAACACTATTTGCAATACCAATTAAAGTATCACCCGATTTAACCTTATAGTTAGTCGTTGCCACTGTGCTTGTAGGACTATTGGTTTTCACAGGATTGCTAGCGCTGCTAGAGCTAGTATTTGCGGCAGTAAAGTCTACATTGGCAGGCACTTTTAAGATTTGACCGACGTATAGTGAGTCCATCGTACCCATATTATTTAAATTTGCCAAGGTGGTGGTCGGTACATTAAATTGACGAGATAGCGCAATCAAACCATCGCCCGGTTTGACTTTATAATTTTTGGTAGCCGTACTGGATTTACTAGGTTTGGTCGATGGCGCAGCAGGCGTGGCCGCAGGCGCGGTGACTTTACCAGGTACCAACCACAGTTTTTGCCCACGTAGCAAGTCTGCTCTACTGCTCAGATTATTGTAGGTGGCTAGCTGAGTCACTGACAAACCAAAGCGATTGGCGGTACCGATTAGCGTATCACCGCCTTGAACGATATAGCTTTCAGGCTGGCTTGCGGCGGTATTGCTCGCACTACTCAATGGCTCGATAGATTTGGCGTTATATAAGTATAATGTGCTGCCTGCTAGCAGATTGGCACTCGCATCTATCTGATTCCATTCAGCGATATCACGCCAGCTAACACCAGCACGACTAGCAATATTCGCCAAGGTATCGCCGCGCTTGACGGTATAAGTGCTACGCGTGCCTTGTGGTTTTGGTTTGCTAGCCGATTTTTTCGGGAAGCTCAGTTTCTTCTCTTGCCCAGTCGCTTCTAAAATCGACTGCTGCGTCTGAACAGCTGATAGGTTGATATTACCATCGGCATTGACGATATTGGTTTCAGGCGTACTAATACGAATCTGATTGGCAATGTAATCACGTTCCGCTTTACTTAATGGCGGCTCTTGAATGATGGTATTGTTTTGCGTAATTTGCGCCGATGTGGTCGGTAAGCTGTTACTGCTCTTTAGTTCAGCGTTAATCTTTTTGGTTTCAGCAGACGTCAGCGGTGGCTCAGTACGGACGGTATTGTTGTTACTATAAACGGAGCTGCTGGTCGGTGAAGCCGTCGGCGGAATATAACTGGTGGTCTGCTGCGGTACGCTTGCGCTCGCGGCATACTCTGCAAGGGCGCTGCCGGTAGTCGGTAATGAGCCACTACTGGTGTATGGTTTATTATTGTAGCTTGGTGTGGTTGAGCCTGAATAGCTAGGCGTCGTGCTAATACTGGTATTGCTAGAAGCAATGACATTACTACTACCATTACCTCTTAACGAGCTAAGCTTAGCATCTGTCGTCAAGCTGACATCGTTTGGAATGATAATACGCTGCGGGCCTGATGCGTCGACGCGCGCTGATGTCAGCGCCGTATTCAGCCTTTCTAACTCATCGTAACTGACCCCTGTCACTTGCGACACTTCAGCTAGGCTTACACCATAATTGACCGGTACACTACGGAAATGCTGACGGTTAGCAATAGCAGGCAGATAGACGCCATATTGCTCAGGCTTGGCAACGATTTCGGCAACCGCCAAAAAGCGCGGTACATAGTTCATGGTTTCAGTCGGTAGTCTGAGCGACCAATAATCGGTCGGCAAACCGCGCGCCGCATTGGCATCAATGGCTTTTTGTACGCGACCAGGACCGGCGTTATAAGCAGCTAGTGCCAGCTCCCAACTGCCAAATTGATTATGCAGCGCAGTCAAAAAGTCGTAAGCGGCACGCGTTGATTCAATCACATCACGGCGACCATCATAGGTACTACTTTGATTTAGACCATAGATACGCCCAGTACTTGGAATAAACTGCCATAAACCTGCGGCGGCGGCACTACTGGTACCACTTGGATCGTAGGAGCTCTCAATCACTGGCAATAACGCAAGTTCGGTTGGAATATTACGGCGCTCAGCTTCTCGCACCGTATGGTAAAGGTAGCGACTGGCACGGGCGGTTAAACGGTTTAGATAGTCTTGGCGACTGGTAAACCAACCTTTTTGCGCTTCAATACGCTGATTATAAACAGGGCGTCCACCATTCATACGGTAGCCTGCACGCAAGCGATTCCACAAATCACCATATTGTTGAATAGCAAGTTTATTGCCTTCAACCATCGTCATATCAGTCGCTTCTAATAAATCTGCCAGCTCATCTAAGCTCTCAGCATCCAAAAAAGCCGTTGAATAATCAGCGCCCGTGCTTGGTTTAGTCACTTGAGTAGCGGGACGTTTGTTAACCACAGCTGAGCTGCCGGTCGCACCCGTCTTTTTTACCGCTGAGGTATTACTACAAGCACTGATAAGTAAAGTCGACACCGCCAGCGTCAATGGTAAAGCGATAAAGGAGCGAGATTTTGATGACACAGTAGACATGATAGTGGAAGTTTCCTAACAACAATAAGTGATAAAATAAAGTTAATCGACAGTATAGTACGCAATATCAGACAAAAACCAGCCTAATCGTAAAGATAATGCGCAAAAAGTCATCCGTCCTATCTTTTGATGGCTTACTTCATTATACAGAACTTGATATATGACTAATTTTTAGTTGATGGTCACTTGTGAGACCGCGCGTAAAAGCACCGCATTACCTGTAGATAAAGTCAGTGTGACCCGCGATGAAGTGACAAATGAAACTTTTTGACCGTCTTTTACCCAGCTTTCATTGGTGGTGACATTGGCTTTGGCTTGGTCGCCCGTAATCACAATGTTATCCACCGTAATATCGTAGCGATAATTTGACGTATCACGCCAGCTTCTTTGCAGCAGTTGCAGATAAGCGTCTTTATCAAGGCTGGTGGTTTTGCCTTTTCTGGACATCGAAATCAGTGCATCATCAGACACCAAGCGCGCAACTTGATTGGTGTTTTGGCTATTGGCAGCTGATTTCATGGCAGCGGCGTAGTTTTGTACCAGCGCATTGCTCATGGTCGCCGCTTGCGCGTTGATACTAATAGCGCCAGCAGCGGCCACTACCGCTGTCACGCCAGCACTTTTTATCAATAGAGCAATTAGCCCTTTTCCCCATAGTCGTTTCATGATATTCCTTAGTAATACTATTATCATTATCGTCGTGTGTCGTTAAAGCCAAATAATGTTATGGCGATAGATTATGGTCATACATTGACTTAAGACCTAAATTTATCAGGCGCTTATAATTCTTTTGTTTTAAGGCTATTTGTGTGTAAAACTTAGGTTAATTAACGACACATTGTTATGTTAGTTTTAGCCTATCACCCAATTCTCACAGCTATGTGACACCCTGTGTGATTATTGCGAATCTCACGCAAAACAGTGCTGTGCATTTATCTGCTCAGTCCAATTTTTAATGACCATTTTTCTCATGCTTGTGTTCATTATGGCCGTCTTCATAACTTTCATCATCGCTGAGCTTCATGCCTAAACGCTCAACGCGTCTGTCCATCATCTGCCGAGCTAAGGCTTGCATGTCTTCGACGCGATCTATCTCATCGACAATTTCAAGCCCTAATAAAGTTTCAAACACATCTTCTAAAGTTACCAAGCCTTTAACTTCGCCGTACTCACCAACGGTGATAGCAATATGAATACGGTTTTTTAGCATCAGCTCTAATAAATCAAACAGTTTCATCTTTGAAAATACAAAGGTAATGTCGCGTTTAAACTGGGTCAGCGGTTTATGAGCAGCATGATTAAATTTTGCCAAAAGCATGTCAGTTTTTAAGACAAAACCGGTGATATTGTCCAAATCGCCATCATAAATTGGCAAACGCGAAAAGGTCAGTTTTGGCCGATCAACCAATAAATCAGCGACGGTTTTATGCTCTTCAAATGCAAGCATTACCGAACGCGGGGTCATGATATCTTCAACTTTAATCGCCCCAAATGCCAATAGATTACGAATAATACGTGACTCTAAGGGATCGATTTGTCCTGATTCTTCGCCAATGCTCGCGAGTGCCGCGAATTCACGGCGGCTAAACGCTTGCGGCTCTTTACCGCGTACCAGTAGTTTGGTTAATTTTTCTGAGAACCAAATCAAAGGATAGAGCAGCAAAATAATACCGCGGACAAAATAAGCAACCATGCCGCCCAATTGACGCCAATAAATAGTGCCTAGGGTTTTTGGCATGATTTCGGATAAAAACAAAATAGCCAAGGTCATGAACGCCGAAAAAAGTCCAAACCAAGCACTACCAAAGACAATCGTCGCCTGCGCACCCGCCCCAATCGAGCCTAAAGTATGCGCCACGGTATTTAACGTTAAGATAGCTGCTAACGACTGATCGATATTATCGACCTTTAGGCGTTTTAGCATGTTGGATTTTTTTGGGTTCGTTTCTTGCAAGTCAGCAATATATGACGGCGTCATACTCAATAATGCCGCCTCGGCGAGCGAACAAATGAACGAGATGCCAATGGCAATGAGCACAAATAAAATAAGCAGTAGAACGCTACTAGCAGTAGGATTTGCTACCTCGCCCGCCGCCCAAACCGCTTGTGGTAGCAAAGAGGTTAGCAATAGAATAAACGCGAAAAACGATTTACTATTAAATCTGATCACATAAGAGCGACCATTGCCACCCATCGTCGGGGGAGGTTCAGCAGAAGCGTCTTTGCGGCAAGCGCGCGGACGGTATAAGCGAGGTACAGACATAAAAAAGGTAAACAAGTTAGGTAACCTAAACAAAGAAGAAAAAGGAAATCACAATATATCATGCGCAAGCGCCAGCAGATAGAAAATAATAGCCGATAAATGCGAATGCATTTCTATCCAATCACTAAAAACGCGCTCAAACAACTCTATTATACAGCCATTTGGTTTATGATAAGAGCTTGTTTAATATCAATGTTAATAATAGTGTTTCGCAATAAATTACCATACTTATCAGTTACTTATAAATTTATGCCCACGAAATTTTAAACTGATAAAGTTAATATAAATTTATCATAGCTTTATGTTAACTTAACATTTGGCTTTTTTGTCTGCTCAGTAACTTATCCTTATATCCTTTATAATAAGAAAACGCCCACCATTATAACGGTCATGGTTAGTCCGTGAGTTTTAACAAAAACGCTCTCAGCCTATGATTAACAGTTACCAAGCCTGAGATTTTTTGTTACTATGCGTGTAAATTTATTCTTATCTATGACTTACTGAGAGAAATTATGAGCTTATTCATTCAAGCGGCCCATGCGGCACCAGAAACTGCCGGCGCTGCGTCAATGTTTGGTCAAATCTTGTTGCCGGTTGCCTTTTTTGCCATTTTTTACTTTTTGGTGATTCGCCCACAGTCTAAGCGTACCAAAGAGCACCGTGCGATGGTCAACGCGTTGACCGTTGGCAGCGAAATCATTTTTGCTGGTGGTCTTATGGGCCGTATTAAGGCATTGGAAGGTGATTATGCGGTAGTGAGCTTAAACAATCATACCGATGTTAAAGTGCAACGTGCGTCCGTGATTTCAGTATTGCCGGCTGGCACGATTGAAAGCGTTTAATTGTCATTTAGAAATTCAATAATTGACAAACTTTTATTGAGCTTAATTGCTGCTAGATATCAATTATTGGTTGTAATGACTGTAAAATGACCGTACATTATTTACGGTCATTTTTCGCTTTACTGTTTACGCTTAACCGTTTTTTGCTTTACTATCATCGCGGATGATCGCAGTGGTGCAGAATTTAGTACGACTACTAACACACAATAGTAGCTCTCCATTTAATCACCTGCCATTGTTATCGCTAACTTCCCATCTGCTAACTTGTGGCCTGCGTCGCCAGTAGTTTATCAACTTAAAGAAGTGATTATGCAATATCCCGCTTGGAAATACTTACTCATCGCCGTCGTGCTTATCATTGCCGGTCTATATGCGGCCCCTAACCTCTATCCTGATGAACCTGCCGTACAGATTACCAGTGCCGCAGCAGGTACACAGCTGTCTGAAGGTATTTTGACCCAGTCTAAAAGCTTACTTGAAGAGGCTGGCATCAATAATCATGATGGTACCTTTGAGGGCAACAGCGCGCTGGTGCGTCTCGATAATCCAGTCGATCAGCTAAAAGCTCAGGAAGTGCTGCGTCAGAATTTGGGCGAGGACTATGTGGTCGCACTAAACTTGGCACAAACGACCCCAGAGTGGTTGCGTGATATCGGTGCAAAACCGATGAAACTCGGGCTTGATTTGCGCGGCGGTGTACGTTTTGTACTAGAAGTGGATATGGATAAAGCGCTCGAGCAGCGTTTGACCAGTGCCAGTCGTGATATGCGCCGTGACTTACGTGCTGAGCGTATTGCGGTAAAAGGTATCAAAACCGAAAAACGTGGCGTGGTGCTGCATTTCGCTGATACCGATACCCGTAACCGTGCGCAAAACATCTTACAAGGCTCGATGGGTAATACTTTCACGCTACAGTCTTCGATTGATGAGCAAGGCCCAGCGCTAATTTTAGCGTATAACGATGCCACCTTAGATGAAATCAATAGCTACGCGGTCAACCAAAACTTGACCACCCTACGCAATCGTATTGCTGAGCTTGGCGTGACTGAAGCTTTGGTACAATCGCAAGGTGCTAGCCGTATCGTCGTTGAACTTCCAGGCGTACAAGATACCGCTGAGGCAAAACGTGTCCTTGGTCGTACGGCTAACCTTGAGTTCCGTATGGTTGCTGAAGGTGCTGAAAACTATATGGGCGGTATTCCGCCTGCTGGCACTGAAGCGTTCCCCTTTGAAACACTCGATGGTCCGCCAGTATTGCTTGAGCGTCAAGCGATTGTCACCGGTGATAAAGTCACCAATGCTCAGACAGGCATCGATGAAAATGGCTCGCCTGAAGTCAGCATTACCCTAGATAGTGCTGGTGGCAAGCTCATGCAAAACGCTACCCGTACTGCTGTCGGTAAACAAATGGCGGTGCTGTTTATTGAGAATAAACAACGTATCGCTTATAAAGAAGACCCAGCGACTGGTGAGACGGTTGAAGTACGTACACCGTATGCAGAAACCAAAGTCATTAACCGTGCCAATATCCAAGCGGTACTGGGCTCGTCATTCCGTATTACTGGACTTGACAGTAGCGCTGAAGCGGCTGAGCTTGCCCTTTTACTACGTTCAGGGGCGCTAGCAGCACCGATGTATTTCGTGGAAGAGCGTACGATTGGTCCATCACTCGGTCAAGAAAATATCGAAAAAGGCTTATTCTCTACCCAAGTGGGTTATCTATTAGTTTTCGCCTTTATGATTGTTTTCTATCGCTTATTTGGCGTCATTGCCAACGTGGCCCTAGCAATTAACGTCATTATTATCATTGCTATCATGTCAATCTTAGGCTCATCACTCACCCTACCGGGTATTGCTGGTATTGTCTTGACCATTGGTATGGCGGTCGATGCCAACGTGCTGATCTTTGAGCGGATACGTGAGGAGCTGGCAAATGGTGTCCGGCCAAAATCCGCCATCGTCGCAGGTTTTGACCGTGCTTTTAGTAGTATTTTCGATGCCAATATCACAACCTTACTGGTCGCCTTTATCTTATTTGCGATAGGTACGGGTCCGATTAAAGGCTTTGCGATTACCCTCGCGATTGGTATTGTCAGCTCGCTATTTACCGCCATTTTGGTGACGCGTGCGCTGATACAAATTGCTTACGGCAAGCGCAAATCTATCAAACGTCTGAGCATCGGTTAGGAGAAAACTATGGCTATCGATAATAACAATCCGCTAGAACAAGAAAATAACCCAGATCGAAATGGCTCAAACGGTGAAGCAAATACTACTGGTACGCGCCGCCGTAAAAAACCGCGCCGTGATGGCAAAGGCAGTAATACGCAAGCTAATAATCCTAGAACCTCTAAATTGACCGGTTCAAAAACCCGCCGCGGTGGGAAAGAAAATCAAGCCTTGGCGACCCAAGCATCTGGTAACACAGCAGCGGTTGATCCTAATTTGATGTTAGGTGGTTCTGCCGAAGATGCCGCTGCTTACGCAGAAGGTGGTATCAAAGCCATTGGCGATCAACGTATCATCCCATTTATGAAGTTAGAAAAGCCGATGGCACTTCTATCGCTTCTGATGGTGATTGGCAGTATTATCGCCATCGCCGTTAATGGTCTAAATCTAGGTCTTGATTTTACCGGCGGGGTTTCAGCAGATGTGCGTTATGAGCAGCCTGCTGAGCAAGCCGATGTGGTAAATGCCCTAGCCGATAATGGCTTTGACGATGCGGTCGTACAGTATCTAGGTACGCGCCAAGAGCTTTTAGTACGCTTGCCACCACAGTCAGATAACGTCGATGGACTGAACGCCAGCCTGAGTAAAGCATTAGCATTGCCTAATAATAACGTTGAAATCAGTAACGTTAATATAATCGGTAGCCAAGTCGGTAACGAAATCTACTTAAACTCGGTTATGGCATTGGCATTGGCATTGGCTTGTATGCTTGGCTATGTTGCCCTACGCTTCCAGTTTAAGCTAGCGCTTGGCGCAGTACTGTCGCTATTCCATGATGCGGTGGTAACCATCGGGGTCTTTGCCTTATTTGGTTTTCCGTTTGATTTAACTGTCCTAGCTGCTGTACTGGCGTTGATTGGTTACTCGCTGAACGATACGATCGTCGTTTATGACCGTATTCGTGAAAACTTCCGCCGCGTGCGTGGTATCACGCCGCGTCAAACGGTTGATTTGTCATTGACAGAGACGCTGCGCCGTACGATTATGACCATCTCAACGGTACTATTGGTAGTACTAGCGATGTTATTCTTAGGCGGTGATGGCTTATTCTGGTTCTCGGCTGCCCTGTTTATTGGTCTACTTGCTGGTACTTACTCATCTACTTATATCGCAAGCTCGATTCCTCTAGCGATGGGTTTGTCACGTGATGACTTTATCGTTAAAGTAAAGCCTGAGTTTGAAGAAGAAATCGTTACTTTTAATGATCCAAAAATGTATGAGCAAGACTAACGCTTGTATAAAAGCCAATCACTAGACTTTTAGTTGTTTAGCAAACGTTATCACGATAAAAGCACCTAAACTCTAGGTGCTTTTGTCTTTATACTATTTTTATCCATCTTTTAATACTATTCGATAAGTCATCACTAAACTTTTCTGTCTTATTATATGGTTATATAAGCGACTAAGCTATGTCATCTACCCTGCCGCCAAGTGCTATGCCGCCTATTGATACTCGCTATGCGCGTATCATCGCGATTGCCTTACCTGTATTATTGGCTAACCTTGCGATGCCACTACAAAGCGTCATTGATACAGCTATTGTCGGTAATATGAATGACACTGCCAAGCTTGCTGGCATGGGTTTGGCTATTCAGCTGCTGTCTTTGATATTAGTCAGCTTTAACTTTTTGCAATACGCGTCATCTGGACTGTCCGCACAAGCACTCGGTCAGCTGGCTCATAATGATGCGCATAAACAAACGCAATCGCCGCTGCTATCAATTTTGCAGCGGGCTTTGTTACTTGCGTTTATGATTGGCGCAGTGCTACTTATTGCAAAACCTTGGCTCATTGATTTTGGCTTGCAAGCGCTTTCTGCCAATCCCGATAGCGGTCGTGCAGCCAAAACTTATTTGGACGTCCGTTTTTGGGGCGTTATCGCAGAGCTGATGAATTTTGCCTTTATCGGCTGGTTTGCCGGTCAAGGCAAAACCCGCTATATGCTTTATCAGCAAGGCTTTATCGCCATGCTTAATATTATTCTGACCTTATTTTTTGTTTATGTGTTGCAAATGGGTTTGGTTGGGGTGGCATTAGGGACGACCATTGCCTTTTGGCTTGGGGTAGTCTTAGCATTGTGGCTCAGCTGTCGACATCTACAAATCTCTTGGCGCGCGTTATTTAATGCCAATAAAGACCACTTTACCAAAGATAAGATGCTTAGGCTATTCTCATTAAATAAAGATATTTTTATCCGTACGCTTATTTTAACCCTAAGCTTTGCTTGGATTACCCGACTGTCTGCCCAAAGCGGCGATGTTATTTTGGCCGCCAATGCTATTTTATTGCAGGTATTAAGCATCTCAGCCTTCGCTCTTGACGGCGTGGCGGTATCGGCAGAAACCTTGAGCGGACAAGCAGCTGGACGACGCGATTGGCCGCACTTTCGTATTATCGTCAAACGCACAGGCGTGGTCAGTTACGGCCTTGCCATGATGCTAAGCACGATTTGGTGGCTTGCGATGCCAACTTATTTGGATTTTATGACCAATATCGAACCCGTCTTTGCGCTGGCTTATGACTATCACCTTTATGCGGTACTACTGCCACTGGTTGGCGTTGGCGCTTATTGGCTCGATGGAATATTCTTTGGTTTAACGGCTGGTAGCGTCATTCGTAATGCCGCGCTGATATTGGCGCTTATCTTTTTCCCTTTAAGTTGGCTACTCTACCAGCAATGGGATATGACCGGTATTTGGCTTAGCGTTTGGTGCTTATTATTATTAAGATTGATGATTCTTGGTGGGTTTTTATACCGTGCCCATCAAACAGGCAGCTATGAAAAATTGCAGCCTGAAGCTTGACCATTAAAGTAATTAGCTAACATGAGGCGTTTAATAAACACAAAAGAGATAATAAACGATACATAAAAGTAAGAAAAATTAGGATATTACGTGACTACTCAATCAAATGAGATTAATCAAAATCAAGCTTATCATTACGAATGGGCAGAAGGCTTTAAAAAAAGCTTGCCAGTGGCCATGGGTTATCTGCCAGCAGGCATCGCCTTTGGCGTGCTCGCACAAGTAGCCGGTGTACCAGTGTGGGGGACTATTATGCTAAGTGTAGTCTTATATGCAGGCGCGGCGCAATATGCGTGTTTACCGATGCTAAGTGCTGGGCTACCTATTGGAAATATTGCTACCAACATTGCCGCCATTAACTTGCGTCACGTCTTTTATGGTATGCCGTTATTGCAGTATTTGCCAAAAAATAAAATAGCGAAAACCTACTGTTTATTTGCCCTTACTGATGAGACGTTTTCAGTGATGACCAGTTTACCTCCTGAGTCAAGAGCGCGCTTGATTTTGCCTATCAGTCTGTTTAATCAAAGCTGGTGGGTACTTGCTAGCGCTATTGGCGTGATGATTGGCAGCGCGCTCAGTGACTTGGTACCGCATTTAGATTTTGCCTTGGTGTGTCTGTTTGCCATTTTGGCTTATGAGCAATTCCAAAGTATTAAACGCTATTTCCCCATTGGTATTGCCGTCATTGCTTTAGTGATTGCCTCGTTCTTTACCAGTAATTGGTTGTTATTAGTAGCGATTACGATTTGTATGCTGCTGATTTTAGCGCGTGGTTTTTGGTTACAGCGCAGTGTGCAAGGAGGCAGCAATGAGCAGTAGTTATTTGATTCTTGCCACACTGGCGATGGCAGCCGTGACCTTTATTACCCGTGCCCTGCCCGCTTTAATACCTAAGAAGCTGCTAGATACGCCGTGGCTACATCGCTTAAATGAAAGCTTGCCGCTGTCAGTGATGGTATTACTTATTTTAACCAGCCTTTCTTATCAAGGTTTGTCAGGCGATGCTGGCTTCCAAGCTGGCTTAAATAGTGCCGAAGTACATTTATTTATGGCACAAATTGGCGCGTTATTATTGGTGCTACTTATCTATCATCTTAGTCGTCAATTGCTGGTCAGCATGATCGTCGGTATCGCGGCGATTAATGGCTTTTTGTGGTTATTTACGCGTTTTTTAGGCTGATTAAAAATTTAGTGTATAGCGTATATTGACCCTAAAAAAGATACAGCGCGGCTGGGATGAATTTTTCGTAACCTCTGTGATAACAGTAAGCAAGGAAAATTTATACCAGCCACCTATGGCTGTTTATTCATCATTTTATTTCATACTGACTACGTTTATTTGTGCTAATAAAAAAGGCTGGAATCTTTACGAATCCAGCCTTTTTACTTACTACCATTTTTGAGTTACTTATTCTATTATAACTCTTCTACGCCCATCATATCGACTGGGGTATCAGCAACGATTTGCACGCCTTTTTTGCCTGTTTTGGCGGTGTCGTTACGTTGCTCTTGTAGATGATCGAGATACGCTTCATTGATTTGCCCAGTGATGTAGCAGCCATTAAATACCGCGCAATCAAAGCCTTCAACCTTGCTATGCTTGGTATCTTTTACTGCTTCAATCAAATCGTCCAAATCTTGGAAAATCAAGCGGTCGGCACCGATAATCTCACGTACCTCTTCAACGCTATGACCTGAAGCAATCAGCTCGCTACGCACTGGCATATCGATACCGTAAACGTTTGGATATTTAACCGGCGGTGCAGCACTGGCAAAAAATACCTTACGGGCACCAGCATCACGTGCCATTTGGATAATTTCATGACACGTCGTACCGCGAACGATTGAGTCATCAACCAAGAGGACGTTTTTGCCCTTAAATTCAAGCGGTACGGCGCTTAACTTTTGACGCACGGATTTTTTACGTTGCTGCTGACCTGGCATGATAAAGGTACGACCGATATAGCGGTTTTTCATAAACCCTTCACGGTATTTGACATTCATTTTTAGCGCCAGCTCCATCGCTGAAGTACGCGAGGTATCAGGGATAGGAATAACCACATCGATATCATGGTCCTCACCCCATTCAGCAAGGATTTTATCAGCCAGTTTTTCACCCATACGTAGGCGTGATTTATAAACCGAGATATTATCCATAATAGAATCTGGACGGGCAAAATACACATATTCAAAGATACAAGGCGTGTATTCTTTTTGCTCAACGCACTGATGCGTATGCAGTTTATGGTCCAAATCAATAAAGATCGCTTCGCCTGGTTTGACATCACGGACAATGCTAAAGCCTGAACCTGTCAACGCAACTGACTCTGACGCGACCATATATTCTGTGCCACCGTTAGCTGCCATACGCTTACCAAAAATCAGCGGACGGATACCGTTTGGATCACGGAATGCTAGCAACCCATGACCCGTAATCATGGCAACCACGCCATAAGCGCCTTCAATACGGCTATAAACCGCTGTCACTGCTGCAAAGATATCCGTAGGCGTCGGGTGGGTTTTATTGATATTTTGCATTTCATGCGCAAGCACGTTTAGCAACACCTCAGAATCTGAATCGGTATTGAGATGACGGCGATCTTCTTGATACAAAGATTTTGCCAGACCTTCAGCATTGGTTAGGTTACCATTGTGCGCAAGGGTAATACCATAAGGCGAGTTGACGTAAAAAGGCTGTGCTTCGGCGCTACTTGAGGTACCAGCGGTCGGGTAACGAACGTGACCGATACCAAACTTACCCACCAGTTTTAGCATATGACGGTTCATAAACACGTCACGTACCATGCCATTTTCTTTACGTAAATAAAGACGCCCATCCTGTAAAGTCACAATACCTGCCGCATCTTGCCCGCGATGCTGCAACATGGTTAAGGCATCATAAAGAATTTGGTTGACCGGCTCATGAGCTGCGACCCCAACGACTCCACACATAGTTGTATCCTATTTTGTACCACACATTGATAACACAATAACGGCTGATAAGCGTGTCTTAAATGTTTGCCTATCTTTTGCCGCAAAGCTGATGATCTTGCTGAGAATAACGTCTTACGGACAATAGATAAGGCTAATTATCCATAAGACAAGTTAATGATGACAAATAGAGGTATATTTTACGAATATTAAAGACGCTTGAATAGTTTTTTTAAGTGCTTAGCATGCCTTTGGATCTATAAAATTTAAGACTGATTGACCTGATCCCATGCCATCCCAAACATATCTGAGACCAGCTCTTTACCCATGGGCGCATAAGGCAGTAATTCAGGCGCGAGCACTGAGGTTTCCCACTGCGGCATTTGTACCAACAATGGCGCGCTGACGCTAAGCACCACCAAAACCATAAGCACGTTTTTTGCCGCGCCAAGTACCCCGCCCGCCATTTTATCAAGGACGCCAAGACGTAAGGTTTTAAGTACGCCAGAAAACACAAACGCAACCAGATGCATAATGGCTAAAATAGCAATCACAATCACTAAAAACGCCAGCGCCATTTGTAAAACAGGATTCTCTACCATACTTGATAATTGCGGCGCGACCGAACCTGCCAGACGCGTGGCAGCAATAAGTGCGATAAACCAACCGACTAAACCGACAGCTGTCTTAATCAGACCTACCTGAAAACCACGCCATAAGCCAATCAGGACAACCACAGCAATTACAATATCTAAACCACTCATGTTTATCGCCTCATTTGCATCTTATTTGGTGTACTTCAGTGAAGGTGAAAAGCTTGCAGTTTTAACAATCTTAACCTTCCATCGCATCGTAATAGCCACCGATAGATTGAATGCAAGACTGTACCAGTCCCGGCCCTTTATAGATAAGTCCTGAATATAGCTGCACCAAATCTGCACCTGCTTCAATTTTTTTGACGGCTTTGTCACCGCTATCGATACCACCAACGCCAATCAACGTGACCTTACCACCCAACTGGTCAGAGAATTGTTGTAGAATTTGCGTACTAATGTGGCTGACCGGACGACCGGATAAGCCGCCTGCTTGCTCACCATCGGGCAAATCTTCGACACCTACGCGGCTCAACGTGGTATTGGTGGCAATCAAACCATCAATCTCAAAGTCCAGCAACTGCTTAGAGATGTAATCCACTTGTAATGGCTCTAAATCGGGGGCGACTTTTAGGACCAAAGGCACATAAAAACCATACTCGGTTGCCAGCTGATTGTGGCGATTTTTAATGGTATCTAATAATTGGGTTAACGCTTCACCGCTTTGTAGGTCGCGCAAATTTTTGGTATTCGGCGAGGAGATATTAACCGTAATATAAGACGCATGCGGATAGACACGCTCTAAGCAATAGACATAATCATCAGCCGCATTTTCAACCGGAGTCGCAGCATTTTTACCGATATTGATGCCGATATTGCCTTGGTATTTACAGCGCTTGACGTTTTCAATCAGGTAGTCGACGCCTTCATTATTAAAACCCATGCGGTTAATAATGGCATCGGCTTGCTTGATTCTAAATAGTCTAGGTCTGTCATTGCCAACTTGCGATTTTGGGGTGACCGTACCTACTTCGATAAAACCAAATCCCAACTCTGCTAATGCATCAATATAATCGCCGTTTTTATCCAAACCGGCGGCAAGCCCAACAGGATTGGCAAATTGCAAGCCCATACAGTCGGTTGGCTGCATTGACTGACCATACACTAAGCCTAACACACGCGCTTTATGAGCTTTATCCAATAAAGATAAGGTCATCTCATGCGCGTGCTCGGGGTCCATATTAAACAAAAAAGGGCGAAGTAAGGCGTAAGACATAGTAATGACAGACCCTGCTTAAAAAGAAATAATGAATGAGAAAAACGAATGCGGTCAAGCGCTGCGATTATATCAGCTTAACTGAAATAAGACCAAAGTTTCATCAGGAAAATTACGCCATATCCTGCCAATAAGTAAGCGTTAATACTGTCAATTGACTGACTAAACCTAGTAAAGAAACCCCTATCAGACAGCATTTTTATTCACATATACCACTTATTGATATTCATATTTTCAGATTAAGGCACTGGGCGGCCATCAGCAAGCGCAATCCAACCACGCACAATACGGTACAGATGCCAAATAAAAGTAAAGCCCATCACCATAAAACCTAAAATGGCCATTAATACTGAGCCGATGGCAATGTTGTTGGTTTCAGCGAACATACTGACACCAAAACCGCCTAAGGCAAAGGTGACAATAAGCACCCCAATGACGAACAGGACAATACTGTACCAAAACGTCTTGATTTGCCAGTCAAAATGGGTAGCGAGCCAAGTACCGTCAGCATCACGGCGTTTGGCATAGTTCATAAAGATAGGCACAATCCACAATAGCCCAGCGGTAAAATAGCTGAGCACATAGAGCAAATAGGTGATGTGGTTATACATCGTCAAAGAGCGGCGTTTATCATCACTCATCGTATTATTAGAATTATTTATCATGCTGTCACTCGTTATGTTCTGTGGTCTGTAGTTATTTTTATTGTGGCAAATTATCAGGTTTTCAATGTGGTAATTTTTAAAGCGTTAATGTGGTTAAATATTTTTCTTACATAATTGACTAAAAATATTAAGAACTGACGGTTGCCTGTACTTGAATGGCCTTGGTAACCAAATCTTGTTGCATCGACAGTTGAGTAAATTGCCAACCTTGCTGCTCAAGATTACCCAGCGCCCCGCTCACCACCGCTTGGCTTGGATGGGTAAAGCTCAGCTGCACCGCATCGCCTGCTGCAATGACCTGCGCATCAGCAATCCCTGAGTTATTTAACAGCGCACTGATACGGCTAGCCGGCGGCATCGCTTCAGCGCCATCTGCTGAATTGGTAGCATTTAACGCATTGCTATCAATATTACCAGCTTGGGCACGCAACCAAAAATAGTCAGCAACCTGCTCTTGATACTCATTTTTTCTCGCTTTTGCTGCTTGATGGACGCTATAGCCGCCATAACCACCGACAAATAACAGCAAAAACGCCGACAATAGCAGTAAGGCTAATTGGTCACGCGCAGACAATGTTTGCCAACGTGTCATTAAAATATTTTGATAGCTACTCATGCGCGTTGATAATGCGCTGCTTTTAGGGTCAGCCACCATAGTGCTGCGTTTGGCAAGGCGTTGTAATCTTTTCATGGTTACCCTTTATTGCTAACGCTACTATTGTTTTCTACCACATCAACGGTCACTTGACCACTAAACTGCCCTTGCTCATTGCCGTTCACTTGTTCCAACTTAGCATTTAATCCTTGAGCAACTAGCGTATTGGTAAATTGATCAAGACTGCCGCGGTCTGGTGCAATCAGTGTAAAGCTAAGTGCAGTTGGCTGCATGACTAACGCCTGCGCGCGTAATGACGACTGTTTAATCAGCGGTGATATACGTGATAATACCGCTATGTGAGCGTTAGGCGCTTGGCTATCACTACGCAGTTTTGGTTGCAACTGCACTTGCAATTTCGTGCGCGTACTAAGCGGCTCATTAGGAAACCAAGACTGGTACTGGGTGGCAATCTCAGTTTTGGTCGCTGCTGCTGCCGCCTGATACTGGTAGAATTGTACCCCATCGGTCGCCATCTGTAATATCAGTGCTGACAGCGCCACCATCATCGCCACCCGCAGATATGGTGATAATTGCGAATCGGTCGATTTAATAAAAAAGTTCAGCGCATGACGCTCAGGAATTTCAAGCGGTTTAGGAGCAACTGGTAGCGTGGTTAATAGTAATTGATGCTCGGCAATCATTGCCGCCGTTTGAGTAGTTACTTTGACGGTAGTTTCATGCTTGGTTAAATCAATATCATCGAACGCAGGCTCATTAACCATATCAGTAGCGTGGCTCGAATCTACAAAGGCGTCATCAATAGCTGGTAATAGCAGCACTTCGCTTAAATGTGGAAAACGCTCAAAGATTAAAGGCAGATAACTGACGGCCATGCCTTGATGTAAGGATTGGCGCAGTAGCATGGTGTGGTTATCTTGGTACAATACAAGTTGCTGACCTGCGCCCTCTTCTGGCGTTGGCAGTAATAAAAAATCAGGCAATAACGCTACGATGTTCATGCCAACAAGCTTAGCGCTTTGCTGCCATGCTTCGATATCGCTTTGAGCCAAAGCATAGAGATGATGGCTGGTATTTTCAGTCATTTGGCGAATGGCTAATTGTTCAACCGGCGTCAGAGAAGTTTCTTCAAATAAATACTGCTTACCGCTCATACCTAATTGTTTAAGCTGAGCCGTATTTAGCTCAGACTCTACTTGTAAGACATGGCTTGATGGGAAATACAGGCAAACCGATTTTTGGCTATTGGTTTTATAGCTACCATAGATATCATGCAGCTGTTGCCAGCCATCGACCAATTGCCATTGTTTTATATCTTCGTGCCAGACCGCTAGAGGACTGTGCTGCGCTCTTAACCAAACATGTAACACCAAATGTGTCCTTAATTATCCAAGCTGTTGTTTAGAGTCATTGCTGATTAAAGCTGTCATTTATTAAAGCTATGGTCTAGCAAGCATTTAAATGTCTTATGAGCATGTGTATGATTGATACTAATAAGGTTGTTCTGGGACAAAGCGGTCGATCTCGGTTGCCATACCCATCATCACAAAATCCATCTCAAACACGCGCGCTTCTGCCAAAGAGAAGGATTCAGGATAATCACCCGTTAGCAGGCCTGCGATGTGAGCAACGATAGACATATGACAGACGACCACCAGACACTCCGCTTCAACATTACCAATATCGATGAGCGCCTGATGGGCATCGTCGGATGGCGTGATATTCTCTTGTATTTGTGAGGGCACGTTAGGAGCGCGCAACTGTAATTCTGCCAGCGTCTGCTGCGCCCGCTTATAAGGGCTCACAACAAAACAATCAGGTTGATAATGAGTGGTAATATATTCTGCCGTTTCCGCCGCTTGTTTCTGACCAAAATCTGTCAACTGCCGTGCACTGTCTGGGCGCGTCCCATCTTCTGCTTGACCATGACGTACTAAGATAATTTTCATAATCTTAACCACCTTGTGTGTTACGTTTACCTGACTATTTTGATGATAAAGTAATGTTAACAATGAAATAGCTACATTCTGCTAAACGCTTTACTTATTTTCGTCTTTTTTATGCTTAGTCTTGCTTGCTGTTTGCATTTGCGCCGTTAGTGCCGCATTACTATGGTCATGCTCCATGACAAACTCAACATCACTACGGAAGCCCGCTTCCATAAGATGTAAAGCAACGCCAAGTGCCGCTTTGTCTTCATAAATGACTGCATGAAGCGCATGGGTAATCGGCATATAAATGCCTTCTTTGGTGGCTTTTTCATGTACTTGCTGAATGGTGTTGACGCCTTCAGCGGTTTGACCCAATTTTTTGACCGCCGCATCAATGGTCATACCGCGACCGAGCATATTACCAATACGGTAATTGCGGCTCAGCTCTGAGCTACAAGTGGCATATAAATCACCGACACCCGACAGACCTAAAAAGGTCAGCGGATTGGCACCGGCATGGACACCAAAACGGCTCATTTCCGCTAAACCGCGCGTTAATATCATGGCTTTGGTATTTTCACCGACTTCATAAGCTGCCGCCATTCCCATGGCAATGGCATAAATATTTTTTAGCGCGCCACCAAGCTCAACACCGCGAACATCATCACTGGCAAACACTCTAAAGAAAGCACTATGTAATGCTGCTTGTACCGCATGGCGTAGTGGCTCAGAGTCACTGGCAATGACCGTAGCAGACGGCATATTTTTCATGATCTCAATGGCGAGATTTGGCCCTGACATCACGCCAAAATTTACTTCCGGCAGCTCATCTTTAATAATATCACTCATCAAAGCAAAGGTATCTTTTTCCATACCCTTGGTTAAAGAGACAATAGATTGCCCGCTAATAAAGGGCGCGATGCTTTTAAGGGTTTCGCGAAACGCGAGGCCTGGGACAGCGATAAAAATAATATCGGTATCTTTGACCGCCGCTTGTAAATCGTGGCTGTATTTGAGGCGATCATCAAGCTTATAACCGGGCAGATATTTTTTATTGGTCTGCGTCTTTGCCATAGCCTTAACAGTACGTTTATTGCGTACCCACAGCGTGGTATCACAGCCATTACGAGCAGCCAAGTTTGCCATCGCCGTACCAAAGCTACCGCCACCTAAAAATGCCAAACGCAATTTGGTTGGATTGTTATGGATTTCTGCCATATTTTTTGCCACCGCAGATTCAACCGCGCTAGGATTTAACTTCTTACGTCCAAGCCCAGATTTGGTGGCACGCTCAATGATACCGGATAGCAAACTGTTTTGTTTTTCAGCCCCTTTGTCATCTGTTTGACTGTCCTCTATATTTGCATCTGTCTTTTTATCATTAGCGCTGGTCATATTATTTTATCCGTATTGACTGACTGAATTATGATTAGAATTTGTGCTGAGTATACAGTGAGATTGACGGTATGTTTCAACAATTATTGATATAGAACCGTTATTTTATTGAAATAACGTGACCAGTTTGGTCATTGTTTTGCTTTGCTGTGTCGCGTTATGACAGCCATTACCTTATTGAAACATCGCCGTAATCATAGACCTGTCTCGACGCTATGACTCAAAACGCAGTAATGGCTCAATATCAATCGGCTTGCGCGTTGGCATATCGCAAGGACTGCTGCCAGTATAAACAAAAGCCGTGACATAATCATCTGTGCCAACGTCAAAATAGGCTTTGACGGCAGGCTCATTGGCCAATAATCCCGTACGCCAAACCGTACTAAAGCCCTGAGCTTGTAGTGCCAAAATAAGGTTTTGCACTGCTGCACCTGCACTGAGCATTTGCTCAAAAGGTGGCACTTTTTTATGCACTTGCATGTGGGTGACGACTGTAATAATAACGGGCGCACGCAGCGGCATATTGTAGGTTTTCTTGCGTGATTTCTCAGACAGCTCTTCGCCCTCTTGCGCCGCTTGTGCTTCAGCAGCTGCTAAAAAAGCACGGCCCAAGTCGTGACGCGCATTACCTTGGGTAACGATAAAGCGCCACGGACGCAGTTTTTTATGATCAGGCGCGGTAACCGCACAATCAATAGCTGCTCTAATCTGGCTTTCTGTCGGTGCAGGAATGCTCAAATTGCCGATACTACGTCTTGATTTAATCCAGTTAATCAGTTGCTCATCGGTTACTTGCGCGTTTGCCCCTCTCGGGCTTTCGGCTTGATTTTCTTCACTATCACTGTTCAGTTCGTTGCTATTATCCATATTATCTTCAGAACTATTCATATTTTATCCTTATTTATTATTATGTAAATGCATTAGCGATATGCCTTACGCCGCTTCTGAGCCTTCGATGCGATGGTCCATGCGCAAATAATCTTCTGACTGCATCTCAAGCAGGCGTGAGCGCGTCCGCTCAATCTCAAAGGCCAATTTTTGTCCTTGATAGAGCTCGAGAATTGGCTGCTCTGCTCTTACCAACAGTTTGACACGGCGATCATAAAACTCATCAACCAGATAAATAAAACGGCGGGTCGGATCGCGCAAATCATCATCTAAAGCGGGCACAGAATTGATTAACACCGTGCTAAATTCTTTGGCAATCTCGATAAAATCAGACGCTGAGCGTGGCTCCATACACAAATGACGGAAGTCACAAAATAAAATATCTTCGGTACGGGCATTGATTTTGATTTCGCGACCATTGATGGTAATAGGCGCGTTGCTGATTTTTTGATTGTTAGACAAGCTAGCGAAACGGTTGGCAAGCCAGTGGTGATTGGCCTTAGTCAACGGCGACTCATATAACTCCGCTTGCTGTAAGACACGCAGGCGATAATCAATACCAGAGTCAATATTCATCACTGTGGTGTGACGCTCAACTTCGGCGATAGCTGGCATAAAGCGATCACGGTGTAGACCATCTTTATAAAGCCCTGCTGGTTCAATGTTTGATGTGGCGACCAAAGTCACGCCGCGATTAAATAGCATGGTAAACAAATCACCTAAAATCATCGCATCTGAGACGTTGGAGACAAAAAACTCATCAAAACAGATAATCAGTGCTTCTGCATAAATGATATCCGCGACTTTTTCTAGCGGATCGCTTTGACCTTGTAGATTATTTAGCTCTTGATGGACGCGCTGCATGAAGTGGTGAAAATGCTGGCGCATCTTACGCTCAATGGTCAAAGAGTCGTAAAACATATCCATCATCCACGTTTTACCGCGCCCCACCCCGCCCCACATATACAAACCTTTGGGAGCCGCAGGTTTTGACTTTAAAAAGCTAAAAAAGCCTTTTTTTTGCGCCACGCTATCATTAAGCTGATGATACAACCCATCTAAATAGCTCATTGCCTGATATTGCTGCTCATCTCGAGTAAACTCATCAGTGCTAATGGCCTGCTCATAACGTTGCAAGGGAGATAAACTCATAATACGACTCATTATTAGACAAAATAAATATAAAAAGCTAAAAGTATGCTTAGATAAATTGGTTAAGACACCAGCTGGTTTTACTGCGACTCTTTAGAGCCAAAACTATGCTCTTCCAACAAACCTTTTAGCTCAGATAAACGTCCATGGAAAAAATGCCCAGCACCATCAACGATACTAACGTCCAGTCCTAAACGCTCAGCGAATGCTTGCATATTATTTGGGTCAATCACTTCATCAGCATTACCATATATCTCAAAGGTTTTATCAATGGGTAAAGTGATATCACTGCTGTCATTTTTTTCGACTGAGGGCGCGATAAGCGCGACGTTTGCTATTTCAAAATCACCCAGTCCCCAAATATGCGGCGCTACCATGACTTGCTCAGCGACACGTGCTATCACATAACCACCAAAGGAGAAGCCACCTAGCCATAGCTTACGAGCGTTGGTCTGCTCTGCAATCCATTGTAGCACGGTCATCGCATCGACTACTTCACCATCTGCGTAGTCGTGCTCGCCGGTTGACTGGCCAACGCCGCGAAAGTTAAAACGTACCACATGCATGCCGCTATCACGCCCAAAACGATACATGGTCGTGACCACTTTATTGTTCATCGTGCCTTCAAATAACGGATTGGGATGACAAAGCAGCGCCACTGTATCGGTATTCGCATCTTTAGGATTGTCTTGTTGCCATAGCGCGTCGACTTCGAGCACGCCAGCAGGAGCAGGAATCAGTTGCATAAATTTACTTATTGGTTAAAGGTGAATACCTCAATTATCCTAGATATGGTTTATATTTCAAGTAATTTGCTGTGTACCTGCAACGTTGCACACAATAACCGCCTAGACACTCCTTGTCGCAATACGTTAGATTCATACAAGTTGTCGAGTAATATATTGAACTTATAGGAAAAAGGAAACTATTATGAATATTTTTAATAAAACCGCTACTTTAACAGCAACACTGGCTGCGGCTCTGGCTTTGAGTGCCTGTCAAAGCACGCCTTCTTCACCGGTAATTCAGCGCGCTAACTCGATTTATGAAACCACAGGCATCGCTGAGAGCAAAGTAAAAGCCCAGCAAAATGCGATAGACAGTGCGCAAAAAACTTGCGGAAGAAAACAAGTGATTATCGTTGATGATAAAGTCAAATATAACGGTATTTTAAATGAGCAAACGGGCCGTATGGTCGGACAAGCGGGCGCGGTCATCGGTTCAATCTTTGGGACGGGCACGCCAGATTTATCACGTAAAGATGATTATGAGTACATGATTAATTTTCGTTGCCAATAAAGCCGTCATTATTTAGCCTTTAGCCAATAAGTTTGTGAGATAGCTATTATATTCATCTATATTTATCGCGGCTTATTGGCTTTACTTTTTGTAGCGGCACTTTTGGGGTAAACTATCCTGTCTGGTCTTTTATACCTGCAACCTTTACTTTGATGAGTTAATCTAACGTCGTTAACCTTTCAGCCTCGATTACCTTTGGTCTCCTCTTATGCGCAAACCCAATCTAGCAAATATGAAACAAGCCAGCTCTAAAAAAGACAAAGTTTTGGTGCCTGCCAAAGATTTAGCGACCTTGGAAGCTGAACTGGCTGAGCAAGAAAACAGTCTGGAAGTCAGTTTAGAAGATACGGTTTTACGCCTAAGTGATTACTTGTCGGCGGTCGATATGGTCATCAAACAGACCTTTAATCACCGCGTATGGGTTAAAGCTGAAATTCGCAACCTATCAAGCAAAGGTGGGCATTATTACTTTGAGCTGGCAGAAAAAGATGACGACGGCAAAGTTATTGCCAGCTGCCGTGGTAATCTTTGGCGCTTTAAAGCGGCGCGCGTCTTAGCAAAGTTTGAGCGCGCAACCGGTATGCCGCTTGACCGTGATTTGACCGTATTACTCAAAGTATCGGCAGGCTTTCATGCACAATACGGTTTCTCACTGACTATTGAAGATATCGACCCAAGCTATACGTTAGGCGACTTGGCGCGGCAATACGCGGAGATGGTCGACCGCTTGACTGGCGAAGGCTTATTAAACCTCAATCAGCAGCTACCCGTCCCATTTGATATCGAACATGTCTTAGTCATTGCCCCTGAAAAAGCAGCGGGATTGGGCGACTTTCAAGCCGATGCGGACCGCTTAGCTCGTACAGGTGCCTGTCATTTCCATTACCATCACGCCACCTTTCAGGGCAATCACGCACCAAGTGAAATCCGACAAGCTATCGTCAGCGCCCAGCAGCAGTTTTACGACACCTATCAACGCCTGCCAGATTTGTTAGTCATTATCCGTGGTGGCGGCGCGGTTGGTGATTTGGCGTATCTCAATGATTATGAGCTTGCTGCCCTCGTTGCCGAGCAGCCTATCCCTGTCTGGGTTGGTATCGGTCATGAGCGTGATAAAGTGATTTTAGATGAAGTGGCGCATACCAGCTTTGATACGCCATCAAAAGTGATTGCCGCTATCATGGCGCATTTAGCCCAGCTCGTCACGCAAACGCTGCAATACCAAGCGCAAATCAAACAAGCAGCGCAGCGTCAACTGAATATCGCTGAGCAACAAACGACACGCCAGTTGAGTCACATTCAGTCGCAAACGATTGGTCAACTGACCGCCCTGCAAAAAGACAGTGATTATGCTTGGCAGAGTATTCAGCAAAGTGCCCAGCGCCAAGTCAAACAAGCAGCCAGACGAACCAGTGAGCTGCGAGTCCAAACTCAAAATTCTGCTTATCAGCAATTAACCATTGCATCAAGTTATAGCCAAAACCAAAAAAAGACGATTATACATAGTGCGCAGCAGCAGTTGCTACAAGCACGACGTGATAGCGAATATCTGCGCGATATTGTGCTCTTGCATCGTCCTTCTCGCGTGCTTAAACAAGGCTACACCATGCTCACTGATGCAAAAGACAAGCAGATACTGACCAGCAGTACGCAACTTTATGCTGAGAAAACGGTACATATCATCTTAAAAGATGGTAAGGCAAAAGCACAGATTATTGATGTGAAGACCAATTAGTTATAGTCTGTTTGCCATAAAAATACACAGCTGTTGGGATAAATTTTGCGTAGCCTCGAACAGTGACGAAGTCACACAGCAAGCAAGGAAAATTTATAACAGCAGCAGACTCCTGAAACTAAAATATTTAACAACTTTTTATCTACTTTTCTTTCTATGTTTTTTTCTTAAACTAATGTGAATATTAGGAAACCTTATGACAACCCCTACTCGCAAACGTAAAAAAGCCGCCCCAAAGACCTTTAAGGCAGCTTATGTTATTCTAAAAACCAATGCCGCTGAGCTACAGCAACAAGATGAGCCAGATATCGATAATCTGATGACAACGGTTGAGGAATCGATTGCCGCTTATCGCGTTTGCGAAACCCGTATCAATGCCGTGCAGCAAGCGTTAGATGCCGCTTTCGCCGAAGAAGATAGCACAGAGAACAGTGACATTTAAACTAAATTAAGTCAGCTCTATTCTGGCTCATCGACTTCAAAAACTTGGCGCAAATAGGCAAGATAGGTATCATTATTGATCATAGTCTTGCCTGGGCTGTCCGACAATTTGGCAACTGGCTGCCCATTGCACTCAACCAATTTTAGGACGATATTTATCGGGGTGATGCCCATATCGTTGGTCAAATTGGTGCCAATGCCAAAGCTGGTTCTTATTTGACCTTTAAAATATTGATGTAAATTCCACGCCTTATTTAAATCCAATCCATCACTAAAGGTCAAAATCTTGGTTCTTGGGTCTATTTTTAATTTTTTATAATGCGCAATGGCCTTATCGCCCCAAACATACGGGTCGCCGCTATCATGACGCAGACCATCGAACAGCTTGGCAAAATACAAATCAAAGTCGCGTAAAAATGCATCCATCCCAACGACGTCGGTCAGCGCAATACCCAAATCACCACGATATTCATGTACCCACGCTTCAAGTGCCGCTTTTTGTGAATCACGCAAACGCACATCCAATGCCTGAAATGCCTGCATAAACTCATGTGCCATGGTACCAATTGGCGTCATGCCGAGTTTTTTTGCTAAATAAACGTTTGACGTACCGCTGACGATTTTCGGTTCAGCGTTATGTAAAGTCTCAACCACATGCGCTTGCCAAACCTTGCTAAAGCGTCTACGTGTACCAAAATCAGCGACGATAAATGGCGGTGTATTATTATCATATTTTTCCTGTTTTACCGCATACTGATGCAATAACTCAACTTTCTCATCTAGCCTACGTTGCCCTTCTTCAATAACGCTGGCATTTGATAAAGCACTAAAATATAGCTCATTCACAATGGCTAGGACAAATACTTCAAAAAACATTGCCTGAATCATCGGCCCTTCGATGTCAATAAACAAGCGGCCTTTTTCGTCGGTGCTAACGGTGATAAAACGGCGCTTTAACTTAAACAATTCTAGATAATCAACGAAGTCTGAACGCATAAAGCGCAATCCGCGTAAATACTCCAGCTCATCTTCTAAGAATCGCAATTCACACAAGCTGTCTAGCTGTTGCTCTAAATCGTCTTTGATATCCGCCAATGGATACAGCGTATCTTCGTTATTACGGCAGCGAAAACGATAAACGCCATGGGTCTGCGGAAACTGATGTAGCATGGCTTGCAACATAGTAAATTTATATAAGTCGTTATCCAATAACGAGGTAATAATAGGTTCAAAAGGTTTAGAAGTTTGAGTAACGGTCATGTTACAGCCTTAAATACAAAAATGAAAAGTCGCTAAACAAAACGAGCGACGAAATAGGTAGCAATAGTTATCAAGATGCCAAAGTTATCAAAATGCCAATAATAGAAAAGGTTCAGATTTTGAGTATAACGAAGTTTGTCTCATTTTTCATAACTCAACGCTTATAAAAGCAAAACTACAACGATAATAATCGTATTTATCCTTTTACTCTGACTTATAGGTTTGGAATAACAGCCTTGACTTCCTCTCCTCCCTAAAGTGAGGGGATTCCTACTACTAGACGCTCAAGCCCGAGCGCAAGAATATTCTTTGCCGCATTAATATCACGGTCATGAGTGACACCGCACTCGCAAAGCCATTCTC
>NZ_JABAST010000001.1 GCF_016107575.1 Psychrobacter faecalis | reverse complement strand
TACAAAGGGTACGAGCAAGAGATTTATGGCATTTGTCTCATCGATTGATTCGTAAGATTCTTTCACACAATCTGTGCTTTGTACTCAACAAAAAACTTGGTAACCCGCCTCTTCAGTTTGATTTGCTTATTTCAAGTTGAGAGTGGGGTTCAATAGCTTAAATAGTCTGGTAAAATAACGCTCATCTAAAAAAACTGATATAGACACTCAAAAATAAAAAAGCTGCCTCGTCCATCATAGCGAGGCAGCTTTTTTATTATCAATTTCTAATTCATTCAACTTAAGCAACTAATCGTCTAATCATCTAAGCGTTTTCAAGCTTCGGACGTGCTTTATCAATAGCTTTTAATAAGGCTTTTTCAAACTCGCCTTCCTTAAACTTCACCAAATAAGAATGCGCGGCGCAAAAGTTTCGTACCTCACGCCATTCGTGGGCAAGATTGGTCGCCCAATCGCAGTATTGCTTGCCAGCATCAGGCTCATCTTTGAGCGCTTTTTTGGTGGTTGGGTGCAATAACAGCTCAGGCAACACCGCTTCTAGGAGTTTGGCTGGCGGACTCATAAAGGTGTCATCGACGTGTAGGCTTTTACTGGCAGGATGAAAGGCCAACAGCGACCCTGCATGAATCATCTCATTGGGTGAGATATAGTGAATGCCTTCTGACATAGAAAACTTTAGCTCAGGATAACGCTTGGCGACGGCCTCGCTTTCGACCAAATCGTCTGCCCATTGCACCTCAGGGATTTTTTTATGATGACGGCGACTGCCATAAAAAGTCGCTTGCGGGAAATCTTTTGCCATCTGCGCGCAGTGAATCGTATGAAAAGGATGGACGTTGAGCACGGCTTCGACATCTTGCCCATTATTGGTTAAGGCCATTACCTCATCGCGTACGTCGCCGGTAAGCTCATAGCTATCTAAAAAGACAAAACGCCCTGAATCTAACTTAATCAGTGAGCATTGAGTACCTATATTAAGGACGCCGCCTATGCGAAACGTACCGCGAATATTCCAAAATCCTGCGCCTAAATCATGCATTTTATCGGTCATTAATATTCTTCCTTAATCATTATTTTATGAGTTTTTTTAATTGTTAGTCATAGCAATAAATATGGATAGTTTTTGATTATGTTTTTTTAAGCATGCAAAGTCTGTAAGCAAAAGGATATCAGGACTATAAATATGTAAGTTTGAAAAAGATGAAGGAGAAAAACTATTAAATACAAGGCAAATTAAGAGCAGTGCTTATCCACAATCTTTATAATGGTAAGCGGATATACGAGGGCTGTTGCCATAGTTTTCGTTATTGCATAAAAATTTATCGAAGCGAGTATCACCATTGATGTAGCGATGCATCCAAGCAATACCCGGTTTGCTGAGTAATATCTCATTAAAGCGATAGCTTGGACAAAAGTGGCTGCCGTTTTTTATTTCAATCTTCATTTTTGGCCCAGCAGCATGATTATAAAACGGACTGCTGTACTTCTTATTAGAGGCAATGCGGTCATTTTGGCAGGTAATAAATAACGCGGGCGTGTCCATAATGCCGTAGTCTTTATCATGATAAGGCGTTTGCGGAATAATGGCGCGAACGTCACTGCGCTGGGTTGCTAACTGCAGCGCGCCACCACCGCCCATTGACCAGCCGATGGCGCCCAAACGTGTGCTATCTATTTGCGCACCTACCGTACTATCGCTCACAATATGATCGAGGGCGGCGCTCAACTGCGTCGCACGGCTATTTGGATCATCATAAATAGAGTTAGTGTCGATAGTAATCACCACAAATCCCCAAGATGCCAGACGCGGACCCCACCATTTAATCGATGCTTCATAAGACACATAACCGGGAATCACTGCGATGCCGCCTAACAGGCCGCAGTCTCCAGCATTGGTAGGATAATGAATGGTGCCGCCGCCAAAGCCATTTGCTAACTGACGAGGAATGGCTTTACTTGCCACCGTAAAAGGACCATTATCACGCGTAGCTGATAGCTCAGCTGCGGTAATGACACTATCAGCGATACAGTTTGATCTGGAGGCTGTAGATGTTGTGGTGGTCAAAGTTGCTTTACTTGCAGGCACTTTGGCTAATGATGCAGGGGTTAATAATATTTCGTTTGAAGTCGCTTTGGTTGCTGTAGTTGGTAAGGTAATGGTTGATTGCTCTTTAATTGAAAAGGTTTGAATTGAGTCTGTTGGTTGTGCTGCGACTGCTGCCATATTCACAGAAATAATCAGTGTGCCGGTTAGGACAATCAATCTTAGATAAAAAGGGTTGTTTAACATGATAAAGGGTCTGTTAGATGATGGTTGGTTTTAATAGCAAAGCAAAATAATAGTAGACAGTAATCTATTCGCTGTCAAAAATAACAGTCACCTCTACAGTGCTAAAACGGCTTTTATAAAGCGGCATTTAAAAAGCTGGCGTGAATAACATACCGAAACCTGAGTCTGGTATTTGCTGTGATAAAATCACCAAGCAGCCATCTTTTTATAGCCAGTTATAAGTTTTATGCTAGGCATGATGTAATTGCTACCACTTATTTCTATCACCCATGCGTCATTTAGTACGAGCCAGCACAAAAGTCAGCTCTAGCTAAAAAAGCACTCAATATAGTAAGTCATACTTTGAACAATCATATAAATAACAGTATAAATAATGATAGCGATGTTAATGGCAAAGCCGCTGGTATTAGCCAAGATAATAGCGTCAGCAATCGCCGTATGAACACACCCTTTGCCGCGCCTTCATGGGTACTTAAGCTGACGATTGGCTTGATTGGGGTGTTTGCTTTTTTGCAGGTCTATTCTATTCAAGCTATTTTACCGGTCTTGATGATGGATTTCACCGCAACTGAGGTGCAGGCGGGCATGATTGTTGGTGCCACCATATTGGCAATTGCTATCATGTCACCATTCTTGGGCATGCTGTCTGATGCAGTAGGACGCAAGTCATTTATCGTTGGGGCGTTATTGTTTTTAGCGATACCCACTGCGTTAATTGCCCAAAGTCCGAATATCGGCTGGATGGGCATGTGGCGCTTTATGCAGGGATTGTCTGTGCCCGGTATTACGGTGGTGACGATTGCTTATATCGGCGAAGAGTTTGAGGGACGGGCGCTCACTGAGCTGATGTCGTTTTATGTGTCAGGGTCGGTGCTCGGCGGCTTTATGGGGCGCTTTTTACTTGGGCACTTGCACGAGCTTATTGGTTGGCGCGCTGGCTACTATGTGATGGCAGGTATGACGCTGATCGGGGCGCTGTGGGTGGGTAAAATGCTGCCCGCATCGCGGCACTTCGTTGCTAATCCCAACTTTCGCTCAGCCATGCAGACCCTCGGTGAGCATTTGGTCAATCGCTATGTTGTCACTTCCTGTTTGCTTGGTGCTTGCGTGTTGTTCTCGTTGGTTGGCTGTTTTACCTTTATTAATCTGCATTTGGCCGATACACCTTATGAATTAAGCACAGGTGCGCTTGCCAATATTTTTGCGGTGTATTTAATTGGCGTTGTCATCACCCCATTATCGACGACGTTGCTGCGCCGCTTTGGTTCAGCGCGTACGGTTCGCGTGGCAGTTATTATCTCGATGTTTGGCGTGCTCTTAACGCTCGTGACGCCGCTTTGGGGCATCGTACTGGGGCTTGCCATCATGTCTAGCGGCGTCTTTATTACCCAAGCGGCCACCATCAGCTATATCGCGGTCAATGTCAAAAAAGGACGCTCATTGGCCTCAGGCTTATATTATATGGGCTATTACGCGGGTGGCACGATGGGTGCTTGGCTCTGCGGCATTGCTTACGCGCGTGGACAATGGTCGCTGACGATTTGGTTATTATTGTTTGTACAAGTGCTGGCTCTATTGGTCGCTAGCATTGGGATGGTCAAAACAGTGGCTCGCGCGGAGTAATATAGATTTTTACTACCCTTTAACATACACTTTTAACCTCACTCGACCTTATAACCTAACTTGCCATAACACAATAACCTAAGTATTTAAACGTCAATCAAAGAACCTATAGTCGTCAGCGACTTACGCAAGCAGGCTTTACATGGCTTAGGTTTTTTCTTACTATCGATAGAGCTTATCAAGAATGACGATAAGTATTGCCATCCATTACAGCCACGCGTATACCGATAAAAACGCTCTTTTTTTATATGTTTCTTAAACCTTATTAAAAGTGCTTTAAGATAATTAAAATCACCCACAAGGAAGTCAAATTTATGTCAAATATTTATCATAGTGCGCCGTCAGCCTACGATTATCCCTTAATCGTCAAGCAACTCTTAAACCGTGCCAAAACGGTGTCGCTAGAGCAAGAAATTATTTATGCCGATAAAAAACGCCTCACTTATAAAGAGTTGTTTGAGCGTATCAATCGTTTAGCTAATGTTTTAGCCGACCTAAATCTTGATGCCGGTGATGTGATTGCGGTGATGGATTGGGACAGTCATCGCTATTTAGAATCGTATTTCGCCGTACCGATGTCAGAATATATTTTGCAAACCGTCAATATCCGCCTGTCACCTGAAAAAATCCTCTATACCATCAACCACGCTAAGCCAAAAGTATTGCTACTAAACTCTGAGTTTGCGCCATTGGTGAAAGACTATCAGTTTGAAAACTCTAGCATTGAGCATATTATTTGGCTTGATGACAATGGCGTGTCACATGAAGGCGTCTTTGGCGGTAATCAAAATCGCGTCACTGGAGAGTATGAAGCATTGTTAGAGGCCGCCAGTAGCGAGTTTGATTTCCCAGATTTTGATGAAGATACTATTGCCACGACTTTTTATACTTCAGGTACAACAGGCGATCCAAAAGGGGTGTTCTTTAGCCACCGCCAACTGGTCTTGCACAGTCTGACGGAAGCCGCGACCTTGGGTATGCTGCCCAATAAACAAGGCGTCAGTTACGGCGATGTTTATATGCCGATGACGCCGATGTTCCACGTTCATGCGTGGGGCTTCCCATTTACCGCCACAATGGTTGGTTTAAAACAAGTCTATCCCGGACGTTACGCGCCTGATGCCTTGATGGATTTGATTATCAATGAAAAGGTCAGTATCACCCACTGCGTACCAACGATTTTGCAGATGGTACTAAAAGAAGCGCAAGAGCGTGATGCCAGTTTTAATGGGTTAAAAATGATTATCGGTGGTTCGAAACTGACTGAAGGCCTAGCGAGAGCCGCATTGGCGCAAGATATTGAGGTTTATACTGGCTACGGCATGTCTGAGACTGCACCGCTGATTAGCTTGACAGAATTTAGCCTAAATGAGCCTGAGATGTCTGAGGACGAAGATATCGCTCGCCGCTGTATGACGGGTAAGCCAGTACTGATGGTGGACGCTCAAATATGGAATACTGATAATGAGTCCGTCGGTACGGGCAAAGACAATACCGGCGAGTTGGTGCTGCGCGCGCCTTGGCTAACACAAAGCTATCTGAAAAATGACGATGCTGGTAAAGAGCTGTGGGAAAATGGCTATATGCATACCCAAGATATCGCCTATATGCGTCCTGATGGTTATATTAAAATCACCGATCGTTTAAAAGACGTCATCAAGTCAGGCGGCGAGTGGATATCGTCATTAGAGATTGAAACGATTTTATCCTTGCATCCCGCAGTCGCTGACGTATCGGTGATTGGTATCCGTGATAAACAATGGGGCGAGCGTCCGCTAGCTTTGATTGTACTCAAACCTGCCTGTCAAGATACTAACGCCGATGACATCAAAGCGCTTGCCGAACAGGCGGTAGCGCGGGGAATTATTCCTAAATACGGCGTGCCAAGTCAGTTTAAGTTTGTCGATGAGCTGCCAAAAACCTCGGTTGGTAAACACGATAAAAAAGTCATGCGCGAAATGTACGATGAGCAGAAATAAGACTTCATTAAATAGTCAGCTGTTTAAAACGCTTGCGTTAAGCAAAATATCAAATGGCTGACATGCGTAGTAGTTGACCTTTATCTCTAGCTCTGCTACATTTTAAACCGATACATAACGTATCGGTTTTTTAGTTCTGGCAGGGACAGCCAGTTTTATACTATGATAGTATTGAATAAGAGCGTATCTTATAAAGCGTCATATTATAAATATGATCTCTATAAAAGCGCTTTTTATAGTTTATAAAATCATCTCTTATAAAAGCACTTTTTATAGTATCGCTTGTTATAAAAAAATACAGCATTACCCATCGTTTACGCTAAGGACAGCCATTATGAACGAACAAGCCATTCGTCGAAATTCTCAACAAACCAGCCAGCCAGCTATAAATCACAATAATAATCAAAACCTTACTCAATCCTCTAGCCAAGATTCTCACCCATCATTTGATAGCACGCAAAGCTTTGCCGACATTTATCAATCCTCTATTGATAATCGCGAGCAGTTTTGGGCGGAGCAAGCCAAGCGGATTTATTGGCACAAAGAGCCTGAGCAAACCCTTGATGACAGCAATCTGCCATTTGCCAAATGGTTCGTCGGCGGTGAAACCAATCTTTGCTACAACTGTGTCGATCGCCATCTTGCAGAGCGCGCTGAGCAAGATGCCTTTATTTGGCTATCCTCTGAAATTAACCAAGAGTTAATCGAAACTTTTCCTGCCGTAGTTGATGCTTTTAATGATTTGGGCAATAACGTTGAGCTTTATACTGATTATACTAAGCGGCGCCTGACTTATAACGACCTTTATAAAGAAGTGAATTACTTCGCCGATGTGCTACAGCGTCATGGTATCGAGAAGGGCGATCGCGTCATCATTTATATGCCGATGATATTAGAGGCGGCTTACGCCATGCTAGCCTGTGCGCGTATCGGTGCGGTACATTCGGTGGTATTTGGTGGTTTTGCTGCCCATAACTTGGCTATCCGTATGGATGATGCCGAGGCAAAAATGGTCATCACTGTCGATGCAGGTCTACGCGGCGGTAAAGTTATTAATTATAAAAGCCTCGTCAATCAAGGTGTTGAGCAAGCGACAATCAAGCCCGAGCATGTACTAGTGGTCAATCGTGGTGTATTACCGTTCGAGAAAAAATCTATCGATGTCGATTATGCAACCCAGCGCCGTATCAGTTGTGAGGCCAACGCCATTGTTGAGCCAGTTTGGTTAGAGTCAAATACGCCCTCTTATTTGCTTTATACTTCAGGCACCACTGGGACGCCAAAGGGTGTGCAGCGCGATACCGGCGGTCATGCAGTGGCGCTAACGACGTCGATAGATTATATCTACGATGGCAAAGCTGGCGAAACTTTTTGGGCGATATCAGATATCGGCTGGGCAGTTGGGCATTCTTATACCATTTATGCGCCGTTGCTCGCTGGCATGACCAGTGTCATGTATGAAGGTTTGCCGCATCGTCCAAACCCAGGTATTTGGTGGCGGATTGTCGAAGCAAACAAGGTGAATATTCTATTTACGGCACCGACGGGTGTGCGTATGCTGAAAAAACAAGATGAAACGTGGATGACGCGCTATGATGTCTCTAGCCTTAAATCATTCTTTTTGGCAGGTGAGCCACTCGATGAATCAACGGCCAATTGGTTGACTAAGCATTTAGGGGTGCCGATTTTAGATCATTATTGGCAGACAGAGTCTGGCTGGCCAATCCTAAGTAACACGCCCAAATTTAATCATAAACCGCACAAACAAGGCTCGCCCGGTTATCCGATGTATGGCTATGATGCGCACGTGATAAATGAAGAAACTGGCGAGCTTTGTAAAGCTGGCGAAAAGGGCTTGCTCGCCATTCGCGCACCACTGCCGCCTGGTTGTCTCACCACCGTATGGTGTAATGACGAGCGCTTCATCAGCAGCTACTTTGGTCTGTTTGATGGCAAGCATTACTCAACCTCAGACTATGCCGTGACCGACGACGACGGCTATTTTTATATCTTAGGACGCACCGATGATGTGATTAATGTCGCCGGCCACCGTATTGGCACGCAAGAGATTGAGGAAGCCATTAGTACCCATCCAGAGATGGCCGAATGTGCGGTCGTGGGTATCAAAGATCAATTAAAAGGCGAGTTGCCGATTGCTTTTTGTGTGCTAAAAGACCATGAGCAAGTGGCAACGACCGAAAACCGTTTCCGTATTGAGCAGCAAGTCATCGGTGCGGTAGTAAAATCCTTGGGCGGTATCGCTCGTCCAGCGGCGATTTATTTCCCGCAAGCATTACCCAAAACGCGCTCTGGCAAAATCTTACGCCGCGCTATTCGTGCTTTAGCGGAAGGTAATGAAACGGGAGATATGTCAACGCTTGACAATCCAACGGCGATTGATGCGATTAAAAAATCGATGAAAGATTATTAAGATCAAAAGCCATTGATTGAATTACTGACATGGCCTTGTCAATTCTAATCAAAATTTAATCACATTTTTAAATACAACTTTAAAAGTAATAAAAAGCTCATGTACCAGCATGGGCTTTTTGGTTTTTAGACTGATAAATTTTATAGATGGCGATTATCGCAAATAAAAGTTTGATAAAGCGCTTGACCCTAAAATTGATTTATTGCTATAGTCAATAACGATACGAAATAAATCATTTTAAAATAATGTTTAAAGGTTAATAATGGATAGTTTTTTTATCCCTTTTAACAATATTCTTGTATGAATACTTTTTTATAAATACTGGCACACCATTAAATGGTGAGCAAACAAACAAGATAAGGATATCTTATGCATCACGTTCAGCAGCTTATTGATGGTCAATTTGTTGATTCTAATACCAGCGAATGGATTGACATCACTGATCCCGCCACCCAAGAAGTCATCGCCAAAGTTCCGCAAACGACTGACGATGAAATCAATCAAGCCGTCGCTGCCGCCCAAAAAGCGTTTCAGACATGGCGTAAAACACCAATCACTACTCGTGCGCGTATTTTTTTAAAGTATCAAGAATTGATTCGCGAGCATATGGATGAGCTGGCAGAAATCTTAACCGCAGAGCAGGGAAAAACCATTGCTGATGCGCGCGGTGATGTATTTCGTGGTTTAGAAGTGGTTGAGCATGCGGCGGGCATTGCTAACTTGCAAATCGGCGACTTCGTTGAAAACGTCGCAACAGGCGTCGACACCTATAGTATCTGGCAGCCACTTGGCGTTTGCGCTGGTATCACCCCATTTAACTTTCCCGCGATGATTCCACTATGGATGTTCCCAATGGCGATTGCTACGGGTAATACATTCATTCTTAAGCCTTCTGAACAAGATCCGATGGTAACCATGCGTTTGGTTGAGTTGGCCGTTGAAGCTGGCGTCCCTGAAGGCGTACTCAACGTAGTGCATGGTGGCAAGGCTACGGTTGATGCCATTTGTGATCACCCAGATATCAAAGCAGTTTCATTCGTTGGCTCAACCAATGTCGGCAAGCATGTCTATGAGCGCGCCAGTAAATCAGGTAAGCGCGCCCAGTGTATGATGGGTGCGAAAAACCATGGCGTTATATTGCCTGATGCCAATAAAGAACAAACACTCAATCAGCTAGCGGGTGCTGCCTTTGGTGCCGCCGGTCAACGTTGTATGGCGCTGTCAGTTGTGGTGCTCGTCGGTGAAGCAGGTGAATGGATTGATGATATCAAAGCCAAAGCAGAAGGCTTAGTGGTTTCAGCAGGTAAAAATGACAAGGATTTAGGTCCACTCATTTCACCTGCTGCAAAAGCGCGTGTCGAGCACTTAATTGGTACGGGGGTAGAAGAGGGTGCTAGTCTACTTCTTGATGGTCGCGGCATCACGGTTGAAGGCTTTGAGAAAGGCAACTTTGTAGGCCCGACTATCTTTGATAACGTCACTGCGGATATGCAAATTTATAAAGAAGAAATTTTTGGCCCAGTACTGTGTATCATGCGTGCAGCTGACCTTGATGAAGCGATTGAGCTACTCAATGCCAATCCACATGGTAATGGTACCGCTATCTTCACTCAGTCAGGCGCTGCTGCGCATAAGTTCCAACAGGATATTATGGTTGGTCAAATCGGTATTAACTTGCCAATTCCTGTGCCACTACCGATGTTCTCATTCTCAGGCTCACGTGCTAGTAAGCTTGGCGATTTGGGTCCTTATGGTAAGCAAGCGGTACAGTTCTATACCCAAACCAAAACGGTCACTGCCCGCTGGTTTGATGACGAGGCAAGCCGCAGCGTCAATACTACTATTTCAATGTAATCGTCAATCGACTATATTTGCAGCGTCCAAGCAATATAGCGACACTCTTGCTCAGTATTTTTTAGCAAAAGTATGATTTATGATTGTCGTTATAGCGCTGCTATACTATATAACCAGCACGGTTTAAACCACAGTAGACTGACGGCTTATAATCTTTTTTCCCATATTTGCTATACATGCACAAGGATGACCCTATGGATTTTTCATTGACCGAAGACCAAATCGCCTTTCGCCAAACTGCCAGACAGTTTGCGCAAAAAGAGCTAAAGCCCAACGCGGCTGAATGGGATCGTACTTCGCACTTTCCAGTCGATGTCATCAAAAAAACCGGCGAGCTTGGCTTTTTAGGGCTGTATACCAACCCAGAATATAACGGCTTAGGGTTACCACGCTTAGACTCTGCCATGGTGTTTGAGGAGCTGGCTTGGGGTGATACCGCCGTTGCCGCCTATATGAGTATCCATAATATGGCGGGATGGATGATTGGTGAGTACGGTAGCGACGCTTTGTGTAAAAAGTATTTGCCCCATATGGTCAGCGGTGAATGGCTTGGCAGTTACTGCTTAACTGAGCCGAATGCTGGTTCTGATGCCGCCTCATTACGTACCAAAGCCGATAAGCAAGGCGACTATTATGTACTTAATGGCGAGAAAACTTTTATATCAGGGGCAGGTTCAACCGATGTGTTAGTAGTTATGGCACGTACAGGCGCTGCAGGGCCAAAAGGGATCTCGGCATTTGTCGTAGATGCCCATAGCGATGGTATTGAGTATGGCAAAAACGAGCATAAAATGGGCTGGAAAGCGCAACCAACGCGAACAATTAGTTTTAAAAATGTCAAAGTACCCGCTGAAAACCTCATCGGCGAGGAAGGCCAAGGTTTTCGTATTGCGATGAAAGGCTTAGATGGGGGTCGTATTAATATCGGTATCTGTGCAGTTGGTACGGCGCAGTCGGCGCTAGAGACCGCGACCAATTACGTGCAAGAGCGTAGCCAGTTTGGCAGCCCGATTGCCAGCTTACAGTCAGTACAGTTTAAACTTGCTGATATGCTCACCCAAACCATTACTGCAAGGCAAATGCTGTATTTAGCGGCTAGCAAAATCGATAATAATGATGCGCAAGCCTCTATCTACTGTGCCATGGCAAAGCGTCTGTCTACGGATCTTTGTTTCGATGTTGCCAATGAAGCCTTACAGCTACATGGTGGTTATGGCTATCTCAATGAGTATCCGCTTGAGCGCCATGTGCGAGACTTGCGTGTCCATCAGATTTTAGAAGGCACCAATGAGATTATGCGGGTGATTGTCTCGCGCCAGCTTATGCAGGATGATGCGTTGAGTCAATTACGCTAGCCCAACAATATTATAAAACTGCTTTATTAAGCGTTTTGAATAAAGCCATTTTATAGAAAGGTAATAACAAGGATGTTCCATGACCGATTATACCAACTTAAAGCTCTCAATCGACGGCCATATTGCTACCGTCACACTGAATAACCCACCTGCCCATACTTGGACGATGGACAGTCTGCCAGCGCTCAAGCAACTGGTCACTGACCTCAATGCCAATGATGATGTTTATGCGTTAATTATCCATGGCGATGGGGAAAAGTTCTTTTCAGCAGGTGCCGATTTAAACAATTTCTCAGACGGCGATAAAGGACGCGCGATAAGTATGGCTATCGCGTTTGGTGAAGCGTTCGAAGCGCTATCAGCGTATCGCGGCGTCAGTATCGCGGTTATCAACGGTTATGCGATGGGCGGTGGACTTGAGTGCGCGCTAGCCTGTGATATCCGTATCGCAGAAGCGCATGCACAGATGGCCTTACCAGAGGCCGGCGTGGGCTTACTGCCCTGTGCAGGCGGTACGCAAAACCTACATTTACTGGTTGGTGAAGGTTGGGCAAAACGGATGATATTGTGCGGTGAGCGCGTCGATGCCGAGACCGCATTACGCATTGGCTTAGTCGAAGAAGTCACGGCAAAAGGTGGCGGCTTATTAGCGGCGCAAGCCTTAGCGCAAAAAGTCGCTAAGCAATCACCTGTGGCGGTCAGTTATTCGAAACAGCTTATCCAAGCAGCAAGAAATACCCCGCCTGCCCAAAACCTTGTCCATGAGCGTGAAGCTTTTGTTAAGTTATTCGACACCAACGATCAGCGCGAAGGCGTACAAGCATTCTTAGAGAAGCGCAAACCCAATTGGCAAAATAAATAGCCTGTAGGGATGTCTTAATATTTGCTTTACTCATTTTAATTTTGGTAGGTCTCTTTTATGACAGCAGTAACAGAAAACACAGAACAAGAAGCGCCAGTCCTGTTCAATACTGAGCCGACAGAGTGCGGTCATCTGATTGGCATAATGACGTTAAATACGCCAAAGTCTCTCAATGCGCTTAGTGTTGAGATGTGTCAATTGTTAGCCAAGCAGCTAGAGCAGTGGCAAAATGACGATCAGGTAGTGGCACTGGTATTAAAAGGCGCAGGCGATAAGGCGTTTTGTGCTGGCGGTGATATTCGTAAGCTGTACGACAGCATGTCCAGCAGTGCTCCGCTACCGAATCCTTATGCGACAGAGTTTTTCGGTCATGAATACCGTCTGTATCGGCAGATGCATTTTTATCCAAAGCCATTAATCCTCTGGGGTGACGGTATTATTATGGGTGGCGGTATGGGCTTGATGGCAGGTTGTAGTCATCGTTTGGTCACCGAGCGTACCCGCTTTGCGATGCCAGAAGTGACTATTGGACTGTTCCCAGATGCTTCTGGTAGTTGGTTCCTACAGCGCATGCCAGCTAAAACAGGTTTGTTCTTAGGGCTAACAGGTGCGATGTGTAACGGCAAAGATGCTTTATTAGCCAATCTTGCAGAGTATGCCGTTGCCAGTAGTGATTATGATGCCGTTCTACAAAGTTTAAAACAGAGTGATTGGCAAGCGGCAGCTGGTAGCAGCGATAAATGTCATAACGATAGCGCTCATAGTATCGTCAGTCGCGCATTAGCAGCACATCCTGTTGCTGAGTTGCCTGCAAGTAAGCTTGCGATATATTGGAAACCTATTCAGCAATTGATGAACAGCGGCGGCTTAGGAGATATTGATGCACTTCTACAAAGGGACGAAGCGCTTGCAAAACTAGATACAAACTTTGCAGCCGATAGTTGGACGCAGCGAGCAGTAGCTACTTATCGTCACGGCTGCCCTGTAACTGCCGCTTTGACCTATGCGCTTTACCACAAAGTCACCGACTTATCGTTAGAGCAAGTCTTGTATTTAGAGGCCAATGTCGCCGTACATTGTGCCGCCAATCCTGATTTTAAAGAAGGCGTGCGTGCGCTACTGATTGATAAGGATCGCAATCCACAATGGTCACGCTCATTAGCAGAGTGTCTCAGTAGCGAAGGGCAAGCATATATTCATAGCCATTTTTTAAACCCTTATGCTAAAGGCCAGCACCCTTTAAGCGACTGGTTGGGCGAAGGCGCATTCGGTAACCAACTTGTGCGCTAAAAACTTATAGTTCAATGAAACAAATCAGGTAAAAATTAAAAAATGTAAGATTCTATAAAGCATTGTCTACATATATGTATAAATAATAAGCAATCATCAAGGAGCGATGAGATGGGTACAAAGGATACAGATTTAAGTAATAAGGCATCAAACGATACTACTAAGCCAAATATCGCCTTTATTGGGCTTGGCAATATGGGTGCACCGATGGCAGAGAACTTGTTAAAGGCAGGTTATACGCTATCGATTTATGATTTATCTGCGGAGGCGACCGCGCGCTTACAACACGCAGGTGCCAGTGTGGCTGATAGTCCTAAAGATGCTGCGAGCAATGCACAAGTTGTCATTAGCATGTTGCCTGCGGGCAAGCACGTCCATTCTGTCTATCTAGGTGAGAATGGCGTTAATGGCCTACTAGCAGAATTACCTAAGGGTACGTTGGTCATCGATAGCAGCACCATCGCAGCAGCTGATGCAAGATTGGTGGCAGAAGCAGCAAGTAAGGTTGGTATCGACTTCTTAGACGCGCCAGTCTCCGGCGGTACAGGCGGCGCCATTGCTGGTACTTTAACTTTTATTGTCGGTGGGAGTGACGATGCATTTGCCAAAGCCGAACCAATACTCGCCGTTATGGGCAAAAACATCTTTCATGCAGGCGAGCATGGTGCCGGACAAGTCGCGAAAATCTGCAATAATATGCTGTTAGGCATTCTCATGGCAGGAACGGCAGAAGCGATTAATTTAGGCGTAAAAAACGGCCTAGACCCAAAAGTACTCTCAGATATCATGCTCCAAAGCTCAGGCCGTAATTGGACATTAGAAGTCTATAACCCTTATCCGCAAGTAATGGAGAACGTGCCATCTAGCAATGGTTATAAAGGCGGCTTTATGAGTAAACTCATGCAAAAAGACCTTAACCTTGCGATGCAAACGGCTAAGGATACCGATGTTGAAACGCCGATGGGAGCCAAAGCTACTGAGCTTTATGAATCTCACACAGTAGAAAATGGCGATAAAGATTTTTCTAGCATCATGGCGCGACATGACAGTTCGGTATTGTCTTAAAGCACGCAACGCTTAAAATCCTTAATCAATTTTGCATAGAGTGTTTTTCTAATTGCCATCATGTTATTAACAAAGCACAAAAAAGGTCTGCGCTAGTTTTATAACGCAGACTTTTTTATTGAGTCATATTTTTTCTTAATGTCACACACTCTAGTTTTGTAGCTCATACACCAATGCTTGAATATCATGCGCTGCTTTTTGCAAGCGCGGTACATGCTCCATCAGCTCATCTAATGACACGCGAATGGTTGGTGCGTGGATATATAGCGACGCTAGATAGCGAGATTTTTTGTCTAGCACAGGCACCGACACCGCTACCATCTCTGAGATAAATTCCTCATTATCGATACCAATGCCTGTCTCTGCGATACGATCAAGCTCGGCATTTAACGTATCAATATCGGTAATCGTATTTTTGGTAAATTTATCTAACGGTAGGCCTTGTAGTATTTTAGCGCGGCTGGTGGCAGACAACTGGCTTAGATATAACTTACCCGTAGCCGTACACCACATCGGTGATTTCGCGCCGACAGGCAGATATATTTGCAAAGGCAGCGAGGTGTTAGCGCGATTGGTATACATCATGTCCATCTGATAAGGAATGGCGATACCGCAAGTCTCCTTAATCTCATCAACCAATTTTTGCAAAATAATTTGCCGCTCATTAAAAAATTGACGCTGCTGCCAAAGCTCAACGCTCAAATTACGCACCCGCTTGCCAGGAATAATACCGCCGCCAATATCGACGGTCACAAACCCTTCATCGACTAAGTTTTGAATCAAGCGATGGATAGTAGGTTTTGGGATATCAAGCTCTTGCGACAGCTCAAGTGGTGAGAGGGGTTTTGACGCATAAGACACCGCTTCGATAATCTCTAACACACGGGTAATCGACGAAACTTTTGGCATAAAAATGGCTCAATAAAAATGATAAGGGTAAAGCGAAAAGTAGAAAAATTCATTAATACGCTATTGAAAATTTCAAAAATGCAAATACTAAAAAGACATCTATTAGTAGCTCTAATTTAGCATAATAACGCACTCAAACAAGCTATCTTATTAGATATAAACGATATATTTACGTTTTTATAATTCAGACTAATTTCTCACATTTTTGTCTTACTTTGTCTTTTGGGTAGCATTGGATACGTTAACTCACAAACCACAACAAACTGTAGTAATAAACTCTATAACTGTAATTGAGTTAAAGGGGGAGGTAGGTCATTATACTGACATGTTTTGTAATACCTTTACATGAGCGTTAAGCGATTCAATATTCATGTTCTGACTATTCAGTTGCTTTGAGAGTATTGTGTAACAGGAAACCGAAGTTTTGCAGGTTGGTGTAGCAAATATTACAATATCTATGCAATCTTTACATAACGGCAAATAAAAAGCGCATTCATGGGGGTGACTTTTTAAGCCAAAATTGTTTTAATCTGCTCAACAAAATGGTTGTTTATAAAAAAGTTAAATTATCATTTTTTTACGGGCGAGTTATTTCACACTTTAGGAGAGTATTTATGAAACTTATTAAATTAACAGCAATTTCTGCTGCTGTATTAGCATCTACTGCTGCACTAGCAGCTGAACCAGTTATCGTTGTTGATAACAACGATGCGGTTGTATACGAAGCTGAGCCAGTTGCCGTAGCTTATCAAGCTGAGCCAGTTGCTGTTGTACAACCAGCAAACTCATATAGCGACAGAACTTTTTTCCAAACTGTGACTCATCCAGCAGCTATCAGCGCTGAAGTGGGTACGCTAGGTTATGGTGCTAATATCGGTTGGGGTCTTAATGAGACAACTGAACTACAGGCTGGTTGGGCAGGTGGCGACGTTGCTGACCTATTCGGCGGTGACTTCGATGCAAATGACATCAACTATGACGTAGATACAGATTTTAGCAACCCGTACCTAGGTGTACAATTACGTCCTGCTGCCAACTGGTTCACAGTAGGTGCTGGTATCATCGTTCCTGACAACGATATCGACGTTCGTGCAAATGCTGAAGGTGATGGTTATTACAGTATTGATGGTGATAGATATTATACAGGTCAAGCTCCTGTAGATGCTCCAGATGTTGCTGGTGAGTACGTTGGTAACCTAGAAGGTAGTATCGAACATCGTAACAAACTAGCCCCTTACTTAACTGTAGGTTTCCGTCCTAACATCACCAATAACTTTGGTGTATTCGGCGAACTTGGTGCAGCGTATATGGGTAAAGTAGACGCTACAATCAATCGCACTGATGATAATCCAAACTCTGCTGCAAATATTGTTGCTGATCGCGCAGAAAAAGATCTAGAAGATAAAAGCTGGTTAGAGTGGATGCCAATTGTTAAAGTTGGTGCAACTTACCGCTTCTAAGCTAATTACAGTTTAACGACTGTTATTAGAAGATAAGTAGCAATAAAAAACGATCCTTTTTAGGGTCGTTTTTTTTCGTCTAAAATAAGGTAGCGCTACTTTGATTAAATTAAAGTAGCATCAATAAACAATTACGATTTGCTGAAAGTATAGAAGAGCGATACGGTAATTGCTTTCATTGTCGTTAATGGCCAGTAAGGGTGATTTTCTTGTAGCACCTTTTATTAAATCAGCAATGAGGTAAGAGTAGTCCTTTCCTAATCCGTGCGCCAGCTTATATTGGTATATTTTTATAAAACTCTCTTTTATTTGCCATAGTAGCTTGGCGATTATGTCTCTTTGAATAGGTGGTAAGGTCTGCAAGATAGCCATCTCATTGGCATGGAAAAAGCGCTGCGCAACCAGCCATTTAACGGGATTTATTTCTATATCAATACCTACAGGACGATGAGCACTTATGACCACCGCGACTTTATTGTCTAAATAATCGAAAGGTTTATTTTTTTTATGCTGATTAGAAATAACTTTGTTATGGGCGCCAGTATGGCTAAAGCAGACGTAGTATTGACTATTGGCAAGTCGATATGGAAAACTTGCATCATCCAAGATATCAATCATCTCTAGCTTATTAAGTAGTGATTGTAATAATAATCGTACGCCAGTGCGCTGCTGTTGGCGCTGAAGATGAGCTATCTCGCGTGTGGATAGAGACACGGTAGGAATGCGATATTGCCATTGCATGTGACGCCATTGCATGTGGCGCAATTTTTCCACGCTCGTATTTAAAAATAGATTGGGATTAAATAACAGCGGTAAATCGCCGAGTAAAACGGGATAATTTAAAAAAGAAGGCATGATAATCTGAGCTGCCGCATACCAGGTGGTAGCGTCAAGTTGTTGGTAGTGAGTATCACGTAATTTTAAAGATGACATAATTTATCTGTAGAATGTGAATAGAATAAGAAAAGCCCAACAATAGATTGCTGGGCTTCTTTAAATTACGGCTGATTAACTCTTATTAAATACTATTAGTAAGACAACTCAGCACGGCGGTTTTGGGCATAAGCATCTTCTGTTGTACCGGCAACAGCAGGGCGCTCTTCACCATAGCTGATGATACGGACGTTGTTTACAGCAACACCTTGAGTGGCAAGATAATTACGAGCCGCTTGGGCACGGCGCTCGCCTAGTGCCATGTTGTACTCGCGGCTACCACGCTCATCGGTATGACCTGCGATAACGACACCAGCGTTTGGATTTGAGCTTAGGAGGCTAGCATGTTGGTTTAATACACTGGCAGCTTCTGAGGTGATTTCACTGCTATCAAAAGCAAAGTAAACCACGGCTTGTAGATTTTCTGCACCAGTGATAACGGCATTTGAATTATCAACGATAACCGCACCGTTATAACCAACTTGACCACCTGGGATACCTAGTGGGGCAACGACTACTTCCGTCTTAGGTTTGTTAGCACAACCTGACGCAAATACGACAGCGCTTGATAATACTGCGAGGACAGCAACTTTTGCAATACTGATAGACATATAAGCTCCTAAAATTTTAATAACATTGATTTTAATGGCATTTGTTGTTTTTAAACTACTTACGGTAAAACTTAGGCAATTACTATCTATCATATACTAAATGTTACTTTATGTAAGTAGTATTACTGTAAATAGTTCGAGAGTTTACCTAAAGATATGTAGCATTCTGATTAAAACCTTTGAATTGATTTCTACCTTAACCAATTTAATTACTCATCGTACTTGAAATTTCATAGTTTAGGTCAATGTAACTATCTTAAAAACTTTGTTTATAACGAACACCGTGCTAATTAATAGGGCACTGTAAAATAATCAATTGACTGTTTAAAACGTGAATAATAATAGGAATTTCCATGTCCACTACTGAAACTGACGCACAAATTATCAATCCTGACATGCCAGATGTGCCGCCACATGCGCCAAGTAAAATACATTTGAAAGACTATCAACCGCCAAGCTTTGCGGTCGAAACCGTCGATTTGGATATTAAGCTATTTGATGATCATGCCATTGTAGATAGTACTTTGGTGATGCAGCGTCAGACTGACGGCGATTTGGTGCTGTATGGCGAAGCGCTTGAGCTGATGTCTATTAAGCTTAATGATGAGCTGCTTGCCAGTGAGTGCTATACGCAAACGGATGGTAAATTGACCATTACCGATGCGCCGGAGTATAGCAAATTACAACTACAAGTACGTATCCATCCGCATACCAATACCGCGCTTGAAGGCTTATATATCGCCGGTAGTGGTGACGATACGATGTTCGTCACCCAATGTGAGCCTGAGGGCTTTCGCAAGATTACCTTTTATCCGGACCGTCCTGATGTGCTGGCGAGATTTACCACGCGCCTTGAAGCCGATAAGCGTTTCCCGACGCTATTGAGTAATGGTAATTTGCTCGAAGCGGGTGAAGTGTCGGATGCGCCTGAGCGTCATTACGCGATATGGCAAGACCCGACCAATAAACCAAGTTATCTGTTTGCTTGTGTCATCGCCGACTTAGATGTATTGACTGACAGCTATACGACGAGCGAAGGACGCGAGGTGAAGCTTGAGCTCTATGCAAAATCTGAAGATATCGATAAATGTGTTGTCGGTATGCAAGCTTTAAAAGACTCGATGCAGTGGGATGAGGTCAATTATGGCCGCGCGTATGATTTAGACCGTTATATGATTGTTGCCGTCAGTCAGTTTAATATGGGCGCGATGGAAAATAAGGGTTTGAATATTTTTAACACCGCTTGTGTGCTATCTAGTCCTGAGACGACGACCGATTCACGCAGTTTTAGTGTCAAATCTATCATTGCTCATGAGTATTTTCATAACTGGACAGGCAATCGTATCACCTGCCGTGATTGGTTTCAGCTTTGCCTAAAAGAAGGCTTTACCGTTTATCGCGATCAATCATTTTCGGCCGATCAGCAGTCAAGTGCTGTCCAACGTATCGATGATGTGGCAACATTGCGCGCGCATCAATTTGCTGAAGATGCCGGACCACTAGCGCACCCTGTACGCCCTGAGAGTTTCGTTGAGATTAATAACTTTTATACCACCACCGTCTATGAAAAAGGTGCTGAAATCGTGCGTATGATTGCTAATACGCTAGGGACTGATAACTTCCGTAAAGGTACGGACGAGTACTTCCGTCGTTATGATGGGCAAGCGGTGACGGTTGAAGACTTTTTATCGGCGCTTAGTATTAGCGATAGCAAAATTGAAGACTTTATCGACTGGTATCGTCAGCCCGGTACGCCAGTGGTCTCTGGTCACCAAGATTATGACAACGCGACGCAGACATTGACCATTACTTTGAGTCAGCAAACCCGTCAGGTTGCAGGTTTTGATGCACCAAAGCCATTGCCGATTCCTGTAGCGACGGCGCTATTTGATAAAAATTCTGGTCATATCATCGCTGAGCGTCTGTTGCTACTGAATCAAGCCACGCAAACCTTTACCTTTGAAAATGTAGTAAGTGAGCCAGTCGTGTCGTTGTTACGTGATTTTAGCGCGCCTGTACAGCTTAATTATGACTATCAAGATGAAGACTTGGCGTTTTTGCTCAAATATGAAACCAATGGTTTTAACCGCTGGCAAGTGACGCAAATGCTGGTCAATCGCATTTTACTGCAAGGTCACGGCGCGAAAAGCAGTCCTGAGGTGTATCTACAAGCGGTGGCGCAGACCTTACCTGAATTGGCTGCTAATGATGCGATGTTGGCGGCGCGTTTGCTGGATATTCCGTCAGCACAAGAGCTGGCAGCTGCTATTCATCAAGACTACGATCCAGAGTTGGTAAAAGCACAGCGTGAAGGCTTATATCAACAGCTGGCTTTAGCCTTAAAAGATCAATGGTCTGAGCTTTATAAACAGCTACCGATGCAGGCTTATGAAGACAGTGCGGAAGCTCGTGGCAATCGCGCTTTACGTAATGTGGTGCTTGATATGGCACTGACCGCTAACGTCGATGGCGCTACTGAATGGGCAGAGCAGCAGTATGATAATGCACGCTGTATGACCGAGCGTTTTGGCGCGTTAAAGGCGATGGTCAATCATCAACTGGCAAACGCTGATAAGTATCTGGCGGATTTTTATCAGCGCTTCCAAAATAATGATTTGGTCATTGATTTATGGTTTAGTGTGCAAGCCTCTGCTGATGCGGTTACGCCTGATACTATTAAATCTTTGCTGAAGCATGCAGACTTTGATTGGAATACGCCCAATCGTGTACGTTCGGTCATCAGCGCCTTTACCTCGCAGCCTACGGTGTTGTGGACACCAGAGGGTTTAGATATTTATATCGCTGTGATTAAAAAGCTGGATGATGCCAATCCGGTGTTAGCATCGCGCTTATTGCAAGTGCTGGCACGTTGGAATACTTTGGCGGAACCGCGGCGTCAAATGGCGCATGAGCAGTTGCATGAACTACAAAAGCAAGCGACTTCTAAGCATGTAATTGAAAGCTTAAACAGTGTATTAGGTGCTGCAAATGAAGGTTCTGCAACTGCGTAAAGAGCAGTACTTTATAAGTTAATAATTATAAAACAAGATTAATCAGTTAAAAGATATAAAAAAGGCCCGTCTGATATCTGATATCAAACGGGCTTTTTTATGAATGGTCGATAACGACTAATTCTGAGCAGTCACTATTAACGATTCGGCAAAACGTCTTTAACCATATCGCGTAGATTGTGTAGAGCGCTAACGGTGCTTTCCCAATCTAGGCAACCATCGGTGATAGATTTACCGTATTCAAGCTGGCTTAAGTCAGTCGTTAGCTTTTGATTGCCACCTTTTAAATGACTCTCAATCATCAAACCGATGATAGATTTATTACCATTTTTAATCTGCTCGGCAACGTTTTGAATGACCATTGGTTGCAGATACGGGTCTTTACCTGAGTTGGCGTGACTTGAGTCAATCATAATTTTGCTATTGGTTTTGCCTTTTGCCAGCTCATTTTCAACTTGTGCAACAGCGGTTTCATCATAGTTTGGCTTGCCATTACCACCGCGTAGTACTACGTGCGCGTAGGGGTTGCCTTTAGATTTGATGATAGAAACTTTGCCATCTGCTGATAAGCCGAGGAAGCTGTGACCTTCTTTTACCGCTTGCATGGCATTAACCGCAACGGTCATGCCGCCATCGGTGCCGTTTTTAAAGCCAACTGGGCACGATAAGCCTGAGCTCATTTCACGATGCGTTTGGCTTTCGGTGGTACGCGCACCAATCGCTGACCAACTAATCAAATCCTGAATGTACTGCGGCGTATTTGGGTCTAAGGCTTCGGTCGCGCACGGCAGACCTTTTTCATTCAAATCAAGCAGTAGCTTACGAGCAGTGCGCAGACCTTTTTCGATATCAAAGCTGTCGTTCATATCAGGGTCATTGATCATGCCTTTCCAGCCAACCGTAGTACGCGGCTTTTCAAAATAAACGCGCATCACAACGAAGATGCTGTCTTCAATCTCTTTTGCCAATACCGCTAAGCGATCGGCATATTCGTGGGCGGCTTTAATATCGTGAATAGAGCAGGGGCCAATAACCACAAATAGACGCTTGTCTTTACCATCGAGGATATCTTGGATGGTATTGCGACCTTTTAGAACCGTGTTATAGGCGTCATTCGACAAAGGTAGCTCAGACTTTAGCTCAGCGGGTGTGATTAAAGGAATGAATTTTTCAATATTCACGTCGTCAATATCTGCATTATGAGTAGCTGGTGTTGTCATGATTATATATCGTCTAGCTGATTTATAGGGATATTCATTATGCGGACAAAAGCGCTGGTTGACAAGGGCAGTCGTACAGTTAATTGACTGCTAACTGGAATGTGGCGACCAAAACTTTGTTATGGCTGATGGCTGCATGCCGTCTTAACATGCTGTCACTCATAGGTGTATAAGAATGATAAGGCAGTGTAAAGCATAGGTGAAATGACGCTTTATCGCTAACCTAAGTCCAAATTTGCATTAAACAGAACGTTTATAGGCAGATATAAATGAGTGATACTGACTGGATTTTGTGCACTAATTTCGCTATTTTTAGCTATTTCCAGCACTGTCACGTATGATGGCAATATAAACGACTAAGTTCGAGCATTATAGAATGCTATCAAGATGCCTTTTAATGGGCATCTTATTACGGTTAAGCTATGTTATATTTTATATAATCATTTTTATGATAGACGCATTTTATCTTTTGTTTCATTTAACTGTGCTACTCAAATGGCACCAATTAAATTGTACCACTTTAATATTGAGAGCTTATCATGACAGATCCTGCTACGCCTCACCAACCTGCTGATACAACGCCAGCACCGGATGCTTATGGTGCTTTTGATAAATTGCCTGAGGTTACAAGCTCGCCACTGGTGATAGGGATTGTCGCCGGGGAAGTGTCAGGCGACAGTTTGGGTGCAGATTTTATGCAGCAGATGAATAATCTGCGTGATGATATTATTTGGGTTGGGGTTGGCGGCGCAAAGATGCAAGCGCAAGGGCTACAAAGTATTTTTCCGTTATCGCGCTTAGCTGTGATGGGCTTGGTCGAAGTAGTGGCGCAGTTACCGGACTTGCTTAAAGCGCGTCAAGAGCTGCTGACGGCATTTAAAACGGCAAGTATTGATTGGTTTATCGGCATTGATGCACCCGACTTTAACCTTAGAGTGGCAAAGAAATTAAAGCCGCAGGGTGTGTTTTGCGTGCAGTATGTCAGCCCTTCTATTTGGGCGTGGCGTGAGTCGCGTATTCATAACATTATGGCAGCGACCAATCTGGTACTTTGCCTATTCCCATTTGAGCTGCCGGTCTACGAGCGTTATAATCATCCCGCGATTTGCGTCGGTCATCCGCTACTACGAACCATTGATCAGACCTTACTTGAGACGCCCATCAATCAGCGCCGTAGCGAATTGGTCTGGCATAATGATGGCTTGCAGCAGTTTTTCATCGACCGCTTTGATGAGGTCAGTCAGCTTATTTGCGTCATGCCCGGCTCTAGGCGTGGTGAGATAACGGCTATTTTGCCGCTTATGCTCGATGGTATCCAAAGACTTTTGCTGTTAGATCCTAAGCTATGCTTTATCATTCCAACTGTCGATCAAAACCATCAATATATCGTGCAAGATGTGATCGATAAGCGCTCAGAGCAACTGCGGGCGGCGATTGCGGTGGTCTATGATGAAAGTCAGCCAGCCTTTAGTCAGCTGGCGATGGCGGCATCAGACATGGTTATGTTAGCGTCGGGTACTGCAACCTTGGAAGCCATGCTGCTTGAGCGTCCAATGGTGGTGATTTATCAATTAAATCAGCTGACTTATCAGATAGCAAAACGTTTGGTGAAAGTCCCTTATGTCGGTTTGCCCAATATTTTGGCAGACAGCGCAATCGTGCCCGAGCTTATCCAAGAGCAGGCAAGTGGTGATAATATCTGTCGTACCGTGATGCGTTTGTTGCAGCCGCGCGCGTACGCTGAACAATTAAAAGCGCTGATTGATACCAAGTATACATTGCAACAACAAAGCAATCATGACCCTGCGCATAGCGTCATCGAACAGTGGTTTGTTCAAAACCGCGACAGTTATCAAAGTCATGATTTTAATGGACAAGACGGTCATGTCAGTCAAGAAAATTACGACAGCCAAGACAATTATCAAGCTCAGTAATCAAGATTAATAACTAAGCTCAGTAATCAAGCGCTAATTATGTTAGGCACGCAAAAAATTCATTAAACCGTAAAGTTAAGAAATAATAAAGTTATGAGTACTATGTCTTCTACAGAAAATAACCCTATAAAAAGCCCAGCTATGCCTAAGCATACCGTTCAGACTGAAAGAGTTATTGAGCAAGTTGATATTAAAGGACAATACATACAACTGGCGGCTCCCATACAGTTATCAGGGCAAATCAATATCGCAGAACTGATTGCGCAATACTCATTAAGTTTAGAAAACTTGCAACCAGCAACCTTACAAATTGGCGTGGATGAAGCAGGGCGTGGCCCGCTGCTAGGTAGCGTTACTGTCGCTGCGGCAATATTACCTGCGGCGTGGTCAGGTTTAATTGAAAATGAGCCACTAAAAAATACGCCATTGTCTATACTGACGGACTCGAAACAGCTGAGTGAAAAAAAGCGCGATATTCTTTATCCGTTGGTTCAGCAGCATGCAGTCGCGCACATCGTCGCTGATATACCGCCAGCGGTCATCGACCAAGTCAATATCTTGCAAGCAACCATGCTTGGTATGCGCTTATGTACTGAGATTTTATTGGAAGTAGTTGCTAAATACCTTGATGAAGAACAGAAAGCACGTTTTGAGATATTGATTGATGGCAATCGTTGCCCGGATTTAGATTATGTAAGCATTGCTAAATATGGTATTCAAGAGCCAGCGATTGACTGTCAAGCGTGGGTAAAAGGCGATGGCCGACATACCAGTATCGCGGCGGCCAGTATTTTAGCAAAAGTCAGCCGTGATAAGACTATGTATGCGCTTGATGCCGAACATCCTGAATATGGCATCGCCAAGCATAAAGGCTATCCAACGCGCGCCCATATGGAAGCGATTGCAGCTCATGGCGTATTAGCCGCGCATAGACGTAGCTTTGCACCGGTAAGAAAAGTGCTTGAAAGTTAATATTGCCTGACCTAAAAATGATCATTAGCTAGCAGAATGAGACTGCTTAATAAAATAGCCTAAGCAAATAAATTTAAATAAGAAAATGCTTTTAGTCATAAAAAAACCCTCTGTTTATTAAGAACTGAACCGACCCCCATAAGTTGGACACAACTTACGGGGGTATTTTTATGCGTTACGATCTAGGCTTTAAGATGCAAGTCATCGCATACTACGGAGAAGGACATACCGGACTTGCCACAAGTGAGCAGTTTAAAGTAGATTCGAAACTTGTACAAAAATAGGTCAAACAATATCAAAGCGGTGGCATAGATGCCATCAAGCCAAAGACAAGTAAGGCAAAATACAGCAGTGAGTTTAAACATCATGTGATTACGACCATGCTGACGCAAGGATTAAGTCAATCTAAGGTCGCTTTGATGTTTGATATCAGCTCACCGGCCCTAATCAGTCACTGGCACAAAGCGTATCGACTAGAAGGCATATCTGGACTCATCTCCAAACCTAAAGGTAGAACCGTCATGAGCAAACCCTTTATCACAGACAAACTAAATGATGAAAAGAGCTTAGCAGAATTGAAGCGTGAGAATGAATATCTACGTGCAGAGGTTGCCTACCTAAAAAAGCTCGATGCCTTGCTCAAAGCGGAGGAACAAGCAGGCAAAAAGCAAGGCTCATCGAAGCGCTAAGACAAGAGCACCCTTTATCTGATTTGCTAGACATCGCTACCATGGCTAAGAGTGTCTTTTACTATCATCGGTGCCAGTTTGACGTTAAAGACAAATATGCAGATTTAAAACAGCGTATCACCACCCTTTACCACAAGCACAAAGGCAGGTACGGTTATCGTAGAGTCACGGCTGCACTAAAGCAGTTAGGGGTGCATCATAACCATAAGCTCATCGCTAAGCTTATGCATGGCATGAAGCTTAGCGCAAAGATAAGACGTCAGAAATACCGCTCCTATAAAGGACGACAAGGTAAGATTTCGAAGAATTATTTAAAGCGCCAGTTTAACGCAGATAAACCAAATAAGCGCTGGCTCACTGACATTACCGAGTTTAAGGTAGGTGATGATAAGCTGTATCTGTCGCCCATACTTGATTGTTATAACAATGAGATCGTCAGCTATACGCTCTCAAGGCGCCCGACTTATGACTTAGTGAGCAAGATGCTAGATGGTGCTTTGGCAAAGACGAAAGCGTGTCGTGATAAGACACTCATGCTGCACTCTGATCAAGGCTGGCATTATCAAATGAGACCGTTTGGAGCGGTGCTGAAACAGCATGGTATTCAGCAAAGTATGAGCAGAAAAGGCAACTGTTTGGATAATGCGCTCATGGAGGGGTTCTTTGGTACCCTAAAGTGTGAGACGATTTATATTGAAAAGCCTAATTCGATTGAAGGTTTAGAGAAACAGATTCATGAGTATATTCACTACTATAATCATGAAAGAATTCAACTCAAACTAAAAGGACTGAGTCCTGTGCAATACAGAACTCAGTCCTTGATATAAACTAAACCGTCCAAGTTTCGGGGGTCAGTTCACGTTTGAGGTTTTTTTATTTAAACCTTTAACAACAGAAATCTTCAAAGTCCCAAAAATACTTAGAACGATGAGTTGGGCTGCTTTAAAAACGCTTCTTCTTCGTCAGTCGTTTCACGATCCAACGTGTCGTTACGATGTGGATAGCGTCCAAATTTATCGATAATCTCTTTATGACGCTCTTCAAACTCTAAGGTTGTTGCATCATTTAATTGCTTAAACAGCGGCAGATAGCGCTCATGAATCATGGCCGATTCAGAATGCATAAATGGCATGATAATAAATTTGCGCCACTGCGCTGGCAGCGTATCAAAATATGGTTGTCCAATGGCTTCTTGTGCCAATGCTAGCGCCATGCCATCTTGGGCAAAAGCGCACGCTTGCTCACGGCATAAATTACGCGAAAACTGATCTAACACGATAATTTCTGCCAAGCGTCCTGCTAGCGCTGTGACTGAGCTATTGCTATCAGTCGCTGCATCTGCGATACGCCACGACACGCATTCACCCTGTTTTGCTGCCTGCCAAATATCATAAAACTTGTCTTTTATCTTTTTATCAAAAGCATCATTTTGCGCAAACCAATACTGCTCATTGTCTTTATCGAACCAAAAATCCAATACCGCACGCGCATCCGCAGCAAGATGTTCTAAGCTGATGTTTTGTGGGTCTAGCTGGGATAGGTTGGCTGGGTTTTTAGCCGTAGAATAATCGGTCGAGAGTGCCATAAGATATTCTAATTATGATGAATTTAGTCTACTATAGCGCAATTATTTAGGTCTGTCATGATACCGACCGCAGCTATTAGGTAACCTCTTATGAATACAAATTTACCGTTACAAACCAGCCCTTCATCTTTGCCTGCAACGCCCTATTATCTACTTGATGAAGCGGCAATCGTTGCCAATATGCAGATTATCGCGCGTCTGTGCGAGCTATCTGGCGCCAAAGCCTTGCTCGCGCTCAAATGTTTTGCCACTTGGGGCGTGTTTGATGTCATGCAGCCTTATTTGCATGGTACAACCTCGTCTTCATTGAATGAAGTGCGGTTGGGCTATGAGACCTTTGGTAAAGGTAAAGGCGGTGATAATAAAAAAGAAACCCATGCTTATAGCGTTGCTTATAGCGCCGATGAAATCGACGAAGTATTGAGCTATGCCGATAAAATAATCTTTAATTCCATCTCGCAGCTGAATGCTTTTAAAGACCAAGCCAAAGCACAAAATATACCAGTAGGGCTACGCTTAAATCCAAAGACCAGTAATTCGTCCTTTATTATTGCTGATCCTGCGCGTCCCTTTAGCCGCTTAGGTGAGCATGATAAAGATAAGATTACCGCCGTACTTGCTGATATCACAGGCGTCATGATTCATAACAACTGTGAAAATGATAGCTTTGAGGCATTTAGCGCAAGCTTAGCCGATATCGAAAACAGGTTTGGTGAGGTGCTGGCGCAGCTTGAATGGGTGAGCTTGGGCGGTGGTATTCACTTTATCGCGCCTGATTATCCACTCGAAAAACTGGCTGATAGATTAAAAGGCTTTAGCGAGAGATACGGCGTACAAGTCTATCTTGAGCCGGGCGAAGCAAGTATTCATGGTGCTGGCTCATTAGTCACGACCGTCTTAGATACCATGCACAATGAAAAAAATCTCGCCGTCGTCGATGCCTCTATCGAAGCACATATGCTTGATTTACTGATTTATCGCGAGTCTGCTCCCATTGTGTCCATTAATGAAGAATCAATAGATATGATGCCGGTAAATAAAGATCAAAAAGAGGGCGCGGCAGACAATACTATTATTTACGGTCGTTCTTGTTTGGCAGGCGATATCTTTGGTGAGTACGCCTTACCGAGTAATTTGAAAATTGGCGATACCATTGCGTTTGGCAATGCTGCCGGTTATACCATGGTCAAGAAAAACTGGTTCAATGGTGTGGGCATGCCTGCAATCGTTATCCGCCGTTTAGATGGGTCGATAGATGTGCAGCGTGAGTTTGATTATCAAGATTATAAGGCCAGCTTGTCTTAATTTTGCTATTAATAATAAGCTGGTAAGATTTGAATAATAAAATTGCATGTCATCTTATCGATTAATTATTGCCGAAAGGTGGGTAAAAATTGTTATAATCGCCGCGGGTAAAAGCAAGTAGCCAAATACTGCTTTGCCCGACGGGTGCGTGGGTTTTCCTCGGTCTTCCTTTTTAATTCACGCATATCATTCACTCGTTTCTGTTTTGACTCGCCACCATCGATGGTATCGACAGGGACACAAAGGAGGATTGTTCATTGAACACAAATCAAACTAACCCTAGCAAAAAAGACGTGCTCATCATCGGTGCAGGCGGTGTGGCGCAAGTGGTCGCGCATAAATGTGCGATGCATAATGACGTCCTTGGCGAGATTCATATTGCCTCACGCACGCAAGATAAATGTGATGCCATCGCCCAAAGTGTCAAAGAGAAGAATAGCTTTAAGCTGCCTGCGGTATTACATACCCATCAAGTCGATGCGATGGATACGCAAGCGCTGATACAGCTGATTGAAGAGACGGGTATTCAAATCGTTATCAATGTCGGTTCGGCATTTGTCAATATGACCGTTTTAGAGGCTTGTATTGAAACAGGCTCGGCTTATATTGATACCGCCATTCATGAAGATCCGCGCAAGATTTGCGAGACGCCGCCATGGTATGACAACTATGAATGGCAGCGTAAACAGCGCTGTGCCGACAAGAACATCACGGCGATTTTGGGTGCTGGATTTGATCCTGGTGTGGTCAATGCCTATGCGCGACTTGGCTATGACATGATGGATGCAGGCTCGGTGACGGATATCGATATTATCGATATCAACGCTGGCAGCCACGGTAAGTATTTTGCCACCAACTTTGACCCTGAGATTAATTTCCGTGAGTTCACTGGTACGGTTTATTCTTGGCAAGACAGTAAGTGGCAGTCGAATAAGATGTTTGAAGTCAAACGTACCGATGATTTGCCAGTCGTTGGCGAGCAAAACAGTTACCTAAGTGGTCATGACGAGATTCATTCTTTATCGGCTAACCTAGATGTGCCAAATATCCGCTTTTGGATGGGCTTTGGTGAGCATTATATTAATGTGTTTACTGTGCTCCAAAACCTAGGTCTATTGTCTGAGCAGCCGGTGATGACTGCTGAAGGGCAAGAAGTGATTCCGCTTAAGGTGGTGAAAGCCGTACTGCCGGATCCAAGTTCGCTTGCGCCAAATTATACGGGCAAAACCTGCATCGGCGACAAGGTTAAAGGCAAAATTAACGGCGTTGATAGCGAGGTATTTATCTACAATATCTCCGATCATAAAGACGCTTATAACGAAGTCGGTAGCCAAGGCATCTCTTATACTGCAGGCGTGCCACCCGTTGCTGCTGCAATGTTGGTCGCGACGGGCGAGTGGGATGCGGGCAAAATGGTCAACGTTGAAGAACTTGATGCAAAGCCATTTATCAACTTGCTAAATGAGATTGGTTTGCCAACGCGTATCCAAGACGCCAACGGTGATAGAGCGCTTGAGTTTGATATGTAATATATATTAAGCCATAAAAAAGCCCGTCTAATTTCTCGATAAGAGCGTTAGGTGGGCTTTTTTATGCAAGAAACTTTATAGTGAATGCAAGTGCCCTTTTTCATTACTTTGGCTTTAACCTTTTTCATTACTTTAGCTTTAAATAGTTTCATACGTATGATTTTCTCTCACGATGCTTTACTACTGACGCTAAGCCTATATCATCATTGGATAAACACATTCAGCATAATGACATTAAACTAGGGGTAGAATATAGTGAACCTAATACGGACAGTCATATAAAAATAAGGAATATAAATGAGCGACAAACCGAATGACGATGGCTTAAGGGAGGCTGACGAGTCAAATAACCCATTAGTAAATGAGCCTAGCGAAAGCTCGCGCCCGCCGTTTGAGCGCAGGCAGTTTGGCGGTACAGAACGCCAATCAAAACCGTTTGATGAAGATGTGCCAATCTCCCGCAGCGATCTGAAAAAAGGAGCGCAGGAGCTGTCAGAAAACAGTGTGGCTCATATTAATTGGAGCGTACTGATTGTCTCATCAGTTGTGATTGTGGCGTTTTCGATATGGGCAATTTTGATGCCTATCAATGCCAGTACAACGATGAAAACAGTCGTTGATTGGATTGCGACCAATCTTGGCTGGTATTACGTGATTACCATGGTGATGGTCATCGGTTTTGTGCTGTGGGTAGCACTGTCTAAAGCAGGTAGCATACGCCTTGGGCCTGATGATTCGCGGCCACAGTATAAACTGGGAACGTGGGCAGCGATGTTATTTGCCGCTGGGGTAGGCATTGACATGCTGTTTTTTTCAGTCACTGGCCCCGTCGTACAGTATTTGACCCCGCCGTCTGGTGAAGGAGCAAGTGCTGCTGCTATGCAAGACGCTGTGGTTTGGACAATGTTCCATTACGGCATTGCCGGCTGGTCTATTTATGCACTGCTTGGTATGGCAATGGGTTATTTTGCCTACCGTTGGGGCATGCCTTTATCCATTCGGGCGGCGCTTTATCCGCTGCTCGGTAAGCGGGTAAAAGGTCCTATCGGCCATGGTATTAGTATTCTTGCCTTGGTCGGCACAGTGTTCGGCGTGGCGACGACCATGGGTATCGGCGTGGTACTCTTAAACGTTGGTTTCTCAAAGTTATTTGGTTTTGAAGAAGGCTTAACGTTACAGATTGCCCTCGTGGTTGGTGCGGTTGTTTTGACCATTTTGGTCACCACTTCGGGGGTTGATCGCGGTATCCGCTGGATCTCCGAGCTCAATCTATGGAGCGCGGTGGCAATGATGGCGTTTATCCTAATCGCTGGCGAGACGGCGTTTTTGTTAAATGCCTTAGTTGAAAATTTGGGTCAGTTCTTTGTCACGCTACCTGCTCGGATGTTTAAAACCTTTGCCTATGTTCCCGGTAGTAGCGATTGGATGGGCAGTTGGACGCTATTCTTTTGGGCGTTTTGGCTCGCATGGGGGCCGTTTGTTGGGGTGTTTTTAGCGCGTATTTCGCGTGGACGCACATTACGTGAGTTTGTCATTGCCGCGATTACAGTGCCGGTATTATGTGACTTTATCATCGTTTCTTTCTTTGGTAATTCCGCCCTTTATGAGGTATTACAAGGAAATACCGCCTTTGCCGAGCTTGCGGTTCAAAGCCCAGAGCGCGGATGGTACGCGCTACTTGAGTTGTTTCCGGGGGCGACTATTTTGATAGCGTTAGCGACGCTTTCAGGATTGCTGTTTTATATCACCAGTGCTAACTCAGGGGCGATGGTGATGTCGAACTTTTCAACCTCTATCCCTGATCCAAGCGAAGATGGCCCAAAGTGGCTACGTATTTTTTGGGCGGTGTTGACGGCAGTATTGACCATCTCTATGTTGATTGCAGGCGGCGTCATTACCATGGAATATGCCACGCTTATCTTTGCTCTTCCTGTGACGATTATTGTTTATCTGGTGATGTTCTCTTTTTCTAAAGCGTTAAAAATAGAACGGGCTGAGCGCGAAGGTACGGTGCTGCGTCGTCCTTCTGTTACGCCAAGTGGCGGGCATATACCGGAGCGTTCTTGGAAGCAGCGCTTGGGACAAATGCTGGCTTATCCGAGCAAACGAGAAACAGAGCAATTTCTTGAGCGTGTCGTTCGTCCGGCGCTAAACGATGTCGCCAATGAGTTTGAGCGCCAAGGTTATAAGATTGATCGTGATAATATTCCTCATATAGCGGGCGATATTGATGTTGGTGGGCCATTATTAAAGGTATCTACTGACGCGCAAAACGACTTTTACTATCAAGTGTCTATGGTCGAGACGCCGTCACCGACCTTTAGTGGCAAGATGTCACCAGTTAGCGATGTTTATTATCGTTTAGAAGTAACGACGCAAACCGGCTCCGGCGGTTATGATTTGATGGGCTTGACCAAGCAGCAAGTGATTGATGATGTGCTTGAACAATATGAAGCGTATCTGACTTTTATTACCAGTCCGCCAGCGACAGATGTGAACACAGCCACCGCGGCAGTAGGAATTACAGGTAAAGGTTGATTGTTTATAACGGTCAAACGATGCAGATAATAGCGGCGCTGTTCTAGCCATCCGCTATCATCTGTCATGTATGTTAGGGCTGTGGCTTAAGCCTTGCTAGGATTATACTTTCTCAACGCCGCGATACGTTCATCAAGCGTTGGATGTGAGCGGAAAAGGTTAGCGATACTAAAGCCCGTAGACTGCCCAGACGAGATTGCAAACGCTTTCATGCTCTCAGGCATCTGGTCTGGACGCTGCTCAGAAGGACGCAAGGCATCCAGTGCGCTAATCATTTTTTCACGGCTGGCAAGCTTTGCCCCCATCTCATCAGCACGGAATTCACGTAGGCGCGAGAACCACATGACGATGGCAGACGCCAAAAAACCCAGCAAAATATCCATCACGATACTGGTGATGAAATAACCGATACCCGGGCCGTCCCCTTCATTTTTAAAGACAGTACGGTCGACGAAGCTACCAATAATACGCGCAAAGAACATGACAAAGGCGTTTACCACCCCTTGAATGAGCGCAAGGGTCACCATATCGCCATTGGCCACATGACCAATCTCATGCGCGAGCACCGCTTCTATTTCATCGGGTGTCATGCTTTGTAGTAGCCCTGAGGAGACCGCGACCAATGCTTGGTTTTTGTTCCAACCGGTTGCAAAGGCGTTTGGCTGAGAATTATTAAAAATTCCTACTTCCGGCATACCAATATTTACCACCTGTGCGTGTTTGGCGACAGTATCAACCAGCCATTTTTCCGTAGCATTTCTTGGCGTTTCAATGACTACTGTGCCCGTTGATTTTTTTGCCATCCATTTTGAGATAAACAGCGAGACCATCGAACCAACCATGCCATATATACCGCACATAATGGCAAGGCTAGTATAATTTAGCCCGCCTGCGCCATGGACGCCGCCAATCCCAAAAAATCTGGATAAAATACCAAACACGATGCTAAAAACCACAATCACCGCTAAGTTGGTTAATAAGAACAATCCGATACGCATCATGACGCTAACTTCCTCATTTAAGTTCAACTACATCTTAGAAACAACACCTTCACTAGAGTAAAGGGTAAAAATGAAACAAATGGCAATTATAACTTTATATGGATAATAAAGCCGCTCATTCTAATATCAATCATCACTTAAAACTTGTAGAGTAGGGACAACAACGGCGTAAAGTGTTTAACTAATGAAGAATAAAAGGCGAAAAGCTGAATAAACACTGAATACTATAATAAGTAATTAAGCGCTCATTCATTATTTAATTCTATATAAGGTCTTATTTATAAAATTGCATTTATAAGGAGTCAAGATGAATTCTCTAGAGCTAAAAGTACCGCCAGTCGCGCAAGTTATCGTCACCGCAGCGGCCATGGCTGGTGTCTCTAAAGTCGCACCTGCTTTGAAATTTTCTTTGAAAGGCTCTGCGGCATTGGCAGTAGGTTTGGGCGCTATAGGACTGGGTAGCGCCATTTTAGGTGTTACTCAATTTAAAAAAGCGCAGACCACACCCAATCCGCAAGCGCTTGAAAAAGTTTCAAGATTAGTGACTAGTGGTGTGTATCAATATAGCCGAAATCCGATGTATGTAGGCTTGGTGCTTATATTATTTAGCTGGGCATTGTATCTGTCGCACTTTCTTGCCTTCGTGTTGTTGCCTCTATTTATACTTCATATGACCCGTTTTCAAATCCAACCAGAAGAGCGGATTTTGGCTCAGAAATTTGGCAAAGCTTATCAGACTTACAAGGCAAAAGTCAGACGTTGGGTATAAACAGCGGGATAAAAAATAGCCAAAATTAATGTTAATAAAAAAGAAGAGCATAATATGCAACTAGAAATCAATGTCGTCGACGCTTTTACGGATACCGTTTTTAAAGGCAATTCAGCAGCCGTTATTATCACAGATAATTGCCTTGCCGATAAGTTAATGCAGTCTATTGCTTTTGAAAATAATTTGTCGGAGACAGCTTTTATTGTACGTGATGATGACGGCATTTATCATATTCGCTGGTTTTCTCCTTTGACTGAGATTGCATTTTGCGGGCATGCAACCTTGGCGTCAGCCTTTGTGTTATTTAACAAAAATCCTGATGTAGAAACCATTAAATTTTACGCCAAAGCCGTTGGTATATTGACCATCGTGCAAACAGACGATGGCAAAATACAAATGGACTTTCCTAATACTAAGCCGGAAAAGGTTAAAGATATTCCCGATAGCTTGTTGGCAGGATTGTCTGTTGCACCAGTCGAAGTTTATAAAAACACTCAAGCCTATTTTGTGATTTATAATGCTGAAGCCGATGTCTTAAACGTAACGCGTGATAACGAGCAATTAAAACAACTCGCGCCGTTAAATGTGGTGGTCACCTGTCAGGCCACCTCCGCTGACTATAAGGATTACGATTTTATTTCACGTTATTTTTGGCCTGCCAATGGTGGCGATGAAGACCCAGTGACGGGTTCGGTTCATACGGGGCTTGCACCACTGTGGGCAGAGCGTTTGGGTAAAGATGAATTAATAGCTTATCAAGCATCAAAACGAGGCGGTATTTTAAACTGCGTCGTTGCAGGCGATAGGGTGCTAATTTCTGGTAATGCTGTGCAGTATATGACAGGATTTATCACGGTTTAGGAGTGGTTGGTTTGACTGAATTAAAAACCGTTGGACTGTTTGCGCTGACCGCACTGGCTGAAATTATCGGTTGTTATTTGCCTTATTTATGGTTGCGAGAAGGTAAGTCGATTTGGCTGCTGGTTCCAGGTGCGCTCAGTTTGGTCGCTTTTGTTTGGCTGCTGTCCTTACATCCCACCGCCGCTGGTCGCGTTTATGCTGCTTACGGCGGTGTTTATATTTCGATGGCTATTATTTGGCTGTGGACGGTGAACGGCATCAGACCAACCACGTGGGACATATTGGGTTCTATTGTCGCGCTCTTAGGCATGGCAATTATTATGTTTGCACCACGTCATTAGTGAATGGGTTTTGCCAATATTGCTATTAGTAAGTGACTACTTACGCAGTCATTACGATTTGCTATAATGAGCCGCACGCCGATGTGTCGTCGCGGTAAACCCTTATAATATTCATGTTTAACACAGTAAAGCTTACTGTTTTGGTCAATTATTATGCGTATTCGTAAACTGTTCAAATTTGAAAATGCGCATATCGTGCGTAATTGTAGCTCTGAGCGCTGCAAACATTCTATTCATGGTCATAGCTATCAGATTGAGCTGATTCTTGAAGCTAAGCGATTAGACCATGGGCAAATGGTGTATGATTTTGGTCTATTAAAATCGTCTATTAAAGACATTATCGACAGCTTTGATCATGCGATTTGCTTTTGGAATAAAGACGACTCTGAATATATCGCCGCCTGTAAAAAATTCAGCGCGCGTTGGATCAGTTTGCCGGTATCGCCGTCAGCAGAGCAATTCTCACGCGTCATCTTCTTTTGGGCACAAGAAATTCTCAAACAAACCCAAATGCAAAACGGTGAATCTGATGTCAGCGTCTACTCGGTGATTGCCCACGAAACCGCAACCGGTTACGCACAGTGCTTTGCAGAAGATGTGGCAAACGCGCAAATGGGAGAGCTTCATCTAGAAGACTTTGAGTTCAGCGAGCAAGTAAAGGCAGAATGGCATGACCCCGAGCTATATGCCAAGCTGATTCGCGGTGAAAGCTTTATCAATCCAGCCGTGACTATGCAAGTACAGACGCAAGTAAGGGAAGGTAAGCTTGATGCCTAATAATATAAAACAAGACCAACATGTGAAAACCTTGACGCTGCATTCTGAAGCAGATACTCAGCGCTTGGCGGTGCAATTGGCAGCGTTGCCCTTATCGGGTAGCGTGTGGCTGTCGGGTAATTTAGGCGCTGGTAAAACCACCTTGACGCGTTATTGGTTGCAGGCGCTCGGTCATACAGGTGCGGTCAAAAGCCCAACTTATACCTTGGTCGAGCCTTATAGTATTGAGCAAAATGATGGTTCAATTAAACCTGTTTATCATGCAGATTTATATCGTCTGCAAGACCCAGAAGAGCTATCTTTTATTGGCTTTGATGAATATCTAGATGAGCCGAATGCGCTGGTTATTATCGAATGGGCGAGTCGTGCGGACAGCTATTTACCACCACCGAGTTTGTTTATTGATATGACGCAAGCCGATCGCAATGATAATGATAAAGAGGCACGCCAAGTCGAGCTGCGACTATCGAAGGCGGGTCAAGCGCAGGGCTTAGATTTATCCTCTCTTAACCTTTAGGTTAAACCGCATCACAGCCTCTGAGGTTTTATAAAAGTATGACGCTCATTAATGCCAGATAATCCCTTCAATAGCCGCATCAAAAAACTATCGCCGCTGCTCATCAACCAATTAGCAGCAGGTGAGGTGGTGACGCGTCCTGCCGCTGTGGTCAAAGAGCTGCTTGAAAACGCGATAGACGCTGGCGCGAACAATATTGAGATACGTATTACCCAAGGCGGCATGGGTATGATTGAAGTGCTGGATAACGGCATGGGTATTCATCCTGATGATATGGTCATGGCCATTACTCGCCATGCAACCAGTAAAGTGGCCGATGTGGCTAATTTGCATGGTATTACCACACTGGGCTTTCGCGGTGAAGCGTTGGCAGCGACGGCGGCAGTTTCTCGTTTGACTTTAACCAGTAGTCATGACGACAGTGGGATTGGTCGCCAGTTGCAAGTTGCCGGTGTATTGGACGAGGTGCCAAAATTGGTGCCAGTCGTGCATCAACGCGGCACGACCATCACGGTTAAAGATTTATATTTTAATGTGCCCGCACGCCGCGGCAACTTAAAATCTATTGCGACCGAGTTCGGTCATATCGAAACCATTGTCCGCGAAGTGGCTTTGGTGCGTGCAGATGTGACGCTAACCTTGTTTCATGACAATAAAAAGCGGTTATCGCTGTCTTCAAGAGCAATGTCTGCAAATGATAACGATAATACCAATAGCAGCAACAATAACGCTCATCGTTTGCCTTTATCACGTCTTGAGCAAGCGACTGGGTTACCATTAACGGACAACGCCTTAGAAATATCCATCGACCTTACCAGTTTGATGCAATTGCCTAAAGACTATGTGAATAATAACTTTGCTGGTCAAGCGAACATCAACGGTTGGTTATGGCTTAGCAATGACTCTCAAAGTACTTTTCCAAAATTAATTTATGTGAATGGACGGTTGGTAAAAGAAGCGTTGATTAGCAATCAGCTGCGTCAACTTGCCCAAAGTGCGCAGTTAGCAGGTATTGGCTACGCGCTGTATTTTGATCTGCCAACTGATTGGCTCAATATCAATGTCCATCCGTCCAAACAGCGTATCAAAATCAGCCCGCTAAATAACATCATGGCGCATCTTAGTCATGCGATTCAAGCAAAGCTTAAAACGTTTGCTACCAAACAGAACATCAATCAGACCATCAATTCCGCTGATGAAAGTAGTCAGGTATTAGATAATCATCTATCTATCAATAACGCCTTTGCTACTGTAAGGCAACAGACGTCATCAGCCATTTATTCAGCGAAAAGTCAGCAAGTACAAGCGCCCAAACAGCCATATCAGTTGTCAGAAAATACCGATAATGCTCAATCAGAACAGGCAACTTTTACTGAAAATATAAATCCAGGCAGCACATTAATAAGCACGGCCAATACGTCACAAAATCTATCGGTAAAAAATGCTCCTTTACCATATTGTTTGGAGGTTATTTTAAATACGGGTCATGATTTAGATGCAATTAAAAGTGTCAGTGAGAAAACACTACCATGGTTGCTGTTTTATAGTTGCAGCCAATTTTTTCTGATTGGCGCTGAAATATGGCAGGCGCAATTAAGCTTATTGTTTGAGTCAGATGTATTTAGAGAGCAGGTTTCATTTAATGATGCGAATGCTGTCAATCAGCAGCTTACTGATTTAGCAGCAAAAATGTCTACAGAAGATTTATGGGCATTTAACGCAGATATCGAAGACTTACTTGCTAAACATGCTTTTAAGTCTATAAATAACCAGCGTTTAATCGCGTTGATGCTATCATCTACAGCCATTTAGATGTCCATTGATTAGAGTGAGGACACGTTTTAGTAGTCCTATAAAAAATAAAGGTAATCCTATGCAAATCTCGTCTGCTAGCTCATCTTATCGCCTCAATCCCAATTTGGCAGATAATAGCGTGGTGTGCTTGATGGCACCGACAGCGAGTGGCAAGACAGCTCTAGCGTATGAGCTATACGATACTGGGCGTTATGAGCTGATTTCGGTCGATTCAGCATTGATATATCGTGATATGAATATCGGTACAGCCAAACCAACCGCTGCAGAGTTGGCACGTTATCCGCATTATTTGGTTGATATCATTGACCCGATGCAAAGCTATAGTGTCGCTGAATTCGTTAATGATGTTGCTCATTTAATTGATAGCTGTCATAAGAAAGGTAAAATACCTTTGCTCGTTGGCGGTACTATGATGTATTACATGGCGCTTATTGATGGGTTATCGCCCGTGCCTGACAGTGATGATGACGTGCGCGCGCGTGTGGAGCAGTGGCGGCAAGACAAAGGTCTTGGTGCACTATATAATTATCTAGGAAAAATAGATCCGATAAGCCACGAGCGTCTTAATGCGACCGATACTCAGCGTATCACGCGCGCGGTTGAAGTTTATCTGCAAACCAATATACCCATCAGTGACTGGCAGCAAAAGCCCAAACATGCCTTGGCGCATAATCCCAATCAGCAATGGCATGCGCTGGCGGTGATGCCAGAACGTTCATGGCTACATCAGCGTATCGAGCAACGTTTGGATATAATGTGGCATGATGGGCTAGTGGCGGAAGTGATCGGATTGCTTGAGCAGTACCCTTTGACACCAAACTTACCCTCTATGCGCTGCGTCGGTTATCGGCAAGTATTAGAATACCTAGTCCATATTAAGCATCCAATATTTAAACAGCCGCACTTGGATAAAGCGCAATTTTATGACGCCTTTTTAGAAGTAGAAGCGGCGAGTGCAAGTAAACGACCACAAGACACCACTACTCAAGCGCTCGATCAGCCATTGACGCTCAGCGCTCAAACCGAGGCACTTGCTTGTCAGCAAATGCAAAATAAGGCATTATATGCGACCAGACAGCTGGCGAAGCGTCAATATACTTGGCTGCGCAAACTTACTCAGTTGCCCAATTTGCCTGATAATGCGTCAAATATTGCAATAAAGCTAAATGAAAACGATGACAAGCTTATGCGCGGTAATATCAAAATAAAAACGTTCGCTACTATGACCCAAGTAAGAGAGTATTTATACTAAAACCAAATCATATAAAGCGCGTTAATTAGCCCCGTAAAAAATAATGACAATTAGTTTCAAAATAAAGGTTGGATAACTGCTATAATTTAAATCATAGTAAAATAGTGTGAATTATATCGGTATCATTGCTTTTTTAACGGTCGTTAATTAACTTTTGTTGGTAAGAAATCTTAAAAAATAAGCGGTTACTTAATTATTTACAATAATAACGTATTCACGGTAAAGTGAAATTATTTAACAAGAATTAGTGCTTATTTAGATACGTTTTATAAATAAAACTTATTATTGTATCTGCCCTTAGCCATTATAATTAAAGCAATACTTATAATAATTGGCACTAAAAATAATTATATAATATTTAGGAGAGATGTCATGTCAAAAGGACAAACTTTACAAGACCCGTTTTTGAACTCGTTGCGCAAAGATCGCATTCCTGTTTCTATTTTTTTAGTTAATGGTATTAAGCTGCAAGGTCAAATTGAATCATTTGATCAATACGTGGTGCTGTTAAAAAACACAGTGAGTCAAATGGTTTATAAGCATGCCATTTCAACAGTCGTGCCCGCCCGTAATCCTAGAAGCAGCACGACGACTGGTACGGGTGCGCAAACCTCAACGGGTGCACCTACTGGTTACCAAGGTGGCATGAGTAGTGGTTTTGAGCGTGGTAGTAACCTTGCTGGTGGTGGCGGTTTTGAAGAGCGCGGCTTTGCCAATCGTAGTGGTTTTAATCGTGGCGGTTTTGGTCAAGGCCAAGATCGTGGTTTTGAGCGAGGCAGCTTTGGACAAAGTCAAGAGCGCGGCTTTGAGCGCGGCGGCTTTGGTCAAGATCGTGGCTTCGACAATTCTTCAGACAATGCTATGTTTGAAAACAAATCAAACGATGATATAGACGATAGCAATCAATAAATAACGCTATCTGATGTCTATTTGATTGAAAGTATGTTATTAAAATGTTGTATAGCTGATTAAGACCTACTATTAATTATAGTGGGTTTTTTTTGTATAAATAGACGTATAATCATGGCTGCGCAAGCGACTATTTACACTGCTTAGTAAGTAGGCAATGATGAAAGCGACGTCTTGCCCTATATTATTAATATCAGCCATAGTATAGTAAAATGTTTCATTGATTCACCGAAAATATAGAGCTAACGTATGAGTAATCCGCACCGCAACCTGACCCATCAACAATTTATTAGCACTGCTATCGAAGCAATTCATACGGAGATGGCGGCACTAGAATTGTTAACGGAACAAATCGATGATAGATTTGCTCAAGCCTGCGATATTATCCTAGCCTGCAAAGGACGTGTGGTGGTGACCGGGATGGGCAAATCGGGTCTGATTGGTCGTAAGATAGCCGCGACTTTTGCTTCTACGGGCACGCCAGCATTTTTTATGCATCCTGGGGAAGCGGGGCATGGTGATCTGGGGATGTTGGTACAGGGCGATGTCCTACTGGCTATCTCAAACTCGGGCGAGTCAGATGAAATTAGAATGCTACTGCCCGTGGTTAAGCGTCTAAATATTCCCCTGATTAGTATTAGCCGAGACAAACGCGGTATGCTACCACGAGCGGCGGATATCATTTTGACGCTTGGTAAATCACAAGAAGCTTGCCCGCTCAACCTTGCCCCGACTTCTAGTACCACAGCGACCTTAGCATTGGGCGATGCATTGGCTGTGGCCTTGGTGCATGCGCGTAATTTTACTTCAGAAGACTTTGCATTATCGCATCCTGCAGGCGCCTTAGGGCGCCAGCTGCTGACGCGGGTCGAAGATTTAATGCATACCAATTCAGAAAATTTACCGCTTATTAATCAACAAGCACCGTTACAAGACGCTTTATTTACCATGTCTTCTGGGCGTTTAGGTATGACAGTGGTAACTGATGACGAGCAAAAAGTCGTCGGCGTATTTACCGATGGTGATTTGCGCCGCGGCTTAGAAAAAGGCATTGATTTGCAAACCCCGATGTGTGAGTTGATGGTCAGCAATCCACGCCGCGTCAGTAAGGATATGCGCGCTTCCGATGCTTTAAGTGTGATGAATGAAAATGGCATTAGCCAGCTGCTGATTATCGATGAGGAACAGCGTTTGGAGGCCATTATTACGGTACATGATTTATTACAAGCCGGTGTTAAGTAGCCCTATTTTAATAAACGCTGTATTAATAATTGGCACAATTAAGAAGTAACATATTAAAAAAGCCTTAATAAAAGAGTATTTAATAAGAATACGTCTCATAATAAAATCATTAATAAGAGAAAATTGATGCAAGACTTAATAAAAAAGGCCGGACAAGTAAAGTTATTGGTCATGGATGTTGATGGTATCTTGTCAAACGGTCAAATTATTTATGATGCCAACGGTACTGAAACCAAAGCCTTTTCGGTACAGGACGGTGTCGGTGTCAAATCGTTGGCGCGCTATGGTATTTTGACCGCTATTATTACTGGTCGTAGCAGTCCTATGGTGGACAAGCGTGCTGCTGAAATGGGTGTCAATTATATCGTCCAAGGTCGTGATGATAAGCTGATTGCGTTGAATGAGCTATTAGCGACGCTTGATGCTGAGCTTAATATCACCGCTGCTGATTGTGCTTATATGGGCGATGACTTACCAGATATTAAAGCGATGCAAACGGTAGGTTTTGCGGCCACTGTCCCAAATGCCCATCAAGAGGTGATAAAGCGCAGTGATATGGTGACCACCCGCACAGGTGGTACCGGCGCAGTACGGGAAATATGTGATCTTATTTTAAAAGGTCATGGTCACTATCAAGATTTTATCGCGCACTATACGCTTGATGCAGCGAAACCTGAGGATAACTTATCGTGAATACTCGTGTTTTAATCGTTCTAGCATTAATTATTGCTGTAATTGCTGGCTGGTTCTTTAAGCAGCAAGGGGAGATCACGCCGCCCGTTAGTGTGGAACCGACGGATGTGGATTATGAAGCTACTGACATTAAGGCGGTACAGACCAATGAAAAAGGTGAGACCGAGTACGAACTAAGTGCAGAATCCTTGACCCATAATCCTGTGACCAATAAAGATGAGATGAAAGGCATCACCATGAATTGGGAGCCATCAGACGAGCAGCGTTACCGCGTTGAAGCGGGCAGCGCTGCCATCAGTCAACAGACAGGTGAGATGAGCTTATCAGGTGGTTTTACTTTAGTTAGCGAAGGCAAAGCGGGCGAGTCTGATATTGAGCCGATTAAAGTCATGGGCACTACCTTAAAAGGCAATACCAAAACAGGTCAAGTCTATAGTGATGCGCCAGTAAAAGTCGAACAAGGGATGAACCGCTTCGAGGCGTCAAGCATGAAAGCCAACCTTGAAACTGGGGACTATGAATTTGGTCAAGTCGCGGTTGCATTTACGCCCGCGAAACGCCAAGATAAAGCTTTATTTTAACAGCAGCACCTAGCAGGAAGTTTGCAAACGCCACTACCCATAATGATACGAGTAACTTTTATGAAATCTACTTTTTTGCCTACTTTACGCTTGCTATCGACACGCTCTATCCAAGTAACACACGGTTTACGAACGCTACCGATGCTAATGTTGTTAGCATTGCCGTTATACAGCCATGCCTTGCCATCAGATGCCAATCAGCCTATTAAGCTGTTGGCGGATAAGGCTACTTATAGTGAACGTACAGGTATCACCAGCTATTCAGGCACTGTCGTGATTACGCAGGGTACGTTCAAAATGACCGCCGATGATATTACGGTCAACCTCTCGCAAGGCCGTAGTATCAACTCGGCAGTCGCCACCGGCCGTCCAGCCACTATGCAGCAGGTAGTGACACAAGAAAAGGGCTTGGCAAAAGGGCAGGCCAATAAGATTGATTATAATGCGGTCACGGGTATCGTGACGCTCACGGGTAATGCAAAATTGGTACAAAATGGCGCCAGTTTTGCCGGTAATGTCATTCGTTATAGCTTAAAAGCTGGCGATGTAGAAGCAACTGCTGGTGGCAGTCAGCGCGTAGAATTGGTCTTCCCGCCTAATAGCGGTAGTAACCGAAGCAGCATACGCTAAGCACAGTATTTTTAATATAAAAGTAAGCGATAGTAATACTAAAAACTTTGCAACTTTAACAGTAATTGACAGGTAAGTGATGAGCGATATTAAAAACAATGTTGTTAAGACTAATGAAATTCATAGCAACGAGCTTAATAATGGTTCTGTAGCGGCAACCAATAGCTCCGAGCCTGTCGCCCGTTTAACAATGCAAAATTTGGGCAAACGCTACGGCAAACGCTGGGTGGTAAAGGATGTATCATTTTCTGTTGAGCAAGGGCAAGTTGTTGGATTATTAGGACCAAATGGCGCGGGCAAAACTACTAGCTTTTATATGGTGGTCGGACTGGTCAATATGGATAAGGGCCGCGTTACCTTAGGAAAAATGGATTTATCAAAATATGCCATGCATGAGCGCGCGCGTGCTGGTATTGGCTATTTGCCGCAAGAAGCTTCTATTTTTCGTAAATTATCCATTGAAGATAATATCTTAGCCATTCTGCAAACTCGTAAAGAGTTAAGTGCCGCTGAGCAGCGTCAAGAGCTTGAAAAGTTGATCGGCGAGTTCCATTTAGAACATGTACGCAAATCATTGGGTATGAGTGTCTCAGGCGGTGAGCGCCGCCGCTGCGAGATTGCGCGTGCTTTGGCGGCCAATCCAAAATTTATCCTATTAGATGAACCGTTTGCTGGTGTTGACCCTATCTCTGTTAGTGATATTAAAGATGTTATTTTAACCCTAAAAAATCGCGGTATTGGTGTACTCATCACCGACCATAACGTGCGCGATACCCTCGCCATTTGCGAAAAAGCCTATATCGTTTCAGAAGGCGCCATCATTGCGGAAGGGACGTCATGTGAAGTGTTAGAGAATGATTTAGTAAAATCTGTCTATCTTGGTAAAGACTTTCGCGTATAAGCACTTCGCTATTTAGTAGAGGTGAGCCTGTATAAAGCCTTGTTTGAATCATTAGCCAAATATCTTATCATTGTAGGGTATAACGAATATTTGTCTATTTTCTCTTAACATCCATGCCCACTATAAATTGCTATCTATCTCTCATAATCTAATGCCTGGTTATTAAAAAAGGCACGTTCATTCTTTCTCTTAGTCTTACACTTAAGCTCGTATAGAGCATTCTAGAATTCTATTTATTATTCGCGATTTATTACTTTCGATTGACCAGTTCAATAAGGTTCATACGTTATGGCAAAAAATAAAAGCAGTTATGTCTGTCAACAGTGCGGGGCGCATTTTGGCAAATGGGCGGGGCAGTGTACAGACTGCGGTGAATGGAACAGTTTGGTAGAAGCACCAAATGTCAGTATGCCGCACCATAATAAGAGTAGCGCAAAAGCGAATGCTAGCCGAGCGGTTTCTCGTAGTGCGGGTGCACCTGCTGGCAATTATTCGGGTACGCACAGTGCGGTCATGCCACTCAATGCGGTAAGCGTGACACTAGATACACGCCTGCCCACTGGCATTAGTGAGTTTGATCGAGTGTTGGGCGGCGGACTGGTGGCCGGTTCGGTCGTTTTGATCGGCGGTGACCCAGGAATCGGTAAATCTACGATTTTGCTGCAAACTGCGACCAATATGGCAAAGGCTGATTCATTGGCAGGTAGCGCGCTGTATGTGACGGGTGAAGAGTCGCTCGCCCAAGTAGCGATGCGCGCCAAGCGTTTAGATTTGCCAGCGGATAGATTACGTGTGCTCGCGGAGACCAATGTTGAAACCATTTGTGCGGCTTTAACCCAAGAGCAGCCGGCGATTGCTATTATTGACTCGATTCAGACTATTTATACCGATGCCATTAATTCTGCTCCAGGCGGCGTCAGTCAAATTCGTGAGTCGGCAGCTATTTTGACCCGTTATGCGAAGCAAACTGGCACGGCACTATTTTTAGTCGGGCATGTGACCAAAGAAGGCACGCTGGCAGGGCCACGTGTCCTCGAACACATGGTTGATACGGTTTTATATTTTGAAGGTCAGTCCGATTCACGCTTTCGTATGATTCGCGCGGTAAAAAACCGTTTTGGTGCAGTTAATGAGCTGGGCATTTTTGGCATGACCGATATGGGACTCAAAGAAGTCGCCAATCCCTCAGCGATATTCTTAAGCCGTTATGATAAGCCCGTAGCGGGTTCTGTGGTGATGGTAAGCCGTGAAGGTACTAGACCCCTGCTGGTTGAAGTGCAAGCCTTGGTTGATGACTCACAAGGTTCACCAAGACGTATGGCTTTAGGGCTCGATTTTCAGCGCCTATCAATGCTGCTTGCGGTCATGCATCGTCACGGCGGTATCCATACCAGCGGACAAGATGTGTATGTAAACGTCGTTGGCGGCGTTAAGGTGATTGAAACCGGGTCTGATTTGGCCGTACTATTGGCTTGTGCTTCTAGTATCAAAGAAAAGCCTTTACCCTCATCACTTGCCGTTTTTGGTGAAGTTGGCTTATCAGGGGAGATTCGACCGGTTCCTAACGGACAAGAGCGCCTAAAGGAGGCGATGAAACACGGCTTTAAACACGCAATTATTCCTAAAGCCAATGCGCCTGCCAAAGATGCGCCGCAGTTTAAGGGTATCAATGTCATCGCGGTTGAGCGTCTCGATGATGCGATTGAAAGCGCATTTGATTTATAGTTTTAAAAGCTATCCCATGTTAACTATTTAGCGTCAAACGTTAAAAACGAAAAAGCGCCTAACTTTAAATGAGTTAGGCGCTTTTTTTACAACTAACGTTAAGCAGTTTTTTCGATAAAAAACCGTTAAAGGTTTAAACCGCGAATGGTCTAAAACGTTAATGGTTTAAGAAGAGGGGCCTGAAACACGCTCAATAGAGACGTTACCCACACCTTTATTGGTAATACCAAGTTGCTTGGCAGCACCGTAAGATAAATCCATCACACGGTTACCATGGAATGGACCACGATCGTTTACTTTAACGACGACGCTTTTGCCATTAGTTTTATTGGTAACTTTAACGTAGCAGTTCAAGGGTAACGAGCGGTGAGCAGCGGTTAAACCATTCATGTCAAAGGTTTCGCCACTGGCAGTTTTGCGGCCATGAAACTGACGACCGTACCAAGAAGCCAAACCAGTTTGTTTAAATTTGCTTACAGAATTAGAAGCGACTGCCGTTAAGCGCTCTAAAACATCTTCATCATTGGATACTTGGGCAGTGTCGCTGGCGAGCAATGGGCTGCTAAGCGCTAATGAAGTGGGCTGACGAGCAGACTTAACTAAGCTTGATGCGCCGTCATGTTGACGACTAAGTTCACCGAGCACACGGTCAATACGGGAGGCGTTATCTTGCGAAATCGTTGCAAGGGAGGTTTTTGATTCTACAGCATTTGCATTAGTAGCGATTGCAGAGCCAGCAAATAAAACGGCTGACATTGTAAGTAAACCAGATAAACGCTTATTCATAAATACCTCTATAGCGTATACATTAGAACCTAACTCTAAAACCTCTTAGAGGGAGCGAGACAATATTAGACCACTCTAACAGTGCCGCAAACTCGAAAGCCGCTCTATCATCTATCTGTTTTATCACGATGATAGTAAAGATGGGCTTTTATAAGCTCTAACATATGGTAATTTTCATTTATATCATCATAAGTGGCTCGGGAATTATCGTTATATACGACTCGCAAAACCCACTTATGACACGCTCAAATGATAGTTAACAATAGTAATCAAACAACTAAAGTAAGGTTGCACCAATCGATAAAGGACTTTTTTGCATTGCTAAGTTAATAAAGGGTTTAAAGTATGTTGCGTATTACTTTGTTATTAAACCGTTAATTAAGTACTGACTTTGCAAGCCCAAAATCTACAATTTGCTAACTATACGGACGAGCTATAACTGCAATATAATTAAATGATATCTTTCTTAGTAGCTATGTACGCGTTGTGTATCAAACTACAATAAAACGAGGGTAACGCAATTATTTGTAAAAAACAAGGAATAAAACCTAACAGTACTAATCGGTCACTAATAGAGCTTTACCAGTGTTTTGATGAAAAATTAAGAGGGTAATAGCTATAGATAACAACAACTTATGGTTATTTTTGAAGCAAGAAAGTTAAGGTTTTAATAGTAATTTATGTAGAATTAATGACAAATAAGAAAGGCTTAAAAAAGTAGATATTCATTTAATTTGAGCAATTTCGTTGTTACATTCGATTACTTAGCCCAGCACATTTTGCTTCAGTTTCTAGGCTGATTTGTTAACGTATCATTTTAACCCTGTCTATATAAGGGAGTTATATAGACATTTCAACCCAAGTTTATCGTGATTATCGAATGTAATATTGGTTATTAAAAATGAACTTTATAGGTGAATAGATTGTAAAAAATAAAACTATGACTTAGCCAGATTTGTGGGTATGAATTGACATCAGTAAGCCAAAACCTGCCATTAATGTCACAATAGCAGTACCGCCATAACTGATAAAAGGTAAAGGCACCCCAACGACGGGTAAGATGCCGCCAACCATGCCGACATTGACAAAAACATACACGAAAAAAGACATCGCAATTGCACCTGCCAGCAGTCGACTATAAACATCAGGGTGCGAAAATGCGATATATAAAGCACGCATAAGCACGCAAGCATAAATAAACATCAACAATATCACGCCAAGCAGACCAAACTCTTCGGAAAAGGCAGCAATAATAAAGTCGGTGTGACCTTCTGGTAAAAAATGTAGATGCGACTGTGTGCCTTCTAAATACCCTTTACCGGTCAGACCGCCCGCGCCAATGGCGGTTTTGGACTGAATAATATTCCACCCGGCCCCTTGGACGTCAGCTTCAGGGTTGAATAGCGTTAAGACGCGCGTACGTTGGTAGTCGTGTAATAAAAAATTCCAAGCAAATGCCACCAATGGTACGGCTAATGCTGCTGCACTAGCAATCAAGCGCCATGATAGACCCGCTAAAAACAATACAAAAATGCCACTGGCGGCGACCAGCAGGGAAGTACCAAGGTCAGGCTCTTTGGCGATTAATAATACCGGCACCACAATTAACGCTAAGGTGATGGCAATACTTGATAATGAAGGCGGTAAGTCACGTTTGGATAAAAACCACGCACACATCATTGGCATACCAAGCTTCATAAACTCTGAAGGTTGAACGCTACCAAAACCAGGTAAGTTAATCCAGCGCTGCGCACCCATACGCACCTCGCCAATGATATCGACCAACACCAACAATATCAGCCCCAATACATAAAATATGGGCGTAAAGGTACGATAAAGGTTAGGCGGTATCTGCGCCATAGTAAACATCACCGTAAATGCCACGCCATAACTGATGACTTGGCGGATGACCATATCAGTGTCTTGGCTTGCTGCGCTATATAAAATCGTCAAGCCAATGCAACAAACGGTCAATAGCAATAAGGTCAGCCACGGATCAATATGGATACGTTGCCAAAGCGTCGGCGCACGACCTTGACCAAAGTGATGGCTTTGACGAGAAAAACGGTACTGGAGGTTAGAAGGCATAGGTGATATGTGACTGACAATTGGCGTGAAAGAAAAGTCTGCTTTGACAAACGATAAGTAAACAATCAGCGAGGGCAAAATGTTTATCGGGCAGCTTAATTAAGAATTTGGTAGCAAAACCCATAATTTACCCGTAATAAAGTAACGACAATATAAACATTATAAGGATAAGTGTTAATAACGAATCAGTGACCATCAATTCGCTGCGATAGTTTAGCTTGCTTGCTTAAAATTTGATAGTATCGATAAAACGTTTTTAGCGGTAGTTTCTGGTAATGATAAAGACAAAAAAATCTATTTATAGGCACATTTATAAGCCTATTATCGTCCTAGGTATTTGTGCCAGCAGTATTTCTGTGCAGGCGGCTATTATAAGTGATAATAGTGAGCGCCGCATCCAAATCCGTCATGGCAGTAGTGCGACCAATAATAGTGGCAATGCTTATATCACGCCCGCTAGCAGTTATGGCAGTCAAAGCAATAGCTATAGCGGCGGCGCAACCATCTTGAGTGAAGGCGCTCGTCGGTCAAATGGTATTAGCGGCGACAGTATGCAAGGGCTGATTCAACAAAAACAGCGCGAGTTTAACTTCGATAGCGCAGTATCGATAGAAGAAAACAAACGCGTCATTACCAACAGAGGGACGCCGCGCTATAGCAGCGGTAATAATAACTTTGGAAATAGTAATTATAACGATTTTACCAGTATGGATTTTAATGTATGGTTAAATAGTAATAGTTACCGCGCAAGCCAAGTGGCCAATTATCAACGCTATTTAAGCTCACGCGTCGGCGCAAGAAATGTACCGCCCTTATCTCAGCTGTTGACGACCGCTCGTAGTTGGGATAAATGTGGTTATGAGCCTTATCAGCTACCGCCGCAGGAGTTATGGGCAAATATTGTGCCGACCTTGCAGCTTTATAGTCAGCTAAAACGCCAAGGTATTTTACCTGCCAGTACCGAGATACGTTCAGTATATCGCAGTCCGGGGTTAAATAATTGCGCGGGCGGGGCGAGTGCGAGTAAGCACATGACCGCAGGCGCGATGGATATCTGGGTGCCTGAATATGAAGGCAATTTATGGCAGCTCAGTCGCATGCAAGATAGTCTCTGCGAGTTTTGGCAATATCAAGGGCAGTCGCATAACTTTGGTTTAGGGCTCTATTCTACTGGTGCTATTCATCTTGATACCGATGGTTATCGCAAATGGGGCTTTAATCATGCCAGTAGCAGCTCCGCTTGCCGCTATTAAAAGCAGTCTCTTCAATTAAAAAAGCTCAGCCAGTGATTACTGATTGAGCTTTTTTATTGAGCTATTTTTTAAGCGTCTGTAAAAATAAGCGATGGATTCTACGACTCTTTCTTAGCTTTCTTCTCATCCCATGGATTGACCTCACCAACAGTCACAATCAAAAAGTTATCAGGCTTTAGAGTGTCGCGCAGGGTTTGGTTGACTTCTGAGAGTTTAACCTGTTCGATGCGATTGACATAATTGGTCAGGTAGCTGTTAGGTAGCTGATAAAAATTCATCATACCAATTAAGCTGTTGATTCCAGCATTACTGGCAAATCCCATCGGAAAGCTGTTTTTTAAATTATCCGTGGTCAATTTCATCTCATCGCTGGTAATACCTTTATCTAATGTCTCATTAATCACGGCTAAGCTAGCATCAATTGCTGCGCGTGCTTTGTCATTACGGGTTGAAAATCCAATTTGATAAGGACCGCGCGCCAACATCGGGTTCATAGAACCTGATATGCCATAAGTATAGCCGAGGTTTTGCCTGACTTCGGTCATCAGACGCGCGTTAAAATCGCCCCCTGCTAGCACTTCATTACCGACGGCAAAGTTGGTTTGCTTTTGCTGCGCTTGCGGGTCGGTGGCACGCTTTTCGCCCAGTTGTCCCATCAATACCGTAGTTTGGGTGCTAGGAAACGGAATATGAATATGTTGAGGCTGGGTTAGTGGCTTTGGTTCGGGCAGGGCCGCCGCCGCTTGACCCGCTGGCAAGTCTGCCGTTATTTCTTCCGCCAAATTTTTCGCTTGTGCCAAAGTCAAATTACCCGTCATGGCAAGCGACGCATTGGCAGCGACTAGATAGCGATTTTTAAAATCAATTAGCTGTTTTCTATCAATATTAGGAACGCTTTCAAGCGTGCCAACCGATGGATGCGCATAAGGGTGGTCGTCATACAATGCCTTACTAAAGGCGATACTGGCAAGACTGCCAGGGTCTTGCTTTTGCTGTTGTAAACCGACCAATAAGCGTGCTTTATTACGGGCTAAGATTTGCTCATCAAAGCTCGGTTCAGTAAGCATTTGCGTCATTAAATCAACCGCAGGCAGCAAATGCTTGTCATCAGATAAGCTGCGCAACGAGACAATAAACATGTCTTTATAGGCGCTACTACCTAAGCTGATACCCAAGGTTTCGACCGCCCGCGTGAACGCGTTTTCATCTAAGCGTTTGGAGCCTTGTTCAAGCATCGTCGCGGTCATATTGGCGATACCAAAGCCTGATTCACTGATACTGCCATCACGCGCGCTACCGGCATTAAAGCGCAAATCAATATCGACAATGGGTAAGGTGGTGGTCGGCACGAAAAGCACAGGAATACCGGCTTTGGTCTTGAAGGTCTGTATGTCTGGAACCGTGACTTCTAAAGGTTTGGCATTTTCAAGACTACTCAGCTTAGACAGAGCGGCAATTGGCGCACTGGTATCGACTGCAGCAGCTGGCGTACGAGCATCTTCGCCACCTGCCATATCTGCCTGCGCTACAGTGGTCAAGCTCATTATGCCAAAGAAGGCGCAAGCACTTACATAAGGCAGCTGCTTAAAATATGATGATAAATTATTTTTTTTGAAAAAATGTATTTGCGTCATGTCTTTCTTCTTATTCATAAGGTCATCAGTATTGAGTTTTTGCCAAGTTAATTGGGTAGCACATTGATGTTATTTAGCTTTGCTAGCCGTTTCTTTAGTAGCGGTATCAGTAGCATCATTTTTACTAACGGTATCTTTGCTCATCTTATTTTGGCTAAAGTTATCTTTAGCAGCAGTCTCTTTAGGCGGAATGATATGCATGACCGTTAAATTATCTTTGACCAAATACTTTTTACTTGCCGCTTGGATATCCGCAATGGTTACGCTATCAAGCTTGGTTGGCAATTTGGCCAGTAGCCTGTCATCAAGTCCGATAGATTGCAGCGAGCCAATCATACGCGCCTGACCTTCCATGCTATCCTGTGCGTATATCAAGCCGGTGACAGTATTGGTTTTGGCGCGCTCGATTTCATCGGCAGAAATTGGGTCGGTTGATAGCTTATTAATCTCATTGATAATGGCTTGTTGTGCCTGCGCTAAACTGACGCCTTCGCGCGGGGTTGCTTGTATCAAAAACAGCCCATCGCCGCGATCGAGCAAATCGTAAGACGTACCAACTGTGGTCAGCAGTCCTTGCTCGCGTACCAGCCTGCTCTCAAGGCGTGCTGATAAACCACCATCTAATACATCTTGCGCAAGCGACAGCGCATACGCTTGCTTCTCATTGTTAGCGCCCGCTGTTACCAGACTGGGTACGTTATAACCCATCAATAAAACCGGCACTTGTACCGCTTGCTCAGACTCTACCTGCTGATAACCGCGAAAACCCTTTTGTGTGACCACAGGACGCTTAGGTAGCGCGGTCGGTTTTAGCTCACCAAAATAGCGTTTGACCTGCGCTAATACGTCGGTTGGTTCGACATCGCCGACGATAACCAACGTCGCATTATTAGGTGCGTACCATGTTTTGTACCAGTCTTTTAAATCGCTAAGGGTGATTGATGCTAGCTCATTCATAGGGCCAATGACCGATTCGCCTTTTGGACTGTTTGGCATTGCCAGCAAGCGAAATGACTCATAAGCTTTGGCAATCGGATTGTCATCCGTACGCTGCCGACGCTCTTCCATGACCACTTGATGCTCTTTGGCAAACGCTTTATCATCAAAGACCAAATTGGTCATGCGATCTGCTTCTAGCTCTAAGGCTAACGGCAAGCGATTGGCAGGGAATAGCTCGTAATAACCGGTAAAATCGTAACTGGTAAAGGCATTATTGACGCCGCCAAATTTGGCAATCAAACGCTCATAATCGTCGCTTGATACATCAGCGGTACCTTTGAACATCATATGCTCAAGCACATGTGATATGCCGCCTTTATCGAGAGGTTCATCTGCTGAGCCGACGCGATACCAAATTTGGGTCATGACCACAGGCGCGCGGTGGTCTTCTTTGACCACTATCTTTAAGCCATTTTCAAGCTGGTATTCATGGCGACCAGACATATCCATGGTCAATGCTGAAGATTGTTCGGTATTTTCTAGCGTTTGATTTTTATTCACTACCTGTGTTGTTGCGGCATTTTTAGTCGTAGCAACTTCATTTGTCGAAGAAATTGCGCTGGTTTGGCAAGCCGCAAGGGTGGTCGCCATCGCTAAAGCGCAGGCAAAGCGTAAAGAGATAGTAGGTAAAGATGAGGGCATGATAGGTTCTACTTATATAAAAGGTAGCTGATAAGTGACTGAGTGATAAAATGAGAATGGTGCATGTTTATGCTTAGATGAATATGCCTATTTATGCAAACATAACGCTATTATAAAGACTTGTGTGCTCCCACCATGACGGTAGCAGTCGGTTTGAATTCTTGTGTAGTGCTACAGCCAGTTGAAGACAACGCGATAGTAGCAACAAGCAAGGCGGCGCCCATTTGGGTCATTGTTTTATAATCGTTCGATAGTGATAACATAGGTCATTTCCAATATAAGTGGACAAAAAAAGCAAATGAAATAGGGTGGTATAATCATGCTAAGGGTAGGCGAAGTTTGCCCTATCAAGGGTCAGATTTTTGTGTCCAAACCTTAAGCGAAACTTGCTTAGCTAGTTATAGGATTTATAAACCTCTCATTAGGAAGGTTATTCTTAATTACTAAACGTTTTTACTATGAATTTATGAGTTTTTATAATTTAACCATGCTCTGCGATGCTAAAGGCTAAGCGTCGCTTGAATTATGCTAAAATAGGCTAAAAATAATCGTCCGTTAAACACTAAAGGCGGGCGGCACATCATTTTAAAAACTACTGATAATGATAACTTTTAGGGCAAGCTTATGAATAATCCCAATAATAGCAATCGTGTGGTCATCAACCTCGACGGCGGTCTTGATGATTTGGATGACGATGATATTACCTTACCCAGTCTGCCAGCGCAATCGGTGCCTATCATCGATGAGTCTGAAGATACTTCACTTACTGATATAGCGGCAGACCTACCACTAGCGACGCCGATTATTGAGACAGAAAAACAAAGCCCTGCTGCAAATATTATAGAGGGTACTGTAGAAACAACGGCAAAAAGTGCTACAAATACTGCTGCGTCGCAGTCTACAACTTCAATTCCTACGATGCCTCTGCAAGATCATCTGGGCGATAGTGCGAGCGTCACCTCTAAAAATAATGATAGCAGCGCTATTGATAAAGCAAAAACTGAGTTACAGCAGCCGACAACAGCGCCAGAAGAGTCGCAACAGTCAGAACAGACTGAGGAAAATAAGAAAAAAGGCAGCTGGTTTAATCGCATGAAGACGGGGCTGAGTAAGTCACGTAAAAATCTTGCCGAAGGGATGGTTAGTATCCTTATCGGTGGTAAAGAGATTGACGATGAGCTCTTAGAAGAAGTGGAAGACCAGCTGTTGGTGGCTGATATCGGTGTCAATGCAACCAATCGTATTATTAAGAGCCTGACTGAACAAACTGCCCGTGGCGATTTGATTTATGCCCATTCATTATATAAAGCACTGCAAACTGAGCTGGTCGATATCTTAACGCCAAAAGTTGCGCCATTAGTCATCGATACCAGTAAAAAGCCCTTTGTTATCTTGGTAGTGGGGGTCAATGGTGTTGGTAAAACGACGACTATTGGTAAACTTGCTAAGCGCCTGCAAGGTGAAGGAAAATCCGTCATGTTAGCGGCTGGTGATACGTTCCGTGCCGCGGCGACTGAACAGCTACAAATTTGGGGTGAGCGCAATCACATTCCTGTCGTTGCTCAAGGTCATGGTTCTGATAGCGCCTCTGTTATCTTTGATGCGATGCAATCTGCCAAAGCAAAAAATATCGACGTGTTAATCGCTGATACGGCAGGGCGCTTGCAAAATAAAACCCACTTGATGGCCGAGCTTGAAAAAGTCGTGCGCGTGATGCGTAAAGCTGATCCAAGCGCGCCGCATGAAGGCATGATTGTCCTCGACGCTGGCACGGGTCAAAACGCCATCAATCAGGTCGAGTTATTTAATGAAGTCGTGCCATTAACCGGTATTACCATTACCAAACTAGACGGTACGGCGAAAGGTGGTGTGGTGTTCAATATCGCTGAAACCACGGATGTGCCGATTCGTTATATTGGGGTCGGTGAGTCGATTGATGATTTGCGCGCCTTTAGTCCAAAACAGTTTGTCGCCGCTTTATTTGAGACTGACGATAAAGAGTAGCGCTCTATAGGTTTTTTACAATAAGTAAGTGTCAAAATTATGAGTGTTTAGAGGAAGGAATAATGATAGTCACCATCGCAGCGGTTGAGTCGCACCAGTTGGCGTTGATTGCCAGTACGCATGAGCATAGCAGCCCTAAGCTGGTCGAAGTCAATTGGCTGCAGGTGGGTGATTCTTGGCACAGCTCAAAATCTATTCCCAAGCTTAAAAAGCATTATGGGCTTGTCGATGAGGATTTCACCTTTATCGCTCAAAATAACCTGAGCAAAAGCGAGCCTGCTGAGGCGTTACTTCTAGAAGCGCTTGAGCAATTAGCAGCGTATTTTAAAGGTAAGCGTCAAGCATTCGACTTGCCATTAGACATAAGCTTAGGCACTGATTTTCAGCAATGCGTCTGGCAACAGCTGCAACAGATACCGCATGGTGAAACGATTAGTTATGCCACACTGGCGCAGCGAGTCGGTAATCCCAAAGGCTTTCGCGCCGTCGCCAATGCCAATGGCAAAAACCCCTTTAGTATCATCATTCCTTGTCACCGCGTTATTGCGAGCGATGGTAAATTGGGTGGTTATACCGGCGGCTTGGATAAAAAAACATACTTGCTGACGCTCGAAGGGGTTGAGGTTAAACGCTAAGGTTTTTCTTTACTAAGCCAAAAATTCTGACTATAAGTTTTTTGGCTATTTAAAACATTTGCCGCAGCCATTGCAATCCTTCGACTTTTTAAATATCACCTTGGTCCATACGTAATAAATAGATAAAACCACCATCATAAACACCAATAAATACTCGACCCATGTACTCATCATTAGCTCTCTAAAATCCGAAAATTTGTCCTGTCACCCGATAGGTTAGCCACGCCATTAAATAAGCCAATATAAATAAATAGCTGGCGATGGCGATGGTTTGTTTCAAAGAATTGGTTTCGCGGCGAATAACGGCTAGCGTGGCCAAGCACATCGGCGCGTAAACATAAAATGCCAAAAATGAAAACGCAGTAGCCAATCCCCACTGCGTATGAATAATAGGAATAAGCGTCTGATTGACCGCTTCATCGCCGATGCTACCGACCGCATATACCGTGCCAAGCGCGGCAATGACGACCTCGTGCGGCAAGCCCTGGGATTAAAGCAATACACATCTGCCAAGTAAAACCAATGGGCGCAAAAATTGGCTCAATCATATGCCCAAGCATGCCCGCAAAACTATAATCAATCGCTGGGTTCGTCGCGCCAATCGGGGCTGCGGGAAAAGTCACCAATACCCACAATATTACCGTCAGCGCAAAAATGACTGTACCGGCTCGCATTAAAAAAGCACTTACCTTATCCCAAAGCTCACTGGCAATATGTTTGATATTTGGCAGGCGATAAGTAGGGAGCTCTATCAATAAGGGAAAGGCTGCCGCTTTTGTCGTCGAGCTATGAAAGCGTTTGAATAGCCACGATATAAACGCCGCTGAAAAAATACCGGCGATATACAATACAAATAAGGTCATACCTTGTAAGTTGAAAACACCTAGGACGGTTTGATTGGGAATCACCGCTGCAATAATCAGCGCATAAATCGGCAAACGCGCCGAACACGTCAGCATGGGCAATACCGCAATCGCCACAAAACGTTCTTTATGATTGGGTATAGTACGGGTCGACATAACCGCTGGCACCGTACAAGCGAAACCTGACAACAAAGGGATAAATGAGCGGCCAGATAAGCCTACTTTAGACAATAAGTTGTCCAGTAAAAAAGCGGCGCGCGGTAAATAACCTGAGTCCTCTAGTATTAATAAGAATAAAAATAGCAGGGTGATTTGTGGTAAGAACACCACGACGCTACCCACGCCAGCAACGACGCCATTGACGAGCAGGCTTTGTAATATCCCATCTGGTAGCCAGTCGACTAACAGCGCTCCAAGACTTGCTACCAGCCATTCAATGCCTTGCATCAGCGGCTCTGCCCACGCGTAGACAGCTTGAAAGATAACAAAAAGAATCGTTAATAGAATAATGACCCCAATGACGGGATGCAATGCCAAATAATCTATGCGCTCATGCCACTTTGGCAAACGTTGTGCGCTTATCACCGCTCGGCTCAAAATATCATCAGCACTCTTATACATCGCTTGCGTATCAGGGTTAATGTTATTAAAGCCATTATCAATATGATTACCACTGCTATCAGCTTTGAAAAAACGCACGGGCTGAGCTTTATGCTTTATATGCTCAATAAACTCATCTGCCAAAACCAGCAACTGCTCACAGCCTTGACGCTTGATTGCCACCGTCTTGACGACAGCAACGCCCAGCTCCTTTGATAGTATGGCTTGGTCAACTATCAGTCCTCGGCTTTCTGCTACATCGCTCAGATTGAGCGCGACTATGATTGGCAAATTTAAGCTTTTGAGTTCCAGCAACATCCGTAATGACATCCGCAGGTTGGTCGCATCAGCCACAAAAATTATCCCATCTGGTATCGGCTCGCCCGCCATCTGGCCAAAGAGCACTTGACGCGTAACTTCTTCATCAAGGCTGGTGGTCTTTAGGCTATAAGTACCCGGCAAATCTATAATATTGACCGTAGCATGCCCAGCAGTGTGGCACTGCGTTTATCGACAGTGACGCCAGAATAATTGGCCACCTTTGCTTTAGAGCCTGTCAGCACATTAAAAGTAGCGGTTTTACCACAATTAGGGGCGCCAACTAAAGCAAGATTGATAGGGCGGGTTTTGGCTTGTGTTTGCGTACTTGGCATTTAGTCAGACATCGCTTATTTATTAAGTTATCAGTCATTAAGGTGCTACAACCTACAACAGCCTTAATACAGTAAGTCAGGAGCAAGTTAGTAAATTAGACCGAATACTTACCTTGAATCTATAGCGATACAACTGATTTTTATGAGCTCATCGGCGCGTAAGCTAAACTGCGCACCGGTACTCAGTTGCACCGCATAAGGCGGCTTGCCAAACAGACCTTTGGCAACGATTTGAATAGTGGTATTAGGCAGAAAACCTAAATCTTTGAGTCGTTGACTGATAATGTTATCCATTTCACCAAAGCGCTCATTGGCGATGATATCATCAATAATAGCAGGCTGATGCTTAGCCAAATCGAGTAACGAGCACAGATGGGTAGCTTTAGAGTTAAGCGTATGAATATTGACGGCAGTGGCGGCTGGATAAGAGGGCAGAAGGGAGGTGCGCATAAAGAATCCTTATCCATTCTTATATGTTAATGATAATTATTACTGTTAAAATCGAATTATATGCCTCACTTATTGACGATACAATACCTATAAAGGATGATGCAAATAACAAAAAAAACCAGAGAGTATGACACTGTCTGGTTTTTATTTTTTGCTACGGATAATATGGTTTTTGACGTATGCTAGTTAAATTTGCCAAGGTTTTTTGCTAGTAAATCTTAGACTAAGCTCAGACACATTAGGCTACTGTTCAAGCTGCGCCATGACTGCATCGGTAAAGCTCACATTACTATAGACTTCTTGCACATCGTCAATATCTTCTAGCATATCGATCATTTTCATCACTTTTAGCGCGTCGTCGATATTATCAATCTCAGCGCTGGTGGCAGGTGCCATAGTGACTTCGGCATTATCAGAGACAAGCCCTGCTGCATTGAGCGCATCTTTTACTCGACCGAAATTTTCCCATTCAGTAATAACCAGCAAGCTTTCACCATCGTTTTCGATGTCCAGCGCGCCAGCGTCCAAAGCCGCGAGCATGACTTCTTCTTCTAAGCTGACATCGTTAAAAACGATTTCACCGCGTTTGGTAAACAAATAAGCGACCGAGCCTGAGGTGCCAAGGTTGCCTTCATTTTTGGTAAAGGCATGGCGCACTTCACTGACCGTACGGTTCAGATTGTCAGTCATGGTTTCTACCAGTACCGCGACGCCGCCGACGCCATAGCCTTCGTAGCTGACTTCATCCATATTGTCATTATCATCGCCGCCTGTACCACGAGCAACCGCGCGGTTGATGGTATCTCGAGTCATATTGACTGATAAAGCCTTTTCGATAACCGCCCGCAAGCGTGGGTTTTTATCAGGGTCGGGGTCACCTTGCTTGGCAGCAGAAACAATTTCACGAATAATCTTGGTAAATATTTTACCTTTTACCGCATCCTGACGGGCTTTACGGTGTTTGATATTTGCCCATTTTGAATGGCCTGCCATATGACGTCCTTACGTTTTACGGGTTGTTTATAGTGCGTATAAAAAGTTAGTAGGCTATGCCTTGTTAACAACTTTTCATACTTGATAAGGTATTGTTATTATATGATTGTGCGGTTAATACAGTGTAATAGACCTATCGGCAAGTTAACGATATGTATGTCGTTTGGCGCGCTTTTTTGCTACACTGCTATCTTCTTTGTCTTGAGCGACTATTGCCTAAGGCGATGAAAACCGCTAGTAAAATATTGGCAGTATTATAAACCACTTTAGCGCATTTTGACCAACCTTAGCTTGCCCATATCAGCTTAAAGCGTTCGGTTTTTTATAACCATTGATTTTGTGACTATACCGACTTTATGAAGCAACCAACCGCCGAAGCCATTACCCATTTGCGTAACCGCATTCATATCATTATCGAAGGCACGGATACCCGTTTGGGTAAGCTGTTTGATATTGTATTATTGATTGCGATTTTGGCCAGTGTTGCCGTGGTAATGCTCGATAGTGTGCTATATATGCGTTTGCAATATGGTACGCTATTTCGTTATGCAGAATGGTTTTTTACCATTTTATTTACCATTGAGTATATTTTAAGGTGGTTTTCGGCGCCCAATCGCTTTCGTTATGCGTTTAGTTTCTTTGGCATCGTAGATTTATTGTCGGTATTACCCAGCTATTTAAGCCTTGTATTTGGCGGCGTCCAGTATCTGCTCGTCATTCGCATCCTGCGTATCTTACGGGTATTTCGGGTACTCAAGCTCAATACCTACATGCAGCAAGCGGGCTTTCTTGCCTCAGCACTTAAAACCAGCCAACAGAAAATCACGGTATTTTTCTTATCACTCGTTTTGCTAGTGACTATTTTTGGTTCGGTTGTTTACGTGGTAGAAGGGCCAGAAAATGGTTTTACCAGTATTCCTATCTCTATTTATTGGGCAGTGGTGACGGTTACGACCACGGGCTATGGTGATATGTCACCAAAAACGCCAATCGGGCAAGCGATTGCATCGATGGTGATGATCACCGGTTATGCGATTATTGCCGTGCCGACAGGTATTTTTACCGCCGAGCTGGCACGTAACATGCGCCCGCAGCTAAACCCGATTGCCTGTCCAAACTGCGGCAAATTCGGTCACGCCGTAGGAGCGGATTTCTGCGATCGCTGCGGTCATGCGCTGCATGTTTAGTAGTCTATATATTCTGCAACCAGCGGCGATAAATCGATAACCACGCCTAGATTGACCAAATTCCAATACTGACCTGAAATGGTACGGTCAAGCATCATCGTCGTTGCTGATGGCTGAAACTGACCAAAATACTTTAACGAGGTGCGCATTTGGGCAATGGCTTCATGATGGGTTTGGCTGCTGCCAAAATCAAAAGGGCCTTGCTGATAAGGTTCTATGGATAAGGGTTTAAGTCCAATCTCTAACCACTCTTTATAAAATTCACCCGGCACAACTTTATCATCATCGCGGCGGATATCAAGGGCAATCAAGTCTTGCTCAAGCGCGGTCACATCACCTTTTAAGGCATGCTTAGCAAAGCGGCGAAATAATTGTACTTCGCTGTCACTATAACTGCGGATACCACCAAAATCATAAGCCACAACGCTACCATCGGTGCGAAAAGCAAAGTTGCCAGGGTGGGGGTCGCAGTGCATACGGTATAAACCAAATAGCTGTCCAGCGCTAAAATGAAACAGGCGCTTAGCGATTTTTTGCTTAATGTCGTTATCCCATGTCGCAGCAACAGCAAGCGGCTCACCCATCTCTTCAGTCAAGGTCAAAATGCGCTTGGATGAATGGCTACTGATCACTTTGGGGATAATTAGCCCTTCATCATCGGCATGAAAGGCGCCAAATACCTGTAGATTGTGCGCCTCTTTAACGTAGTCGAGCTCGTCATGCAAACTTTGGCGAATCTCATTAAACAGCTGCTCTTGTAACTGCTTACTCATATTGAGTACGCCAGCTATTTTTAGCGCCATGCGTACTTGTTTTAGATCGCTATCGCAGTTTTCATCGACATCAGGATACTGCACCTTTACCACCACCCTTTGTCCAGACGGCAAAACCGCTCTGTGCACTTGTCCGATTGACGCCGCGGCAAATGGCGCTTCTTCAAATTGGGTAAATAACTCAGCAATAGGCGCTTTTAATTCACGCTCAACTTGCGCGCGTATTTGTCCATAAGGCATCGGCGGCGCGTCTTTTTGGAGTTTTTCTAAAGCGGTCGCCACTTCAGGTGGAAACACGTCTTTATATTGGGAGGCGATTTGTCCCACTTTCATCACCGCGCCTTTCATTTCACCAAGCGTTTCAGCGATTTGCACACCGACGTCTTGCATCAGCGCTGAGCGCGCTTCTAGACGTTTTTCTTCGTCACTTGAGAGGTGCTTTAATGAGTTTTTAGCAGCTTTACCGGCGATACTTGCGGTCATGCCAGCGAGTTTCATAAAGCGTTTTCCGGACGATTTTGCCATTCATATCACCATATCGTGGGTTGTTTTTCATGCGCTAATATTATTACTTTCATCATATCATTGCTGTTTGACTAATGTGCCAAAAGCAACTTGATCGCAACTTCAATGCTAATAGTCTTGTGCTTATTTGACGTTTTATTGATATAAATAAAGTCATAATCTCTACGTTAACCGTCTAATTTTAAAGCATAAGTATGGGTTAGCCAATAATCCAATGCCATCTGATAACCCAAATGCCCGAGTCCGCAAATCACGCCGACGGCTATATCGCTTAAATACGAATGCTGCCGAAACGGCTCACGAGCATGAACATTGGATAAATGCACCTCTATAAAGGGTTTTTGTGTTGCCAATAGCGCGTCGCGTATCGCCACTGAGGTATGGGTAAAAGCAGCAGGATTGATAATAATCGCATCTACTTGTGCAGCGGTTTCTGCTAAAAGACCATAATATTGAATCTCATCGACCAGCTTGCCCTCATGGTTTGATTGGATACAAATCAGCTCGATGTCGTATTTGGCGGCACGCTCGATCAAATTTTTCTCAATATCAGCAAGGGTCGTATGGCCATAGATTTTCGGCTCACGTTTACCGAGCAAGTTAAGATTAACGCCATTGATCAGCAATAATTTATGCGTCAACGTCTTATCATTTTGTTGTAGATTGCTATTTGCTTTTATTGGCTGAGAAGTGGTTGTCATAGTTATAGTTGGCTCTACAATTATTAAGGTAAGTGGGTTGCTATTATTAAAAATAAGCGGCGCCGTACTTTTATGACGGTGCTTTTTTGGAATTTTGAGAAAGAAAATACATTAAATATACGATGTTTTAGTCCTTTATCATAACAGTTTGTCAGCATGGTTATAAAAATAACCGCAAAAACTGCTATAAGGGCTAAAAATCATGTGAAAAGTCTTTATGTTGCCAAAAACCCATGCTATGATATTTTTTACGCAACAAATATTACTTGTTTGTTGCTAGCGCTGATATAAGCAATTAATATAATGCTTAGAGTATTTTGATAGCTGCTTATGTTGGTGAGGACGAATTTACTATACGCTGATTCATAAAGAGAGTAATAACAGGCTTTATGAGGCGATGATGGTATGTAGAGTAGTACTCTTACATTTTGATTTCATAATCTTCAACCCCGTTTATATGCAATGTCGCAAAGGAATTTGGGGTTAAGTGACTTTTTAGGAAGTAATATTATGTCAGCTCGTGAGCAAGGTATCGTTAAGTGGTTTAATGACTCAAAAGGCTTTGGTTTCATTCAACGCGATAGCGGCGAAGATATTTTTGTCCATTTCCGCGCGATCCAAGGTGATGGTTATCGCTCTTTAAAAGATGGCGAAAAAGTTGAGTTCAGTGTGGTTGAAGGCGAAAAAGGCCTGCAAGCTGAAGAAGTCAGAAAAGTAGAAGAGTAATCGCTACCGACATTAATGCCGTTTGGCTATAATGTCGTTACAAACTACTGATATACTACTAAGTCAAGCCCGTCTGTCTTGCCTATGTTGAATAAAACGCAGCATATTTGGTAAGTTTAGATGTTAGGCTTGGCTTTTTTATGCATGCTTGTTTTATTGTTTGTCTGCTTAGCGCGGATATGCTATTAATGGCAAGCAAATTATACAAAAGGATATTTTTTTTGAGTACTTTTAAGACGTTTACCGATTTGCCGTTATCAAATGCCACTTTGCGAGCTGTAAATGATTTAGGCTTCACTGAATTGACGCCCATTCAAGCACAGATATTACCGCATACATTGGCAAATCAAGACGCTATCGGACAGGCGCAAACCGGTACTGGCAAGACGGCAACGTTTTTATTGACTATTATGGAAGCACTGCTTAAGCGTCCCTTTGCTGCCGATGAAAAACGCTATTTGGGCGAGCCAAGAGCCGTGGTTATGGCGCCAACGCGTGAGCTTGCCCAGCAGATATTTGATGACTGTATTGCTCTGACCAAATATACCTCGCTTCACAGCGTTTGTATCATGGGTGGTACCAATTATGAAACTCAGCAGCATGAGCTTGAGCGCCAATATGTCGATATCTTAATTGCCACTCCAGGGCGTTTGATTGACTTGATGCACAAGGGCATGGTTTATCTCGATCGCGTTGAAGTGTTGGTATTAGATGAAGCAGATCGTATGCTCGATATGGGTTTTATCCCAGATATCAAACGCTTGGTTGGTCGTATGCCGCCCAATACCGATCGTCAAAGTTTGCTGTTTTCTGCCACCTTTAACCAAGATGTGATGAATCTTGCCTATCGCTGGTTACATGAGCCAGAATTTGTAGAGATTGAGCCTGAGCATAAAACCAGTGAGTTGGTCGATCAACATTTTTACTTATTAACCGAAGATCAAAAGCTCGCCGCGGTCGAGCGTTTCATCACTGATGAGACAGCAGAGAAGGTGATAATTTTTGCCAACCGTAAAGACCAAGTGAAGCGTTTGTATCATAAGCTGCGTCAAGCGCATAAAATCGTCATGTTATCAGGCGATGTGATTCAGCAAAAGCGTGAAAAATATCTGCAACGCTTTAAAGATGGTCATGCTTTTGTGTTGGTCGCAACTGATGTGGCAGGACGCGGCATCCATGTGGATGATGTCAGCCATGTGATTAATTATACCTTACCAGATCAGCCAGATGATTACGTGCACCGTATTGGGCGTACGGGACGCGCCGGACAAACCGGTATCAGTATCAGCTTTGTCAGCGAAGACGATGCTTTTAATATCCCAGCGCTAGAGAAGCATTTGGATACCAAGTTTCACCTTGAGCAATGGCAGGAATGATTTTATTAAAACAACTTTTATTTTGATAAATATTGCTGCATAAAAAAGCCCTTAACGTCATCATGATGTTAAGGGCTTTTTTATAGGGTCATAATATTTTTTATGCTGCTATCGAGAAGATTCTGGCATAGCTTCGTGATGATGGCTATTCATTTGCTGCTCATCTATCATATTATGCTTATTGTGATTCATAGCGTTATCTGCATTACCTGCATCATGCGGCATATCATGCATACTATGATCCATCGAGCCATTCATAGCGGGCGTCATCTCGTGCTGCATATTGTTCATATTATGATGGGCGGTGGTTGCCGTTATCGCTTCAGAGGAAGTATTGCTATCGGCCATCATAGCGGCGTGGCTGCCATGATTCATTTGAGCATGCTCGCCATGTCCATTACCGCCGCCGTGGCCACCATGCATGCTAGCCATTATCATAGGAACAAAAGCAACCGCTAAGCCAGATAACACCATGATAGCGCCATTAATTTGTCTTAAACGCATACGGCCAATTTTTTCACGCAACCAACCAACTGTCTCGTGGGTAGCCACCAACATCGGCACAGTTCCCAAACCAAAGACAAACATCAATACCGCACCGCCCAGTGGGTTATGAGCAACGACAGCGATAAGTAGCGCACCATAAACCAAGCCGCAAGGTAAAAATCCCCATAATAACCCTGCCGCTAAAGCACGCGGGAAGGTATTAAGTGGAAATACTTTTTGGCGAAGCGGACTAAGGAATTGCCAAAAACGCATGCCGACGCGCTCAAGTTTGGCTAAAAATGGCGCGCCAAGCATGGTGACGCCCACAAAGACCAAGACCAAACCTAATAGGATACGAGGCATACTGTTGCCCGTCATCAACGGCGCTAAAACAGTGGTGCCAACAAGTCCAGCAACCAAGCCCAAAAATGCGTAACTGCTTAAACGCCCGAAATGATAAGTCGCTATCAAAGCACGGCGCTTAGCAGGGCTGACATCTTTCATCGATAAACTAAATGCCGCGACCAAACCACCACACATGCCTAAGCAATGCGGTGAACCTAAAAATCCCATTAGTAATGCCGCAACGAGTAAAGCTGTGGTCATGGGGGTCTCTCCTAAAAATGGTAAAGGGTGAGCCTGCTTTTATCCTTGCCCTAAAGAAATGATAAAATCAGTTAGGTATAAATGAGATATAAAAGGCTAAAGGATTGAGTTTTATTGATAGCTATTTGCATGATAAAGACGATATCGGCACGCAGCGCATCGTTAGCATTCAATCATCGGTTTTGTTAGAATCTGCTGGATCATTGGTTTGCGGCGCTTGAGGGGTATGCTCGTTAGGCTCATGGGCTTGAATGGTTTGGCGACGCTCTTGGCGATCATCCAAGATGATACGCTGCGATGCATTATCTAAATCTTCAAATTGGTTTGATCGAACCGCATAGCGTATTGCCCAGATGGCCACCACGAACAGCATTAAACTTAAAGGAATTAATAAAAATATACTGAGCATGGCAAACCTCTTTCATAGCAGTTTCTTATATTATACACTTATTGCAAGTGTTATAAATGTTCTATAAAGTTCAAAAATAAGACAGTGGATAATGGGGCAATAATAGGTACCTAATGATATTAAGACTAAAAGTAAAATTAAGACAGTAAATGCCAGCTGGCTATTGCTCAGTAGGTTTTTTAGCGACATTACCCCTTGGTGTTAATAGTTGCTGCGAGGTCACATCATTTGCTTGGCGACAGTTTGCTTGCGGACGAATGACATCACGTAAGTAAGCGGCAACTTCATAAACGGCCCGCCGCGAATGGCTTAAGTTTTGCGCTGGTTCCATCCAATCACGCCGTACCGGTAAGGGCGCGTTAATTGGCGTACTATTAATGCCATTTAAAGCAAACTGTCTGCGCGCGCGCGCCATGTGATAGCTGTCGGTGATAAGGTACACATGATACAGAGGAATGCGCTTGGCAGTAAAACGCGCATTTTCACAGGTATTCATACTGGCATTTTCGCTGATAAGCCCGTCAATACCGTGTTCAATAAGCCATTGACCAAGCCAAGGCGCTTCGGCGCCGCTCAGGACGATAGGTAGCGGCAAGTCATGATAAGCGGTTGCTGCTGTACGGGCGCGATTAAGGCTATAACTATTGAGAATAGTTTGATTGTTATTGTCATTGGTCAAGCCGCCGCCCAACACCACATAAGCGGTCGGTGGAGAACTCATGGCGGCAGGTTGCATCTTTGGTAAGGGTAAATGTGCTAAGAGATAAACCACCGCTTGCGAAAATAGCGGGGTAAACAAACTGATAAGAACGAGAATAACGGCCGTTGAGCCAAGCAAAAAAGTGGCATTAATAATACGAAACAGCTTTATCATACGCTCAGCTGAACGTAAATAAGAGCGCCATAAGCGCTTGGACCATGATCGCTTAGACCACATGCTCATCAAATCCAATAGAGCCGTCAGCATTTACCCAAACCGGCTCGCGCGCCAATTCAATCGCAAACTTCTCATGGACAATGTCAGCGATATGCTGCTGCGCTTTTGCCACATCCGCTTGCGCCGCTTGATATGGGCTGTGATTAGTCAACACTAACGCTTGCTGCTGATGGGTGAGTATTGGCGCTAAACCATGCCCCTTTAGACCAGCCTGTTCAATTAACCAGCCAGCTGCCACCTTAACCATGGCATCGGGCGTTGGATAGCCAACGATGGTAGGATGGATGGCTTTTAGCGCTATAAATTGCGCTTGAGAAATAATAGGATTTTGAAAAAAGCTGCCGCAATTGGGTAGCTGCTTAGGGTCGGGCAGCTTCTGCTGGCGAATATCTATAATCGCTTGCATGACATCAGCAGGATTGGGCTGGCTGCGTCCTCGCTGCTCGGCATAGCGCTGCGCGACCGTCTGCACATCGCCGTAGCTGGCAAGGATTTTGCTGGGATCGGTATGCAGACGAAAACCAACGCGCGTAATCAGCCAAGTATTGGGCGTACGCTTAAAGAGGCTGTCGCGGTAGCCAAACTCGCAGTCTGCTGCTGTTAGCTGATGCCAAGTTTGGGTTGGGAGATGATAGGCACGCACGTACTCTAGACAGTCTTCTAACTGCACACCGTAAGCGCCGATATTTTGTACCGGCGCTGCGCCAGTCAAACCCGGTATCAGTGCCAAATTTTCTAGGCCATACCAACCTTGAGCAACCGTATGCATGACCAAGTCGTGCCAATTTTCACCAGCCATCACTTCGATATCGACATAACTGTCTGTCTGCGCTGTCACGCTAATACCGCGCATCTGTGGTCGCAAGACAATCGCATTTAGCTGTGCGGGCAATAAAACGTTACTGCCGCCTGAAAGAACGAATAACGGCTTAGTAGGTGCTGCCTCTTTTTCATAATTTGCCATAAAGGCATCAAGCTGTGCCTCATCCGTTAGTGGGACGACCACATCCGCTACAGATGCTAATGCCATGGTATTGCTATGCGACAAATCGACTAAATTATCCTGCGATATATTCACTGCAAGATGGGTTGATGTCGCAGGTTGAGCACAGAAATCATGGCGTAAAGCTGAGGTCATAACATAGCCTATAGGGCAAATAAACAAAAAATCATGCGGTGTTTATTATAAAGGATGAGCGGCATAAAAGTAGCAGAAATATAGCACTTTATCGCTAACTATTATTAAGTGTGGTTAAACATTTAGCGCTAAGAACTATTAAACTAAGCAGTTTTCCAACTTTCAATCCAAGCTTGTGAACTGGATTCAATACGTTCAATTACTTCTTCGAAAGCATCGGCGTCCCCTTGATAAGGGTCTGGTACATCGTCGCCGCCGTAAGTTGGGTCTTCTTCACTAAATAATGCCAGTTTGGCAAGCTTGCCATCTGTATCGCTGATACTGTCTTTTATGGCTTGTAGGTCAGCTAAGTTTTGCGCATCCATCGCCAAAATCAAATCAAACTTACGAAAATCATCAGCGCTCACTTGACGCGCGACCAGCTTATTGATGTTGTAACCATGGGCTTTGGCGTGGCGCTGTGCCCGCTCATCTGGCGCATGACCAATATGCCAGTCTCCCGTACCTGCTGAATCCACTTTCATCGCCAGCCCTGCAATCGCTGCTTGCTGGCGGAAAATCTCTTCGGCAGTCGGTGAACGGCAAATATTCCCCAAACAAACCACTAGAACAGAGGAAGGAGTAGACGCTTTGATTGGCATATAAAGACCTTTTATCACAACAAAAAAACATGCCATCAAGACCAGCATGATAATGCGGTTGCTTAGCATGTTATCGAATAAATGAATTGGTGGTTAGCGTAACGGTTAATACCTTGAATGGCAAGAGTAGAGGTAAACAATAGGGTCACGCTAGGCAATAAATAATAGAATACTGCTGTTACTGGCAGCCTTTATTCTTGCTTGTTTTTAAAGCGTTGTAAATCACGACGCTCTTTTTTATTGGGTTTATTATCAGGGCGGGCAAGATTGGCCAGTTTGCGCTGTTCGGCATAGTAGGCGCGGCGCTCTTCGCTTTCCTCAGTTTCAGAATACAGCGCTTGGGCGGCAGTTGCATTACCACGTTGGGCACTTAGCGCTTCGACAATCACGGTTTTTTCAGTCATGGCGGTGGCTGAGCCTTGGCGAATACTGAGTTCATCTCCGACCGTAATCTCTTTACTGGTTTTGACACGGCTCCCTGCATAATGGACGCGACCGCTTTCGATGGCTTCTTTGGCAAGAGTGCGGGTGCGATAAAAACGCGCAGCCCATAACCATTTATCAAGACGCATACGTACCGTATCTGGCTGGCTATGGCTTGGCTGATTGTGGTTTTTGTTATGTTTACTCATCAAAACCTCATAAATATCAATAAACTAAGATAATAATGGTGGTTTTTTTGGGAATTAAAAGAGTGATAAGTGATTAAAGTTTTTCAAAATGGGTTTTTATGGTGAATAAGTAAAAAATTAGCCTTTATTCTGATGTGTAACTTTAATAGCCATTTCTTTAGCGTCATTTGTACGTAAATTCTCTAAGCCGTTTATCACCCCTGTGATGTTTTCTACAGTTTTATTTTGGCTTAATTTAAATTGGGCTTGTATCGAATTAATAGACAATCTAAAGCCAATAATACCGCGACACATGGCATCGATATAAGCAGCTGGTGCGTCATCTAACGACCAAGGATTATCGTTTATTACTTCTTGTTGCGCGGTCATGCTAGCTAATATCCATTTAAGGGTATCAGTGTCTTCAAGCAGCTCAATTTTAGATTGAATATGGATGCTTTGATAGTTCCATGTCGGCACTTCTTTATGAGTTTTGGCTTTGCTAGGATACCAGTTAGGGCTGATGTAGTGTCCAGAATCTTGAAAGATAATTAACCATGAGCTGTCTGCTAAAGCCTGTTGGTAAATAGGGTTTTTGCGACCAAAATGACCATAAAGGTAGCCGTATTGAAAATTGATGTTCGTATCATCTTTATACCAAAATAACGGTAGATGGCAGGCTTCCATACCATCATTGGTTTGGGCAATCAAAGTTGCTAACGGATTAACGGCGATAAATTTAATAATATTGTCAAAATTGTCTTCGGCAAAAATAGTAGGGATATGCATCGCGTTCTCAATATTAGTAAGCGGCCAATCCTATTGGGGTAGGCCGCTTAAAATATGCTGTTATTGTTTTTGCTAAAACTATATCTAAAATTACTTTAAAAATAACTGATAGCCGATATTGTCATTGAGCATGGTGCAGTCATAACCAATATCAAGAAGCGCGTCTTGTAGCTGGCGAGAGTTGCCCTCAGAAGCTTGTAAGCCAACCAATACGCGACCTTCAGCGGCACCGTGGTTGCGATAATGGAATAAGGTAATATTAAAGTCATCGCCCAATTTTTCTAAAAAGGTCAATAAAGCGCCCGGACGTTCTGGGAATACTACGCTTAATAATTGCTCATTTTCGACATGGGCATGACCGCCAATCAAATGACGAATATGAGATTTGGCGATGTCATCATCGGTTAAATCATGCGCTTCATAGCCATCGGCTGCCAATTGGTTGCTAATCGTTTGACGCTCTTTCTCACCTTCTTTTAAGGCGATACCGACAAAAATAGACGCAGGTTCCATAGAGTCGGGTGATTTTTTGCTATCGGCACGATAGTTAAATTCGGTGATATTACGGCCATGTAGGCTACGGCAGAAGTTTAAAAACGCGCCGGTTTGCTCAGGAATCGTCACGCCAAAGATGGCTTCTTTTTTCTCACCAATCTCCGTACGCTCGGCGATATAGCGCAAGCGGTCAAAGTTCATGTTGGCACCGCAGATGATACCAACGCAGTTTTTGCCTTGTAAATTGTTGGCTTCGATATATTTTTTCATGCCTGCAACGGATAAAGCACCAGCAGGCTCAACGATACTACGGTTTTCTTCAAAGATATCTTTCACCGCTGCGCAGACTTCATCATTGGTACAAGTGACCACGTCAGTCTCGACTAAAGGACCTGACGCATCGCCCTTTTGCATACGCACGATATCAAAAGGCAGCTCGCCAATTTGAGCAACGGCGACACCATCGACAAACAGTCCGACTTGTTTGAGTTTAACCCGTTCATTCGCTTCAAGCGCCGCTTTTAGTGAAGCTGATTGTTCTGCTTCGACGGCGATGACTTTGACATGCGGCGCCACTTCACCCAAAAATGCTGCCACGCCAGAAATCAAACCACCACCGCCTACGGCAACGAAGACATAATCCATGTTGCGCCATTGCTGGGTCAATTCCAGACCAATAGTCCCTTGCCCTGCAATCACCAATTCATCATCATATGGCGGGATAAAGGTTAAACCCTCGGTCTCAGCACGATTAATTGCATAACGGTTGGCTTCATCAAAGCTGTCGCCATGCAAATCGACATTACCGCCAAGCGCGCGTACCGCATCGACTTTGATATCCGGTGTGGTGGTTGGCATCACGATAATGTTATTCAAGTCAAGCTTACGAGCAGAGTAGGCAACGCCTTGCGCATGATTACCTGCCGAGGCACAAATGACGCCGCGTGCTTTTTGCGCATCGCTCAATTGGCTAATACGGTTATAAGCACCGCGCAATTTAAAGGATTTAACCGGTTGCAAATCTTCACGCTTAAATCGAATATCATTAGCAAAACGTTGGGTCAGCTTCGGTGCAGCTTCAAGTGGTGTTTGAATGGCGACGTCATAGACGGTGGCTTGCAAGATGGCTCGTACCCAATGTGACAGCATAATGATTCCTAAACAAAGTGAAAATGAATAAAAGAAGTGCAAATGGTTATAAATTGGTATTCGATAATAAACAGCAATAAACCAGTAAAGATAAGCACAAAAACGAAATAGATTAGCCTATGCTGATTTTCACTATCTTGCAAGACACAATTGCAAATTTCGTCGAGAGTTTATTAAAGGTTAAATGCTCATTTATAAATATATTAAAGTAAGTATGCGCTATGAGAGGGTTCAATGAGTATTTAGAATAGGTTTTACGCTAACATCGCTTAAAGCCATCGGTTATAATAAGCGCGCCTTTTATTTCTTTTATCATTTTACCTCTTTTATCATTTTAGCTCTTTTAGAGTAAGACGTTTATTTTTCCAAGGATTTATGATGAGTGATCAGCAAGCACAAAAGCAAGCCGCAGCCAAAGCTGCCCTCCGCTATATCGAAGATGACATGATACTTGGCGTAGGGACAGGCAGTACGGTAAATTGTTTGATTGAGTTATTGCCGACGTTAAGGCTTGCTGGGGCGGTCGCAAGCTCACAGGTCACCGAAGATAAACTACGCGCCTTGGGTATCGAAATCGTCGATTTAAACTTTGCCGGTCAGCTTGATGTTTATATCGATGGCGCTGATGAGGTAAATGAACATTTGCAATTGATTAAAGGTGGCGGCGGCGCGCTCACACGTGAAAAAATCGTCGCTGCGGCTTCCAACAAGTTTGTCTGTATGGTTGATGAAAGCAAAAGTGTGCAATGCTTGGGGCGCGAATTTCCCGTACCGATAGAAGTGCTGCCACAAGCGCGCTCGTATGTAGCAAGGCAATTAGCGCGTTTGGGCGGTGAGCCAGTATATCGTGAAGATTTTGTCACCGATTATGGTAATGTGATTTTAGACACCTATGATTTGGATGTCAGTAATCCGTTGGCGTTTGAACAAGAGTTAAACAATATCGTTGGTGTTGTCTGTAATGGTATCTTTGCTGCCAATCAAGCCGATGTGCTGCTTAGAGCGGGCAGTGATGGGGTGACGACTTTGACGCGTTAATGCATTATTGACAGAATTTAATGCTACAACTTATCGCTAAATAAAGTCATAAACAATAAAAAGGCAGCGCATTAAAATATGCGCTGCCTTTTTCGTATCTGTTCATCTGCCGCTTGCTGGTTTAGCAAAATATCACGATATGTTTTTAACAACCTATTTTTAGGCAGGTAGCTTAATTTTGTCTTTTAATAAAAACTCCATCAAGGCTTTTTGCGCATGTAAGCGGTTTTCCGCTTCGTCCCAGACCACTGAGCGCGGATCATCGAGCATATCGTGAGAGATTTCTTCGCCGCGATGCGCAGGCAAGCAATGCATAAATACCACTTCGGGGTCGGCTTTATCGAGTAGTGATGGCGTAACTTGATAGGGCGCAAAACGGCGTGCGCGAGTGTTTTGCTCAGACTCTTGTCCCATACTCGCCCAGACATCGGTGACGATTAAGTTTGAATCTTTTGCTGCATCTTGCACATCTTCGACCAAGCTCACGCAATGTGAGAAGCGCTCCATCAGCTCAGGGTCAGGCTCAAAACCATAAGGGGCAGCAACACGCAGCTCAAAGCCAAACTGATTGGCTGCTTGCATGTAGGAGGCACACATATTGTTGCCATCGCCAACCCAAGTGACGATTTTATTTTCGATACTGCCACGATGCTCATAATACGTTTGCATATCAGCAAGCAGCTGGCATGGATGAAATTCGTCGGTCAGGGCGTTAATGATAGGCACACTAGAGTATTCGGCAAAGGTTTCAACTTTTTCGTGCCCAAAGGTACGAATCATAATGATATCGACCATGCTTGAGATAACACGCGCCGAATCTTCTAGCGGCTCACCGCGCCCAAGCTGCGTGTCGTTTGGCGATAAAAAGATAGCGCTGCCGCCAAACTGTCCCATGCCCGTCTCAAATGAGATACGCGTACGGGTGGATGATTTCTCAAATATCATGCCAAGCGTGCGCCCAACAAACGGCTGATAGATCTCGCCGGCATGTTGCATTTTGCGCAATTCACAAGCGCGTTTGATGAGGTTTTCTAGTTCTTGTTTGGTTAAATCAGATAGGGTCAAAAAATGGCGCAAACTCATAGTAATCCTAGCAGTCGATCACAATCGATAAAAAATCGATAAAAATGTTACGTTGTCAGTCAGTAATCATATCGCGTCAGTGCGTATACTGTGGTGACAACAAACTTTTAGTATAGCGCAATTGGGCTTAATGTAAATGTTCAATTTGCCATGATTTGGCGCTGTCTCTTTTATCTGGCAAACTGTCATGATGTTCATATCTAACGATTAGGATTCTGTTATGTTTCGAGTTGGGCGCGCGCTTAGGCGGCATAGCAGCTCATAGCTAATGGTTTCAGCATGGGCGGCGACTTCATCGACGTGCGGCGCGTCACCCCACAGTAATACTTTACTATTTAACGCCACGCTGTTTGGCACAGCGCTGACGTCAATGACAATCATATCCATGGCTACGCGTCCGATGACCGCACATGGGTAGCTTTGGTTGTTGGTATCGTCAATAACAGAAACATAGGCATCAGCACTCACCACGCGTGGATAGCCGTCACCATAACCGATGCTGACTAACGCTGTTTTGGTATCTTGCATCGCAGTCCAGCGGCTGCCATAACCAATGCCGTCACCTGCGTTGACTGTTTGTAGCGCGATGATTTGGGCGCTAAATTCCATTGCTGGCTGTAAGTCCAAATCACGCGCACTTTTATCAGTGACAGGCGTACTACCGTAAAGCATGATGCCCGGACGTACCCAATCGTGATGATGCTCGGGGAAATTGACGATACCTGCTGAGTTGCACAATGAGCCTTTTACATCGCTGCTCACCGTTTCTCGTAACGTCTGTAGCATGTCGTTAAAGCGCTGGATTTGAATGGCATTTAGAGGATGAGCGCGGTCGTCGGCATTGGCAAAGTGAGTGGTTAAAATCAGCTGATAACCGGCTTTATGCAAACGTTTGGCTGCTGGAATCAGCGTTTGGTCATTAAAACCTAAGCGGTTCATGCCAGTATTATATTTTAGCCAAACCACTCGAGTGGCGCTGGTAGTCGGTGGGGTTTTTTCTAATGCCCACATTAATTGCGGCTCATGATGAATCACGCAGCTGATATCATGCTCTATCGTTAGCTGCCATTCCTTGGCGGTAAATGCGCCTTCGATGAGACCAATGGTTTTATCCCAACCTAATTGACGGGCTTCTAAAGCTTCTATCAAGGTTGCAACGCCTATACCATCAGCCTGTTGCTCGCCTTGTTGCAATGCTGGTAGGACAGCAGCGACGCCGTGGCCATAAGCATTGGCCTTGACCATAGCAAGGATTTTTGCCGTCGGTGCCAGTTTTTTAACTTGCGCCAAATTATGAGTAATGGCGGCTGGATTAATTGTGATAGTGCGCATAATTGCCTTCTTTATTGACAAAGTTATTTTTATTAGTAAAACGATTTCATTAAACAAATGATGTTATTAATAATGGGGTAAAGCAATAAAGCCAGTGCGTCATCAATTTGGCTGATGACGCACTGGCTAGTTTTATTCATAGTCGTTTTAAAGTTAAAGCTTATTATATGTATTGTTTAGTCAGCCGATTATTCATCATTCTCAAAGCTGACGTTTTGATAGTATTCTGGTGTCAGGTTAATAAAGCGGGTAAATTGCCCTTCAAAGCCTAAGCGGACGGTGCCGATAGGGCCGTTACGCTGTTTACCGATGATGATTTCAGCCACACCTTTGTGGTCTGAGTTTTCATTATAAACCTCATCGCGATAAATAAACATAATCAAATCGGCATCCTGCTCAATCGCACCCGACTCACGCAAATCCGACATGATAGGGCGCTTATTTGGACGGTTTTCTAGACTGCGGTTAAGCTGGGACAGCGCAATAACCGGACATTCAAGCTCACGAGCCAAGGCTTTTAAACTACGAGAAATTTCCGAGATTTCGCCCACACGGTTGCCGTCAAGACTAGGTACTTTCATTAGCTGTAGGTAATCGACGACGATAGCGCCAAGTTTACCATCATGATTTTTAGCAATACGGCGACAGCGCGAACGCAGCTCAGAGGGCGGCAGGGCGGTACTGTCATCGATATATAAATGCTTAGATTGCAAATGCTGAATGGCATTCATCATTTTTGCCCATTCATCTTCATTCATTTGCCCAGAGCGCAAGTGCGTCTGATTAATCGCACCCCAAGACGACAGCAAACGCATGACGATGGACTCCGCTGGCATTTCCATCGAAAATACCACCACGGGCAAATCTTCATTAAACAAAACGCCTTCTGCTAAGTTCATAGCAAAGGTGGTTTTACCCATAGACGGACGCGCCGCTACAATGATTAAATCGCCGGCTTGTAAGCCTTGGGTTTTGTTATTTAGCTCGACGAATGGCGTTTGTAAACCTATCATGCCGTCAGGATTAGACTTTAACTCTTGAATCTTATCAATGACATTGGTCAATACTGAGGTAATACCAACGGGGCCGCGTTGCTCTGCGCGTTTATTATGCTGCTCATTGATACTAAATATTTTTGCCTCAACATTGTCCAAGATATCGCTTACCGTTTGGTCTTTGGGATTATAGGCAAGGGTCAGCATGTCATTGCCCGTGGTAATGAGCTGACGTAAGGTCGATAGCTCTCGCACGCGCTGCGCATAAGCGGTGAGATTAAACAAGGTAGCAGGACTTTGGCTTAAAATATCGGCCAAGTAGCTGTCACCGCCGGCACCTTTAAGCAGTTTCTGTGCTTCCAACCAATCATGCACCATGACCGTATCGTAAGGCTCGTTGACCGCTGCCAAATGCGCAATCGCATCAAAAATATACTGGTGACGCCCCGCATAAAAATCGTCTTTGGTGACGATATCTGCAATCTTATCGTATGCCTCTTCGATACTCATCAAAGACGCCAGTAAGGCCTTTTCAATATCAATATTGTGCGGCGGTGTCTGATTGAGTAAGTCGTCGGTTTTTTCGTTGTCTGCCATGGGTGCCCAGTGTCTTAAAAGTCAGTTTCAAAAGTCGGTATAAAATTAATTATATAAGAGTATAAATAGCTATGTGCTATCAGTATTTATTTTAGGAGTGATACCGTCACGCAAGCGCGGCATAGCTCTACGAGAGAAGTACCAAAAGGTGGTCTCAGCGCTTGCTGGTAAATGCTACAATGAAAGGCGAAAGTTTAACACATTCTAGCGTTTTTTCGGCTGCTATCAGTAATTATCTATAAAAATGCCATCTGCTATGATATAAAATTTACGCCGGCTTAGACCCTCTTAAACGCTCGTTTTCATAATAATAAATCCAATAAAAACACATTCTTAATATCAAACTAGGATATTTTACTATGCAAAAAAGACTACCATTATTAATCACAACCGGTGAGCCTGCTGGTATTGGTATGGATATCGTGCTGCTATTAGCAGCTGAGGGTAAATTGCACGATTTTAAGCGTCCAATCTGGGTTACTGCCGATAGCACCGCAATGCAAAAGCGCGCTGATATGCTGGTAACAGCAGGCGTGCTCGAGAGCTGTCCATTTTGGCAAATTGTCGATTTGGAAATAGAGGCCGATGAATTTTTAAATCAAATGTCACAGCAAATTATTGATGACAATGATGATAATGCGTTTATTTTGTTAAATACGCCTTGTGCTGAACCCGTTGTCTGCGGAAAAATTAATACTCGCAATTCGGCCATGGTTGCCAAGCAGTTGGATATCGCCCATCAGTTAGCGACCAACAAAACAGTCGCTGCCATCGTCACAGGGCCATTGCAAAAATCTGCCTTAATAGATGCTGATATTAAACTGCTCGATGGCACCATGTTTAGCGGTCATACCGAGTTTTTTATGCAGCAAAGTGGCTGTGAGAAAGTCGTGATGATGCTCGCCAATCAAGCCATGAAAGTGGCGCTTGTTACCACGCATTTAGCATTAAAAGACATACCTGCGGCTATCACTGCTGATAATGTACGCCAAACGGTACAAATTGTCATTGACGATATGCGCGAGAAGTTCGGCTTAACGCAGCCACGTATTTTGGTTTGCGGTCTTAATCCGCATGCAGGTGAGGGCGGTCATTTGGGCGTTGAAGAGATTGAGATTATCAATCCCGTATTGCGTGAGTTTATCGACGTAGGCGTCGATATATCAGAAGCAATGCCAGCGGATACCTTATTTACCCCAAGACATTTAGCCAACTGTGACGCGGTCATTGCTATGTATCATGACCAAGGTTTACCAGTGCTCAAATCGCACGGCTTTGGCGATACAGTCAATCTTACCTTGGGGTTGCCGTATATTCGTACCTCAGTTGATCACGGTACGGCGCTTGATTTAGCAGGGCGCGGCGGCGCAAGTGCGACCAGCTTATACCAAGCACTCCTGATGGCCAATGAGATGGCAGATAAATCGCTTGTTAATGGACTTCTTGCATAAGTTAGTGCCCTAGTGGCATTTGTCACGCAGTACTGGGTAACTTTGTTGTGAATAACGGCTATTTATGAATCATCAAACACGGTCTAATATAAGCGGTTCCATTATAGCAGTCTGTTTTAAGTGGTCTGTTAATAGGTTTTAAGGGTGAAATTGCTGGTTCCGCTAGGGTATACCCTGCTGTTAGATAGTTAAACGAAAGTTCAAATGAGTTTCGGTATGAATACGCTGAAACAAATATCGTTTGATTATTATTTTCCTTCGAGCTGGTTGAACAAAGTGTGCTAAGTTGATGTTTACAGTATTAAGAGAATAGGTAAAATTGTTAATCAATAGTTATACATTGTAGGAAATAAATCTAATGAACTTTTATGAACCTAATAGTGACGAATACTATCTTGAATCTGATGAGTGGGCTACAGATAGGCAAATGCTAGTAAAAGAGAATTGTGATTTACTTAAAGTAGAGCAAGCGAATCAATTTAATTTGGAGCATTTTTTTGTTAAAGGTAATAACGATATTAAACCTACACCTAATCAAAATTTTAATTATTTCACATTGCCTTATGAATTAGGAGATGAACTAGATAATGGCTTAGATGCTGGCGACATTTGCATGAAAATTATTGAAGAGAACTTGAAGGGTGATATTTTGATAGCATCAACGGATAGAGATAAATGTTGCTTTATACAATGCTCTACTGTAAACGAAAGTGTGATCTATCAATTAGGGCAGATTCATATAAACACGCCTTTTATTATTTTTGATAATACTCAAGATTTATTTCTATTAATTGATTTTGATTTACCGCTTCAAATTATTGGATATAAACACGATATTATAGATAGTCATGGGTATATTCGTGAAAATATTGGCGTTGAAGGTTGGCAAACAATATTTAGGAGATATGGAAGTTACGTGAACATGCCAATGTTTTTTAAACAGTATTATTACTTTCTTTTACCCGAAATTGTCAAAAGATATTTGGCTGACAAAAAGTAAATACGGTAGCGTATCTCAATTATCTAGATAAACCATTTAAAATCAGCTAAAGCCTATTTATGATAAAACCTGTTCGGTGCCTGTATAGAGCATCGAACCGTCGGCTATATATTAAAAAGCCTTACCGCTAACGAGAGAAAGGCATGAAAGAAAATAATAAAGGTTTTTTTAGTCAACGCACATTTAACATATTTTTCTCTGGAGTATTTGTTTTCATTATGGCTATGATGTTCAAAGAAAAATTAGAAACACCTGAAAATTATCTTGAAAACGTCAAAAAAAGTGAAATTATTGCTCGAGAAAAGCTTGCACCCTCTTTAAAGGAGATTTTTAAGAGTAACTCAATATCTGAAGGTCGAACGAGCAGGGGTAGTAGTTCGTTACGTTACGGAATAATGTTTGAAGATAGTGATGGTATAACTGACGATAATATAAGTAAAATCAAAGCCGATGGTTGGATACAGTATAAAAAAGATTATCAGGAGAAAGGGCGATATTTATTCTGTAAAGATAAGTATGGGTTAGCACTTGGGGAGAATAGAGACTCTACTTTTGTAACTATAGAATTTAGTAAATCATCCCCATGTTGGGATTTTGAGGAAACTTTAAAGAAGGATTTTTATCAGTTGGTAAAATAACCTCCATAGTGGCACTTAAAACTTCAGCAATAGTTCTATCCAAGGCTTTTTAAGCTTGATAATCTAACGTTTTGTACACCATGAAGTACACTGAGACTATCTCAGCGAGTTAAAACGTTGATACCATTAGCCCACAGCTTAGTGTTCAAGTCCTCACTAGGGTACCATGCTCATTCTCATAATCGTCATTATAATAAAGGATTTTAGAACAAAAATAAGGCACTGTGTCGGTTGTGATAAGGTATGGGTAGTTTATTAATAATAATGTCTCAAAAATACAGTGTAATTATGAGCTGTGCTATAATTTTGTATTACAAAGCCAGCAAATAAAAGCGCATATAAATCCAGCACATTGCTGCCATAGCGCTATAGTCCATTTATCTTTTATCGATTAAGACCTTTTTATGTCCAAAACTACGTTTGATGCTCAATCTATTTCTAACAGCCTACGCGCTGCCAAACACCAACCGCGTAAACGCTTTGGTCAAAACTTCTTACATGACCGTAGTGTTATACGTGAGATTGTTGAGAGCATTCGTTTAGAGCGTGACGATAATTTGGTCGAGATTGGACCCGGTATGGGCGCGCTAACAGAGCCGCTATTAGCAGAAGTCGATGCGATGACCGTGGTCGAGCTGGATCGTGATTTGGCAGATAGTTTGCGCATTCGTATTGGGGCTAATAGCCATCCAAACTTTACGATTATCAAAGACAATGCCATGCATGTTGATTATCGTCAGCTATATAGTCCTGAGCGCGGCAAGCTGCGCGTGGTGGGCAATCTACCGTATAATATTTCTACGCCGATACTCTTTCATTTGCTCAGTTATGCTGATGTCATTCAAGACATGCATTTTATGCTGCAAAAAGAAGTGGTTGAGCGTATCACCGCTGAAGTTGGCAGCAAAACCTATGGTCGTCTATCGGTCATCATGCAATATCATTGCGATACCGATTATTTATTGACCGTACCGCGCGGCGCCTTTAATCCGCCGCCAAAAGTCACCAGTGCGGTTTTTCGCTTGACGCCGCATATCAATAAACCAATCGTAGCAGAAGATGAGGAATATTTCGCACTTGTGGTACGTGAGACCTTTAACCATCGCCGTAAGACACTACGCGCTATTTTTAAAAATTCTACGTTATTGCCGACGCTGAGCGAAGCCGATTTCGCCGCTTGCGACATCGATCCACAAGCGCGTCCGGAAGTGTTAAGTGTGAAAGATTTTGTCAATTTAAGCAATCAAGCGCGTCACTTAGCGTCTTAATTTATTAGACGCTTAATTTATCAAACAAAAATGATAGAGGGTTTATGAGTTTTCGCCATCAATATGTCATCGGTGATTTGCAAGGTTGCTATGCGGCCTACCTGCAATTACTTGAAACTTTAGATTTTGACCCAGCGCAAGATAAGTTATGGTTTGCCGGCGACTTGGTGGCACGCGGCGAAGATTCGTTAAGTACCCTACGTCATGTCAAAGCACTATGTGAACAAGGGGCTGCAGCAACGGTATTGGGCAATCACGATATCAATTTAATTGCGGTTTGGCGCGGGGCAACAGCGCTCAAGAAAAAAGATAAGACCGCACCTATCTTTGCTGCTGATGATTGCGATGAATTGTTAGAATGGCTACGCCATCAGCCACTACTGGCTTATCCTGATGAGCAGACGGTATTGGTACATGCGGGTATCCCACCGCATTGGACGATTAAGGCGGCGGCGAAATATGCACAGCAGTTAGAGGCCCAACTAAAAGGCAGCTTAGAACAGCTTGATCGCTTATTGCCGAATCTATATAGCAAAACTGCCGATGAGTGGCATGCAGACATTCATGGCTATACCAAAATGCGAGCAATTGCTAATTATTTCACCCGTATGCGCTTATGCAAACAAGATGGCACGCTTGAATTTGATTTTTCAGCAGGATTAGATGAGCCAATGCCAAAGGATTTTTTGCCTTGGTTTGAATGGCAGGTACCACGAGCACGCAAGATTTTATTTGGTCATTGGGCGGCGCTTAAAGCTGAGGTTGATTTGCCGCATGCGCGTGCACTTGATGGTGGCTGTGTTTGGGGTAATTATTTATTTGCTTATCGCTTGGGCGACGGCAAAGCCATCACCTCAAGTGCTCACTGCCTACCACCAACAGAAAAATAGTCATGCCACTTTATATGCTATAGTGAGTGAAAAGTAATATCGATACATCAGCAATACCGTAGCGTTTTTAGGTTATTTTGACTATATTGTCTGATATAAAATCTGTAAAAAACTAATTTATCATTTAATTCGTAAATCAAAAAAACCGTTAGTTAAGCGGTATTTAAGCCACCAACACCGTCCCCTTAACTGGGTAGGTTTGGTGGTTTTTTTGGTTTAGGCAAGGGCGTTTTGGCATCGCCAGCAGCTTTACTATCAGGATTGCTGTCGTCGTCTTTATACGACTTATCGTATTGGATGTCATTACTATAAGGGACGCTATTTAGCTCCTCATCTATTAGTCCATCATCGAGGTCGATCGTTTTTTTGGCGCTTACTGGCTTAGTAGTACTGTGCGTTTCTCGACTTTTTAGCGCCGCGTCGGCATGACTATCCGATATATTATTATCATAATCTATATCAGTAATCGCCTGCTCATTTTGCATGCTTTTTTGCTTAGATTTGGGCAGAATTTTGACATCCGATAAACGGCGTACCACATAGTTATGCGGTATGGTCTGTCCGCCTTTATGAGCATTGGTATCATCAAAAATCATATGACCTTGGCTGTCGATACGTGCGTACTTCATAGGTTTGTCACGTGGCCAAAAAAAGTCGGACGGGTGGGTTAGCATATGACTAAAAAGCTGCTTAGTTAAACGGCTCCATTCCATAAACTTGACTTCTTTAGAGCGCAGGGCGACAAACAATGCCAGCGAAAAACTGACCATGAGGTTGACCATACCGATAAGGGCAACGCCCAAAATAGAGATGAAAAAAACCGTCCAATCCCATTGATTGGCAGGTATGTGAAATAACCCATGCGCCAGATTCGCCGAGGCAAAAGCGATATGACGTATGTCAATCGGTAAGCCAAATATAAAACCTATGGTAGCCGTACTGCCTAAGAACACTCCGAATAAAAAGTTGCCCATAATGGCGCCGAGATTGGCTTCGATAAAGCCGCCTAAACGCTGAAGCCAAGCTTTGGGTAATAAGTATTGCAAAAGCTTATGACGCTGAATACGGGCGCCGATCTGATTATAAACCGCCAAATTATCATAGTAACCTGCGATAAGACCGGCTAAAAATAAATACACGCCAGCGATAGCCGCATGAGGAAGTGCTAGTGAGTGAAAGGGGTCAAGGTCATGCAATAAGTGTGCGGCCTTGTCAGTATTGATCATCGGAGTACCAGTATACTGTAACCACGCAAACGAGATAATCAGGGCAACAGGTATCGCCAACATGACGTTACCCATAATCGCAACAAACTGGGTACGTAAAATATCGACCACCAGCTCTGATAACTTGTTTAATTGGTGCGATTTCTTACCAGAACCGTCAGAGATGGTAGAGGCGATTGCCGCCGCTGTCATAGCCGGCTGTTTGGTAGCGACCGTACCGTGGACGATGTGAATAAATACAAAGCCTAAACCATAAATCATACTATTGATAAAGGCGCGTCCCATCGGCGCCAGCGCCAGATGGTAGGCCAGTATCTTAGTAGTTGCCATAAAAGCAATGATAAAGCCACCGATGGAAGCTTTTTTAAACATTTTCTGGTAGCCAGCCTTGTCGGTACTAATATAATGCTCACCGACGCGGCTGGCGTTTTCGGTAACTTTGCGCGATAGCAGCTTGGTATTATTATCAATCAAATAACCAATACTATAGCGGCGACTGGCACTCGTAATCAGCGCTTGAATAAGCTCAATAATAGCCTGATCACGCTTATCGTAGTTGTCTGCTACCAGCTCAGTTAAAATACGCATCCGTTGTAGGCTTTGATCCAAACGCAGCATCATGTTGGTTAGGCGGATTGAAATACCCGTTTTATAGATACGTTTACGGATAGTGGCAACGATATCTTCACATTGCTCAATCATCACTAGTAATGGCGCAGGATCGACCGCTTTGTCAGGGATAATATCGGTCAGAGTGTCGAGCTCATGCGCTTCTCGGTATTGATTGACGTAGAGGACTGCTTCTTGGTTTTGTGCCACAAATGACGCCGAGTAATTGAGCATTTGCGGATAAAATTCCATCAAATCTGGATGCAAGCCGATGCCGCTAATCCGATACGATAAAATGATAATCGCGTTCAAAATACTGTTTTTTGCCGTTGCGACCAAGTTTAAATGCTGCTCATTGACCTTGAGTAGGCCGACCATCTCATCCCATTTGTCTTTGTCAATATTGGCAAGCCAGCGCTCATCCGAGCGTCTGTCAAATAAATAACCGACCAATTCTATAACGGAATCTTCTTGTGGCAACAAGGGCAAAAAACGATGACCGACAAGGCGACGCAGACTATTAAAAAAGCCTTGATCCGACATGATGCCCGTATCGGTATATAACGCAATTTGGCGATATTCAATGATGAGTTTTAAAACGAAGCTTGACAGTCCATCGGCATATTCTGGATGCTGACGTAAAATATCAATCAAATCTTGCATCTTTTGATTGGCCAATGCCGGCTCTTTGTCGCTGACACGTAGCTCATCGATTAAGCGCTTGAGTACCGCAGGATCTGGTACATCACTTAAGGCAGTAATCTGTTGTAAAATGTGTTTTATTTCTGACACATTGCATCCCTTATGGTAGTTATTTCAATCATTGTTATTATTGAGTATGGGCAAGGAGATATTTTTTTTAGCAAATGCTGTGTTTATCAATATTGCAATAAGTGAGGGGAGTTTTTGAGTGTTAATTTTTAGCGTGCCAATGCATCATTTCACTGTTTAAAACTAAAAAACCCTTATTAAAGTTAATACGCTTAGCTCTGCGTTATTTTAATCGTAACCATCTCTCGGCGCTTAATTATTTTGTTAGCAGTTATTCTGACCTTTACTATGCTGATTTCTCTTCTTTCTTTAATTCGTCTAATTTCTTTAATGGCTGCCACAATATTTTTGGCAAAAAAAGGGACAGTAGCGTGACTGTCCCTTTTATCGTTGTACGGTATGGTTTACTTTATTATAAAAGTAAACAATTAGCTAGCAGGTACATCAAAGTAACTAAGATCAAAGTTCATCATTGGATCACTGCCAGCTTTTACCATCTGCGCGTGAGCGTCGATACGTGGCAAGATACGACCGACGAAATAATCGGCAAGCTTGGCTTTATTGGTGTAGAACTCACCTTCTTTACCATTCGCAGCTTCGACCATGAGTGCAAACATATACGAGTAGGCAAGGTAGCCAAACGCATGCATGTAATCAACGGCACAGCCATTAATTTCACTCTTACGTGCGCCAATATTGCTAAGTACCGTGGTGGTTAACTCTTCAATCGTATCAGCAGCGTTTAGCGTTGCTTGCTTAATACCATGATCTGCTTGCATATTATTGACAAAGTCACGAATCTCACCTAAGAAATGAGTGACGTATTTGCCATTATTTTTCGCCACTTTACGACCTAATAGGTCAAGCGCTTGAATACCGTTGGTGCCTTCATAAATCTGGGCAATACGAGTATCACGAACGATTTGCTCCATACCCCATTCGCGGATATAGCCGTGACCGCCAAATACTTGCTGGCAATCAATGGTCGCTTCTAATGCTTTATCGGTCAAGAACGCTTTAGCAACTGGCGTCAGGAGGGCAACGCGCGCTGCTGCTGCTTGAGCGGCCTCAGGATCGGTACTAAATTTCTCTTGATCAAGGTTTTTGGCAACATACATCGCAAAACAACGTGACGCTTCAGTATTGGCTTTAGCATTTAACAGCATGCGACGTACATCGGCATGATGAATGATGGCATCGGCTGGTTTTTCTGGGCTTTGAATTTGCGTGTCGCTACGGCCTTGACCTCGGTCATTAGCATATAAAGCAGCGTTTTGATAAGCAAGCTCAGAACCACCTAGGCCCTGTAGACCCATGGTTACGCGCTCATAGTTCATCATAATGAACATTGAAGACAGACCGGTATTTTCTGCACCAACCATCCAGCCTTTGGCGTTGTCAAAGTTCATCACACAAGTGGCAGAGGCTTTGATGCCCATTTTGTGCTCAATAGAGCCAACTGCTAAAGTGTTGCGCTCGCCTAAGCTACCATCTTCATTAACCAAGAATTTTGGTACCACAAACAGCGAAATGCCTTTTGAGCCTTCTGGCGCATTTGGGGTTTTTGCCAATACCAAATGAATGATATTTTCTGTGAGGTCGTGCTCACCGCCGGTGATAAAGATTTTGGTACCAGAGATGTTATAGCTACCATCGTCGTTTGGCACGGCTTTGGTTTTGATAATACCTAAGTCAGTACCAGCATGCGGCTCAGTCAAGCACATAGTACCCGACCATTCACCATTGTACATTTTCTCTAAGTAAGTTTGCTTTTGCTCTTCAGACGCCGCCGCATTTAAGCAAAGCGTTGCGCCTACGGTTAGGTTTGGATATAGAGCAAATGACTGGTTGGCGGTAAATACCATCTCTTCGGTCAACATAGTGACCATTTTTGGGAAACCTTGACCGCCGTACTCAGAGTTACCACTTAAGCCAACCCAACCTGATTCGGCATACTGCTTATAGGCGTCTTTAAAGCCAGTAGGGGTGGTGACAACGCCATTACCTTCAAAGGTTGCGCCTTCTTCATCACCGCTACGATTGATAGGTAATAAGACGTTTTTTGACAATTTTGCCATTTCTTCCAAAATCATATCGACAGTTTCCATATCGACATGAGCAAGGTTTTCGTTGTTTTGCCAAAATTCAGGCGCCTTAAATACGTCGTTTAGGATAAAGCGCATGTCGTTAAGAGGGGCATTATAAACAGCCATAAACATTCCTTTGGTTTAAATAAATAAAAGTGAGTAGGGCAAAGCGTTCAATTTTCTTGTGAGTGCAGCTTAAACATAGATAGTTAAATTTTAGCAAATTAGCGTAACGACGGGTGGTTTTCTTCGTGAATTGTGCGTCCACCAAAAACTATTAGCAATAAAGCCGCTAAGAAAATCGGCAACACACCTAAGTATGTTGCCGATAGGAACTGCTTATTAAAATAGATACTACACTTGCAACGTTCTATACGTTAAAACGCAAATTGATCAACGTCCATGGTCATGTACGGCTCAACACCAGTGCTGATGCGCTGTACGTGCGTGGTGGTACGTGGCAATAATTTTGCAAAGTAGAATTGCGCGGTTTTGATTTTGGCATCGTAAAAGGCTTTTTCGCCAGTACCGTCCGCCAATGCAGTTTGCGCAACCAAGGCCATACGCGCCCATAAATAAGCTAATGTGACATAACCGCTGAAGTATAAGTAGTCAACTGCTGCACCGCCAACCGCATCTGGGTTTTCAGTCGCTTGCATACCGATACGCGCGGTCAAATCGCCCCATTCTTTGACGTGTTTGGCAAGTGGGCGGATAAATTGACCCATTTGATCGTTGTCTTTGTTCTCTTCGCAGAAAGTTTGGATGACTTTGACAAAGTTGGCAAGCATTTTACCTTGTGAGCCCAATACTTTACGGCCGAGTAGGTCAAGCGCTTGGATTTCAGTGGTACCTTCGTAGAGGCAAGCAATACGGGTATCACGGACGTTTTGCTCCATGCCCCACTCACTGATAAAGCCGTGACCGCCATAAACCTGTACGCCATGGTTAGCCGCCTCTAGACCAGTTTCAGTCAAGAATGCTTTAGCAATCGGTGTCAATAGTGACAGCATTTGGTCAGCAAATTTAAGATCATCGCCTTCGCCTTTTGCTACAGTATCCGCAAAGTGTGAGAGGTAATAAACGAGGGCACGACCGCCTTCAGCAAAGGCTTTTTCGGTCAATAGCATGTTACGAACGGCTGGGTGAACGATGATAGGATCAGCGACTTTTTCTGGTGCTTTAGCACCTGATAGTGAGCGCATCGCTAAGCGGTCTTTGGCATAGGTTAATGAGCCTTGGAACGCATACTCTGCTGCCGTTAAACCTTGAACGGCGGTACCGATACGGGCCACGTTCATAAAGGTAAACATACACTGTAGACCGCGGTTTTCTGGGCCAATCAAATAACCAGTGGCGCCATCAAAGTTCATCACGCAAGTCGCTGACGCTTTGATACCCATTTTGTGCTCGATAGAACCACAAACGACGTTGTTGTTTTCACCAAGGCTGCTGTCTGCGTTGACCATGACTTTAGGCACGATAAACAGCGAGATGCCTTTGGTGCCAGCAGGCGCGCCTGGTAGACGGGCTAGGACGATATGAATGATATTGTCGGTTAGGTCATGCTCGCCCGCTGAGATAAAGATTTTTTGACCAGTGATGCTATAAGTGCCGTCATCGTTTGGCTCAGCTTTGGTGCGAATAATACCTAAGTCAGAACCCGCATGCGCTTCAGTCAAACACATAGTACCTGACCATTCGCCGGTGACCATTTTTTCAAGGTAAGTTTGTTTTTGCTCTTCAGTACCATGGTGCTCGATGGTTTGAATCGCGCCATGTGATAGGCCAGGATACATAGAAAATGACCAGTTCGCCGTGCCAACCATCTCATTGATAACTGTTGATAATGAGAACGGCATGTTTTGACCGCCGAATGCCTCTTCAGCAGACAAGGCTGGGAAGCCAAGCTCGCAGTAGGCTTTATAAGCTTCTTTAAAACCTTTTGGCGTAGTGACAGTACCGTTGTCAAAATGACAGCCTTCCGCGTCGCCGCTTTGGTTTAATGGAGACAGCTCATTTTCCGCAAAGCTTGCCGCCATCTCAAACAGACTGTCCATCAACTCACGATCCGCTTCTTGGAACGCAGGTAAGGTTTTGTAGTGACTTTCGCTGTCAAGTAACTCATGCATCACGAATTGGATATCACGTAGGGGCGCTTTATATTGCATAACTTCCTGTCCTTTTTTAGGATGCGACCGGCAGTAAAACAGCAACTGTCATCGACTATTATGAATAGTCTGAGTTGCCAACTGTTTACTGTTAAAGGGTTTGTCTGTATCAATAACGGACAACAACACCGATCATATGAAATAAATTGAGAAGAGTGAAAAAGAATTATGATTGTATTCGTAAATTCTTGGTAAAAGATAGGCGTTCACTGACAAATATACAAGTTTGGTGACAATACTGATAAGTCATCAACCTGTATTGCATCCTATATATCATCGAGCTTATACGCCAAAAACTTAAGCATTATTTAACAATAAGGGTAGAAAAATTCAAACAATATCGCTTTAATAAATCTCGCTTTGATAGATAATCCTAAGGACGGTCATTTTTAGACAAATGTTGCTGCGTAAGCATCTTAGTTGCCTCGTCCGCCGTCATCGGTTTACCAAACCAATAACCTTGACCGTACTGACAACCCATACTAAGCAGTAAATCGCGTTGCTGCTCGTTTTCAATACCTTCGGCGATAACGTGCATATCAAGCGCTTCTGCTAAATCCAAAATCGCTTTAACAATGGCGCGCTGCGTACGGTCATTGGTAATCTTAGAGATAAAGCTTTTGTCAATTTTGATAAAATCAAACGGATATTCTTGTAAATAGCTTAACGAGGCAAAACCTGTACCAAAGTCATCGAGCGCCAGACAGATGCCAAGTTCTTTAAGTAAATCCAGTTGTTTTTTGACATTGGCATGGCGCTGTATCAATGAAGATTCGGTCACCTCTATGTGCAGTTGGTGAGCGGCAAGTTTATGGCTGTCTAACAAGTTACTGACCAAGTCAAAAAAATCAGGATGGCTAAACTCGGCCGCATCGGCGTTGATACAGATGTGCTGCTCAAAGCCCAAATCTTGCCAAACGGTCAATTGCTTGGCAATTTGGTTCGCCATTTGTGAAAACAACTCAAACGATAATTTATGAGAAATGACGGCATCCATAAAGTCTATGGGTCTTAGTAAGCCGCGAGTAGGATGTTGCCAGCGCACCAACGCCTCAAAACCGCTAATCACACCCGTATCTAAGGCGAATTTTGGTTGGTAATAAGGCACAAATTGACATTCGTTGCTGGCCGTCCTAAGCTCAGACTCTAACTGTATATCGTGTGCATTCCTCTCGTTAATCGATTTATGATACCAACAGACATCATCGCCGCCTTGCTGCTTGACGTAATTCAACGCTTTTTCAGCCTTGGTCAATAAGCCGATGAACTCATTGCCGTTTTCAGGAAAATAGCTGACCCCAACCGAAATGTGACAATAGACTTGTGCTTCTTTTGCCATACTGTCATTTAAGAAAAAAGGGCGCTCGCACATTTGCATTAAACTGTCTAATTGATGGCGCACCATGTTGGCATCATTACATTCGAATAATAAAGCAAAGTCGTCACCACCAAAATGCGAAAAGCAGCGTAAATTGTCCAGCTCTAACTCGGTGATACGTAAAACAAAATTTTCTACCAGTTTGTTGATGCCATCTGGTCCCAATAAGATAGCAAGGTTGCGATAACGGTCAATGTTAAAACGCACGATCACCACTTCTTGGTAGCTTTCTATTAACAACTCACTGGTTTGACTTAAAAATACTTTACGGTTTGGCAGTCCAGTTAGCTGGTCATAATTTAACAGATGGGCGACCTTTTTTCTGTTTTTAGCCAGCGTCGCCATATTACGTATGGTACCAACGTAATAAGGGGTGTCTTCTAAGTAAATTTTGCGATAGGTGATATGACAGTCAAGTATTTCGCCATAGCGATTTGCCATCGAAAAATCAATTTCACAAAATCCTGTACTGTCTAAACTGTTAATCAGATTTCTAAGCACACCTTGCTCTTCTTCAGACAAAAACTCGGCTGCATAGATACCAAGCGGACGGCCAAGCAAAAATTTTTCTGTATAGCCAAGCATCAGCTCATAGTTCGCATTAACGGATAGATAGCGCAGTTTGTCGTCCAGTATGAAGATAGCGTCTTCAAATTGCTCGCACAGCTTGACCAATAATTGCTGTTTATCCGATATTGGCATAGGGGTAAAATCGGTCATAATAGGACTCATAACATCAAATTGAATAATAAATGGCGATGTAGCGATGTAGCGATGTAGCGATGGCAATTTGATGCCTAAATATGTAAGGTGTGCAGGGTTGCCAATGAGCCCAATGTCGCTAAGGCAACGACAGGCGCAGTTTCGGTACGCAGCACCCTTGGTCCAATTTGCCACGCTGCAAAACCAACGTCAGCAGCTTTGGCGCATTCATCAGCGCTGAGCCCGCCCTCAGGTCCGATTAGTAATTCAACATAAGGCGTCTGTTGTTTCAAAACGACGGGCAGCGCCTCAGGCATCAGCGGCTGTCCTGCTGCTGGCACGCTTAGCTGCAGACGTAAATCTGCTGGTTGCTGTAATGCTTGATAGTAGGCATCTTTACTTAGCTCAGCGATGATTGGGCTAACTGCCATCTCTTTGTCGTTTTTGTTGGCCGCTATATTTGACAGCCAATCATCAATCGATAATGGCGCGAGAATAAGGGGCGGGCGATTAAGGCCGCATTGCTCACAGGCAGCAATCGCCACTTGCTGCCAATGTGCCAGTTTTTTCTCCACTTGCGCAGGTTTTAGGTTGACCTCACCGTGGTGGCTGGCGAGCAGTTGAATAGCGGTGACACCAAGCTCAGTGGATTTTTGAATGGCGTAATCCATGCGCTCGCCGCGACTCATCACCAGTCCGATTTTAGTTAAAATAGCGGCGTTACGGTCAGTTTCTAGGTGTGATAATAACGTCGCAGTGGCGTGTTTTTTACTGATGCTATTCAGCTGTACCTGATATTCACCGCCAAAACCGTCAAATAAAATACCTGTGTCGCCGTTATTGGCGCGCAGTACACGGCACCAATGATGGACAATACTTTCGGTCAACTCGACGTTAGCACCGATAGCTAAGGTGCTCAGTTGTGGCCAGGTTGGGGCATTTTTATCACTGCTATCGCTACTGGTGGCATAAAAGAAACGTCGCAAAATTACTTATTCCTATAATGGGAGTCATGATATTTTTCAATATCTTAGCAGAATATCATTTGGGTGGGTAAAGGGATTGTCATAAGTAGAATTGGCATAAATGCAATTCCCATACCAAAAAAGACCGGCGCCCCTAAGAACGCCAGTCATTCAGCAATACATTCGATAAATATTTAAGCAATCAAGCCTAAAGCTTCGACTAAGCGTTTATTTGGCTCAACCTTATTCATGCTATAAAAATGCATGGCAGGTACGCCCTCAGAGATTAGACGCTCGCACAAACGATAAACGACATCAAAGCCGAACTCTCGGATAGCAGTACGGTCATCGCCAAAATCTGCCAAGCGCTTACGCACGTAACGTGGGATATCAGCGCCACAGCTATCAGCAAAGCGTACGAGATTGCTTGAGTTGGTAATCGGCATGATGCCAGCGACCAAAGGCTGCGCTACCGTGTCAATACCACGTTTTTCTAAGGTGTCACGCAGATATAAATAGCTATCGGCATTATAGAAAAACTGGGTAATCGACGCATTGGCGCCCGCCTGATATTTATTCACCAAATTGTCGACATCAAATTCAAAGCTACGTGCTTGCGGATGCATCTCAGGGTAGGCTGCGACCTCGATACGGAAGTGATCGCCTGAATATTCGCGGATAAACTTTACTAAGTCTAAGGCAAACGGCAGTTCTCCCATACCGACCTGACCTGACGGTAAATCACCACGCAAGGCAACCAAGCGTGTGATGCCCAAACTTTTATAAAGATCGAGTAGTTCAGCGATTTGACTTTTGTCATCGCCAATACAAGACATATGCGGCGCAATATCTGTGTCACCGCGCGCGCACAACGCTTGCACGATATCAAGCGTGCGGCCACGGGTTGAACCGCCAGCCCCATAGGTCACCGAAAAATACGCAGGTGATAGCTTATTGAGCTCATCATAAGTACTGAGGAGCTTTTCTTGGCCTTGCTCGGTTTTGGCTGGGAAAAACTCGAAGGAGAAAGCAGGCTTAGTCACAGTCTGACTCCTATTAGTATTTATAAGCGTCAGGCTTAAACGGACCTTCGACAGGTACGCCTAGATACTCGGCTTGTTTTTCAGTCAGTTTCGTCAATGTACCGTTAAAGCCTGCAACCATTGCCGCCGCAACTTCTTCATCGAGTTTTTTCGGTAACACTTTAACGTATAAATTATCAAAGCGCTCATCGACTGGCAGCTCAGCGAATTTTTCTTCAAACAAGTACATTTGTGCCAATACTTGGTTAGCAAATGAGCCATCCATCACGCGCGATGGGTGACCAGTAGCATTACCTAAGTTCACCAAGCGACCTTCAGCAAGCAAAATCAAATAATCGTTTTCGTCATCCGAGCGGAACACTTGATGCACTTGTGGCTTAATCTCAACCCAGCGCCAATTGTCACGCATAAATTGCGTATCAATTTCGGTATCGAAGTGACCGATATTACAGACGACCGCACCCGGTTTTAGCGCGGCTAACATATGTTTGTCACAAACGTGATAGTTACCGGTAGTGGTAACAATTAAGTCAGTATCTTCTAATAGACGAGTGTTGATGTTTTCTGCGCCGCCAGTGTTATCGCCATTGATATAAGGTGACAATACTTCATAGCCGTCCATACAGGCTTGCATAGCACAGATAGGATCAACTTCTGATACACGGACAATCATGCCTTCTTGACGTAAGCTTTGGGTAGAGCCTTTACCCACATCGCCATAACCGATGACTAAAGCGCGGCGACCGGCAAGGAACATATCGGTAGCACGTTTGATGGCGTCATTTAAGCTATGACGGCAGCCGTATTTGTTGTCATTTTTAGACTTGGTAACCGCATCGTTGACGTTGATAGCCGGTACTTTTAGCGTACCTTTACCCAGCATTTCAACCAAACGATGGACACCTGTAGTAGTTTCTTCGGAGATACCATGGATATTATCAAGCATTTGGGCATAATCATTATGAATCAAAGCAGTCAAATCACCGCCGTCGTCCAAGATTAAGTTTGCATCCCAAAGCTGACCGGACGCTTCACCGCCAACGTGAATTTGTTGACGCAAGCACCACTCGTACTCTTCTTCGGTTTCGCCTTTCCAAGCATAAACAGAGATACCAGCAGCAGCAATTGCTGCCGCAGCATGGTCTTGGGTTGAGAAGATGTTACATGAGGTCCAGCGTACTTCTGCACCTAGCGCGACAAGCGTCTCGATGAGAACAGCCGTCTGAATAGTCATGTGGATACAGCCAGCGATTTTTGCGCCTTTAAGCGGCTGGTCGGCTTCGTAGCGACGACGTAAACCCATCAGGGCAGGCATTTCGGCTTCAGCTAGGGTTATTTCACGGCGACCGTAATCAGCAAGGCTAATGTCGGCGACTTTATAGTCAGTGAAAGAGGGGTCGATCATATGGGCAGATGGGGTGTTAGACACTGCGTCCATAATATGCTCCTATCAGTTAATAGATAAAAAGAATAAAAACGCAGGTGCCGTTATTTGCGCTGTTCGTAACCCAAAATGGTCATAAACAGTTAACCGAGCCTAACATAACAAATGATTTGCAAAGCGATAAAGCTTATATGCAATAAGATTTATTATGGTGCAACACCTCTCGGAGGTCGTTATTGTAATTGATGGTGATTAATTTGTCACCTATTGGCTGCGGAAAATCGTAAGTGCTTGCGTCATAAAAAAGGCCATCGATCGATAGCCTTGATTATTTATATATAAGTTCTGGTTCTTACCAAATAAGCTTAAAACCAGTTATAGGTGAGTGAGGTGAAGAAGTTGATACCATCTTGGTTGTAACGTGAACCATATTCCCCAAAAATTTCATTAGTTGAGTAATCTACGTTAGTTAAGTTGTTGATGCGGCTTGTCCATGTTAGATTTGGGCTAAGGTAATAATTACCACTAATATTAAGTAGTGTATAGTCATCCATAAAAGTACTATTGTCTGCTGAGTTATGTATCTTGCCAATATACTCGGCTTCGGTACGAATATCGAAATCAGTTGCTTGATAGCCTACGTAAATAAGCCCAGTATGCTCAGGACGAAATACTAACTGTTTACCTTTATTGACTTCCGAACGATTTTCGGCATTTGTATATGTATAATGTCCACCAAATAGAACATTACTCAATTGCCAGTCCGAGGTGAAGCTATAGCCTGACAGTTTAGCTTCATCCACGTTACGTGCTTGGAATTTTCCAGTAGCTTCGTCAAATTCATTGTTAATGAGATTATCAACATCACCATTAAAGCCAGTTAACCGTGTATTTTGAAAATTGGTGTTTGATTCAACAAATAACTCTATGTTTTTGCTTTTCTCAACTTTTAAATCTTCATTCGGTACATAATATGAGCTTTCAACGTATAAGTCATTTAAAGAAGGTGATTTATATCCCGTAGCGAAGCTTGTACCAATACGCAGGTTAGGCATTAGTTTAAAAGCATAGCCTAAACCAAACGTGGTTTCATCATCAAATTGAGAATTATCATCAAAACGTACATTCGCTTGAAAGTCGTGTCTACTTTCATTAACTTGATAGCCCAAAAAACCACTATTTATTTTACGTTCATTAATTTTATAGCTATCGACTCCGTTAGCAGGCGTATTATCATTGATGTCTACTTCTTGCTTTAGCCATTCCCCACCAGCCTGTACTTGTCCTATAGGTAACTGATAGGTGGTTAACAAGTTAACCTGTTTCTGTTTGGTTTCAAATTCATCACCAACTTTATTATCCAACTTATCCAAACTCTGACCTGCTGATAAGCGTACTGTCAGCTTATCGTTTTCGTATTGTGAAAATGCGGATACAGCACCGTTTTCCTGCTCGATTTCTGCATCGGCGCTATTATTAAAATCATCAAATTCAGTCGTTGATTTGGCAAAAAGACCTGTTGCACCAATGCTAATATTTTGTGTTAGAGGAATGCTTGCATTTAGTGCAAAGTTATTGCTTTTAAAGCCATCATCATCTTTATTATTACCAGATTGGTATTCAAGGGCACTAATTCCCTTAGTTTGGTTACGACTAGCCGATAGGCTAAGTTTGCTGCCTTGAGCACTTGCAAACTGTGCACTAGCACCGTAAACGTAATGATCGTGTGAACCAACGCCAGCAATGACAGAAAAGTTGCTTTGTTGAACATCGCTACCTTTAGTGAAAATTTGAACAACTCCGCCCATGGCATCAGAGCCATAAATACTAGAGCCTGATGCTCCGTATAGTATTTCAATGCGATCAATCTGGCTTGTTGGTAATAATGCTAAAGCAGGCTGACCTGTGGACATTGAGCCATAGCGTACGCCATCAAGTAATATCAGTACACGTTTGCTATCATAACCACGCACATAAAAGTTACTACTGCTACCCATGCCACCATCTTGCTTAATACTAAAACCAGGCTGGCGCTTTAAAACTTCTAATACTGTCTGACCTTGATAACGTTGTAGCTCTTCTTTATCAATCACGCGAGTTTGGGCAATGACATTACTGGTCTTAGTTGGCGTCCGCGTCGCCGTCACGACAATTTTATCAAGCTCAACTTGTGGCAGCTCGCTGTGATTGATAACGCTACTATCAACAGTCGCTGCTGTGGCACTCATAGCATATACGCCTAAAGCACTTAAGATACATAACCGCAGATAGGTGGTCGAAGATGAACGTGATAAAGCCATATTGAATTCCAAAATTGAATGACAAGTTGAACAAAGTAAAAAGTTACAGAAGCGAGAGCCTAAAAGTAAAAAATTACAAAAAGTAATACGAATATTACATAAGGTTATTATCTATAAAACCAGCACATTTATAAACTACTTTGTCCTAATATTTATTCAGCATACGCTGAGTGGTGCTCATGATGAACGAGGAGTTTGTCTAGGTTGCTTCGCTATCTCTAGTATTTTTTTAGCTCTTTCAATGAGCATCAACTGCATTAAAAGCAGGTCCTATTCTAAACGGTAATAAAAACATGCAATCAAACGCATTGCTGTGATTAATAATTGCTATTATAGTGGCAAATTTCATTTATTTTTTTGTGCTGCCATTCATAAAGTTAAGAGGTTTGTTTTGTCTATTCAGCGTCATCTGAGTGCTCGTACTGCGACATCTTCATCATTTACATCTTCAAAAACAAAAACGCCGCTCATGATAACGGTGTTTTTGTTTGCGATGATAGTGAGTGCATTAAGCGCCATTTTTTCACATGGTGCGCTTGCTGCCGAAGCCAGTATATTGGGCGTGGGTGGTCAAACTGAAGAGGTGGCCAACACTTCGACCCCTGATTCTTTCGGACGTGACACGCCGCGCCATACTGTACAAGGCTTTATTAAAGCATTGGGCGATAACGACTATCTGCTGGCCAGTAATTATCTAAATTTATCCAAGTCTGATAATCCAACCACTGTGGTGCGCCAATTTAAGCAAGCACTCGATGCGGGCGGGCGTTTTCAGCCTGATTTGCAAATTAACAATACGCCTGAGGGAAATTTAAGCGATCAGCTACCGCCAAGCCAAGAAAACGTCGGCGTGATTAATGTGGGTGATAAGAGCGTGCCGCTGGTGCTCGAAAGAGTAGCCTCTAAGCAAGGCGAGCAATATTGGCAGTTTTCAAACGATACCCTAAGCTCGATACCAGAAGTGATAGAGAATTATCAGCCGACGCTGGTTTCGCGCTACACCATTGACTCATTAGATGGTAAAAAGCTATTTGGTTATCAGATTTCTGATATATTGGCGGCATTAGCCATTATAGTCAGTAGTTTTATTTTTACTTACATCGTGGTTTGGCTGCTCTATTATTTATTAAAACTGATTTATCCTCGCCTACGAGGTGAGACGTTACCTTTACCTAATAATGTGATATTGCCACTGACCGTCGTTATCACGGCGCTGATATTGGCCGAGGTGATGGTATATGCCGGTATATCAGTGACACTGCGTGAACCAATTAAGCGCTTTACCGACATTGCCTCTTGGGTAGCGACGACATGGCTATTACTGCGGGTTATTGATTCTATATTTACCCGTGCGGTCAATTTAAGTTATAAGAAAAACTATACCGAGCGAGTTTCTATCTTGGGTTTGATGCGCAAGGTGGTCAAAGCGCTATTATTAATCTTTGCGGTTATTGTCATTTTTGGAAATTTAGGATTTGATTTGACCACAGGGATTGCCGCATTAGGGGTCGGTGGTTTAGCCTTGGCACTAGGTGCGCAAAAGACGATTGAGAACTTGGTCGGCAGTGTGGTGGTGGTGGCAGATTCGCCAGTACGCATCGGCGACTATTGTAGCTTCGGCAACCAAGCAGGTACGGTGATTGATATTGGTATTCGTTCATCACGGGTGCGCACACTGAACCGGACGATTGTGACGGTGCCTAACAGTGATTTTTCATCGATGCAAATTGAAAACTATACCTCGCGGGATATGTTTCACTTTTTGCATAACTTATATATCAAACGCAATGCGGATATCGATGTGGTCTTTAAGATGGTCAAAAAATTAGATCAATTTTTGGACGAGCACGAGCTGACCAATCAGGAGTGGAATCAGGCCAATATTTCAGAGCTGCGCCAAGACTGCTACGTCATTCAACTGCGCGCTTATATTAATGCTGTCGACTCGATAGAGTTTTATCGTAAGCAAGATGACTTGTTGGTCGACGTGTTGACCCTGGTTAAAAAATACGATGTCGAGCATGCGCTGCCAACGCAGCAGCTGATTGTCAATCAAGCCGAGCTTGAGCCACAACCTCAGCTAGAAACCGTGACTGATGATTCGATAAACGAAGTAGTGGACGCAAGTGATGCGAGTGAAGCAGACACTGATGCCAATACCCATCCTGCTGATGAGCAAAAGGCGCTTGATTTAAATAAAAACGCTGACAGTGCGACGAGTGAAAAAGAGGCTCGTAAAGACACCACTAAAAAGCAAAAACTACAAAGGCATAAACATCGTCTGTTAAAAAAAGGTAAGTTTAAACACGCCAAAAAGAAATTTGGTTTTTCTATATGGAATCAGCCTTAATATTTTGTGTGGTTATTTTGCTTAAGGTTTATTGAACGTTTTATTTATAAAGCTATGGCTTATAAAGGGATAGCAGTTTTTTGACGTAAAAAACCATAATATTGCCATAACAATAAGCTGGCAGCGCTACGGTGCGGTGACCAATCTTGGGTCAGGTTTTTTAATTGTTTTGGCGTTGGGCGCTCTTCTAAATCTAACAATTCCATCGCTGCGACTTTAATGGCTAGATCATCAACTGCCAGCACATCAGCGCGCTGTAACGAAAATAGCAGATACATCTCAGCGGTCCAGCGTCCAATGCCAACCACAGCAGTCAGGGTATCGATAACGTCGTCGTCGGGTAGGGTTGTTAAGGCAGCAAAATCTATATCGTGCTCGACCAAAGAGCGCGTATAACGAATTTTTTGCTTAGAGAGCCCCTGCGCCCGTAAATCCTCGTCTGTCGCTGCCCGAATCGCTGATGGCGTCGTCAAACCTGCCTCTACCAAGCGTTGCCATATACTGGCTGCCGCTGCGACTGATAACTGCTGTCCAACCATCGCTCTCATTATTTGCGTAAAGCCGCCCGCGTTATGGCGTAAATCAGGCACACCCACTTGCTCATAAACAGGCGCAAATCTTGGTTCGAGAGCAATCAAAGCGTTGATATGTGCTTTTAATTCTTGTTTGTTTTCGATGATTTGTATATTCATAGAGAAATCACTTACTAAAAAATATGCAGCAAAATGATAGGAAGATTTATCAAAGCGCGACTACAAAACGAGAGGGTGAACCTTTGATATAAAAAAGGACTGCATGGTGGCAGTCCTTTTTTTCGATCTATAATTTTATTCTTTATCGGTCTTGGTCTTTTTAAGTAGTACCAGTACCGCACCATTGCCACCATCTTTCGGCGGAGCCGAGCAAAATGCCAGTACTTCTGGCAGTTGACGTAACCAACCATTGACGCAGGTTTTTAAAATAGCCTCAGAACCTTTACCATGGACGATTTTTACCACAGTTTCATTGTTTTGCTTGGCTTGGCTGAGCAGTTGGGTCATTGCATCGCGCGCTTCTTCAATGGTGCAACCATGGATGTCTACCGCATCATACCAGCGTAGCTTACCTTTTTTAAGCTGATCAAAGATTTTGTTTTGTAAGGTCGGCTGCTTATAAGACAAATAAGCTTCGCCGGCGACAGGATTTAATAGCGCTTGCATATCTGACAAGCCTGCGCCCAAATCACCAGCTTCGCTCCCTTGAGCAGCCGCACGTTTTGAAAGCGTTGCAGCGTCAGGCTTACCTGCTTTAGAGGCGTTGGCAGGTGTGCGCACGTTTTTGTCTTTTAGCTGGTTGACGCCATGCATCGCTTGCATAAATAGCACTTTATCGTCGTCGATATGTTCGCTATCTAATTGCTTGACCGTTTTTTTGACTTGTTTTTGGGTCAAGAGTGAGACAGGTTCGGTTGGCTTTTCATTTTCACCTTCTGGTGAATTGGTATCGCGACCTTTACTCAGTTGCCCTTTAAGTTCTTTTAATTGGTCTTGCATTTCTTTTGAAAATAGAGAGTTTGACATAATAATTAACGTATCGTTGGTGAGTGAATGAGTGATTTAATGATTTATATCGTACATAAAATAGATGTGGTTTACTTTACGCCTGTGCTGCGACGCTCGCAAGTAAGGATTGTAACGCTTGCCCTGGATGCTCGGTCTTCATAAACTGCTCGCCGATTAAAAAGTGCTGAATATCATGATTGAGCATCAGACGAATATCATGGCTGCTATGAATGCCACTTTCGGTGACAATAAGCGGCCGTTCTAGACGGTCATTAGGATTGGCAGCGAGGGCATCATCGATAGCTAATTCGCGCAGCAGGGTGTTTTTTAAATCAAGCGTCGTTTGTAAGTCGACATAAAAGGTATTTAAATCGCGATTATTAATACCGTAAATATTATGCGCTGAACGTGGCAACTGTAGCGCACGCTCAAGCTCATCTGCTGTATGAACTTCAATCAACACATCCATACCCAGCTCAATGCTTAGCGCATGCAGCTCTTGTACTTGCGCGTCATCAAGACAGGCCATAATCAATAAAATACAATCAGCGCCCATTAAGTAAGATTGGTAAATCTGATAAATATCTACCATAAAATCTTTGCGCAATATCGGCAAGCTGCAAGATTCGCGCGCTTGGATTAAGTAGCTGTCATCTCCTTGGAAATAATCACGGTCGGTGAGCACCGACAGACAACTGGCTCCCGCTTGTTCGTATTGCTTAGCAAATTCTGCAGGCGCAAAGTTATGATTAATAATTCCTTTAGACGGCGAGGCTTTCTTAATCTCCGCAATGACACCAATATCGGCGCTGCGTAAAGCATTGGCAAAACCGCGACGGGGCTTTGTATCAGCAGCAACTTGAGACTTTAATGCCTCAAGCGATACTGCCGCCCGAGCAGCAGCAACTTCCTCATGTTTGGTGGCGACGATACGCTGCAACACTGAAGGAATCGCGGTGTCTGATTTTGGCTTGGCGGTCATGGCTATATTCCGTTATTTGGTAAAAAAATTAGGGTAATAAATTAAGGCTGCATACATAGTTGCGATTAATAAGGTTATGAGCCACGTATTTCTTATTAATTTTAGGCATTTAGCTTATTAAGCTTGGTCAGCTAATTGCTGCGTATATTTGGCTAAGTCATCAAGCTTAATCAAAGCGTCACCATTTTGAATGACTTTTTGGGCGCGGCTCACGCCATTCGGATAGTTGCTGGCAAGTCCTGCGGTATATATCGCAGCTCCGGCATTTAAGGCAATCATATCACGGGCTTTTAGAACAGCGCGGTCATTAGTATCTTCACCTGATAAAGCGGCACGAATCAGCTCAAGACTCTGTGATGGGGAATCGACATCAAGGCCAATTAAGGTTTGTGACTCGACACCCGCATCTTCTGGCATCATCTCATAAACAGAGATTTCACCGTCTTTTAACTCGGCTACCGTGGTTGAAGTTGCAAGACTGATTTCATCCAAACCATCTTTGGCACCGACCACCATTACATGACGCGCGCCCAGATTTTTCATCACTTTTGCCAAAGGCTCACATAACTGGGCGGTAAAGACGCCGATGACCAGATTTGGCGTGCCAGCAGGGTTGGTCAGTGGACCTAAGATATTAAAAATCGTCCGCGCTTTTAACTCACGGCGTACCGGATTGGCGTAACGCATTGCGCTATGGTGGTTGGGTGCAAATAAGAAGCCAATCCCTTGATTCTCAATACACTGCTGCGCTTGCTCTGGTGTCAAGGTTAGGCTAATACCGGCTTGCTCAAGTAAGTCTGAGCTACCAGATTTGGTCGAAACGCCGCGGTTACCATGCTTCGCAACTTGTGCCCCTGCTGCGGCTGCGACCAAGGCAGCGGCTGTCGATACGTTAAATAAGTTAGCGCCATCGCCGCCAGTACCGACGATATCGACCATATAATGACAGTCTTTTGGGCTGATATTGGCAGCTAAGTCACGCATCGCACTGGCTGAAGCCGTAATCTCATCGATGGATTCGCCTTTCATCCGCAGGCCCGTCAAAATCGCGCCCATCATGGCATCGCTGCATCTGCCTTGCATGATGATGAGCATGACTTGATACATCTCATCAAAGGTCAAATCAATATGCTGAAAAATCCTGCCTAATGCGGTGGTCAGAAGCTTATGAATACTCTCATCTGGCAGCTGATTGATGCTCTCAGCATTTTGCAGGCTTTGCTTATCTTGATTCATGATTGATTTTTTGTCCTGCATAGCGGCAGCGGTCATAATATTCTCACTTATTATTATCTTTTATAGTTGTCGTTTAAATACATTCATTGGATTAAAAAGTGGGTTCGTCTTTTAAAGCGCTTATCCTACTTTTGGTAAATTATCTGAGGACAAAACTGCTAATTGATGCGTTTGTAAAAAGTTATTCAGTAGCTGATAACCCGCTTCGCTTAAAATCGACTCAGGATGAAACTGTACGCCCTCAATTGCAAACTCGCGGTGACGAATGCCCATAATTTCTTCGATATTGCCATCAGCATTTTGAGTCCAAGCGCTAACTTCAAAGCAGTCGGGTAAGCTTGCCTGCTCAATCACCAATGAGTGATAACGGGTAAACTGGGCTGGATTTGGCAAGTTGGTAAAAGCGCCTTGACCATTATGATAAATAGCCGATAACCGCCCATGCATGACTGCACTTGCTTTGACGATTTTACCGCCAAAGGCTTGGCCGATTGCCTGATGACCCAAGCAAATGCCTAATATCGGGATAATGCCTTTAAAGGTCGCAATCACCTCTAGCGAGATACCAGCACTGTCAGGGTCACAGGGGCCGGGACCAATAACAATGGCATCTGGCGCAAGTGCTTTAATCTCATCAATACTGATTTCATCGTTGTGCCAAACTCTGATGTCCTGCTGCAATTCACCGAAGTACTGTACAATATTGTAGGTAAAGCTGTCGTAATTATCGATCATCAAAATCATTATTTGTTCAACTTAGTCTTTTTAACTTTAACTTAGTGTCTTGAGCTTGGTGTTTTTAGCTTAGTATCTTTGACTTAATAGGTTCAACAGCGATGTGATTTTAAACGCTGTTATCTTAACACTATTTCGTTATCTATCAAACGTAGCGCCGTTGCACGCTGATAGCAATAAATGCCCTATAGAGGTGCATTACTAAGTTAAAACTTCTAAAGTTTGCACTGTTATGGGACGTTATTTAATATATTAATCTTTGAGTTTGCTAGCTAGACATAATAATTGCTATGCAAATAACGCTTTAATATAAAAGATTTATATTATGTAAATGTTTGTATTTATTATAAATAATTATTACTTTCAGCTTTTGGAAGTTTTAAAAACTTGATGGCTCGAAGATGAGTTGGCATGGTAGCTGCAATTCTTATAGGTGTGAATAGCTCGCTATTAAAGCGATGTAATATTATTTACCAAGATGCATTTGAAGAGTTCAGCATTATCGGCCAGATGTTGCTAAAATAGCACCTGCATTTATTTGGCTCATAAAAATACTTAAAGCTTAACGCCAGAAAATCAGCTGCGCTTTAAGCAAAAAATAACTTTTAAAAAAACTTTCCGTCTAAAATTTTCATTCCACGTTTCAATTTTATTACCACGATAACCATAAAGGAAACTTTCCATGTCGAACAAATTACTTGATCTTATCGAATCATCCAACGCTAAATGGGTTGATTTTCGTTTTACTGATACCCGCGGTAAAGAGCAACACATGACTTTCCCAGCGCACAGCGTTGATGAAGAAGTGATGGAAGATGGCAAAATGTTCGACGGCTCATCGATTGCTGGCTGGAAGGGTATTGAAGCCTCAGATATGATTTTGCGTCCTGACCCAGAAACTGCCTTTATCGACCCATTCTTTGACGCAGTTACTGTGGTGGTGACTTGTGACATCATCGAGCCATCAACGCTACAAGGCTACGACCGTGATCCGCGCTCTATTGCTCGCCGTGCCGAAGAATACTTAAAATCAACGGGTATTGGTGATACCGCTTTTTTTGGTCCTGAGCCTGAGTTCTTTGTTTTTGACGAAGTAAAATGGTCGGTTAATATGTCTGGTGTTAGCCATGAAATCGTCGCTGAAGAAGCCGCTTGGTCAACCAATAAAGCCTATGAATGGGGCAACATGGGGCACCGTCCACGCGTCAAAGGCGGCTATGTACCAGTACCACCGGTTGATAGCTCACAAGACATGCGTGCAGTGATGTGCGAGCGTATCGAAGATATGATTGGCGAAGGTTGTATCGAAGTCCATCATCATGAAGTGACTCCTTGCCAGTTAGAGATTGGCGTGGCTTTTAATACCTTGGTTCGTAAAGCAGACGAAGTACAAAAGCTAAAGTATGCCGTCCATAACGTCGCCCATCAATTTGGCAAAACCGCCACCTTTATGCCAAAACCTATCGTTGGTGATAACGGTTCTGGTATGCACGTGCATATTTCTATCTCAAAAGACGGCGTCAATACTTTCTCAGGTGATGAATATGCGGGCTTGTCAGAAACCGCACTATACTTTATCGGTGGTATTATCAAACATGCCCGTGCTTTAAATGCCATTACCAACCCATCGACCAACAGCTATAAGCGTCTTGTGCCGCATTATGAAGCGCCTATCAAGCTTGCGTACTCAGCGTCTAACCGCTCGGCGTCTATCCGTATCCCGCACGTTAGTAGCCCAAAAGCGGTACGTGTTGAAGCGCGTTTCCCTGACCCAGCAGCCAATCCATACCTAGCGTTTGCGGCGTTATTGATGGCAGGTCTTGACGGTATTCAAAACAAAATGCATCCAGGCGAAGCCGCTGATAAAAACTTATATGACTTACCGCCAGAAGAAGAAGCACTCATTCCAACGGTTGCTGAAAACTTAGAGGTGGCACTACAAGCGTTAAAAGATGACCATGAGTTCTTATTAAAAGGCGATGTGTTTACTAAAGAGATGCTAGAAGCTTACATCGCGCTGAAACAAGAAGAAGTGCAGCGCGTCAATATCACCGTACATCCTGTTGAGTTTGATTTGTACTATAGCTGCTAATTAATAATTAATAGGCTCAATTGTTTTAAATAAGAAAAACCAGCTAAATTATATTTAGCTGGTTTTTTGCGGGTAATTAAAGTGGACGTTTAATTGTTAAATTTAGTGTGTAGTCATTGCTGATTTAATGGCAAAAATATCGCATAATGGTTGCATCTATATATTAATAACAAATTGCTTTAGGCTGATTGACTATGAGCTCATCATTAAAAAGTACTGTTTTTTTAAATAAAGGGTTGTCGCTAAGCCTATTAACAGGTTTGATTATCAGCACCGCCAGTCTTTACGCGCCGATGACAAATGCCGCTGCTATTTATAAAGTTGTCGATGAAAAGACCGGTCAAGTGACCTTTACCGACCGTCCGCAAAACTACGAACAGCAGGCTGGCAAACAAATTAGCCAAACCAGCGTCATGACTGGCAGCGACAGTGTGGGTGCAAATAGTTCTAGTCAAACCAACAATGCCAACAATCAGCCTGTCAATACTACTCAAGCACCTGCTGCTAACACAACTGGCACCACTGCTAATAGTGACACAACCGCTAATAAAGCGCCCATTAATTATCAGCTGACGATAACAGAGCCTAGCGAAGAGCGGGCGTATCATCGTCCGGTACAAAGCATCGATGTCAAGGTGCAAGTAAAACCAGCACTACAAGCAGGCGATAGCGTGAGCATTTACTTAGATGGTAACGAAGTGGCGCAGGGTTTGAGCGCTTCGATTGCCACCGTTGATATTCTACCGGGTGCGCATAATATCAAAGCGGTGATAAAAAATAAAAAAGGGCAGGTAGCAAAACAGGTCGAGCGTACCGTTTATGTCATTCAAAATACCCAAACCTTGCAAAAAAAGAAGAAATTAGCAGAGCAGCTGTTGGCGTATCAGCGCCTACCTTGGCACCAAAAAGTGTTATTAAAACTGCGTCAAGATGGCAAGCAGCCCAATATGTTGTCATTTACTAAGCCAATAGCTGATAAACCCATGACCCTTGAAGAACCGATAAAGAAATAACCTTGAATCTCTTGATTAAGTGTTAATAATAAAAATATAGCTGTAAAATAAGGGCAGTCGCTGAATCAGTGGCTGCCCTTATTGTTAAAAACCATTTTTTATAACCGTCGTTATCTTATTTAGACAACTCAATCGTGCCATTGGCAGTGACTGAAATGGTACTATTGCCCGATTCAAAATTTTGGCTTGGGACAGCGCTATCCATAGCAGCTGATTCGGCTCTCATGCTATACATAGGGCGAGGGTAATTATTATTGTTGGTATTTAAGTTAACGTTTACCACACGATAGCCGCGCGCATCCCATGCACGGGTCAGGTTTTTAGCCTGCTGCTGAAAGGCGCGTGAAGCATCGGTCATAAGCTTTTGTTCGAGCGCATCTTTTTTAGCATCTGAAACCCCAAAGTTTAGATTCTCCATGACTAAGGTTTGCTGTAAGTCTGCAATCAGCTGGCTGGTGGCGACAAAGTCCGTACTCTTTAAGTCGATACTTGCTTGTCCTGTCCAACCAATGATTTTGTCATTTTTGTCGTAGCGCGGATAGGTGCGCTGCTGGCCAGTACTGACTGTCACGCTCGGGTAGCGTTTGGCGATTTTCATCGCGTTATTGATCGAAGTATTAAGCGTGGTCGCTAGCTTTTTAGCATCTGATGCTTGCGCTTTTTTATACATAGTGGCGCGAACTTCGTCGTTCTGGACTTCCTCTTTGACTTCTGTCTGAAAGGTCAGCTGATCATAACCTGTGGGTTCTGCATGGGCGCTACCCATCATCGCTGTTAGTAGGGCGGCGGTACCCGTAGCAAGTGCGGCTTTGTTCATCCAAGTGTTTTTCATGGTTATCTCCTAATTATTGCTCGTAATGGTCATCATAGTCGTATGAGGGATATGATCAGAAAACTCATTCTCATATGAGTATTTTTTGTATTGTTTTTTATGCAACATACCCTGACTAAAATAGCAAAAAATCAACAATTTGCTATGAGAATTTTGTGATTTAAGTTGCTGTTTAGATTTGGCCGCATCGTCGCTTGCACGTAGTACTGATAAGGTTGTTTATCGCCTAAAGCAAACAGTTTGACAATGGGGGTTGTAATAATAAAAAAATCTTGTATAATCTGCAACTGGTGGCTCCATTGGTAGCCTCGCAACATTGTTCTATGAATCCCGCCAGGACCGGAAGGTAGCAACGGTAATAGTTATAATGTGTGCCGAGGATGTGCTGATGGAGTCGCTTTTTTTTGCCTAAAATTTGCTGATAGTCCTGCTATATCGCTTTAAACGAGTCAAACCTCATAATAAGCCCTTCATTGTAAAGGGCTTTTTTTTCGCCTGCATTTCGTCTGATTTTAAACTTCAAACAAAATATATGGGTTAAAATACAATGTAGTAACCTTTAATAACAATATTGTGAACAAAAAACCTTTTGGAGTCTGATAATGAAAATGTTCGTTTGGCTATTCATTGCAGTGGTGGTATTGATCGTGGTGTTTGGGGTGTCGGTATTTAATAAGCTGGTACGTGCCCGCAACCAAGCAAAAAATGGCTTTGCGCAAATCGATGTGCAGCTCAAGCGCCGTCACGATCTGATTCCAAATTTGGTCGAAACCGCCAAGCGTTATCTGAGCCATGAAGAAGAAACGCTGACCCGTGTGATTAATGCGCGTAATCATGCTCAGAGTCTGCAAGATTCTACTAAGCATCAGCCAGATTCGCTTGAACATATGGCGTTGTTTGCCAAAGCAGAGGGTATGTTGTCAAAAGCCTTGGGGAAATTCTCAGCGGTCGTAGAAGCCTATCCTGAGTTAAAAGCGGACAGTATGATTAAAGAGCTGATGGATGAGCTCACCAACACCGAAAACCGCATAGGCTTTGCCCGTCAGCATTATAATGACAGCGTGATGTTTTATAACAATGATCGCGAAGTATTTCCCAATAATCTTGTCAGCACAACCTTTGGCTTTCGTCCACTTAGCCCATTGGTCTTTGAAGATAGAAAACTCATTGCTCAAGCACCTGTCGTCGATATGGGCTGATATTTGTATCATATTAAATGCAGTTAGTTATGGTTAGGTAAAATACATAGATGGATTTTTTTGGTGCACAGCGTAGCCGTACTCAGCGCAGCTTGTTGCTTTATGGGTTATTTTTTCTGATTGTCTTTGCCCATATTGCTGTAGCACTTGGGGTTATGGCGCTGCTGCTCACGCTATTTACCGGTGGCATTTATCATTGGGTATTAATACTGGTTGCTGTCTGGACAATCGGTAGCTTTGTCGTTGGTAGTTTTTTAGAGTATAGACGCTTAAAAGCAGGTGGTCGGGCGATTGCCCAACGTGTGGGTGCAGTGCGCTTGTTTATCGACCACAGCCAAGACACTTGGGAGCATAGCCAAGGAGTTGCCCATCAGCATCAGCCTGTATCAAAAGTTCGCTTTAGTGCCCGCCAGATTGCCGTGCGTGATGAGCGGGATTTCCCGCCTGTTTATCGGCGTTATTATGAGATTGCCCAGCAGCTAGCCATTGCTTCAGGTTTGCGAATGCCAATTTTATATGTGTTGCCTGATGAGCAAGGCATTAATGGTTTTGTGGCGGGTCGCCATAGCCAAGATATGGTACTCGTCGTCACCCAAGGCGCCCTCGATAAGCTATCTGATGAGGCGCTATACGGGCTAATAGGGCACGAGTATGGCCATATCTTACATGGTGATGCGACGTTTAATTTACAGCTAATGGTGGTGTTAGCAGGATTGCAATTACTCTATGACTGGAGTGATTCTATTAATAATTTTGGTTCTGGTTATAAAGTCAGTCATAAAAACACTCAGCAAAACAAGCAGCAAAACTATTTTGATGGCTCTTTTATTAATAGTGCGGTCAATCAAAGCAACCCTTTACCGCAAAAAGTAATCGATAGCCATGCGCGTCGCACTGAAGCGCAGACAGCAAACTTTACCACGCATAGCGAATGGGTCGCCTACTGGCAAAACCAGTCGCAAAGCCAGCAATCTTCAGCTAAGAGTCAGTCAAGATGGCTACAACATAATGATAAGTTCAATAGTCAAGCGTCGCGTAATATCTGGACATTATTAATACATGGATTGAGTTTTTCTAGTATGGCCAGTGCGCAACTGATTGAACACAGCTTTAATCGTGAGCGCGAGTTACTTGCCGATGCGACCAGTGTGCAGCTGACACGTTCGCCGGCTATTATGGAAACTTTAAAGGCCATTCACCAAGATACGCTTGGTTCGCGCTTAACTTCCATCGCCGATATCAATGGATTAAGTCATTTTTTCTTTGCCAGTAGTGGTGCCGATTTGGGTGACGTATCATGGTTTGCCACGCATCCAAGTTTAAGCGAGCGCATGAGTGCCATCAATGCCAACGCTTATCATGATTTCGCTGTGCAAGTGGCTAAAGAAAAACGCCTCAATCAGCAAAAGATAAAAGAAATTTATGAGCAGCGCTGCTTGGGTGATTGGGGTGTGATAGTAGCAAATAGCCTAAGTAAAAATAAATTCGCTGATAAAGATATTAATAATAAATTCAATGATGTTATTGACGAAGATGCGATTAAAAAAGATGCTATTAAAAAAGAAATCGCTACCTTTTCTACTAGTGAAATGCAGAACGAATCGCAAGGCGATAACGGGCTTGAGTTTGTTGTAGAGCAAGATATTGTTATTGATGGGCGTTTGCAGGTGCAAGCAGAAGATATTGGTACTCATCAGCTGCTTAAGCCGTGGCGAGCTAAACCTGATAGTGATTTGCCATCAGATACCTTGATTGGTATCGAAGATATACAAAAGGTATCGCTACCGCAGTATGTGCTCAATCACAGTTATCACCCGCTAGGGGCGCAGGCTTTGATTGAAGCCGTGCTACTTTGTCATCAGGGCTCTGTGCTGTCAACAACAGCAACTTATGATTTAACTGATATCTGGCTTGGGCTTGATGAGGATAAGAGGTTTTCTGCTGAAACTAAAGTCGATATAAATGACACGCGAGTTTTACCGCATACGATAGATCACAAATTATTAACGGCAGTGGCAAATCTTGATCGGCGCTTAGACAGTGCTTTGATTGCATTGGCGCTAAAGCAACTACGCCAGCATAATTTATCAGAAATTGCTATCGATGAGTTGCGCTTAAAATATGAAGCCAGTTATCGTAATCAAGATCATCAACATTACGTGCAGCAAAAAAAGTGTCGGACGATGCTAGTGCGCTATCAGCGAGGTATCATTGAGCTGTTTGAAAACTTACTTACGGCTGATCTAAGCCAAAAATTTGCTGATACTATAGATAATGATGATTCTATTGATAAGCCTCAATCATTATTAAATCCTTTAGAGAATACGCGCTCTCGGTTGTCTCGGTCGCCTTCGATTTTAGCGTTAAGGCAGGCGCTACAGCTGCAGCAATTGTTGCCTATATTATCTGCCATATTAAACGATACACAGGTTCAGTCGCATCTTCACCCTCAATATCCATACTATCAATGGCAGCAAGTATTGTACGCTGGCACGGATGATATTTATGCTCAGCTTGACCCGTCAGGACAGGTATTTGATGGTTTTGATGCTGTCGCAAAAACCATGCTTACTTTATTGGCGTATCGTTTATCAAAGGATGCCAAAGGGCAGATAATATCCGCACTAGATAGCGAATTACATAGCTCAGTGCTCAGCTATAATAGTGTTAGCGTTGCTCATTATCTTGTAGATTTACGCCGTCATGCACGTTTGCTTGATATTGATTTAGCTGCCGCTAGTGAGGCAAATTTGCAATGGCTATTATTGACTGCGCAAAATCTAAATAGTATTCAATTATTAGCATTAATAGCAGCCGTACCTATTTTTATAGCGCCTGCCAGTCAATCGTCTGATTCTCAAGCCAAAGGTGATGATAATTATCGACAGAGACAACAGGGCGACGCTCAAATAGATTATAATGCGACTACTAATAAGCCTTATGGTTATAATGATTACCGGCAATGGCTGAGCACGTTGCATACAGTGATGTTACACGATACGATAGTTAGTCAAGATGAGTATGATTGCTTGACCGAGCTTGCCAATCATTGGCTAGGCGTTCGGCAGCTTTTTTGAGCAGATTAATTGACAATAAAAGCTGTAAATCCATTTTAGACAAGTAGGATAGTAAATAAGCATGAGTGATGTCCAAGACCCGCTAATTGTATTGCAGCATCGTATGCAGCAGCGCCAGATTTTAGCGATGATGGGTATCAATCAGTGGGTGCAGCCGAGCTCTGAAACATTGAGTATCGCTGATATTTCTGCGCCTGCCTTGCCTGATGCGGTTATAGCTAACGCTAGCATTGTTGCATCTCATTCTAATGCTACTGCTTCTACAACAAGCACTGAACAGCCAAGCATAGAATTTTCGAATAATGAATCTTCTCATATTACATCTCCAAATATTAATGCCATAGCCGATGTGGTAGATGATGAGCCTCTTAATCATTATTATGATGACGCTAATGAGACAGGTTTAAGTCATTCTGACCAACAAAGCCCCGTCATCTATCATTTTGACTCGACTACCTCTGATATCTCCAAGCCCGCCGTTACCTCACTTGCAAATAAGGCCGTTCAGCAAACTGCTCTTGATGACATAAATGATACTGCAAGCTTTGAAGATGGCAGTTTTAAAGACAGTGGTTTGAACAAAGAGGGCTTTCAAGAGGAAAGCTTTAAAAAGGTAGCACCCTTTGATTTACAAGGTGGTCGCTATGGCGATTGGGTAATTTTGGTTGATATCCAAGCGCTCAATAATGACAGCCAAAAACTGTGGCAGAATATCACCCAAGCGCTATCTATCAGCTGTGAGACGACCTCATTTCCTATTTGTGAAGGTATGGATACCGCTGAGCTTGCCAATGCCAGCCTTGCAGGATATGTGTTTAAGATTGGTCGTCGCGAAGAGATAAAAGTGGCGGCATTGACCGTATTACCTGACGGCCTTGAGCATCCGAACTTGACTACTGTGCCCACACTCGATGAGATGCTTAAAGATAGCAAACTTAAACGTCAGCTTTGGGAGCAGTTATCAAAGTAGAATTAAAGGCTTGCCACTTACTATTATTACGACTACTACGACTTATTACGACTACTACGACAGAGAGTAAAAGATAACGATAACATTCACCTTTAACAGTTAACCTTTAATAACCACGATGATTTCATCATATTTAGGATAATAATTATGACCACTAAAGCCGCTCCTAACCGTGTACCTAATTTTTCAGCGGGACCTGCCACCATACCGACCGCCGTCTTATCACGCGCTCAAGAAGAGTTGCTTGATTGGCAGGGACGCGGTATGTCGGTCATGGAAGTGAGTCACCGTAGTAAAGAATACATCGCAATTACCGAAAAAGCGGAAGCCAAGTTGCGCTCGCTCATGGACATTCCAGATAACTATAAAGTGCTGTTTTTACAAGGCGGTGCCAGCTTACAGTTTTCAGCGATTCCATTAAATCTGTTAAATGGTGGCCGCGCCGACTATCTAACGACGGGTACTTGGTCTGGTAAAGCGGTCAAAGAAGCACAGCGCTATGCTAAATTAGGTTTAGGCGAGGTTAATGTGGTGGCAACGGGTAAAGACAGTAATTTTACCGACGTGCCAGCCCAAAGCGACTGGAACCTGAGTAAAGATGCGGCGTACTTTCACTACTGCGCTAATGAGACCATTCATGGTTTGCAGATTTTTGAGCCACCACAAGTCGATGCGCCAATTATCGCCGATATGTCTTCTTGCATTTTGTCACAGCCCATTGACGTCTCTAAATTTGGCATGATTTACGCCGGTGCGCAAAAAAATATCGGGCCAGCAGGTCTGATTATCGTGATTATCCGTGAAGATTTATTGGGCAAAGCGAGTGAATGGTGCCCACTACTGATGAACTATGAACATCAGGCGGAAAAAGAGTCGATGTCAAACACGCCAGCGACGTATTCTTGGTATTTAGCAGGGCTGGTGTTTGATTGGTTAGAAGAGCAGGGCGGCGTCGCTGCTATCGGCAAAATCAACCAGCAAAAAGCGGATTTGCTGTATAAAACCATCGATGACAGCAGCTTTTATAGCAATCCAGTTGACCCCAAATATCGCTCTATCATGAATGTGCCGTTTACCTTAGCGGACAGCAGCCTTGATAAAGTGTTTTTAGAAGAGTCGGAAGCGGCGGGCCTTATGAACCTAAAAGGTCACCGCGATGTTGGTGGTATGCGCGCCAGTATTTACAATGCAGTGTCATTAGAGTGGGTACAGCAGTTGGTTGACTTTATGATAGACTTTGAAAAAAAGCACGCTTAAGTTAGCACAGGTTTTAAAATAAAAGACGCAACTTTTATGAGCTGCGTCTTTTTTATGCGTATTAGTGTTTTTTAAGCGGCATAATCCGTCATGTAGCAACCTTAACGCTGCAAAGCATTAGGTTAAAAAACCTAAATTTGTTATGATAAAATTTCGTCAATTATGTATTTTGTCGTCAGTCGCGCATTTTTTATCCCAGTTGGTTTAGAGTAGAGGGTCGTTATGAGGGGTATTACATAGTCATGATGCTAAAAGACTCTATGCTAAAAGCCGTCTTGCTTGTCATTACGGTCAGCTGGATACCTGTTAGTATCGCAGCGCCAATCACCACGACTGCGCTTGGGCATAATAGTACCACTGAGTATATTGATGTACCGTATATGCCTTATGCCAATCCAAAGGCGCCCAAAGGTGGTACGCTGTCGCTAGATGCACGCGGCACCTTTAATGCGGCCAATAAATGGATGACCACAGGCGTGGCGATGGTTGGCACCGACTATCTGTACGATACCTTGATGACGGGCTCCCTCAATGAAGCCTTTACCATGTATCCGCAGCTGGCTGATAAAGTCACCTATGATCCTGACGATACCAGTTGGATTATTTACCATGTTAATCCTGCTGCGCGCTTTTGGGACGGCTCGCCCGTGACCAGTCATGATGTTAAAGCCACTTATGATGCGATATTGACTAAAGGTCCGATGTATATCCGCAGCTATTTGGGCGATATTAAAGACATTGAGATTATCGATAAGCAGCGGGTAAAGTTTGTTTTTAAGTCTGATGATAATAAAGAGATATTATTAACGGTTGGGCAATTCCCTATTTTTGCTAAATCCTCGATTGATACAGATTTTGAAAAAATAACATTGACGCCGCTCATGGGTAGTGGTCCTTATAAGCTTGGCCGCGTCGATGCGGGGCGTGCGGTCAGATATGTGCGTGATCCCAATTATTGGGGCCGTGATTTGATGGTCAATCGCGGTCGTTATAATTTTGATATGATTAAGTTTGTCTATTATCAAAGTGATGAGATTGCTTTTGAGGGTTTTAAATCTGGGCAATATCGTTTTCGCCCTGAGAATAAAGCGTCGAACTGGGCAACGGGTTATAACTTTCCTGCAGTCAAGGCAGGTTTGATTTATAAAGAAACTATAAGCAGCGAAAACCCAGTACCAATGCAAGGTCTAGTCATGAATATGCGACGTCCCATCTTTCAAGATATTCGCGTTCGCCAAGCATTGACGGCAGCTTACGATTTTGAGTGGATGAACAAAACTTTATTCCATGGCCAATATGAGCGCTTACAAAGCTTTTTTCATGGCTCAGAGCTAGCAGCAACTGGCACGCCATCTGCGGCTGAGATGCAGGTATTAAAACCATTGCTAACCAAGCTTGAACCAATTCAGCGGCAAGCGGTATTGACGGAATGGCGATTGCCAACCAGCGATGGTAGCGGTTTTAATCGTCAAGGATTGTTAGAGGCGCGGCAGCTATTGCTAGAGGCTGGTTTTTATTATCAAGATATGAAGTTGTATCAGCCAAACGGTAAGCTTGCTCAGATTGAGATCTTGATGACGGGTGAAACCATGGGGCGGGTATTGTTGCCTTATATTCGTAACCTAAAGCGTTTGGGCTTTGATGCGACCTTACGCCAAGTCGATGGGCCACAATATTATGAACGTGTGCGCCGATTTGACTACGATATGATGGTCGACATCTTTGCCCAGAGCTTATCGCCTGGCGCGGAGCAAGTGGGCTTTTGGGGCAGTGCTGCCGCCGATGAAGCGGGTAACGCCAATACCATCGGTATTAAAAACCCTGCGATTGACAGTGTTATTAAAAAACTGGGCGATGCTAAAAGTCGCGATGAGATTGTCTTATATACGCACGTACTTGATCGCCTGCTACGGGCAGGACATTATTTAGTCCCTTTATATGGCAAATCTAGCACCAATGTTGCCTACTGGAATCAATATCGGCATACGGCAAAACTGCCGACCAATGCGATCGGTATCGATTATTGGTGGTCAGATAAAGAAGCGGAAGCCCGTGTTAATCGATACTTAAAGCAATAGTTTAAGATAATGGCTCAAAACAGTTATTTAAAAATTATCATTTAAACCAGTAAATAAAATCTCGTTTCATTTGGTTTTTAAAATTTAATAAAAAACATCAGTAATAAAGACAATCACTGCTAAGGATTTTATATGAGTATTCGTATTCACCCCATTAAAGCGTTCAATGACAACTATATTTGGACACTCATTAATGAAAATAATAAGCAGGCGATTGTCATTGATCCGGGTCAAGCCGAGCCAGTTATCGCTTATTTAGAAGAAAATGGCTTGGAGCTGACGTCTATCTGGACCACGCATCATCACCATGATCATATCGGCGGTGTTGCCGAGCTACAAGAATCTTATCCGATGACGCATTTGGTTGCGCATACAGAGCATAACGTCGATGAAGATCAGGCTATCAAAGATGGTAGTACGGTCAGTGCGTGGGGCTGTGCCGCGCAAGTGTGGGATGTGTCTGGTCATACTGCAAGCCACATGGCGTATATCTTAGATATCGATGGACAAAAGCATTGTTTTTGCGGTGATACCTTATTTAGTGCCGGTTGCGGACGTGTCTTTACCGGCACGATTGAGCAATTGCATGAGAGCTTTAAGCGCTTAAATGGCTTGCCAGCTGAGACGCTGCTGTATCCAGCCCATGAATATACTGCCAGCAACTTACGCTTTGGCTTATCTATTGAACCTGCCAATGAAGCGATGCAGCAAGCGCTTGCGCAAGCAGAAGAAAAAACCGCCCAAGGTATCCCGACATTGCCAGTCATTTTAGAACACGAGCGCGCAATCAACGTGTTTTTACGCACGCAAGAGCCCAGTGTGATAGCAGGGGTGAGGTCTAAAGTCACTATCGATGATGACAAGTCTTTGACAGTATTTGCCGCATTACGTGAGCTTAAAAATAACTTCTAAATGCTAGGGCGTGTCCTCACTTCAAGCGATTGTATCTAAATGGGCTAAAAATGGCTAAATTTTGCCAAATATCGTCAAATAGCTGATTAATACCCCGGTATTATTTGCGCTATTTTCCTCATTTGACTGCAATTTATCTCATTTTTATGACCATTTTTAAAATGAGGACACACCCTAAGTTGTCATATCTCTATGTTTTAGGAAGCCGTCATTATGGGTCGTTATATCTTAAAAAGGTTGTTACTGATATTACCGACGCTATTTTTGATATTGCTGGCGAACTTTGTCATTGTCCAAGCGGCGCCGGGCGGCCCTGTCGAGCAGCAACTGGCGCTTATCGAACAAAGTGCAAAAGACGGTGCGCTCAGCGGTAATATCGGTGCGGGCAGTGCCGGTGGCAATAAGAGTACTTACCAAGGCACGCGCGGCCTATCTGAGGAAATGGTAGCGGCAATTAATGCGCAATACGGCTTTGATAAGTCAGCACCTGAGCGCTTTTGGCTGATGCTAAGGAATTATGCCAAGCTTGATTTTGGGACATCGTTTTTTAAAGGTCAATCGGTGACTGACTTGATTGTTGAAAAATTACCAGTATCAATCTCGCTTGGGCTATGGAGTACGCTGCTGATTTATATGATAGCGATTCCGCTTGGTGTCTATAAAGCGATGCATCATGGCTCAGGGATTGATAAAGCAACAGCCATGCTGCTTGCTATCGGCCATGCGATACCTGTTTTCGTATTTGCCGTCATACTGTTAGTGTTTTTTGCCGGTGGCAGCTATTGGAATATTTTTCCGCTACAAGGATTAACTTCCGAAAATTTTGACCAATTAAGCACGCTTGGTAAAGTGAAAGATTACTTTTGGCATCTGGCATTGCCGCTCCTAGCAAGTACCGTTGGCGGCTTTGCTGGCTTGACTTACTTGACCAAGTTTAGCTTTTTAGAAGAGCTCGGTAAGCAATATGTGCTTACCGCGCGAGCCAAAGGCTTGGGCGAACGGCAAGTGTTATACGGCCATGTGTTTCGTAATGCGATGTTGATTATTATCGCCGGTATTCCAGCGGCTATCGTTGGGATTTTCTTTGCCGGTAATTTTTTGATTGAGATTATCTTTAAACTTGATGGTTTGGGGTTGTTGGGTTTCGAAGCCATTCAGCAGCGTGATTATCCGGTGATATTTGGTACGCTGTTTATCTTTACTTTGCTCGGGCTGTTATTACAGTTAATCAGTGATTTAAGTTATCACTTAATTGATCCGCGTATTGATTTTGAGGGGCGCTAATGTCAAGTCATCCATTATCTTCTGTACCCTCAAACACATCTTCCATTGTCCCAGAAAAAAAACGCCGCCTAAATCCTATTTGGCAGGCACGCCTAAACCGTTTTCGCCACAATCGCCTTGGAGTAATATCGCTATTTATTTTTGCCCTGATATTTGTCATTTGTATGGCAGCCAATGTCATTGCCAATGACAAGCCGCTACTGGTGCAGTATCAAGGTGATTATTATTTCCCCGTCCTAAAAGCCTATCCCGAAACGACTTTTGGTGGGGTGTTCGAGACTGAAGCCAATTACAAAGACCCTGCAGTGCAAGCGTTGATTGATGAGCAGGGTTTTTATATTATGCCGCTCATTCCCTTTGCCGATCAGACACCAAACGTTGAGCTTGGGATTCCATATCCAGCCGCGCCCAATAGTCAAAATTGGCTGGGTACCGATGACTTAGGACGCGATGTGCTGGCGCGGATACTTTATGGATTGCGGGTATCTTTGTTGTTCGGTATCGCCTTGACGCTTGCGGGTGCATTAATTGGCATTATCGTTGGTGCGATACAAGGCTATTACGGTGGCTGGGTAGATTTAGCCGGGCAGCGCTTTATGGAAGTATGGGGCGGGATGCCGCAGCTGTTTATGATTATTATTTTGGTCAGCTTGTTTAGCCCTAGCATATTTATGTTATTTGCCATGATGTTGTTATTCGGTTGGATGGGGCTAGTCGGTTTGGTACGGGCAGAGTTTTTGCGTGCGCGTAATTTTGATTATGTTCGTGCCGCTCGTAACCTTGGGGTGTCAGACAGTCAAATCATGCTCAGGCATATCTTACCCAATGCATTGGCATCAAGTTTGTCGCAATTGCCGTTTATTTTAACGGCTAATATTATCGCGTTAACAGCGTTAGACTTTTTAGGATATGGTCTGCCACCTGGTTCACCGTCGCTTGGTGAGCTGATGGTACAAGGGAAAAACAACCTCGATGCCCCTTGGCTCGCGCTATCAGGGTTCTTTAGCTTAACTTTTATTTTATCCTTGCTCATCTTCGTTGGCGAAGCGCTACGTGATGCCTTTGATCCGAGGCGCTCGTGATATGACAACTGATAAAATAATAACCGCTAATATGACGACCACTACTGAGCAAAGTGCTAATGAGCAAAATGCCCATTCAAATGATAGTCATAGCAATAGCCAAAATAAGCTCATGCTGAGCGTAGATAAACTTAGCATCGTCACGGACGCAGGCATGGTTCTGGTCGATAAGCTATCGTACGAGCTACGGCAAGGGCAGACATTAGCGATAGTAGGCGAGTCGGGCTCTGGTAAGTCGATTGCCAGTCTTGCGCTATTAGGCTTGCTACCGGACAGTTTGACGGTTAGCGGTGAAGTGCAGCTAGCAAACGCCAAAGACATGAGTGCGCTGCCAATTACCAATGACAAAGGGCGAAATGTGGCGCTGCGCTCTATTCGTGGGCAGCGTATCGGTATGGTGTTTCAAGAGCCGATGACGGCGCTAAACCCACTACATACGGTCGGCAAACAAATTGCAGAATCCTTGCGTATCAGGGGCGCCCCCAAAAAACAGTGGCGCGAAAAAAGTATCGCTTTATTAAACGATGTCAATATCAACGACCCTGCTGATAAGCTAAATCGCTATCCACATGAGTTATCAGGCGGTCAACGCCAACGGGTCATGATTGCCATGGCATTGGCGCAGCAGCCTGATGTTTTAATCGCTGATGAACCGACGACCGCGCTTGATGTGACCTTGCAACATGAGATTCTAACCCTGTTAGATAACCTTAAGTGTCAGCATAATATGGCAATGATATTAATCAGCCATGATCTCAATCTGGTCAGGCGCTATAGCGATGACGTCATCGTCATGCGCCAAGGACACACGATTGAGCAAGGGCAAACGGCAGCAGTATTTAGCCAGCCTAAAGCGGACTATACCCGCTCGCTTATCAAGCAAGATTTCGGGCAAGCACTCAGTTTATTGGATGATGAAAGTCAGTTACCAACCGTATTGCAAGTCAGTAACCTACAAGTAAAATTTCCTATTGAAAAAAGCTTGTTTGGCGGCACCAAACGTTGGTTTGATGCGGTAAAAGATGTCGATATGACCCTGCAGAAAGGGCAGGCGTTGGGTATCGTTGGTGAGTCAGGCTCTGGTAAAACCACCATTGCCCTTGCGCTAAGCCAATTACTCAGCAATCAAGCGCGTGTCAGTGGTCAGATAATGGTCAATGGACAGGACATGACGGCATTGTCCAAACGTCATTTGCGCACCTTGCGCGCGCAAATTCAAATGGTGTTTCAAGACCCCTTTGCCAGTATCGATCCACGTATGACGGTCATGCAAATCGTCGAAGAAGGGCTGTTAGTACAAGGTGTCAATAAAGCAGAACGCCAGCAAGCAGTGATGGATAGTTTGGCGACTGTGCATCTACCAGCGGAGTTTGCGCAGCGTTATCCGCATGAGTTATCGGGCGGTCAGCGTCAGCGCGTCGCCCTTGCGCGTGCCCTTATTATGCAGCCAAGTTTATTGATATTAGATGAGCCAACGTCGGCGCTTGATAGCACCACGCAGGTTACGGTGGTCAACTTGCTACGGGAAATTCAAGCAAAATTGCAAGTCAGCTATGTGTTTATCAGCCACGATTTAAAAGTAGTCCGCGCCTTATGCCAGCATATGATGGTGATAAAAGACGGCGTGTGTATTGAGTCGGGCCCTAGCGAAGATGTGTTTAATAATCCACAGCACCCGTACGCGCAGCAGCTGTTGCAGGCGAGTTCCTTATAACAATAAACGCTATCAATTATTATAAGTAAAAATCATGAGAAAATTATGCTTGATGCTTTTATCTAGCGCTCTATCGCTTAGTGGTTGTTCGGATAGTTCAACCGTAGCTAATACAGAAGAAAAATATGCCATTGGCGATCTTGGTGGCGTTTCTGTAAATCTACCTAGAGAATTTGTCGAATTGATTGAATAGGATGGGGATCCTAGTTGGGGAGAAAAGCGCGTGGGTAAAAAGCCTGAACGAACCTACAACAAGTCGCTACTGAGACTATTTTAAGTTTTCGTAAAGAAGCAAGTTGATGGCTGATTTTCTTTGTATAAGTAAAGATGCGACGCTAAATAACCAGAACATCGCAGTTCATAATAATCATGACATCCTAAAAATGGCGGTGGTACAATAAGTTTAAACAGTAGTCTGCTTTATGTAGACGCTGATGCAGTATTTTTATTCACCGTGCTTTTGTTTTGACAGCATTTTTTATTTTGACTGCGGTGATGAATCACTGCTTTAAGTTGTCGTTGTTGCTAGTATTAGCATTATTAAAAAGGATTTTTATACCTATGAAAAAACAAAATACTATTTCTAAATTGGTCAGTAGTACAGGCTTACAACACGCTGGTTATTTGGCGGTTGCTAAGACGCGTGCCAAAGTACTAAAAGCCTTTTCTTACGTAGTGCCAGTCAGAAGACCGATGTTGTTTGTCGGTGAGACCTCGTGTGAAGATTTGTGTGACATGCTCATCAATGAAGGCAATACCAATGTTTTTATCGTTACGGACGCGGTATTAAACAAACTTGGTATCCCTGCTAAAGTCACAGATTATCTAGATAGCAAAAATATCAGCTATAAAATCTACGACGGCATTACCCCAGATCCTACTTTTAAAGTCGTCGAAGAGGGATTGCGCAAGTCTGTCGACGCTAAGTGCGACTCAATTATTGCCATCGGTGGCGGCTCGGTTATTGATGCGGCTAAAATGATTGCCATGTCACAAGGCAATAACTGCAAGCCAAAACAGCTTATCGGTATCTTGAAAGCCAGAAAACCTTCGGTTCCGCTTTATTGTATTCCAACCACAGCTGGCACCGGTTCAGAAGCGACGTTGGGTGCGGTGGTGTCAGATGACAAAACGCATCAAAAAGCCCTATCTATCGACCCAAGAATGGTGCCATTAGCAGCGGCTATCGATCCGATTATTATGAAAGGCATGCCGGCGCATATCACAGCAGATACCGGTATCGATGTCTTAACCCATGCTTTAGAAGCGTGGATGAGTGCCAATGCTAGCGTCGAGACCGATTATTATGCGGCTTCTGCAGTTAAAACTGTAATGCAAAACCTACCACTGGTTTATAAAGATGGCGGCAACTTGAAAGCACGTGAAGAGATGGGTATCGCCGCTCATTACGGCGGTATCGCCTTTAATAAAGCCGGTCTAGGTTACGTTCATGCTATCGCTCACCAGTTGGGGGCGCACTATAGTATCCCCCACGGTCGTGCCAATGCCATCGTCTTACCATATGTGCTTGACGTCAATCGCAAAGGCAGCAAAAAAAGATTGGCAGAGTTAGCTCGCAAGACTGGTATGGTCAAATCGGGTCAAGCTGACAAGAGTGATAGCGATATTGCCGATAGTCTCATCGCACAAGTACGCGAGCTGATTGCTACCTTAAATATCGATCCAACCGTTAAAAATATGCAAAGCAGTGATTTTAATGATATTGCCAAAGCCGCGGCAAAAGAAGTCAGCGATACTTATGCGGTGCCGACTTATCTATCTGCTGCTGAGATTAAGGATATTTTAACCAAGATTAAGCAAGCCAGTGATGAGCACGCCAGTCGTGATGCAAAAACTGATAAGGTTGCTTAAGTTATTTAAGCTACTTAATAAGTCCGATGATCAATCTCTAAAAATAAAAAAGAGCACATTGCGATATCAACAATGTGCTCTTTTTCTTTACTTCTCTGTTGCTTATAACTAGCACTGGTTTTATTTTAAACGATATTAAAACGCAGGTTTACGCTTTGGCACCGCATCTAAAAACTCATTACGGGCTTGATTGTCGTGTACATACTCGCCCAGCATCGCTGTGCTGCGCGTGGTTGAATGCTGCTTGTTAACGCCGCGCATCATCATGCACATGTGCGCTGCATCCATAACCACTGCCACACCGCGGCAACCTGTCACATCCATAATCGTTTGTGCTACTTGTTCGCTTAAATTCTCTTGAATTTGCAAGCGACGAGCAAACATATCAACGATACGGGCGAATTTTGACAGCCCTAATACTTGACCATTGGGCAAGTAACCGATGTGCGCGACGCCATGAAATGGCAACATATGATGTTCACATAATGAATAAAATTCAATGTTTTGCACCAAGACCAATTCACGATTGGTCGAAGGAAATACCGCGCCATTGACCACTTCTTCCAAGCTTTGATGATAGCCTTGCGTCAAATGCGCAAACGCTTTTGCCGCGCGTATTGGAGTATCTTGTAAGCCAGGACGCTCTAAGTCTTCGCCAGTTGAAGTGATTAGCTGACGATAGGATTCAACACTTTCTTGAAAATCTGTTGCTATTGTTGGGGTATTGCTCATAAGTTTGGCAGCCATCCAAAATGTGGGTGTAGCTTAACGCTAATCCTTGTTTACAAACAATGGTTGTAAAGGATTTTTATAAAAATTGTGCAAGCTGGGAGGGCTGTGATTATACTTGAAATCCACTTAACTTCATACTGCTATGCTCAGTAGATAATCGTTTTATCCATATTAGCTATTACTATGAAAGGAGATTAAGCGTTTATAGCGTGTAAGTAAATACAGTATACGAGTGTTTACTTAAATCAATTCGTGTATAATGGGTCATCTTTTAATTTGTGTTTTCACTCGCTATTTATGAGCGAGCTATTAAAAATAATCTGTCATTTAAATCGATTTACAGGGAACTATTATGTTACTACAAGGACAACGCTTTGTCGTCACCGGCATCGCAAGCAAACTTTCTATCGCTTGGGCAATCGCTGAAGCGCTGCACCGTGAAGGCGCATCGTTAATTTTGACTTATCCCAATGACAAAATTAAAAAACGTGTCGATATGGCCGCCGAAGCCTTTGAAGCGGATTTAGTGCTTGAGTGTGATGTGGCATCAGATGAATCGATTGCTGCATGTTTTGAGCAAGTGACCGCGCATTGGGGCGATGGTATTGATGGTGTTGTCCACGCGATTGGCTTTGCGCCGATGGACCAGTTAGATGGCGATTTCGTCAATGCCACTACCCGTGAAGGCAGCCAAATTGCTCATGATATCTCAAGCTATAGCTTTGTGGCCTTGGCCAAAGAAGCACGCGCGCTGCTAGCCATGCGTCATGGTTCTATGCTGACCTTGACCTATGAAGGCAGTATTTCCGTATTGCCAAATTACAACGTCATGGGCATGGCAAAAGCCAGTTTAGAGGCCAGTGTGCGCTACCTTGCTACCTCGATGGGCGGTGAAGGTATTCGTGTCAACGCGATTTCTGCTGGTCCTATTCGTACCCTTGCGGCAAGCGGCATCAAATCGTTCCGTAAAATGCTCGATATCAGTGAAAAAATCGCCCCGTTACAGCGTAATATTACCCAGACCGAAGTCGGTAATGCGGCGCTATTTTTACTATCACCGTGGGCATCTGGTATCACCGGTGAGATTATGTTTGTGGATGCAGGTTTTAATACCGTTGCCATCAGCGAGCAATTAATGATGCTTGATGAGACAAAATAATGTTTGTAAGCAAAGTTAATATGAGTTAAGCAGTAGAGAAGACGGCCAATTGGCTGTCTTTTTTGGTTATAATAAGGGCTTTTTGGTGTTGGGCCATTAGGCAACGAATATGATAACCAGATTACCAAAATGGATATTGTGGGGCGGCGCTGTACTGGCATTTAGCGCAGGCTGCGTCAATACCGCCGCATTAATGGGCTTTACCAATTTATCCGTCTCGCATGTGACCGGAAACGTCAGCCTGTTTTCAGCGGCGATTGCGCATTTAGACGGTCGCAGTATTTTATATATCGGTGCTTTGCTGCTGTCTTTTTTGGCTGGGGCAATATTAAGCGGTTTTGTGATTGGGCAACGATCATTAAAGCTCGGTCGGCGTTACGGCAGTGCGCTGTATATAGAAGCGGCGCTATTATTGATTAGCTATTGGTTATATCAGCAGCATGATTACTTAGGACAATTGGCAGCGGCGATGGCGTGCGGCTTACAGAATGCGATGGTCGCTACCTATAGCGGCGCGGTTATTCGTACCACCCATTTGACCGGTCTGACCTCTGATATGGGCGCTGCCATCGGTAACTGGCTGGCGGGACGGCGTATCAGCAAGCCTACATTGGGCTTTCAAGCGATTATTTGGTACTGCTTTTGCGGTGGCGGCGCCGTCGGGGCGTTTTTATATGCCAAAGTTGGCTATGGCGCGTTATTTGTCCCTATTAGCATTGTTTTGAGTGCAGCTTTTTTCTATAACTATATGTCAGACCGTTTGCCAGAAAAAAGACAGCCGAGACAAAAAAAGCGCCCATCTGCTTGATGAGCGCTTTTTATTTTAATTTTCGGTGGTGTATCAAAAAGTATGCTGATTAAGATCTGAACAATTCTTGAAGCCTTGAAAGCCCTATAGAATCAGAGAACTTAGCATAGATTTCTTATTGACTTTTATCGCCAGCATACTTTTTAGAACACCACCTAATTTTCTAATTCAAATAAGCTTAACGAGACAAACTACTTATCGTCTTCTTCGTGATCTTCATGTTCATGTAACCCTTGCATCATATCTAATGCGGAGTCGTCGGTACGCTGCTGATCTTTTTTATCCAAGCCATCTTGATTGATGTCTTTTGGCGCCATTTTTGTGGTCGAATCGGTTTTGTTTGAATTTGGCATAACATATTCCTGTTTGTTTTTATCAATGTCCAATAAAGTCCAATAAAAATATAATGGGTAAATTTATCGGCTTTTAGTTTTAATTAACTTATTTAGTATGAGATAGCACTGTACGCTTGTACATACACGGTGTACGTTTGTTTAGTGACGATGTGTAACCATACATCACACGGATTCCTGCTTAATTTTTCTATAACCACATTTATTGCAAAATTATTAGCAGCACTCTTAAGTCAGTTTTTTGTTATATATCTGCTATGATGACGGCGTGTTTTTTGCGGTTACCGATTGATGAAGGGTAAGTTGCCAAAGTACGCTTTTATTTTAGGTTTTTTACACTGTCTTTGGGGAAAATAAGGACATTTTATGTCAGAGCAAAAACTAGATAGCCATCTTCCTGATGATGGCAACGAGTATTTATTTACCGATACCTTTCCAAAAGGTACAGGTAAAGGGTTGATAGTGGTCGCTATTGCGGCGGTTATCAGTATGATTATCTATAACGTTTTGCCGTTTGATATCAATGCCAATAAAGGCCTTGCGATGTTGTTTTTCATCGGGGTGCTGTGGTTGACAGAGGCGGTACACGTTACGATTACGGCGCTTTTGGTCGTCGTCGTTGGTGCGTTGATTGGCATTCCAGAGTTTGATGCGGAGATTGGTTTACAAAGCTTTGCCAATCCGACGATTTATTTATTCTTTGGTGGTTTTGCTTTAGCTGCAGCACTACATGTACAGCAACTGGATAAAAAAATTGCGTTGAAGATTTTATCGATGTCAGGCGGTAAGCTCAGCACGGCAGTATTTTTGATATTTGGTGTGACAGCGTTTTTGTCGATGTGGATATCGAATACTGCGACCGCGGCGATGATGTTGCCACTAGCACTCGGTATTTTGACCCAAGTTGACCGTGAAAAAGACCGTGGCACCTTTGTTTTCGTATTACTGGGTATTGCTTATTCAGCGAGTCTTGGTGGTCTGGGTACGATTGTTGGTTCGCCGCCAAACGCTATTGCCGCAAAGGCGCTTGATATTGCGTTTGTAGACTGGATGAAGTTTGGTATACCGATGATGTTGGTGCTCTTGCCATTATTATTGGGTGCCATGTATGTGTATTTAAAACCAAATCTAAACCGTAAGATTGTACTGCGTGAAGACGAGCCTATCGCTTGGAATAAACCGCGTATAGTGACGATTATCGTCTTTATCATTACCGCCCTTAGTTGGATATTTTCCAAAAAAATCGGCGCTGCATTAGATATCACGGATACTGATGCCGTAATTGCCTTATCCGCTGCTGCTGCTGTAGTGAGCTTGGGTTTGGTGTCATGGAAGCAAGTGTCTGATAATACCGATTGGGGCGTACTCATGCTGTTCGGTGGCGGTATCGCGCTATCGACGATTTTGAAAGTATCAGGTGCGTCTTTAGTACTGGGCGAAACGGTTGCCAATGCGCTGTCTTCAGCACCGCTTATTATCGTCATGATTGCCGTATCGGCATTTATTATCTTCTTGACGGAGTTTGCTTCTAATACGGCTTCTGCTGCTTTGTTAGTACCAGTGTTTGCTGCTATTGCTGAGCAAATGGGACTGCCACATGAAGTGCTCGTCTTGGTCATCGGTATTGGCGCCTCATGTGCCTTTATGTTACCGGTTGCCACGCCGCCGAATGCGATTGTCTTTGGTACGGGGCTGATTAAGCAAAACGAGATGATACGTGTTGGTGTTATTCTTAATATTCTTGCTACCCTAGTCGTCGGGTTGTGGGCGTATTTTTTCTTAATATAGCCTAGCAATTAAGTTCATCATAATCCCTAAAGCCCGATATTTACTTAAATGTCGGGTTTTTTATTTCCTTTTATTGTTAGTCTGTGTATAACGGAGTGATTTGCGAGGAAGAAAAAAAGGATGGAGTATTCTAGTAATAAGCAATTCAATACTATTGCAGCTATCTCAGACATTCACAGTAATGTCTTTGCGCTTGAAGCTGTGCTTGCTGATATCAGACATCGAGATATTGACCAAATTGTTAATCTCGGAGATATTCTATATGGACCGATTGCGCCTAAAGCCACGTATGAGCTTTTAACGAAATATCAAGACGATATTATTACTATTCGGGGTAATCAAGATAGACAGATTTATGAAGCTACGACAATAGAGATGAAAAGCAATTCTACGCTGACTTTCATTACAAAAGATTTGCCTAAAATGGCGATAAGATGGATGCAGAACTTGCCTTTTGATTATCATTTGAATGACGATATATATCTGTGTCATGGGTCGCCAGCGGACGACATGATATATCTATTGGAAAATATAGAAACAGGGCAGCCGACGCTACGTAATAACACAGATATTTTAGCATTGCTCAAGGGTATCGACAGTTCAGTTATCGTATGTGGCCATACTCATATTCCGCGTACAGTCATGCTATCGACAGGACAAATTGTTGTTAATACAGGTAGCGTTGGCTATCCCGCCTATAAAGATGATTTACCAATCGTGCATAAAATGCAGACTTATTCGCCCCATGCCAGTTACGCTCTTATTAAATGTGTTGAAAATAAAAAAGGTAAGCAGTGGCAAACTGAGCATATTAGAGTGCCTTACGATTATGAAGCAGCAGCTAAATTGGCTTTAGCAAATGGTCGTGAAGATTGGGCGTTTGAATTAAGGACAGGGCGAGTATTGTAACTGGAGAATAGTCAAAGTGTCTTTAGATCAAGCTGATAATATTGATTGCGGTAACTATAATTTTTATATATATAAAAAGGACTGATTAAAATGCTAACACTGTTTATGGTACAACTTGGTGGTCGCCCCAAAGGTCGTTTGATTGAGCAACATGATATATTTTTTGGCGTGGCTAACCAAGTCAGCGAGCTGATAGAGGATATCAATCAGCACTGGCCTGAGGTTAAAAATAAATGGCACATTGACTCGTATCGAGCGATTAGCAAAGTTGATAATTATGCGATTAAATTGGTCGAATCAAGTAGCCAAACAGAGAGTACCAACGATGTAGAGAGTACCAACGATTTAAAGTTATTCTTTATCAATTTAGGGGGTTATCAGCGCGGCAGTTTCGAGGAGTTTCATTATAAGCTGCTTATCGTTGCTGCTACTCAAGCGGACGCTATTAAGCAAGCAAAACAGAGCGAATTTTATAAAGCCTTTACTTATAAAGATAAAGAGTCGCCTTTTAATGCCGCCTCGCATATTGATGATAAGTTTGAGGTAGATATCGACGATATTTATAACGTCAATGACCTTATTCCAAATGTTCGGTTGTTAATTAAGCCGATTACTAACGATAACAATGAATTTGCGAATACTGATGATAAAGAGTACGTTGGTTATCTGAGTATCAAGAATTTAAGGAGGTTAGGATAATATGGCTTTAAATATGTACTATAAAAACGGCGTTATTCGCAAAACGCGTAGCCAAATCTCTGATGAGCTATTGACCACGCTTTATCAGGTTCATAATAATGCCAATTTTCCACAACTGACGTGGTTAATTGATAATCTTTATGAAAATCCACAGATCCAGCCTGATGTCGCTAAATGGTTAGCTGATGAGGTGGTGGCGTTTGAGAGACTGTTACTTTCGTTGCACCTGCCTTTTCCTATGCTGCCTCTGCAAAAGCTCCATAGCTTCTTTACGGGAGCTGCAGCTAGGGGGCAGGTGATTTATACCAGTAATTAGTGAATTTTTTGCTTTAGCCTGTTTCTATAACCATCTTGAATCACGCCCAAATTACCCCCATAATCTAAGCACTTCCAAATAATAAATAGCCTAAGTAAATATGCCCAATACTTCTAAGAATACCGCAGAAACTGCTACTGAAAACCTAACCAACGACCTAAGCTCTAATGAATTTAGCTCCAACGAAAATGAAGCAAGTAAAGCCGCCAACCCAAATAATGATGACTCAAATATCACGGTAAACAGTGATAACGCATCTTCGTACGTGAAGGTTGCCACTGACTTACCAGTTTTAGCCAAAGATAGCTATTATCTCAGCCGTTTAGAGCGTGAGCTGGCACGTGCCGCTGTGGCTAATAATAAAAGAGATCAGAAGGGTTCTGATAATAAAGCAGAGGATGGGCTAACCAAAAAACGTGCGCAGTATGACAAAATAAAAACCCGCTCACAGCAAGCGGTGCAAGCGCGTATTGATAGTATTCCTCAAGATTTAGCAGCCAAGTTAAATCTTGACTTGCCCGTGAGTCAACGTGCTGATGACTTGGTTCAAGGTATTATCGATAACCAAGTGATTATCGTGGCAGGTGAGACCGGTTCTGGTAAGACGACGCAATTACCAAAGCTTGCAATGCTGGCAGGTCGCGGTATCACAGGGCAAATAGGTCATACTCAGCCAAGGCGACTGGCAGCACGCAGCGTAGCAAACCGTATCGCGGAAGAATTGGGCGAGCAGCTCGGTAATACCGTCAGCTTTAAGATTCGTTTTAATGAGCAAGGGTCGGCACAATCTGTCGTGAAGCTGATGACCGATGGTATCTTACTGGCTGAATTGGGGCATGATCGGTTTTTAAGTAAGTACGATACTATTATTATTGATGAGGCGCATGAGCGTAGCTTAAATATTGACTTTATTATGGGTTATTTAAAAAAACTGCTGCCCAAGCGCCCTGATTTAAAAGTCATTATTACCTCAGCGACCCTTGATACTAGACGCTTTAGCGAATATTTTAGCCATTATGATAAAAAGCTCAAGCGTAACGTGCCTGCGCCGATTTTTAATGTCGAAGGTCGCAGTTACCCTGTGGAAGTTCGTTATCGTCCGTTGACCGATGAGCCAGTAAACAGCTCGGATGATGACAGCTATGATGACTTTGAAGAGAATCTGCCTCGCGCGGTGGTTGCTGCCGTCGAAGAATGTTTTAGCGATGCACAAAACAAAGGTCATGCCGATCAAGCAGATATTTTAATATTTGCGGCGACAGAAGCTGAAATTCGTGAGCTCCAAGAGGTGCTTGAGCGTCATGGGCCAAAACATACCGAAGTATTGCCCTTGTTTGCTCGCCAAACTTATGAAGAGCAGCAGCGAATCTTTCAGCCGTCAGGTCGCGGCCGGCGTATCGTTATCGCCACCAACGTTGCCGAGACGGCACTGACCGTACCCGGCATTCGCTATGTGATTGACTTAGGATTTGCGCGGATTTCGCGTTATTCGTATCGCTCACGCGTACAGCGTTTACCGATTGAAGCCATCTCACAAGCAGCGGCCAATCAGCGTAAAGGGCGTTGTGGTCGTGTCGCGCCCGGCGTTTGTATTCGGCTTTATAGCGAGGAGGACTTTACTGGTCGTCCAGAGTTCACTGAACCTGAAATTTTACGTACCAATCTTGCCTCCGTTATTTTGCAAATGGCCAACCTGCGCTTAGGCAGTGTCGATGATTTTGCCTTTATTGAGCCACCTGATAGCCGCTTAGTTACTGATGGGCATAAATTGCTCGATGAATTGGGCGCGATTACTTCTAAAAAAGAAGCCTCTTCTGCTAAGCAAACCAACAAGCCCAAAAAAGGTCTTGACCATCTGGTTCTGACACCGACTGGGCAAAAAATGGCACGTATGCCAATCGACCCAAGGTTGGCACGTATGTTGGTTGCCGGTAGCGATTTTGATTGTATTCGCGAAATGCTCATCGTGGTTGCGGCGCTTGCTGTCCAAGATCCGCGCGAGCGTCCTGCCAATAAGCGCCAGCAAGCGGATCAAAAGCATGCAGAATTTCGCCAAGATGACTCCGACTTTTTATTCTATTTAAGTCTCTGGAAAGCCTTGTTTGAAAAAGACGAAGACGGCAACAAACTGTCTGGTAATCAGCGTAAGAATTTTACCAAGAAAAACTATTTGAGCTTCCCGCGTGTGCGCGAGTGGAATCAAACCCATCGTCAGCTGGTACAAATGGTCACTGAGCTAAAACTGACCGACGTTAAGGAGGCAAAAACTACTAATAAAGGTAGCAATAAAAAAGCTTCTTTAGATAATGTGACGAGCGACCCTACCGCGATTGAAGATGAAGAGCTCAAAGCCGTTAAATATGCCAATTTACATCGTGCATTATTAACGGGTCTGTTATCTACGATTGCGCATAAAACTGAAAATCGTGGTGAATACTTAGCCGCGCGCCAGCAAAAAGCCAAGATTTTCCCAGCCAGTACGGTGTTTAAACAAGTACCGCCTTGGGTCATGGCCTTTGAAGTGGTGGAAACCTCGCAAGTGTTTATGCGTACCGTTGCTAAGATTGAGCCTGAATGGATTATCTCAGCGGCAGGCGACTTGTTAAAATATCACTACTTTGAGCCGCATTGGTCGAAAAAGACGGGACGTGTTAAAGCTTACGCGCAGATTAGTTTATTTGGGCTGATTATTATTAGTAAACAGCTGACCAACTATGAGCAAGTGAACTTGGCTGAATCGCGAGAAATCTTTATCCGTGATGGTTTGGTGACCGGTAATTTGGGTCGGCAAGCGCCATTTTTACAGCATAATATGGATAAAATCGCTGATATTGAACGTATCGAAGATAAATTGCGTCGCCGTGATTTATTGGTTGATGAAGAAGCACTGTATCAGTTTTATGATAAAAAAATCCCTGAGCATATTGCCAGTCGTAAAACGTTTGAAGATTGGCGGGCCGAGGTGGAAAAAACTGATACTAAGTATCTATTCTTCACCGATGATGACGTGCTTAATAGCCAAGCGCCAACGACAGGCGATTTTCCAGAAGTGTGGAAACTGGGTGATTTAAAATTACCGCTGCGTTATGTCTTTGATCCGTCAAGCGATGATGATGGCGTGACCATTCGTGTGCCACTGGTAGCGCTACCGCAGCTTGATGCGATTGAGCTATTGTGGGGCGTACCCGGTTGGCGCTATGAGTTGGTATTGCAATTACTCAAGTCATTGCCCAAAGACATTCGCCGTCAAATCGTCCCCATTCCTGATACTGCCGATAGCTTGTTTGATGAATTGCAGCCTGCTGGTGGTCAAGGTTTATTAAAGCAGCTGTGCCAAGCTTTAAATCGTCGCGGCATTATGTCGGTGACGCCTGAGAGTTTTAATCCTGCTAGCATCGATCGCTATTTACAGCCGCAAATCTGCGTGGTCGATGACAAAAACCGCATTATCGAAAAAGGTCGCGACCTACAAACGCTACAAATTCGCCATGCTAGTGAAACCCGCCAAGCAGTGAATGAGCAGCAAGGCACACATACAGAGTTCCCTGAGCATTTCGCCTTTAGCAAAAACCATCATAGTGCAGGCGTGGTGATGAAACAGTTTGCCGCCTTGGTCGCAGACGCGTCGGGCGAGGCGGTATCGATTCACCAATATACCGATGTCAATGCAGCGTTGCAGGCGCATCGTATCGGGGTTTTAACTTTAATAAAAGCTAAGCTTGGCGCGAAGAAAAAACAGCTGACCAGTCAGATTGATAAGATATTTAAATTGGCTTTTGCTCCCCTTGGCGATATGGAGAAGCTAAAAACCATCGTCATCGATGCGGCATTGGATGCTGCGCTTGAAGAGCATTATGTGCTATTCGATCATACTGCCGATTTACCTGAAAGCGCTGATGATATTGCCGTAGCCCTTGCGGAAGAATTGCCTTTTACGCCAGAGGAGTTTGAAAAAACCTTAGAAGTCGTCGCTGGTAACTTCCTATTAACGGGTCAAGATGTCATAAAAACGCTTAAAAATGTCTATACGCGTTGGCAGCGTATCCGTCAGAGCTTACTCATGCTTGATAGAGAAATATTTGGCGAGTCTATCGAAGATATCGAAGACCAGCTAGAGGATTTGCAATTGGCTGATTTTGTTTATCGCATGGATTATAGCCATTGGCAGCAGTATCCGCGTTATTTGGAAGCATTAGAGATTCGTCTTGAGCGCCTTGAGCATAATCTGGAAGCGGACCTCGATGGTGTCTACGCTCTCGATGAACATATGGAGCGGCTGGCAAATCGTGCCAATGATAAAGCCATTAGCGAATATCGCTGGATGGTTGAGGAATATCGCATTCAGCTATTCGCGCAGCCGATGAAAACCCGCATGGCGGTATCACCGAAGCGTCTAAATAAAATGTGGGAGAAAGTGAATTAAGGCTCAATTTGAGCTTTAGAACTTATTTATTGACAACATTTTTCTGGGCGTTACACAATAGATTGATGTAATTTTTTTAGCAGGATAAAAAATAATGATTAAATTTAGACTGATAATATTAGGATTTGCATCAACTATATTTATGATTACAGGCTGTGGTGAAACACAAGCCAGTAGCAATAGTGACATAAAGGCAGTCGCACTCGATGATGTGGCAAAAGAAGTACAGTTACGCGGTAAGTTTAAAAGAAGCTTTGAGGTTCATGAACTGGTTTCTAATGGCGTCACTTACTACGTATCAGATCCACAGCAGCTATTAATGAAAGATTCAAAAAGTATCAATCAACAAGGCTATTATAAATATTTCGAGACTTGCGTCGTTGGTAACATCAGCGCTATCGGTAAATATGGTCCTTTAGGTAAATATCAAAAGCAAATAACGGTCAGTGAAATCTGCGCCTAGTTTTGATAGCACGGGTGAATGAATGCACCTTCTTGCTCTAAACAATCTTTATCATCAATAAAAAAAGGCTGGATTAGCAATCGCTAATCCAGCCTTTTTATTTAACTATAGATAAACTATAGCAATACTCTAACCTTTGGATACACCATATTGGCAGGAGACAAAATATCATCTAGAGTTTCTTTGTCCATCAGTTTTTCTTCTAATACGATGTCGTAAACACTGCCGCCAGTTTCTTGAGCTCTTCTCGCAACAAAAGAAGAGGCGTCATAACCAAGGTGCGGATTTAGCGCGGTGACCAGACCGATATTATTGAATACCTCGACACTACATGCCTCGTTGTTCATCATCAGACCATCAATACAGCGCGTGGCAAACATCTCACAGATATTAGCCAGCATGCTCATACCGGTAAACAAGTTAAAGGCAATGACGGGCTCAAAGACGTTGAGCTGTAGCTGACCGTTTTCTGACGCCATAGCGATAGTATGGTCGATACCCATGACATGGAAGCAAGCTTGGTTCACCACTTCAGGGATCACAGGGTTTACTTTACCCGGCATGATGGAGCTACCAGGCTGCATTTCAGGCAAGCGATATTGCGCCAAACCAGCTCGCGGACCCGAAGACTGCAAACGTAAGTCATGGGCAATCTTAGATAAACGCGCAGCAAAGAGACGCAAATTGCCAGACAAAGCCACATAAGCACTGGTGTCTTGTGTCGCTTCAATCAAATCTTCAGCAATATAATAAGGTCTGCCAGTCAAATCAGACAAGGTTTTGGCAACTTCTTCAGAATAGCCCGCTGGTGCATTCAAGCCCGTACCAATTGCTGTGCCGCCCATATTGATTTCATGAAACAGCGCACGAGTAGATTCGATACGATCCATCTCTTTTTTGATCATGGTTGCAAAGGCGTTGAACTCTTGACCCGCGGTCATAGGCACAGCGTCTTGCAAATGCGTGCGACCCATTTTTAATTGATCGGCAAGCTCCGCGCTTTTTTTCTTAAGGCTGTTATACAAGATATCCATTTTACTTAATAGATGGACACAGTATTCATCTAACGCCACATTCATCGCTGTAGGATAGGCGTCGTTGGTTGATTGTGACAAGTTGACATCGTTATTTGGATGCACGTGCTGATAGTCGCCTTTTTCGTAGCCTAGGATTTCTAAAGCACGGTTAGCAATCACTTCGTTGGCGTTCATATTGGTTGACGTACCTGCACCGCCTTGGAACATATCAACGATAAACTGATCATGATATTTATCAGCAATTAAATCATCGCACGCCGCTGCGATAGCGTCTTTAACGGTGTCATTTAGTACACCTACTTTATTATTGGCAATCGCTGCCGCTTTTTTAACGGTGGCAAAGGCACGAATAAAGGTCGAAAACTGGTTTAAGCGCACTCCACTGACAGTAAAGTTTTCAAAAGCACGTAGGGTTTGGATACCATAGTAAGCATCAGCGGGCACGTCACGATAGCCGAGTAGGTCATGTTCTTGGCGAGTAGCAGTTGTCATGCAATAAATCCTTTCAATAAAAAGCCCTGATTAAGACGCAAAGATACCGTCATTTGTTAACATGACAGTAGTAGCCTTGCATTGGTAAGTCTATATGGTTGACCTTATAGCATAAGCCTTTTAGGTAGGGATTAACAATGAATATTTATTACATCACGCATAATAAAATAAAAAACTTTATATTATAAATAGTAAGCGCTAAACGTTTTTATCTGAATAAGGCCGTAAACTCATTAAATCCACCTTCAAAGCAAAGATAATATGATTTTGTCTCTACTTTAATATAGTCAGTGTAAAATAAAAGCGACACGTTATAGATTTTTGCGACTGGTATAAATTTTCCTTGCTTGCTGTTATCACAGAGGCTACGAAAAATTCATCCCAGTCGCACTGTATCGATTTTAGAGTAATTCTACTATAGTTAGTTTAAAGCACTTAATAAGCGCCAAAATTTGCTTTAGGGTTTTGCTCTTATATTTTCTGTCACCACGCCCATCGCATAAAACAGCAAGGCGATAAGGGTCATGGCGACGATAAACGGCGTTAAAACCCAAATTACAATGTTAATGAGTAATGATGATAATAGACCATTAAAGATAATGCTGTGCGGCGCGATAAAATCGGTGATGACATCGACAGCGCGTTTGGCGATCGGGAAAAGTAGGGTGCTGACAGCCAGAATATAGAGATATTTGGCGAAGTCAGGATTGCTTGAGAGGACGATAAAGTAAAAGCCTACATAGTAGCTGATACCTAATGCCCAGCATTTGAGAGTGTAGCTGAAACGAATCATGTGACTTCCTCCCTAAATCTGACGGTGATGTGACCATCCATGGATAACACATCAATATCTAATATATTCCAATAATTGAATATATTATTATATGTTATATTACGAATATACAAGTTAAGTCAACTGTTTTTTATCACCATCTTTATTTAACTAATAGCACACTAGCTGCGAGATTAAAGCCTAAAATTTTATCAATAGAAAATAAATAGCCTAAGCAAAAATTAAAAACCAATGCAATAAAAAGGGAAAAACCATGTGGAACGAGCGCTATGACGAAGCAGAATATATTTTTGGTACCGAGCCCAATGACTTTTTAAAAGAAAATTTTCAAAAAATACCGCTAGGTGGCAGGGTGTTATGTTTGGCTGAAGGCGAAGGCAGGAATGCAGTTTTTTTAGCAGAACAAGGGTACGAAGTGTCCGCCATGGATATGTCTAACGTAGGATTAAATAAAGCTTTAAAGCTGGCGCAAGATAGAGGCGTTGATATCATCACTCAAGTTGCTGATTTAGCTGACTATGAGTTTGGCCAAGCACGGTGGGACAGTATCGTTGCTATCTGGGCGCATCTGCCGCCAGCCATACGCCAGCACGTTCATGGGCAGATTGCACCAGCGCTCAAGCCAGAGGGCGTGTTTATCTTAGAGTCTTATACCGAGCAGCAGCTAAGCATGGACGCTGTCGGCGGACCTCCTGCAACACAAAAAGAGCGCTTTGGTTCGTTAGCAGTTTTGCGTGCTGAGCTGGCAGAGTTAGAAGAAATAACGGGTATCGAAAAGCAGCGCATGATTTCTGAAGGTAAGCGCCATCAAGGTTTGAGTGCGGTGGTACAGTTTATTGCTAAAAAAACAGATGAGCATGAATTTAGGCGCTAATTTATGAACGTGATTGTCAGTTTTGATAATACTTATATTCTTTGATTTTGACTGCTTAATTCTAGACCTGTAATTCAGCACTCGGGCTGATGCCAAATAAGCGTTTATATTCTCGGCTAAATTGGCTCGGGCTTTCATAACCGACTTGCATAGCGATTTGGGCGATTTGAGTGTCATTTGCTTGGATCAGTCGTCTTGCTTCCATCAAACGCAGGCTTTTTTGGTATTGAAGCGGGCTTAACTGAGTAATTTCCTTAAAATGATGATGAAACCCTGAGACACTCATCCCGCAGCGACTGGCCAATTCTTCGATAACTATTGCCTCATTTAAATGCGTCTTTATCCAATCGGTAGCTTTGCTAATACGGTGCGTATGGCTGCCATTGACCACCAGTTGGCGCAATTTATTGCCTTGCTCTGCTATAAGCAGGCGATAGTAAATCTCCTGCTGAATTAATGGAGCAAGAAAACCAATATCATTTGGATAATCAAGCAAGTGTATCAGGCGTTCAAACGCCGCCATGATGGTACTGTCCAATTGCCACTTTATTCCTAAATGACCTGCAGTATTAGGTAGTTTCGGCGGTATTTTTGCTAAAACCTCACTAATCATAACAAGGTTTAATTTCATAGACAGCACGCTAACCGGACGCTCTACCGTCGCATGCCTTATGTGCATGCTTAAAGGGATATTAACGGGGCAAAACATGAGATTACTTTTGTCAAACCTTTGACAGTCGGCACCTAAGTAAATCTCGCGCGCACCTTGTAAAACGATGCAGATACTAGGTTCTTGAATATAGCTGACGGCTTTACTGGGTTTATCAGCACAGTAAAAAAACAAACCTGAAACGGCGGATTCAATGGTTTTGTTTCTAGGTAATAACGATAGGAGTTGCTCGATGGTTGATTGATTCATTAGCTTTTCTTATTTTATACAATTGCTCGATACTATAGAGTTTTGTAGGATTGGGCAAGAGGTTTGGAGCTATGTTCTAACAGATTGTCGCGCTGAGTCTTATACTAGCCTTATTGAGACTGATGCAGCCTCATGATTGATTGAATCAAATTTTGTGTAAATAAAACATAAGGAATAGATAATGAAAATATTTTATAAAACTCGCGCCACAGCAACCGGCGGTCGTTCTGGTCACACCGGTCTTGATGATGGTTCGTTAGGTTTTGATTTGGTTTCTTTTCAAGAGCAAGATAAAAAAGGTGTCAATCCAGAACAGCTTTTTGCCATGGGTTACGCCGCTTGTTTTGATAGCGCCTTAAATATGACGGCGCAGCACATGAAACTGCCGATCACTGCGTCAAAGACCTCGACCCAAGTTGGTATTGGTATGAAGGCCGATGGCAGCTATAACTTAGATATCGATTTGTACGTTGAGGTGTCTGGTATCGATGAAGTACAAGCGCAAACCCTTGTTGAGGCGGCTCACCAAGTATGCCCGTACTCCAATGCTACTCGCGGTAATGTGGATGCGCGTTTGCACGTGACTGTGGTTTAGATATCATTTTATTAAACAATGGCTTTGATAGCTGAGTGAGTAGATACACTAATAACTACCCCACTCTCAACTTATTTTTCTAAGGTATTGGTTTACTTAGTTTTTAAAATTTCAGTTAAAACAATTAAAATTTTAAATTCTATAAAAATCAAAGGCCTACGATAAGTTGAGATTGGCTTTAATAACTATAAACAAGTATAAGAATACCGTGACTTTCAATTGCTTGGATATATAACGTATCCAAGCAATTTTTTTATCCAAACAAGATAAAGGTCATTTGTTTAACTTTATAAACGAATAAAGCGCTCTTTGAGCAAAATAAAAATAATATCAATACTAAAACTTTGTTCGAAATTAAATAGTAGTGACGTTTGCTCTCTGTTCTATTTTGTGTGAATAACTTGCTGCGCTTCGAGTTTTTCTTTATGTCTGTTATGGTAAAAACTAATAAGTTGATAGCGAAATGACAGCTTATTTTTATAAAGTATCTTTTTTACAAAGTGCTTTTCAAATTATAACAACATAATAATAAGGGCAAATATTATGAATAATGACACTAAGAACAATAATGCTAAAGACGCTGATGCTAAGAATAACAAAAAGCGCATTATCGATAATTCTGAAGATTTAAAAGCTAAAATCACTGAATCTATTGATGACTTTAGGTTGCGCGCTGAGCTTTTGATAGCTAATTTAAAAGAGGGCGGCGATGATGGTTATGACCATTCGACGACCACTGCCGGTGAGAAAGGGCTTAAATCCGGAAAAGTTTCAGAGCTAACGGTGATTGCACCGTTAAAAGAAGGTGGGGCAGAACGGCTAAAAAAAGTCTTAGAGATTGCTGGCGGTAATTTGGCAGGGGCAACGCGGGTTGGTACGTTGCACGACTTGCGTTTTGTGTTTTTAGACAATGATACCAGAGTGTTGTTTTGTACGGCTTATGATGGCGATTGGGACCCTTATATCGACGACTTTGCCACTAAAATTCCTGAACTGATGGATATTTTATTTGGGAGCGTTGAAGGTTGGCCTGGCATTAAAGACCCGAGTGTCAAACAGTTCATTTTAGATCATCAAATCACTGCCGCTGGTTGGTATGTAGGAGTTCCGCATCTGACTATTCAAGATATTCGCCGCCAAGACCGCATTGTTAAAGGCATTAATAAAGCGCTGGATGAAGCACAGTCTTAAAGTTTGTGATAAAACAATAAGATATCACTAATTTATGCCATCCTTTTATATCACCATTTTTAAATGGGCTGGGTGATATAAAAGGTAAGGGCAAAGTAAACTCAGACAATGATAAAAATAGGGTTAACAATGAGTAAAAACACTGGAAATAATAATAAAAATGATAGTACTTCAAAAGATAATCATCCTTTAACCAGCAAACTGCATGAATTAAAGGATAACTTTGGCAATCGTATCGAAGACAACAATATTGAATCTTGGTTAGCAGATATTAAAAAAGAAGTCGGCGATGGTATCGAGACTTTAGCGAATAAAGCACGCGGCGTCTTTAATCCAAATACCGTCACCATGCAGCTAGAAGACATTCAATCCATTATTTTACGCGATCGACCAACGCCTTATTATGGAACAATCGTTGCGCTGAAAATCAATAATGCAGAAGCTGGGCGCCAACTTTTGAAAACCGTTTTACCTGACGTGACTGGCAGTAAGGCGTGGCATAAAGACATGCAAGCGACGCTATCTATTGTCATGACTTATGATGGTTTAGAGGCGCTCGGCGTGCCGCGGTCGTCATTGGATAGCTTTCCAGAATCCTTTAAAGCAGGTATGGCCAAGCGCGCAGAAAAGCTGCAGGATTTCGATATCAATGCCCCCGAAAACTGGGCTGCCCCTTTTGGTGATAAAGGCGATATCCATGTCGGTGCGGCCATTATTGCTGATAGTAAAGAGAAATGGCAAATAAAGCTAAAGGAGCTGCAAGACAATATTCAGTCGTATATCAATGAAGATAATCCCGCCAATGGCGATATTGTAATTCTTATGGAACATGCTTTTGGTTCAGACAATAATGTCAAAAACGTCTTTGGCTACCGCGATGGTATCAGTAATCCAGAAATTCAAGGCAGCGGTATTCAAACGCCGCCAAGTCTTGACGGTGAGGCGATAGCAGCAGGCGAGTTCGTATTAGGCTATGAAGGCGAGGCGGGCACGATAGCACCAATGCCGCAGCCAGAAGTCTTGGGCAAAAATGGCTCGTTTATGGTATTGCGTGCCTATAACAGTCATGTCGCCGCCTTTAATAAATTTCTAAAAGAAAATACGCAGAGTGACGAAGAAGCGGAGTTACTGGGCGCAAAAATGTGGGGACGTTGGCGCTCAGGTGCGCCTGTGGTCTTATCTCCTGAGCACGATGATAAAGCACTGGGCGATGACCCCAACCGCAACAATAACTTTGGCTATAAAGACGATCCTTATGGCAAAAAATGTCCATTTGGTGCCCATGTACGGCGTATGAATCCAAGAGACAGCAAAGACTTTATTTTATCAGACGTACGTATTCACCGTATCGTTAGGCGCAGCGTCGGTTTTGGCGAGGTATTGCCGCCCGATGTGACTGAGGACGATGGCAAAGAGCGCGGGCTATTTTTTATTGGTATCAATGCTCATGCTATGGAGACTGTTGAATTTTTACAATCGCAATGGATTAATGATGGTAATTTTATGAGCTTAGGAGAAGAAAAAGATCCGATGCTTGGTGTCCATCATGGCGATAAAGACGCCGCTGCTGATACCTTTACCGTACCTGCTGACCCAATTCGTCAGCGCTATCACGGTATCGAAACTTTCAATACCTTGTACGGCGGTGAGTATTTATTTATCCCAAGCTTATCGGCGCTAAAATGGATGAGTGAATTGTCTTAAAAGCTTAAAAATACCGTTTCATTTACAAGAATAACTACTGATAAAAAAGGATTAAAAAAATGTTAAAGAAATTATTCAAACCTAAATATGTACCTTATGACTCAAAATATATTGCGCTGAGCGCAGAAGACGAGCGTAATATTCGCACCATTACCGACGATATCAAAAACTATATTGCTCGAAGTGATAAAGCCAGTAACGTCGATTACCATACGCGCGATGCCCATGCCAAAGGCTACTGCGCCCTTAAAGCCAAGTTTGAGATAGTAGATAATTTGCCTGCTGAATACGCGCAAGGTCTGTATGCCAAAGCAGGCATTCATGATGCCGTCATTCGTTTTTCTAACGGTGCCTCGCGCGTTTCGCCTGATCGTAAGCTTGGATTAGCGCAAGGTTTAGCGATTAAGGTCTTTGACGTAGCGGGTGAAAAACTCGCTCCCGGCGAAGAAGATAGTCCTAACTTTGATTTTAATTTAATCAATCATCCGGTATTTTTCTGTAATCGAATCGAAGATTATGCGTATATCTCTAAGCTGTTTTTAGAGCTGCCAAAATACGCTGAAAAAGGCGCAAGAGGCAAAGCGCAATTGGCTTTTAATTGGTTGACCAATTACGGCTCAAGATTACCGACCAAAGAGTCTTTTAAAACCTTTAAAGCACTGGGCGGATTTATAACCATTGAGCCAAAAAACACCTTGCTTTATGATTTTCATTCACAAGGCGTAGTGCGTCATGGCGACTATATGGCAAAGATAAGAGTCACGCCAACTAAAGCAGCGGCTAAAAAAATCGCCCGCCGTGAGCTTGATGTAAATGCACGCGAGGAAGCAATTCGCCCGCTGATTATCGATGAAATACGCGAGCATGATTATCAGTTTGACGTCCAGATTCAGCTATGCCGCAACCTTAAAAAGCAGCCGATTGAAGAGATCACCACCGAATGGAAAGAGAAGGACGCGCCATTTGTGACGGTAGCGAGACTGACAATTCCTTGTCAAGATGTGCCGGATGACGGTCATTTTGACATTATGGAAAATCTATCTTTTACGCCGTTTCGCTGCCTAGAGGAAAACCGTCCGATTGGCAATTTGCAGCAGTCGCGACTAAAAGCCTATCAAATAGCTTCAGAAACTCGTCATAAGCTAAACAATGTCAAACGCCGCGAACCTAAAAGCTTAAAAGAAACTTTTGATAAGTCATTCTTTTAATTGCTTATAAATGCCTAAATTTTTTTATTAAAGATAAGTTTGAATAAAAAAATAAGGCACAAAAAAGAGCCAGTAGTTTGACTGCTGGCTCTTTTCTTTAAATAGGTTTAAGTAAAAATACAGATGTTACTTAAGTCACTGTTTATCAACTACCAGTCATTATTTATGATTATTATAGTTGGCAATTAACTTGGTATTCTTGACCTTTGTCTGTTTTGATGGTCATGATGCCGTAATCTGCTTTGGTGTGCCAATCGTAAGTGGTCTGTGGGTTCACATCGTTGACATAGCGAGCGCCAGAACCTGAAACGGCTTGTTTCATGCTAACTTTAGCGTTGTCTAAGCCAACTTTTGGTAAAGTAACGTTTAGGTTGGCAGCTTCACCGTTTGCAGTATACGCAGCAGTGATTTGACCGTCGTCTTCACAAGTAAATGATTGAGTTACTGGTTGAGTATTGGCTGGTGGCGTTGTGGTGGTCGGCGCGCTGGTCGCACAAGCAGCGAGTAGTACGGCAAAAGGGGCAACAGCGAATAATTTTTTCATAATAGTCCTCAAAAATTAATGTGAATTTTATTTGTTACGTTAAGGGCGTATCATACAATAAAGAATGTAATTTCGTGTTGTGGTTCGTACTTTGGCGAGTAACATCAGCTGGCGGCTTTATCACTGCACGATCTAGTCAGTAAGGTCTTGCTTGTCCTTTGTTTAAAATGAAGACCAACACTGCGCCTAATATCACTACGCTTGCGATAATAAAATCTAAGGTCAATTTCTCTGACAAAAATATCATACCGAGTAGAGCAGCAAGTACTGGTACGCAAAGTTGCACCACCGCTGATTGGGTCGTTTTTAAGAGTGGCATCGCCCTATACCAGATACTGTAACCGATACCAGAAGCGATAGCACCCGATGCGACTGACAATATGACACCTGTCATGCTGATATCATTTAAATAACCCAGACCGATTAATGCCAATATCGGCACTGCAATTAGACTTCGTATAAAATTAAAGCCCGTCGTTCTGAGCGGCGAAACGCAGCTTTTACCACGTATGCTATAGATACCCCAAGCGCTACCGCTTATTGCCATTATAAGCGCCGCCGACAAGGAAGGCGTGCTAGCTGATGGCAGCATCAAGTACATAAAACCTATCAATGCGATCAAAAGTGCTGTCCACTGTACGCGAGTTAATGGTTCTTTGTGATAGATGCCCCAACCAATCATCGTAAGCTGCACGGCAGCAAATAAAATAAGTGCCCCCGTCCCTGTATCAAGCGCTTGATAAGCCACTGAAAAACATAGCGCATATATGACTAAGCAAAGACTACTAAACCAATCGCCTGTGTCTTGTAAAACGGTCTTATCAGTATTGCCAGTCTGTTTTAAACTGCGACGCTTACTTTTTAGAGCGTTTCGTTTTAAAAAACGCGCCTGCATCGCCATGATAAGACCAAGGCACGCGGCAGCGCTAAGCAAGCGGATAACGGTAAAATTCCAGGCATCAATTGCGCCGTCTGCCAATGCCATTCTACAAAGCAAAGAATTGGCGGCAAAGGCTATTAAAGCGATTATCGTAAATAGGGCAGCTTTCAAAAATAATTCCTACAAGCACGATAGGTTTTACCTAAGATTTGGGGTTATTTCTCTATTCTTTTTAGCCATTTAGCCATTTAGCCATTTAGCCATTTAGCCACTTGTTGCACCCGTTGCACTCTATCGCCACCGATGCGTTGAAAATCTTTATTATGCAAAGTTAACTGACTGGCAAAGTAAGCACTGATATCTTCACGCTGATGCGGGCTATCACGCAAATCATCGGCGACCCACGGGATATCCACTTCGGTCAAGAGTATCAAATCGTAATGGTGCGTTAATGCCGCTTGAGTAAGCGCTTTAGGACAGTCGCCGTAATACCAGTTGGCATACACCATCAGCTCAAATAAACTGGTATCACAGAATAAATAACGGTTATTATCAGGCAATTGCGCGGCTTGTTTGGCAAGTTTATTTTCTAAGTCAATTTGACCTTGCGCGATAGGTAGTAAATCATCCCACGTGCAAGTCAGTTGCTCGTTATCCCATTTTGCTTGCAGGTAAGTGCGCATATATTCTGGTACCCACGGACTGCCAAAATGCGCAGCCAAATCGCGGCATAACGTGGTCTTGCCGGTGCTTTCTGCCCCTAATATCGCGACATTAAAGACCGATTTAGGCGTATGCTGCGTGAGATTGTAAGCGGTAGCGTCGTTGCCATTCATAGTATGCCCAGATTGCGATGAGAGTGAAGACTACGTACTGTAGCGCGGTAAAAGTTAGACCTTTATAAAAATACAGCGGCACGGAAATCGCATCAGCAATAATCCAAAGTAGCCAGTGTTCGATTTTACGCCGCGCCATCAGCCACATCGCCATTAAAAACAGCGCGGTGGTCAGCATGTCGGTGTAATCGACCCAGGTAAATAAGTGCAAGCCCAATACCGCGCCATCAAAGCTAAAGTTATTATTGATAACAGGTCTAAAATAATAGACCAAAGCGACAAAGGCGACGGTCGCTGCCGCCAGTACAGTAAGAATAGGGAGATCTTTTTTGTTTAAATGTTCAACGTCAATGGCAGAGTGAGCGTCCGCATTATAGGTGTGTTCATCTTGCTGCTGGCTGGTTGGATTTATATGGTCATGATGCTTTTTGATGTCTGTATTGTGCTTATTTTGCGTCCAATTTATCCAACCATAAATACTCATGATACTGTAGTAGGCGTTGATAAACATATCGCCGAACAGTTGCCATTTCCAAAGTAGATAGACAAAAATAGCGGTGCTGACCAATCCAATAGGAAAAACCAAAATATTGGTTTTGCTGGCAAGTAAGACGCTACTGACCCCAAATATGACCGCAATCAATTCTAAGGCAATAAATAGGGTCGAGTAGTCAGCATACTGCCCAAATAACCAGTTTAAGAGTTCCGCCATTGCTATTCCAAAAGTAAAAAGTAAAGCGAGAGTTAACAAATAAGTTGCAACCAAATGATGATAATTCACAGCAATTATAGCGCAGCTGTCGACAAATGAAGCCAATCTTTACTTATTCTCATTAAGAAATGGATTATTTGTAACAAAGTATTAGAAAAATTATATTATTCAGGCATAATAAAGGCACTTATTTTAAGTTTACAGTTATTCACCAAAAATTAGACGACTGTTGTTTTTCTCCACTTTTATGCTTATTGCAAGCACCATCGTAGTAGACAAGGAAGCGTATCATGACGACTTGTATCACGGGCACTGGCCTATATATCCCCCCTTATAGCATTAGTAATGAAGAGTTAGTAGAGTCATTTAACCAGTATGTTGATAATTATAATGCCAAACATGCTGACGCGATTGAAGCTGGTACAGTTACGGCGCTAGAGCACTCATCAGCGGCCTTTATCGAAAAAGTATCGGGCATCAAATCACGTTATGTGATGGAAAAGGACGGTATCTTAGACCCTGAAATTATGGCACCTGTCATTGCCTATCGTAATTTGGGCGAAGAGCTGTCTATCATGGCAGAAATGGGCGCTGCTGCACTAAAAGATGCGCTCGCTGATGCAGGTCTTGAGGCCAATGATTTAGACGGTATTATTCTTGCGTGCTCAAACTTCCAGCGTACTTATCCTGCGGTCTCTATCGAGATTCAAAATGAGATTGGTATGATTGGTGGCTTTGCTTATGATATGAACGTTGCTTGTAGTGCCGCGACTTTTGGTCTATCGCAAGCACATGGTTCTATCGTTTCGGGACTTGCCAAACGCGTTGCGGTTGTGAACGTTGAGATTACCTCAGCGCATCTAAACTGGCGCAACCGTGACAGCCACTTTATTTTTGGTGACGTTGCAACAGCTTGTATCGTAGAAGAGCTTGATACGCCAAAAGGCTACGAGATTCTAAACGCCAAGTTATTCACTCAGTTTTCGACCAATATCAAAAACGAATATGGCTTTATGGATCGCTCTGAGTTCTTAGCAGCGCAGACTGAGATGTACCCCGATATCAAAGAGCCGGTCACTGACAAACTTTTTTTACAAAACGGCCGTAAGGTTTTCCGTGAAGTCTGTCCAAAGGTATCAGAAGTTATCACCGAGCACTTGCAAGAAAACCACATCCCAACGTCTGATGTGAAGATGATGTGGTTGCATCAAGCCAATGCCAATATGCTGGATTTAATCTTGCGTACCGTTATCGGTAAAGAAGCTGATAAAGCGATTGTACCAAGTGTCATTGATGAGTTTGCCAATACCAGCTCCGCAAGTCCTATGATTGTGTTCCATCGCTACAAGGATCAGCTAAACTCTGGTGATTTGGGTGTGATTTGCTCATTTGGCGCCGGTTACTCGATTGGTTCGGTACTGGTTCGTAAGGTTTAATAGTTAATAGAAGCTCTGTTTTAACCATAAAAATAGCTAGGAGTATTCTTAGCTATTTTTTTTGTGCCGTATTTTGCTTTAACTATAGAATAAGAGAAAAAGTCAGCTCAGATTTGAGTGTAATTAGGCATAAATCGGACAGTTTGTGAATATAATGGCAAGATTGCTGAGAGGTTTTAAATTAAGCGCAAAAATTTGCTATAATTACTCTCTTATTTTACTCATTTTAAAAAAGTCCTTTTATGAAAGAATCCTTACGCCTGCGTTTAGACCAGATGGTAGACCGTTATGAAGAGGTCACCGCTTTATTATCCGACCCAAGTGTCATCAGCGATAATAATAAATTCCGTGAATTGTCCGTTGAGCATAGTGACTTGATGGAGATCACGACGTTATGGCAGAACTATGTGCGGGCAGAGACGGATCAAGCGGATGCAGAGGCGATGCTTGCGGAATCATCAGACCCTGAAATGAAAGAGATGATGCAGGATGAGATTGACAGTGCGCGTAAGACCATTGCTGAGATGGAAGAAGCACTTAACGTCATGATGTTGCCAAAAGACCCCAATGATAAAGTGCCTGCTTTCTTGGAAATTCGAGCGGGGACAGGCGGTGATGAGGCGGCGATTTTCTCAGGTGATTTGTTCCGTATGTATCAAAAATATGCGCAAAATCAAGGCTGGACGGTAGAGATTTTATCAGCCAATGAGGGTGAGCATGGCGGTTATAAAGAAATCATTACTCGTGTGTCGGGCAATAGCGTTTATGGTCGTTTAAAGTTTGAGTCGGGCGCGCACCGCGTCCAGCGTGTACCTGAAACCGAGAGCCAAGGTCGTGTCCATACCTCAGCCTGTACGGTTGCCGTTATGCCAGAGGTTGAGATTGATGATAGCGTCGATATCAATCCTGCCGATATTAAAATGGATACCTTTCGCTCAAGCGGCGCCGGTGGTCAGCACGTTAACACCACCGACTCGGCGGTACGTTTGACCCACATTCCAACGGGTACCGTGGTAGAGTGTCAACAAGAACGCAGTCAGCATAAAAACCGTGCCCATGCGATGAAAATGCTGGTGTCCAAAATTCAGCAAGCAAAAGTACAAGCACAAGTCGATGTGGCGGACTCAATACGTCGCGACTTGGTCGGTAGTGGTGATCGCTCAGAGCGTATCCGTACCTATAATTTCCCGCAAGGCCGTATGACCGACCATCGAATCAATTTGACGTTATACAAACTTGATTCGATTATGGAAGGCGACTTAGATGAAATCCTTGATGCGCTGCTGCGTGAACACCAAGCAGACTTGATGGCCAGTATCGGCGGCGGTGATTAAAAGCACAAACTGTCTAAGTTAGCTAGGGCGTGTCCTCAATTCAAGCGCTTGTATCTAAATGGGCTAAAAATGGCTAAATTTTGTCAAACATCGTTAAATAGCTGATTAATATCTCGATATTATTTGCGCTATTTTCCTCGTTTGACGGCAATTTATTTCATTTTTATCACCATTTTTAAAATGAGGACACGCCCTAAGCTGGACGCCAACAATCAGAACGATTTTGCTATTTTTTTATATTAAAAATAAGTTTTATTTGAACGTTTTATTTTAATTCTACTTCGTTTATTCCTTTAATTATCTAATAATTTGAGAGTATTATGTCAAAGCACAACAATCAAAATCCGAATCAAGAGCAAACCCCAGAAGACGCGAACGAGCTGATTGCTCAACTGCAAACCAAGCTGGATGACATCAAAGCATCAGGTAAGCAGCCTTATCCGAATACCTTTAAGCGCATGGACTATGCTCAGGATTTACAAACCGCTTTTGACGGTATCTCAAAGCAAGAAATTGAAGATAAAATTGCCAATGGTGAAAAAACTCAGGTAAATGTAGCCGGTCGCGTGATGCTCAATCGCGGCGCGTTTATCGTGATTCAAGATATGACCGGTCGTATTCAGTTATATGTAGCACGCAAACAGCTAGACCCAGAGACACTAGCGACGATCAAATCGCTAGATTTGGGTGATATCGTTGGGGTATCTGGTTATATCGGTCGTTCTGGCAAAGGCGACTTATATGTCCATATCGAAGCGTTGACTCTATTGACCAAAGCGCTACGTCCGATGCCAAATAAGTTCCATGGCTTGGCCGATGTCGAAGCACGCTATCGCAATCGTCATCTTGATTTGATGACCAATGAGACCACGCGCGATACTTTTGTGATTCGCAGTCAGGTTATCAGCGGTATTCGCAAATTTATGCTAAATGAGCGTTTTATGGAAGTTGAAACGCCAATGATGCATCCTATTCCAGGCGGCGCGGTTGCGCGTCCGTTTGTGACCCATCATAACGCTTTAGACATGCCGCTATACTTGCGTATCGCCCCTGAGCTGTATCTAAAACGCTTAGTGGTTGGTGGCTTTGAAAAGGTATTTGAGATTAACCGCAGTTTTCGTAATGAAGGCGTCTCAACCCGTCATAATCCTGAATTTACCATGATTGAGTTTTATCAGGCGTATGCCGATTATCATGACTTGATGGATTTGACCGAGCGCTTGTTCAATGAGCTGGCAATGGATATTTTGGGCACCACGGAGCTGACTTATCAAGGCGAGGCGATTAGCCTAAAAGCCCCATTTATCCGCTTGTCGATGTCTGATGCCATCGCTAAATATGCCGAAAACTTCGATATATCGCGTATCAACGACCGTGATTATCTTGCAGAATATGCTTCAACGACGCTTAAACAACAAGTCAAAGACGTCTTTGGCGTGGGTAAATTGCAGACCATTATCTTTGAAGAAACTGCTGAGCATCAGTTACGTCAGCCGACTTTTATCACAGAATACCCAGCTGAAACCTCACCGCTGGCACGCCGTAACGATGACAATCCTGAAATCACCGATCGCTTTGAGTTATTTATCGGTGGTCGTGAGTTGGCCAATGGCTTTAGTGAGCTCAATGACCCTGCCGATCAAGCGGAGCGCTTCCATGATCAAGTCGCTGAAAAAGATGCAGGCGATGATGAAGCCATGCATTTTGATGAAGAATATATTGAAGCCTTATCTTATGGTTTACCGCCAACAGCAGGCGAGGGCATCGGTATCGATCGCTTGGTGATGCTATTTACCGACTCGGCCAGTATTCGCGATGTGATTTTATTCCCGCATATGCGCCGCAAGTTCGAAAGCTAGATTGCTCTACTTGCCATAAATCGATGCTGGGACTAAACTGAACATAAGAAGGCTTTTTGTACTTTTAACGGAATGGTCTCAAGTGTTTTATGAGACCTTATGGATAGGGATGTTATGGACACTCAGCAAGTACCAGCGTCGATTTGGCAGCAGATGATTCAGCAAAACTTTTTATCTTTGTACGATTTAACTCCAGACAAAATCATAACCCTGAATATCTTCAGGGTTATGATTTTGTCTTTGAGTTTTCTAATGCTGTGGTCTACCTTATCGTCAATGATGTGACGATACAGGCTGATAGACAGGATATCGATAGCACTCAGGTGCGTGTTTGGAGAAAAGAGGTTGTCAATCAGTTGATTAAGCAACACGCTCAATTGTATCTGAAGAATGAACAGGCGCTTGCCTATCAAAATGATTCTAAAAACCAGTCTAAAACTAAGTTGACATCTGACCAAACGGCAGACAAAGCGATTTATTTTATTGGCTTGACTGCCCTTTCGGTGCAGCATCAAGAGATTGCTGAAAAAAACACTACAAAAAACAATGCTCAAAACCTTTATCGAAACCGCTATCAGAATAGTTATCGTAATAGCCAACAGAGCAAACCTGTAGAAACTGCCTCATATACGGTTGGCTATGAATATGGCAGTCAGTTTTTTGCAGAAGACTGTGTGTTAGATTTGGACGATGAAGAAAGTGTCTTGCAAGACTTTAGCTATCAAAACTTCACTGAGATACTCAAGCAATTGGTGACGCCCAGTGATTTAACGGCATTTTTAGATTTTCATCGCCGTAAGCTTGCGGGATTTGACGCGTTTCAAGACGAATCAACCTTACTTGCTCAGTTTTTACAGTCGCCAGATTTTCACCAAAGGGCGATTGAGGTTCAAAAACAACTGGTCAGCCATAATTTGATAGCAGAGATTGAACCACGACTGCTAAAAGCAGCAGAGCCTGAGCAGGCGGAGTTTGCTCAAGCACTGATGGCAGAGATTCAAAAGAACACGCGCATGTGGTACAAGCTGTTTAATAGCTTGGTCAGAGCGTGTTATGACGTGGGTACGCCGCTGCCAAAAAAGCAGGTTGATATTTTGGTCGATGAGTCCATGTATACCTATGCTTGTTTGGTAGAAAAAATCTTGGCGCATAGAACGATTGACCAAGATTCACGCTGGAATGGCTACGTGCGTCATGAACACTCTTATAATGTCTTTGGGCGTCATTATCTGCTGGTTTTTTATGCGCAAGATGACAACAGGTCGTTAAGTGCGGACAAAGTGCGTGCCGGTCATCAAGACTTATTATTTGAGCTCAACGCGCAAATGCAGCAGCCGGTCATGCAAGATCTGTTTTTAATCGGTGTCGATGTCAGACCTTGCGAAGACAGCGTAAATACCGAGGTGCATCTTGACGCCTTTCATCAGCAAGGCTCGCTTATCGATGCCAATACCCAGCGTTTGTATGAGCAATTGGCTGAGTTACGGGCGCAATCCTAACTTGTGCTAGAACCCAGTTTCGACGTTTGGTTTCAATACCTACTTTAGTGGTAAGTTTTAAGCTAAATCGCTGATTTGAAGCTTTATTTATATCATTACTCACATTGGCATTTATTATGACGCAGCAATATCAAGTTTTAGCGCGCAAATATCGTCCAAAAAACTTTCACGAGTTGATTGGGCAATCGCACGTCTCCCAAGCACTGATTAATGCGATTGATTATAATCGTCTGCATCATGCTTACTTATTTACGGGTACGCGCGGTGTCGGTAAGACCACTATTGCGCGTATTTTGTCTAAATGTTTAAACTGTGAGACGGGTATCACTAGCACGCCATGTGGTGTCTGTGATAACTGCGTGGCGATTGATCAAGGACGGTTTATTGATTTAATCGAGATTGATGCGGCCTCGCGTACCAAAGTTGAAGACACCCGCGAGCTACTTGATAATGTGCCGTATGCGCCAAGCCAAGGTCGCTACAAGGTGTACCTGATTGATGAGGTGCATATGCTGTCGACACACAGCTTTAATGCGCTGCTCAAAACCTTGGAAGAACCACCTGAGCATGTAAAATTCTTACTAGCCACCACCGACCCACAAAAGCTGCCCATCACGATTATCTCGCGCTGTTTGCAGTTTGTGCTGCGTCCTTTATCGCAAAGTCTGCTTAGTGAGCATCTAGCCAATATCTTAAATCAAGAGCGGGTGGATTATACTCAGCCTGCGCTTTGGCAATTGGCCAGTGCTGCTAAAGGCTCGGTGCGTGATGCGTTATCGCTGACCGATCAAGCGATTGCATTTGGACAAGGCGCGCTCGATGATGTAACAGTTAATGCCATGCTTGGCTTAATTGATGCCGCTGACTTGGTGCGTTTAATTACAGATATTTATAATCATGATAAATCAGCAGTCGCCACACATATCGAGCAAATGCGCGCGCAAATGGTCGATGCCACTAGCATGTTTGACGGCTTGGCTGAGTTGTTGCATCAATTGGCATTGACACAACTGCTGCCTGAGGTTGCGCTTAACGTAAACGAAGCACAAGCGCAGCAGATTAATCAGCTTGCGCAGCACATGAGTCCTGACGTTTTACAGCTATATTACGAAATCGTCGTGCAGGCGCGTGAAGGCGTAAAGCTGGCTAGCACGCCGATGCAGGCGCTTGAGATGTGTATTTTACGTCTATTGGCGTTTCGACCTTTACCCGTCGATGAGATTTTAGCAAACGTACCGGATACTACTATATCTTCTGTCCCTAGAGCATCTAGCTCTGTATCATCTGTTTCTACAGGCTCGATAGAAACTAACACTGCCGATAATGCTAAGGCTGAACTCAATACAGTATCAATAAGTGCCAATACTGCTGATGCAGCAAACACCACTGCACTTTTAAGTACAGATGAAAATATAGCGCCTTCATTAGAGCAAACCTCAACAGTAGTAGAAGCGCTATCAGAATTGCCGCCAGCACCACAGTTAGAACCAGCAGCGGACTCAATACCGCCACTACCAGACTACGATGCTGATTATCAGACCTCAAGTCAAAATGAGGTCGAGCCATACAACACTAGTTATGATGATGCTGAATTTGACCAATATAATAGCTACGGTAATGATGAAGGATTGGATTTATTAAGCAGCAATATTAAGCCTGAACCTGTTATTGAGCCTGAGCCTGTTGTTGAGCCTGAGCCTGTTGTTGAGCCTGAGCCTGTTGTTGAGCCTGAGCCTGTTGTTGAGCCTGAGCCTGTTGTTGAGCCTGAGCCTGTTGTTGAGCCTGAGCCTGTTGTTGAGCCTAGCGCAAATGATTCTCAATTAACTGCGCAAGTGGATGATCCGCGTACTTTATTACGCTGTGCGCCGCAAGAATTAACGGGCGAGTGGACGCCAGAAAAATGGGACTATTGGCTACAATGCGCCCGTGAAGCTGGTAGTTTGGCGTCCGATGAATTGGCACTGGCACGTCAAGGAATGATGACCGGGCACTGTAACGCTAAAGCGGTCTTTGTCACGGCGGTGGATAGTAAGCATCTGCAAGCTACTTTTCAGCAGCTGGCGGCAAAATTACAAGAACAGTTTACGCAAGCAGACATTAGCTTGCAGATAGATGGCAGTATTATGCAAGCCGATGATAAGACGCCTGAACGTCGTCAACAAAAACGCCTTATTGAAGCGCGTACAGTGGCAGAGTCTAGATTACTTAATACACCCGTCATGCAATATCTGACGGAGCGCGGCGAAGGAAAAATGGGTAAGGTTCAGTTATATTAAAGCGTTCAGTTATATTAAACAATGTTCAATTTTATGATTGGCAATCTTTAATCAGTAAACCTTTATATATTTTATTATAATTCTCCAAATATCAAGGCGACATCAATTTATCGCCTTGATATTTTTCGTTTTATTAATGACTAAATAGCTTTAGATGACTAACAGACTTATAGTAAAAAACTGTAAGATTTATTATAATCCGCTATAATGGTTAAGTTATATTAAAAACTAAAAAGCAGCTTAGGTGGAAATATGTTAGATAATTTACGTGGTATGGCTGTGTTTGCTAGTGTGGTCGGACACGGCTCTTTTAGTGGTTCAGCTCGCGAATTGGGTATTACGACCAGTGCGGTCAGCCAACAGATACGCGCTTTAGAAAACGAGCTTGGTGTAGTACTCTTGCATCGCTCAACTCGTAAGCTCAGCTTAACAGAAGCGGGTGCCAGCTTTTATGAAGCGGCAAAAGATGTGGTCAGTGCCGCTGAACAAGGGCGTATTAAAGTCAATCAATTACGTGATGAGCTTGCGGGTAGCTTACGCATTGCAACCACGCCTGAGCTTGGCGTTCATCATATTTTGCCTGCTCTATCGACTTGGATGTCGGCGCATGATGACCTTAGCATTACTTATTTTGCCGACAATCATTATATCGATATGATTGATGAGCGTATCGATATTGCGGTACGTATGAGCCCTAATATCAACGACTCAACCTTGAGCAATTACCCATTATCTGATGTGCGTCAACTGTTGGTCGCCTCACCGCAGTATTTACGTCAGCATAAAAAGATTGAAACGCCAAAAGATTTGGCAGACCATGAGCTGATTTGCATCGATATTATGAAAGACGCAAGTCATGTCGAGCTTACTCAGACCGAAACAGGCAAGAAAACACGCATCAAAATGAATTCGCGTATCCATACCAACAACGTCTTTATGGCGATGACTTTAGCAAAGGAAGGTCACGGCATCATTCGTATCATGGAGATGGACGTCAAAAGAGAGCTTGAAAATGGCAATTTGGTCGAAGTGTTGACTGGTTATCAGCTGCCAAGTTTCGTGCTATATGCTGTCACCTTAAACCGTGATCAGCAACCAGCAAAAATCACCCGCTGCTTAGAAGTACTAAAAAAGTACTTCCATGCTAATTAGGTTAAGTATTTAGTAATATCTGATTTAAAATGCTTTTATAGTGTTAAAAAGTAAAAAGCCTATAGATAATGTATCTATAGGCTTTTTTTAGCTTTAAACTTTGATTAAATCAACCGTTTAAAACGAAGGTTTTAATAAGTCAACCAAACGCTCAACCACTTGTGAGCTTTCATCACGGCTCATATTAAGCGGTGGCAATAGACGAATCACATGACCGCCTGTGACATTAATGATTAATTTTTGCTCATCACGGGCACGGTCAACTAATTTGCTACAGTCTATCTGCTGAGGAAGGGCGATACCAATCATCATTCCTGCACCGCGGGCGCTGACGCCATATTGTCCAAGTGCATTAACCACACCATCACGGATAAACTGTCCTTCAGTGACGGCATTGTCCATGATACCGCCGTCAGCAAGCACTTCATAAACGCTATGTACCACACGACTGGCTAGGGGTGTGCCACCATAAGTTGAGCCGTGACTACCAGCGCCAAACAAGCCATTGGCACGCCCGCGTACCATGCAAGCACCGACCGGAAAACCATTGCCTAAACCTTTGGCGGTCGTCAAGACATCAGGGCGCGCGTTGCTATGCTGATACGCAAAGTATTTGCCCGTACGACCGTTACCGGTTTGTACTTCATCAAGCATAAATAACCAATCATGACTATCGCATATAGCTTGTAGTTGCTCAAGATACGTAAAGCCATTGGCTGCGGTATTCAAACCACCTTCGCCTTGGATAGGCTCGACAAATACCGCACAGATATCATTATTGTCTTGAGCCGCTTGTTCAATCGCGGCGATATCACCAAAGGGTACGCGGATAAAGTCTTCATCCAAGGTATAAAAACCTTCACGGGCTTTAGGGTTGGCAGTTGCTGATAACGATAGCAAGGTACGACCATGAAAAGACTGTTCCATCACGATGACTTTTGGGCGTTTAAAACCTTGCTGGTGCGCATAGAGTCGTGCCAATTTTAATGCCGCTTCATTGGCTTCAGCACCACTATTAGCAAAAAATACGCTGTCCATTTGCGCCGCATGACACAAAGCTTCACCAGCACGCTCTTGCCAGTCAATACCAAATAAATTGCTGGTATGAACCAGCGTTGCTGCCTGCTGTTGAATAGCGTCGGTTACTTGTGGGTGACAATGCCCTAAACCGCATACTGCGATACCGGTCAAGGCATCTAGATAAGGCGTCTCATCTTGAGTATAAAGCCAGCTTCCTGAGCCGCGGGTAAAACTGATAGGTTGACGAAGATAAGTGGGCATCAGGTAAGTAGCAGACATGTAAAACATCCTTGGCATAATAAAGAGTTAGAGGGTAAAAGGTTTAATGGGAGTGAATAGATAATTAGAGTTCATCAGAAAACGGCGTCGATTCAGCAGGTAAGGTATATTCTTCACTTGCCCATGCGCCTAAGTCAATAAGCTTGCAGTGATGACTGCAAAACGGCTTATATTTATTGTCTTGCCACGCAGTTTGGTTGCCGCATTCTGGACAAGGATAGGTTTTGGGTAAGGGGTTGGTATTGTGGTCGCTGTTGCTAGAAGTAGATTCAGTCATAATAAAAGTAGGTATATCCTATGGGCTATCAATAAATGCTGTCATTTAAGACAGCGCTTCTAATCAATAGCGAGTATGAATAATGTGAGTTTTCCAGCTTTATAAGCAATCGCCCTGCGGCATTAATAATTGTCGTTCGATAAGCATGGACGTTGTATTACTATTAGGCTGGATTGACTATATAATAGCATGCGGTCGGATAATGACAAATGACAAATCCCTTAAGGATAGTAGATGACTGACAATCTTGAGCTTTCGCATAAGCAGCAGCGTGCCTTTCAACCCCAAAAACTTTCAGCACCGCGCGATTTTATGACTCCAGAAGTATTGATGAATAGACAGCTGCCTTTGGTATTGGAGATTGGCGCAGGGAAGGGCAAGCATGCGCTTAGCTTTGCACTGCAGTATCCTGATAAGCATCTAATAGCCATCGAGCGTACGCGTAATAAATTCGATGCTTTTGCTAAATTGGTCGGGCAGCAGAAATCAAGCAATCTCAGCGCGATTCATGCGGATGCCATCGCTTGGATTGTTCATGCTGTCGCGCCAAACAGTATCGAGCGTATTTTTATCTTATATCCCAATCCTGAGCAACATAACCCCAACCAACAGTGGTTAAACATGCCTTTTTTTGAGTTTTTGCTTTCTCGTTTGCAAGTAGGCGGAGAAGTAGTGCTGGCGACTAATATAGAAGCGTATATGGATAATGCAGAGCAGCAAGCCAATGAAGTCTGGTGCTTACCGAATACGCGTCATAAAGTCGCTAGCGATAGTCAGCGTACACACTTTGAAGTCAAGTATCTAGCGCGCGGTGAAACTTGTTGGCAGCTAAACATGCGTAAGCCTGACGGTTATCAAACCCGATTCGACAATTGGCAGGCAAGTAATGAAGCATAAAAAATAGCCTAAGTAAAAAAATGCATCATAATCAAAATTACCGAATAAAAAATTAAGGACAAAGAGTATGAAACAAAAATGTATTATCAAGAAGATAATTACATAAAATAGCCTAAGCAAATAAAAACAAACCATAAAAAGACCGCCACAAAAGGCGGTCCAAAAAATATCAACCTTCCTATATCACAAAAAAGGCTTCACCAATTTATTAGAATCGGTATAAGCATCTAATACCGTCAAAAAGGTATAGGCACCGATAAATTTTCTACTGATAAACATAAACTCTTTAGGCGGCAGGTTAAACTCAAAAGACTGCATCGCTTGCGTGGCGTTATTTGAGAGGCGAGTATGCAACTTACTGTTCGCCCAGATATAACGCTGCTGTTCATCTAAGCAATTTTTGGGAATATCAGGGTTTAAAGTAGGGTCACTAAAGGGTTCTGTCGCTAATAAAAATAATGAAGCGATATCGGAGCGTACTTTATCACTCATGCTATCAAAAAAATCATAACCGGTCATGGCGCGTTTCATTGCTTGATGGTCATGATGATAGCCAGCTCGTAATAGCCCGTGAGCAATGGTTAGTAAGTTATCGTCGAATTGGCGAATGGCACCAAAATCTAGCAATACCAGCTTATCGATTTCGTTTTCATCAGCAGCGACACGAACGAGGTAATTACCAAAATTGGGATCCGTTTGCATCTCGCCCCATACAAAAATCTCTTGCATCATGATTTCGATAGCGGCTTGACCGATAGCGTTGCGGCGCTCATGTGACAATAACTGTAGCGCTTCCGAGACCACCGTAATGCCTGGCTCATAAGACATGCATAACAAGCGTTTGGTTGAGTAAGTACGATTGATTTTGGGTACGATATAACGTGGGTCGCCCAGTAAGCGCTCATAAAAACGCTCCGTGGTCGCTGCTTCCGCTTCGTAGTCAACTTCATGATGGAGGAGGTCGCGTATCTCTTCAAACCACGCATCGAGGGCGCGTGTTTGCGGTACGATATTACTGACTTTTAATAAACGCTTAAATAAAGCCAAGTCAGAATTGATGGCATCGGCCACACCGGGATATTGGATTTTTAACACCACTTGCTCGCCCGTTGCCAATACCGTTGCGCGATGAACTTGGGCGAGGGAAGCGGTACCAATAGGAACGGGATCAACTTTTAGCTCATTTAACTTCGCGCCCAATAATTGGCGTAATGTGACCTCGATTTTTGGCCATGCTAAGGTGGCGGTATCGTCATTGAGTGTTTGCAGGGCGCGCGTGATTTCAGGCGGTAATATATGTTCGCCATAAATTGCTAGCATTTGACCAATTTTTACCACCGACCCTTTTAATTTACCTAGCTCTTCTGCTAGATAGTGCGCCTGTTCTTCCATAAAAATTTGATTGCGCGCCGTACGTGCTTCTTTATTCAAAAACATACCAGACACACTATTACCTGCCCAACGACGACCGATATTTAAGGAGGTTTTCGCAATAGACATCCGACGCTCAAACCCTGAGGTCTTCAGGTTGTCGATGGATTGCTTGTTATTAGACGGTTTATTATTAGAGGGTCTAGAGGTATCATTTGCCATAAATATAATCATTCATCCGGTTGCTATTGATGTGCGGGCGTAAACCGACAATACAAGGAGATGCGACGTACTGGTACAAAATTGTATCATATAACGGGCGGTAGATTGAGATGCCCATGCTTAGCATGAACCGTTACTTTGTAAATTAACGTATGCTTATTAAAAGTAAATCTATGAATTGCTATGTTACATGCTACGACCGAGCATTAAAGCGCTCAAAATCAAGCGCCACAATAAATAGCCTTATTCTAACACTAAGCCGCCAAAGATAATTTTTAAAATACGCTCATAAAAAATGAGCAAACGAAAAATCCGACCTAGCATTACACTAGATCGGATTGCCATAAAAACAATATAAGAAAAACGATATAAGTTTTAAATTGGCCTAACCATATTAAACATTTTCGCGAGCAATCGCCTGGTGACCGATATCACGGCGATAATGAGCGCCATCAAAGCTAATCGCGCCTGTCACGGTCAATGCGGCTTGCTGTGCACCAGAAATGCTATCAGCCAATGCCGTCACGCACAATACGCGCCCGCCATTGGTCACCACTTCTTTCTCATCATTATCATCACTAAACGTATCGTTATTAGAGAAAGCCGTGCCAGCATGAAAAACTTTGACTGACTTTTGATTATCATTATCCAACTCTGGCATACCAGTAATCACATCACCTTTGGATGAGGTTTCAGGATAGCCTTTTGAAGCAACGACAATACCGAGAGCAGGGCGCTCATCCCAATTGGCGGCGCTTGGTAATTTACCATTTAAGCCTTGGGCTACCAAGTCAACCATCGATGATTGTAAACGCATCAAAATCGGCTGCGTTTCTGGGTCGCCAAAACGGCAGTTAAACTCAATCACATACGGGTCGCCCGCCTCATCAATCATTAGTCCAGCGTATAAAAATCCGGTATAAGGATGGCCGGCAGCTTTCATGGCATCAACAACAGGTTGGATAATTTGCGCCATTACCTTATCGTGAACGTCTTGGGTGACCACTGGCGCAGGGGAGTAAGCACCCATGCCGCCAGTATTTGGTCCCGTATCGCCTTCAAACGCACGTTTATGGTCTTGGCTGGTTGCCATCGGTAAGATGTTGTCACCATCTACCATGCAAATAAAGCTGGCTTCTTCCCCTTGCAAGAATTGCTCGATAACCACACGGCTACCAGCATCGCCAAATTTATTATCCGCAAGCATATCGTCAATTGCTTCGTGCGCCTGCTCGATGGTTTCGGCGACGATAACGCCTTTACCCGCAGCCAAACCGTCGGCTTTGATCACAATCGGTGCGCCTTGCTCATCGATATAGGCTTTGGCAGCAGTAGCGTCCGTAAAGCCTTGATAGGCTGCGGTTGGAACATTGTTTTGTTCCATAAATTCTTTGGCAAAGGTTTTTGAGCCTTCAAGCTGCGCACAATAAGCGGTTGGCCCCCATGCTTTGATGCCGGCTGCACGACAAGCATCAACGATACCGGTTACCAACGGCGCTTCTGGACCGACAATCACCATATCAATGGCGTTATTTTGGCAAAATTCGATGACCGCACTGTGTTCGTCAGCATCGGCTGTATCTTCTAAGGTGACGTTTTGGCATTTGGGCTCAAGGGCGGTGCCAGCATTACCGGGAGCGACGTAGATGTTTTGTACCTTGTCGTCTTTTGCACACTGCCATGCGAGTGCGTGTTCGCGACCACCTGAGCCAATCACCAAAATATTCATCATACGTCTGCCCTTAGCATCAAAATTCATTGTGAGTTGTTTGTGAGTTAGTTTTTTGGGAGTTAATAGCGAGCCAGCAAAATCTGCTGCAATATACTGCGGTATTCTAACAAAAAAACGCCATGATTGTCATGAGTATCCACCTGTCAGCAAGTTTTAGATGAGGTTAGGATGTTATTGTCTTAATTATTAAAGACTCTCTCATTAACTGTCTCATTATCAAAGGTTATCGACATATTGCTGATTCATGAAATGATGTTGTACGCTTTTGCTAGACGCCGCAGTGCGTTACACTTTGATAGGTTGGCACTAGTAGATACCAATGATTGGTTATTGCAAAAACGAGAACGACAAACCTATAACAAAGGACAATGGATATGCCTCACAACTTAAATATCGCAAAAGAGCGGATCAGCCAGATAAGCGATATTGCCACCAGTTATGTACAAAAAGACAAATCGCTATTTGACCATTTTATTCATAGCTATTATCAGACGTTGCATCAAGAAGTGGCGAAAGATATCAGTAATATGGATTTGGCTGGTATGGCGCTGCATCATTTCACCTTGCTCAAAGCTTATGACGGCAGTCAGCCGCAGCTTGCTATTTTAAACCCCATCGCAGAAGAGCAGCATTTTCATAGCTCGCATACGGTTATACAAATAGTCGCTTACGACAGACCATTTTTGGTCGATACCATTTTAATGAGCTTGGAAGCAGAAGGTATCGACGTCCATCGTACTTATAATATTATTATTGGCGTCGAGCGCGATGAAAATGGCGATATCACTCATGTCGAAAGTGCGCATGAAAGCGACACCTCAAAAATGTCTTTGATTCATTGCGAAATCGCTTATCAAAACAATGACGAGTTGGCGGCATTAAAGCAGATGCTGCTGGCAAAAATCGATACCCTTGATATCGTCGTTGATGACTGGCAGCAGATACGCGGCAAGCTGACCGATATAAAAGCGGAGCTGGCTGGTCAAAATCTACCCGAAGTGTATTATTCGCCGCAAGAAATTCAAGCGTTTTTGGATTGGGTATTAGACGAGCATTTTATCTTTTTAGGCTATCGCGAGTACCGCTTAGAAAATGATGACAATTTAGACTTATTTGCCATTGGTAATAGTGGGCTTGGCCTGTTGCGCGGCGGAAGTGAGGATACGCTCTCAAAAAGCTTTGATGAGTTGCCTCATAATCTAAAAAAGTTATTAACCGAGCCACGCGTATTGATGTTGTCTAAATCAAGCCGTGTGTCACCCGTTCATCGCCCGGTATACATGGATTTTTTAGGCATTCATAAGTTTGATGACCATGGCAAGCTGATTGGCGAATATCGCTTTATCGGTCTATTTACCGCGCAAGCCTATCAGCTAAGCGTACAACAGATTCCGCTGCTACGTGAAAAAGCCAATAAAATCATGGCGATGGCGGATTTACCACGTGATGGTCATGCGTATCATAAAATGATGCATGTGATTAACTCTTTACCGCGCGATGATTTGTTTCAAGCCAGCGTTGAAGAGTTATATCCTATCGTCTCTGGTATTAGCCAATTGCAAGATAAAAAAAGCTTGCGCTTATTTAGCCGAGTCGATCATTATCAGCGCTTTGTATCCTGCTTGGTCTATATTCCACGTGATAAATTCAATACCGAGCTGCGTATTAAAGTACAAAACGTCTTAAAAGACGCTTACGGCGGTACGTCATCTGGCTTTACCACGGAATTTAACGAATCAGAACACGCCCGCGTCCACGTCCATGTGCGTACGATACCGGGTCAAGTGAATGACGTGGATACGGCGGCGCTACAGGATAAGCTGTCGGCTCTCATGCAATCATGGCGCGATAATTATCAAAAAATGCTGCTCGATAATGTCGGCGAGCAGCAAGCAAATGCCTTAATGCGCCGCTTCTTAAGCTATATTCCTGCAGCCTATCAAGAACGCTTTGATGCGCGGACGGCGGTCGAAGATACCAAACGTCTGGCGGGCTTAAATGACGAGCAGCCAATGATTTGGCATTTATATCAGTCAACGGGCGGCGCCAGCAATCAGCTGCACCTAAAACTATATGGTCGCCAAAATCCTGTGATTCTCTCAAAAGTCTTGCCGGTACTAGAAAACTTTGGCGTATCGGTCATCTCAGCGCAAACCTATGAGTTCGATTTACCAGAGCAGCCGATTTGGATGCAAGAGTATGAGCTGGTGCTTGAGCATGTTGACACCATCGATATGCAAGTGGTACGCGCGCAGTTTGAAGATAGCCTAAAGCAAATATGGGCAGGGCGCGTTGAGAGTGATTCCTTTAATGAGCTGGTATTAACCACCAAACTCGACACGTATGATGTGGTGGTACTGCGTGCCTTATCGCGTTATATGATGCAAGCAAAAGCGCCGTTCTCTAGTGCTTATATTCAGCAAACCGTGGTAAAAAATAGTGCCATTAGCATTGCCTTAAGCGAGCTATTCGATGCGCGCATGAATCCTAAATACAGTGAAGAGGAGCGCGCCAGCAAAACCAGTCAAACTCGAGAGCAAATCAACAGCGCCTTGGCTGGCGTCAGTAGTTTAGATGAAGATCGTATCCTGCGTTGGTATTTAGATTTGATTAATGCCATGGTGCGTACCAACTTCTATCAAAGAGAAGCGGATGGTCAACGTAAAGACCGTTTATCGTTTAAGTTTTTGGCGGCAGATATTCCAAACTTACCCAAACCTAAGCCTATGTTTGAGATATTTGTTTATTCACCACGTGTTGAAGCGGTGCATTTACGCGGCGGTAAAGTCGCTCGCGGCGGTCTACGCTGGTCGGACCGTATGGAAGATTTCCGTACCGAAGTACTTGGTCTAGTCAAAGCGCAAATGGTCAAAAACGCGGTCATTGTCCCGGTTGGCTCCAAAGGCGGTTTTATCGTCAAGACCAAAACCATGGCTGATGGCCGTGAAGCCTTCCAAGCAGAGGGCATCGCCTGTTATCAAGCGTTCCTGCGCGGTATGCTTGATGTGACCGACAATATTGTCGATGGCAAAATTGTCCCGCCAGCCAACACCGTACGTCATGATGAGGACGACCCGTACTTAGTCGTTGCTGCTGATAAAGGTACCGCTACCTTCTCAGATATCGCCAATGCCTTATCAAGCGAGTATAACTTTTGGCTCGATGATGCCTTTGCTTCAGGCGGCTCGGTCGGTTATGACCATAAAGCGATGGGTATCACCGCTCGCGGTGGTTGGGAGTCGGTCAAGCGCCACTTCCGTATGCGCGGTATGGACATTCAAAACCGTGATGATTTCACCGTTGTTGGTATTGGCGATATGAGTGGCGACGTTTTTGGTAACGGCATGCTCAGATCCACACATACTAAGTTGGTCGCAGCCTTTAACCATCTACATATCTTTATCGATCCAAACCCAGATACCGCCGCGTCTTATACCGAGCGTGAGCGTTTATTTAATCTGCCGCGTTCAACGTGGGACGACTATGAAAAATCGCTCATCAGCCAAGGTGGTGGCGTGTTCTCACGTCAAGATAAAACCATTGTTATTAGCCCTGAGATGAAAGCATTATTTGATATCAGTGAAGATAGCCTTGCACCCAACGAGTTAATCAGCGCGCTGCTAAAATCGCCAGTTGATTTGATTTGGAATGGCGGTATCGGAACTTACGTGAAAAGCGCCAATGAAAGTCATGCCGATGTTGGTGACCGCGCCAATGATGCCGTGCGCGTCAACGGTGGTGAGCTGCGGGCGGCGGTCGTTGGCGAAGGCGGTAACTTAGGCTTTACCCAGCAAGGGCGTATCGAATACGCACAAACGGGCGGGCGCATTTATACCGATGCCATTGACAACTCAGGCGGCGTCAACTGCTCGGATCATGAAGTCAATATTAAGATTTTACTGGGTAAAGTGGTTGAGCAAGGCGACATGACGCTCAAGCAGCGTAATGAGCTGTTAGAGTCTATGACCGATACGGTCGCTGAATTGGTACTGCGCCAAAACTATCTACAACCACAGGCGCTTGAGCTCAGCCATCTACGCGCGGCGGCAAATTTAAGTGACCATCAACGCTTTATTCAAATGTTAGAAAGCGAAGGACGTCTTGATCGCGCCATTGAATATCTGCCATCGGATGAAGAGATTGCCAAGCGTCAAAAAGCGGGCACAGGTCTCACCAATCCAGAGCTGGCAGTTGTGATGGCTTACGGCAAAATGTGGGTGTACGATAATTTGTTGGCGTCAGATTTGCCTGATGCGCCGTATTTCGTTAATGAGCTGCGCCAATACTTCCCTGATGAGCTGGCAGCAAACTTCTTTGATGAGATGAAAGAACATCGCCTGCACCGTGAAATCATCAGTACTTATTTGACCAATAGCATCGTCAACCGTTTGGGTATCGAAGCCTTATTCCGTTTATTTGAGGAAACGGGGCAAACGCTTGCTACGATTGCGCGCGGCTATGCGATTGCTCGTGATGTCTTCCATGTATCAAAAGCTTGGGAAAAACTTGAGTCACTAGACAATCAAGTCGATGCCACCTTGCTACTTGAGCTTGAGCTACGTTTGCGTGATGCGCTTGAAAATGGCGTAGTGTGGTTTATCAATGCCTTTGGTCAGGATTTACAAGTTGCCGATATGATCGAGCGCTTTGAAGACAGTGTGGAAAAATTGACCAAAGCAGGCGGTTTTATCGAGCAGCAATTCTCAGAGTATTTGCAAGAAGACATCACAAGCTTAACGGAAGACGAGCTGTCTGCGGATGACGCGGCGATGTTCGCGATGTTGCCGTACCATGTCGATGCGCTAGATGCCGCGCTGTTGGCTGAGCAGTATGAACGCCCAGTCGATGAGATTGCCACTTTATACTTTGAGGCCTATCACGTTTTACAGCTAGATTGGATGATGGACAATATCGCCACCTTACCGCAGCAAGACCACTGGGATCGCCGTGCGCGTCATGCCCTTGTCAACGAAGTTTCGCGCAGTCTGCGTATGCTGATGGATACTTTATTAAAGCAGCCTGATGCCAAACAAGCCTTTAATGACTGGAAATCTCGTCATGAAAGTCAGCTTGATTCCATCACCGCTGAGATGCAAAAAATTGATAGCAATGATGAAAGTGATATTAGTTTATCAACGTTATCGGTATTGATGAGTGAGCTTAGTGGGCTGGTAAGTAAGTAATAAGCTAAAAAATAAGCCAGATAGCAAATTACAGAAAATCCAGACTATATGTTTATAGAAAAAAATCACCGTTATGAGTTAACGGTGATTTTTTGTTTTTCAATAATAAAAAGAAAACTAAAAAGGCTAATTTAAGGTTATAAAGGTATTTAAACGGCGCATTTTGCCGTCTTTTTCAACCCAGACTTTCTCACCATCGTCACGATAGCTAGCAAATTGAGGTGTTAGTATCACATCACCTTTATCATTCATAATGCCAAACTTGCCCGCTTGCTTATAAGTATAAAGCTGATGGTATAGCAGCTTTCTGATGGGGGCGTCTGATGCGAGGATTAACTTACCATTGGCATCGATAATCTGCGCGCTAACAATCTCGTCTTGGATATCTTCGCTCATGCCTGTAGCGGTGCTACCATCGACTAACGTACTGCGCAAAAATAGCGGCGGCTTAGCAGAAGTATTAAACGCTTCGATATGTTGATGGGCGGCAAACGGAATGATGACTTGGTTATGTTGGTCAATGAGTGCTGTCTCGTCGTTTAAGCTCACTTGCAAATATAAAAGCTGACCTGTACAAGCATTTAACGGATGAATCGCCTTATACTTTGGCATGATTGCCCAGTAGCCTTTATCATCAAGCAGTCCTGTGCGCCCTTGATTGCTAGTTATTTTAAAATAATCTTGGTCATGATCAGAATCGTAGTGCGCATGCTCGATAGGTGCCGTAGTTAGTGGAAAAATCCAATCACCATGACGATTGATAATACCTTGTCTGGTTGTCGCATCTGATGATTTGACGCTGACAATAAAGCTGGTTGCGATATCCGGCTCGGTTTGAATAGCGTCATAGTCAAAAGGGACAATAATCTTGCCAGCAGCATTGATAACGCCGTATTTACTATCCTGCTTAGCAAGCACATAGCTGTCCATCACGATATAAGCATCGGACAAATTATCCATGACAACATGACCACTTAGGTCTTGCAGCTGCTGCGACCCGTCAGCTTGTTCGATCAACTTGCCAGCAAACGGCGTATTATTTTCAATACGCTCAAAGTAGCTACTGGGTAAAGTTCCGGCGCAATTAATCGTCGCCTGCGCAGACGTCAAACTTAAAGTAAAAGCAGTAATGGTAAATATAAAAGCAGTAAGCAAACGCGCATTAATATAAATAATTTTAAATAGAGTATGCATAAATGTGCCACCTTAAAATTACTTTAGCCATTAACTGGCAATATGATAACAGCCTTGTCCAGTGATTTTACTAAAGCCACCTGAGAGCTTAGTGACTTGAATTTGGGTCAAAATACGCTCTTTTAGCGCCTGCACGTGCGAGATGACGCCAATCAATTTGCCTTCTTGCTGTAAGCTGGTCAAGGTATCGAGGGCGATATCCAGTGATTCCTCATCAAGGGTGCCAAAGCCTTCGTCCAAAAATAACGAATCGACGCGAATATTATGACTGGCCATCTGCGACAGTCCGAGCGCTAATGCTAGGCTGATAATAAAGCCTTCACCGCCAGAGAGATTTTTAGTGCTGCGTCTCTCGCCACCTTGATAGTTGTCAATGACATTGAGCTCGAGCGGACTATTGTCGTCACGCGCCAGCAAATAGCGATCGCTCATTTTATGCAGTTGGGCATTGGCATGGGTCACCATGATATCAAAGGTCAGACCTTGGGCAAAGGTACGATACTTTTTGCCACTGCTTGAGCCTATCAGTTCATTGAGCTGTCGCCAGACTTGCAAGGTGTCTTTTTGATGAGCAATGGCTTGGCGCTGAGCCTGCTGGTTGCCTTTTTTCTCTTCATTGTCTTTGAGCTGTTGGCTCATGGCGCCGATTGCTTCAATCAAGCGCTGCAATTCATTTTGTGCCAATTGCTGCTGCTCAGCCAGCGACTCTCTATCTTCAGTGGTTAAAGGGTTGGCTTTTTTCTCCGCCAGTGCTTGCAAGGTTTGAGTCAATAGGGATTGCGCTTGCTTGAGCGTATCGTTGATTTGCTGCTGCTGCTCGGTTAAGTGATGACGCTCGGCAGCTGGCAGGCGCGCGCGCATGAATTCTGCTTCATCGCTAAAGTCAGAGCTGGCGAGCGCGGTTTTAAAAATATCTTCTTGCGTCGTCAGAGCAGTGCTAGCGGTCGTTAATTGCTCGGCAAGCAACTGCTGCTGTCGTTGTAATTGTTTGAGAGTGAGCTCAGCACTATCTAACTGCCGCTGCGCTACTGCTTGTTCGCTATGCGCCTGTTCAAGGACAGTGCGTAACCTTGCTTCTTCTGCATCAGGATTGATATTCATGTTGCTATTATCAACACCAATGTTCGGCACGTTATCTGCAAAAATATTGTCTGCAAAAATATCACGCCGCTCAGTGGTTAATTGTGCCAGTGTCTCGGTTTTCGCAATAATTGCTTGCAGCAAATCATCAAGCTCAACCTTTTGTTTATCCAACTGGGCTTGCTTGGTTTCGATTTGCACGGTAATGCTGCTAAGCGCAGTGATTAGGTTTTGTTGGGCATTTTTATAAGCAGTAAACTGCTGCTTTAATTGCACCAAACTACTACGCTGCTGACGCAGCGTATCAAGGTGAACCTCATAGTCAGCTTTATTTAGCATAACTTGCTGGTCAATACTCGCTAGCAGCGGCTGTAAAGCAGCAGGTTTGGTAACGGCATCTAGCTCATACTTGCCCGCAAGATATTTATTTAATATCGCCAATATAGCGTCTTTAAGCTGCGTTAATTCGGCAAAATTCGTCGAGATTTTTTTCTCGATAGCATCCAAAGCCAGCGTGCTTATTTGACTATTGCTCTTAATCTCATGAATATCAGTGGCAAGCTGATACTGCTGCTTTTCAAACGTCTCAATGGTTTTATTCGTTTTAGCAAGCTCATCGCTTAGTGCTTCATGTTGTGTAAGCGTGTCTTTTAAAGACTGCTTGCGCTTACTGAGTTGGTCTTTAATCGTCTCTAGCAATAACAAACCATCTTTTATTAAGCGCTCTTTTATCAGTGTGCAATCTGTTGAGTCGTCAGCTATTTGTTCACTCAACAAATCCATATCTATGCCAATTTGGCCAAGCTGAGTCATGCTTTCAGTCACGGCGTTAGAATAGGTTTTAGCCAAAAGCGGCTGTATTAAGTCATTGCTGTCCGCGCCCAGTTTTTTTATCTGCTCATAGAGTGGGGTTTTTTGCTCGTGCAACTGCTTAATCTGATTTTGTGTGGTGGCATATTCAATACGCTGCTTGGAGATGGTTTGTTCTAGCGTATTTATCGTCGTATCCAGCTCGCTTATTTGCTGCTGCGTTTGAGCCACTTCGGATGGCTCTTTGTTCAATACAGGATGATGGGCGCCATAAGGATGCTCGCGCGCACCGCAAAGCGGGCAAGGATCGCCCTCTTTTAGTTGGGTAATATAACGCTCTAAACTGGCAACCTGTTGCCATGAATCGAGCAGCTTTTGCTTATCTTGACGTCGGTCTTTGGCGTCTGCCATAAGCGCTTCGTTGTCAGTAATGCTCGCCGCCAGTTTGGTCAAGGTATCATTAATGGTCGGCAGGGCAGTGTTTATCTTATTGATTTGGCTAGCAAGCGCTTCAATTTGCTGTGCCTTAGAGCTCACTTGCTCTATCTGGCTGTGCGTGTGCTCAATCTGCTCTTGCTCATCACGTATAGCAGCCAATGACTGCGTTTGGGTTAATGCTGCCTGCTGTTTTTGCAAAGTGGCTAGCGCTTCACGCGCTTTGGCAATCAAAGCGTTGGTCGCATCTTGCTGCTGCTGACATTGATCAAGATTGGTTTGATATTGGATTGATTGCTGATGATGAGCAATTTTTTCGTTTGCCAAAGCGGCATTATCTTGCAGCAGCGCTTTTAAGCGGCTGCCATGACTATCAAAATTTGCCGCATCGGTATCTATATCGTGCAAAGCGGCGGCGTTAATCAAATATTTTTCTATCGTTGCTAACTGGGCCTTGTCCTGATTGAATTGGACGGTATGATTTTCTATCTCTTGGCGTAAGCCTTGCGTATTGGTCGCCAGGCGTTGTTTTCTTTGCTGCTGATCGTCTAACACCTGCATTTGCTGGGCGATTGCCCCATCGAGCTTACGAGCGTGAGCAATTTTTGGTAACGTGATTTGCAGCTCGTCATAGGCGCTCTGCGTATCAGTGTCAGCTGCTTTTAGCGCATTCACCGCGTGCGCAAGGCGCTCTTGTTGCTGCGGCAGCTGATGATTTAGTGCCTGCTGATCATTTTGCAAACGTTTAACGTCATTACGATTATAGGCAAGTTGACTGTATTGGCTGTCAATCTCCAAGGCTTTATTGGCGGCGTTAAGACGCTTAGCGTCAGGAGCGAAATCTGCCTGCGCTTGCTTGGCAACCGTAACCTCGTTTTGATGATTATCGACGTTTTTTTCTAATTCTGCCACCGTATCGAGCCAATTGATTTGCGCTTGCAGACGTTGATACTGTTGTTGCTGCTGGGTTTGCGCGGTTTGATGCAAGGTTAATTTTTCCTTAATCAGCGCTTCTTCATCGGCGTCTAACAAAGTTAAACCCTCTAAGCCAAACTGTAGTTTATTTAAAATTTCTTCTTCCGCGCGTTTTTTTTCAAAAACATGGGTCGATATCGTCGCGTAGATATCTGTACCCGTGATTTTTTCTAAGATATCGGCGCGCTCATCGGCCTTAGCCTTTAAAAACGCGGAAAAACTGCCCTGCGCCAGTAAGATTGAACGCGTGAACTGCTGAAAATCCATTCGTGTCAGCTCAACAATTTTTTCTTTGGTGCGTGAGAGTTTGCTTTCTAGTATTTCATCGCCTTTAAGCTTGTCATCTTTGCTATCGGCATTACTGTCATCGTCAGTTTTGGGCGTTACCAAAGCAATCTCATGGGTGGCATCTTGCAAGTTACCATCCGCCTTGCCATAAGCGCGGCGCTGCCCCCAGCGGCAGCGATATTGCGTGCCATTTAAATCAATGACCACTTCCGCGAAACACTCTGCCGTTTGCCGCGTCATGACCTCGTTGCTACTTTTACTGATGTTATTGATCCGCGGCGTCTCACCATATAGCGCCAGACAAATCGCATCCAAAATCGTGGTCTTGCCAGCGCCGGTCTGTCCAGTAATGGCAAATATGCCTTCATTGATAAACGCGGAATCAGCGAAATCGATATGCCATTCGCCCTTTAAAGAGTTTAAGTTTTTGAGTCGCAGTTCGATTAGGCGCATGTGTCGGTCTTTGTCGTTTGAATGGATGGTTGTGATTGGGCTTTGGAACTTATGTTTTGATGCCGCGCTCATTGCTCATTTATTCAGCTTGAACGTCATCATGGTAGATATTATGGAGTATCTGCTGATAGGCGCTGCGTAATGAGGCTTTTTGGGTATCGGCAATGCCATTGATTTCTAAGCATTTATCAAACACATCAAGCTCATTTAAATCTTGTAAGGTTACAGAAGATTGCTGCTGATTGAGGACTTTATTGTAGGTGCGCGTATTTTTGATTTTTAACACTTCGCAAGTGAAACCCTCGATCATGGCATTCACTTCTTCACGCAGCTCATTGACGATTTCATCACCGTCATAAATCACTTCTAGCCAAATAGACTCTGAGGGCTTTAATGATTTTATCGTAGCAGCGATGGCGGTCAAATCGCCCGTTATCTGCGCCAGTTTTTGAAAGCAAGGAATCGGCAGCGAGATTACCTGCATTTGCCGTGACTCATCATGATGCAGTCGTTGGGAAGTTAAATCAGACGTTGTAAAAGTAGAATCAAGCTGCATCGCCTTTGACTGAGTAAAGGGTTTTTCATCGACGTTAATTGCGGCGCTTTCTTCTTGCTCAACAAAAGCAAATAAATCATCCATAAATTCAGGCGTTTGAATGGCTGCTTTTTTCGCGACTTTTTTAACCTTACTTGTAGTATTGGCAGGCTGAAGAATAGTACTTTCATCAGATAAAGATTTTTCTACTTCGCCAAACTCTACCAATAACACTTGTTTTTGCTGCTTTGCTTCGCCAAAACCCATGGCGATAGGCGAGCCTGAATAGCGGATATGCTCACAGCCGCCGACGCGTTGCGGCACATGTAAATGCCCCAGTGCCACATAATCAAAGCACTCATCAAACATATCAGCGGAGATTTGACCGAGCGAGCCAACATAAAGATCGCGCACGCCATCATCTTCTGTAGTTTTACTACCTGCGGCGAATAAATGTCCCGTCGCAATAATAGGAATATGGCGCTGATGAGCGTCGCTTAAATGCTCCTGTCTTGCTTTGGCAATGCTAGCCACTTCATCATAATGCGCTCGAATACCCTTGATAACATTGGTATCTTTGCTATCCGCTGACTCGCCAGCATGGCTACCACGCACATCGCGGTCGCGCAGATAGGGTACAGCGGCGATAATACAATGCGGTGTGCCATCAATCGCGTCTAAAACCAACACTTCATCATTTAAATCGTCACAAGCAGTACCGATGACATGGACATTTAGAAACTTTAAGACTTTACTGGGGGCATCTAAAAAAGTCGGGGAGTCGTGGTTGCCCGCGACGATGACTATATGCTCGCAGCACAATTTTGATACTTTACCTAAAAACTCATAATACAGCGCTTGGGCTCTGTTACTTGGGGTCATGGTGTCAAAGATATCACCGGCTACGATAAGTACGTCCACTTTTTGCGCGCTAATGGTCTCTTGTAGCCAACTTAAAAAGGCTTCAAATTCCTCATAACGCATGCGCCCATAAAGTCTGCGTCCCAAATGCCAGTCGGAGGTATGAAGAATAGTAAGCGGTTTAATAGCAAATGCAGGCATAAGTGAACTTAATAATGGTTAAAAGACTGCGATTATTCTAGCAAGAATTGCTGTGGTTTGCTTTGCTTATAAACTTGTGATTGATTCACTGTGAAAAAGACGGAAAGACTTATTCAGCATTGATGAGTAAATTGAACTTTGGTCAGTAAAATGCTCATCAAATGCAAGAAAATGGGTATCGGTGATGTCATAAGAGTAAGAGTTAAAAAAGTCTAGCGGTCTATTATTAGTAGTTCCATTATACCAGTCTGTTTTAAGTGGTCTGTTAATAGGTTTTAAGGGTGAAATTACTGGTTCCGTTGGGGTATACCTTAAACATATGTAATTCAAAATAAATATATTACGTTAACCCTACACAGAATAGATACAATCACATTGAATTAGATAATCATTAGCCGTAGCCTAAATAATATTTGGCTTAATAATTGTTAAACTCTATTGGCAAACTACGTGTTTTTTAATAAACGAATTGTAGGTTTATAGAATAAATACAGGGTATTAATTTTAAAAAGATTACAAGCAAGTTAAAAATTATTGATGTTATTTTTAAAAACCTCCAGCTAAAATTGAATTTTCTTCAGTTAGATATTTTTTTATCTACTTTGTTTAGGACTGACGATATCTAGAATCTTGCAACTTTTAGATTATTGAAACCTCCAAAATGAAAATCAAGGAAATCATCATGGATAACTTTAAAGCTCGCAGACAGCAGATGATAGATGACCAGCTCGTAGCGCGGGGTCTACATGATCAAACGGTACTGGATGCACTAGGTAGCGTGCCGCGTGAAAAATTTATACCTGCCGATCTTATCGATTCTGCTTATAGGGATGCCCCTTTACCTATTGAAGAGAGTCAGACCATCTCGCAGCCTTATATTGTGGCCTTAATGACAGCCGCGCTTGAGCTGCAATCAGGTGACCGCGTGCTTGAGGTTGGGACAGGATCAGGCTATGCCGCCGCCGTGCTTGGGGAGATTTGCGATACTGTCTATACGATTGAGCGCCACAAGGCATTGGCCGATACAGCGAAGGCCAAACTCAACGCGCTGGGGTATACCAATATTCAAGTCAAACACGGCGATGGGACGCTTGGCTGGGCGGACAAAGCACCTTTTGATGCCATCATCGTTGCCGCAGGAGCGCCTGAGGTTCCGCAGACGCTTAAAGAGCAGTTAGCGATTGGTGGGCGATTGGTCATTCCTGTCGGTGCCTCCTTAAAATCACAAAAGCTGCTTCGCTTTCGGCGCGTCAGTCAAGAGGACTATCAAACAGAGGATTTAGGCGGCGTTCGTTTTGTCCCCTTAATTGGCGCGGCAGGTTGGCACGATAAAAGCAGTAAAGAAAAAAGCGAGGACACGTCAAAGGCGTCAACTTTGCCTGAATTGATTGGTCAAGCAAGTGAGTCTTTTGCCAGTATCGATGAGGTCAATCTAGACAATCTTTTAGAGCGTATCGGCGATAGCCGTGTGGTGCTGCTGGGCGAGGCGTCACATGGCACTGCTGAATTTTATGATATGCGGGCAAAAATCACCAAAGCGCTTATCGAGAAAAAGGGCTTTACCATTGTTACCGCTGAAGCGGACTGGCCGGATGCGGCGCACATCAATCGTTATATTCGTGGGCAAGAGCAAGATGCGCGGCGTCAACATAAACCGTTTTCTAGATTCCCGACTTGGATGTGGGCCAATCAGTCTATGCTCACATTTACCCATTGGCTTCATGACTATAATAAAGGCAAATCTACTGAGCAAAAAGTAGGGTTTTATGGTTTGGATTTATACAGCTTATACGGCTCTATCGAAAGCGTCTTGAGCTATTTACAAGACGTGGATCCTAAGACGGCAGACATTGCCCGCGAGCGTTATGGCTGTTTGATGCCTTGGGCGGATGAGCCTTCTTTATACGGCCGTGCTGTGATTACTCAGCAACATAGGGACTGCGAGACCGAGGTACTCAAAAACCTGCAAGATTTACTCAAGAAGCGTTTAGAGTACGCTGCCGCCAATGAAGAGCAGTTTTTTGATGCCAAACAAAACGCTAGGCTGATCGTCGATGCCGAACGCTATTACCGAACCATGTATTACGCGACAGACAGCTCATGGAATCAGCGCGATCAGCACATGATGGACACCTTACAGGCGGTGCTTGACTTTAAAGGGTCTGAATCAAAGGCGGTCGTTTGGGCGCACAATTCCCACATCGGCGATGCTCGAGCCACCCAAATGAGCGCTCGCGGCGAGCTAAATATAGGTCAATTGGCACGGCAAAAATTTGGCGACAAAGTCTACAACATCGGCTTTGGCACCGATCATGGTACGGTGGCTGCAGCTTCTGACTGGGATGGTGCGATGGAGATAAAAAAAGTTCAGCACGCGCGACCAGACAGTTATGAGCGCCTCTTTCACGATGCGCCCGCTGATAACTTACTTTTACCGCTGCGATATCCTTTAGATGATGAGGTGCGTAAAAAGCTACTTCCAGAGCGACTTGAGCGCGCGATCGGCGTCATTTATAGACCCCAGACTGAGCGACAAAGTCATTATTTTTATGCCTCTTTGCCGGCGCAGTTTGATGAGTATATCTGGTTTGATGAATCGCGCGCGGTTGAGGCGTTAAGTAAAGAGAGGGAAGAAGGTGAGCTCGATATCTTCTCGTTTGGATTATAAGCACTAGGGTGAACAATGACATCATTTATACCAGAAAACCAGCCATTATTCGTCTTAACTGGTCTGATTTTTCTGGTCATCATTGTTTTGTTGTTATGGCAGTACGTGGCTATCCGCTATGGCCAGAGTCTTTTTACACAAGTGACTCGTTATGTGGCGCGGACTCATCGAGATTTTGCACAAAACCAACGTTTCATACAATTTAAAGACAAGTATCCCAAGTCTTATAGAATACTGTCTCAGCAGTTTGATGTACAGCATTTCTATCGTCTACCTTTGACACTGTTATGCGTGATGATGGCCTGCATATTAGTGTTATTTATAACGCTAATCAACGCTGTGGCCTTACCAAATCCTGTTGGGGCTGTCGTAATGATAGATCATTTTTTATCAGCGCGAATAAGTTTGCGACCAGATTCTGATAGTGTCGGTTTTTTTGTGCTGATAACCAGCTTTGCGTCTACTCCTATCTATGTTTTGGTGGTTCTGCTTGCTGCGCTGAGCTGCTGGGTAAGGCAGCAACGCTATATCATAGTAGGGTTATTGATTGCTACTTTAAGCAGTACTACCGTGACTTATTTGCTAAAACATGTATTGGAGCGCGAGCGTCCTGATAATAGCTTGCTTGCCGTACAAACTTTTTCATTTCCAAGTGGTCATGCGACGACTGCTATGGCGTTATATGGCTTTATCGCTTACCTGCTAATTCGATTTAACCAAAATTTTGCGCAAAAAATTCGTATAACGACCATAGCCATACTTTTTATCCTATTGATCGGCTTGAGCAGAGTGGTACTGAACCAGCATTATTTAAGCGATGTACTGGGCGGCTATCTTGTAGGTGCGTTTTGGTTGACGCTTGGCATTAGTATTACGGAGTGGTTAAGCGCTAAAGATAAGATCGTATGGAAAGTCGAGTGGTCAACTTCTCATGTATACATAATCTGGCTGAGCGGGTTAGGCGTATTTATTAGTACGTTGATTTACGCAAAAATCTATCAACTTCCAATGTTATCTTAACCATTGTAGTAAGCTACTATGAAGTATCGACACAAATAGCACACTGATAAAGGATCAAGTCCTAATTAGATTGACTAAAAAAGCCCGTGACCATAGCCACGGGCTTGTTGCGTTTTAAGGGTATAACTATTAAAGACACTATAATCAATAGTTATTTTGGTTACGCCAGTTGTCTACATCACGTTCAGCATCTTCTTTTGATTGACCATAACGCTCTTGGACACGACCGACTAATTTATCGCGGTCACCTTCGATATGGGTGAGATCGTCATCTGTTAAATCTGCCCATTTTTGTTTTACTGAACCTTTGAGCTGGTTCCATTCGCCTTTTAGTGTCTGGTTATTCATATCATTATCCATTTTTTGATTGTTTTTGTACTGTTCATCCATACTTTTTTCGTTCACATTTTGATTGTCCATTATGGTTTTCCTTTTCCATTTATGAGTGGTTGAGTCAACGCATCTATACCAAGACTAAGCTCATCCATCTTTTATTTTTTTTATTTATAAATAAGCTATCAGCAATTATTAAACTTCAAGCTGACATATCTAATATAGAGAGACTCAATTGGGCTGTCTGTATAACGAATGTTTAAAGTGTTGCTGAACTATTGTTAAGTCCGCTGATTTGTTATGACGGTATAAGTTATGATTTTAATTAGACCGTTACTATCAGCAGCTTAATGAATCACTTATTCCGAACTGGGATTATAACCATCATTTTGACTCCTCTTTTACCATCGCTCTAAATCTATCGGAAAAGCCAGGTAAAACGGAACGCACTGTAATCCATGGAGAGAGGGATGTCACACCCATTGGATCCTCACAAAATTCAGCTGCAGCTTCTTTGATAGCCTCTTCAAAAGCTTCGACTGCCCTTATCTCATTTTGGCGGTTGTACTCAAGGGCATTTATCTTACTGAGTGTATTGTACTTTGAAATTTCAATACGCGACTGCTGGTAGTATGAAGCAAGGAGTGTTTTAAAAGAGGCTTCTGAAAAAACCACTCCCTCTTGAGCTAAAATTCTAAAAAGAGTTTTAGCTATATCGTTTGCCATCTTGTAAATGCCACCACCTTCACTTTTTGAGCCTAAGTCTTGATGTTTATGCTCATAACTCTCCATGATTTCTGTTTGACAGATACGACGGTTTGAGGTGTTGTTATAAACTTCTGAGAGTGTTGAAACCTCAAGCCCCCAAGTAGGAGAAATCGCAATACCACGACCAAGAGAGCGGATAAATGCGAACTCTCCAGAGAGGGCATAACGAAAACTCTGCATATACTCCAAGTACTGGTTTGAGCCAAAAGTGATCTTGAGGGCTTTTATGAGTGGTGTATAAAAAAGACGGGTCACACGACCGTGGAGCTTGTTTGTAACGCGAGAGTAATAGCCTTTGTTAAACTCAAAATCAAGTCCGGGGTGTACTATGGGGTAAAAAAGCCGTGCAACAAGCGCTCGTGAGTAGTTTACTATGTCACAATCATGCAGGGCAAAAGCATAGTTATCTTGATCTGTGAGACCATAACCTATCATCGTCCAGACATTACGACCTTTTCCTGGAGTGTCTAAACCAGGAAAACCCTCATCTGTAAGCTCTTTATATATCTTTTTTACGTTTGGACCATCATTCCAAAGTACCTCAACACTACACTCCAAAATGCTCATACGTTTCTTTACTTCTAAAAACTGCTCCTCAGTTGCACCATCGAGTCCAAGTATAATTTTATAGAGATACTTCACGTTTTTAAGCTCATCAATAATAGTCTGCATCGCTGGCGTTTCAAACTCTGAGTAGAGAGCGGGAAGCAAAAGCACCATGTTTCTGCGTTTTGAAAAGTGCAACAACTCTTCTTCTATGCTTTCTAAGGAGCGATTTCCCACATTTTGTAGTGTTGTTATAACGCCGTTTTGGAAAAAATCTGACATCTTATTCTCCCTTTTGATGTTATCTCATATAACTATGATCAGTTGAAAATAAGACGGTTATATAAATTTAAACGCGCTACTAGCACAAATTTTACTTGCGTGCTGTGCCTACGCAGACAGAGGCTGCGTAAAATTCATCCTAGTAGCGATATAACACTTTTTAGGTGCATCGACTATAGACTGCCATTATTTTTCAAAACCTCGCAGTGACAGCAAGTGTCATTGCAAGCGAAGCGTGGCACTCTAACCTGCACGGTTACCTTTTATTATTATCGCTACATCTATCATATTTGTGCCACTACAGCCTTATGTTTAGGGGGGTACCATATTTCTTGCTACCTACACCTAAAATCTTTTCTTTAAGCTAGCCATATTTTGTGACGAATTTTTTTAGCAAAGACGCCTCAAGTGCATCGACAAATATCTCTCTTGCAAGCGCTTTAGAGTCCATCAAATATCTCCAGTATAGAGCTATTCCAACCTTTTGGTCCTGGATAGGCTGCTCTTTTTATATCTGCGTTTCCTATGGCACTAAAAGAGCCATCATAGAGGGGAACTAAAACACCAATATCTGCTTTTTTTATCATAGTAAAGTCATTTGCACTATCACCAAGGGCTATCTTGGTACACTTTTGGTTGTAATACTCTTCATACATGTGAGCAAGTGTAAGCATGGCATTTGCTTTGTCTTGTAGGAGTGAGACAAGGTGATAAAATCTTCCCCCTTTTACTATATCAAAGCCCTCTTCATTTGCCTCTTTTTTAAGAGCCTCAAACCCTCTTTCGTCTTGCATCAAAAAAGGCTCACTAAAGTCGCGTTTCATGGCATTTAGGCTCTCTTCTCTTGGCAAACCTGTATGCTGCATTACTTCATCAACACTCATATCTCCAAAACCTTTTATAGAGTAGCTCTGTTTCATGTGTGTGAAAAAAAGTCTCAGTTCTATGTAGGAGTGCGCTTTAGAGAATTTTATCCACTCCTCTTTAAACGCCACCTCTTTTGCAAGTACAGACTCTGAGGGCACAAATATCCCAGCACCATTTTCAACAATAAAAGGCTGCCGCATGCCTAACTCTTTTTGAAGCACTACTACTTCACTAAAGGTTTTGCTCGTAGCGATAATGAGAGGAATTGAGCGATATTTTAAAAGTGCTAAGGCCTCTTTTGCAGGAGCGAAACTATAATCCTGGTGATTGAGTAGTGTTCCATCTAAATCGGTAAATACAAGATATCTATTTTTCATAGCAGTAGGATACAAAACAATTATTTGTCATGGTCGACTTGTTTCAGACCATTTCTTAGCGGTTTTTATTGAAATAAACGCAGTCGAAAATGCCATGAGATCTCTCATGACATCCAGCACTTTAGAACAACCCCTTGAGCAATTACTTTATGGACTAATAACTTGGGTTTATTACAACTTAGATTGGGGGCAGTATAGAATTCAAATCAAAGGCAACCAAATAAAAACACAAGCTAGTATGATCGCAGCCCCGTAACTGTCTTTAAGCTTATCATAACAAGTGGCGATGCCTCTAAAATGCTTCAACCTAGCAAAAGCATTTTCTACCAAATAGCGGCAGCGATATAAATATCAATCCAAGGTATCGTTATTGCTTTTAAAGTTAGACTTAACCGGTATGACCGACTCAGCACACTGCTTAAAGTCACACGCTCTAATGTCGCTACTATCATAGCCTCTGCCTGCTACTACCGTCTGAGTCTGTTTCTTAGTCGTGCTTTTAATTAATATATTGACTACCTTAGAGTCATGTACCTGTTCGCCTGTCAGCTGAACATAGATAGGGTTACCGCAAACATCAACCACTAAGTGCAGCTTGCTGCTATGATCGGCCACGCTCCTACTATAGCTTCATCACGACAACTGGCTGCACCTGTACTATGCTGATGGGCTTTGACCATACTGCCACCTATAAATAACCATTCGCTATCATAGTCTACTGTTACGATTGCCATAAGTTTTTGCCACTTACCTGTTTTACGTCAATAGCGGTATTGGTGATAAACGCTAGACCAATTGCCAAAACAGGACAGTAAGTCACGCCATGGACAGCTCAATCGTATGCGATATAACATCGCTTCAACGGTGAGTCTTAGATTGGGCTTGGTATATATGTTGATTTGTCGCAATATATTAGACAGCTTGTGCCAGTACTCATTAGTGAGCTTAGGGCGAGCCATAAGTGACGCCTTTTTTCTTTGCTGTGGTAAACAAGAGGGTAAGGCGCTGCTTATTTTTTTCAATTAGTGAATTCTATACAGTCCCTAATTAAAAAAGACTATAAAACATGCTGAGTGACATTAATTTGAATTGAATTATAACGATAATTGTTAGTCCAATAATTAAAATAAAGACTGCTACTGCCCGTATGATGAGCCTTTTATCTCTCATAGATTACCCCTCATGCTTTCATATAACTATAACCTTAAAATCCTTCTTTTATTAGCCTTTACTTCTTTTTATCGTTTGTCATTAAGTTATAAAAATAGATGAAGGCACTTACTATTTAATATCGCAAACATACAATCAATTTAGTGAACACTAGTTTATCAAGAGAAATCTACTTTTGGGGCTTAGATAATTCTAAACGTCTTTATACTGAAGGTATCACCATTTTATGTTCAAAATTACACTTCTATGTACACTGAGCTGCTATAAATAATTTTGGCTACTAACACCAATAGCATACAGCCTAATGTTCAAGTCCTCACTAGGGTACCGAATTAGTTAAAGCACCTAATTGGTTCCTCGTAGGTATACCTTTAACAAACTATTATTATGTCAACGTCATAGAGGTTTTTGATGCTCTCTACAATCTCGATAGTTGCTTGACCTTAATCGCACTTAACCAATTACTAGTTGCTCCACATCATCAGCGGTCGCCAAATTAGCGACCATTGATAGCGCATGTGCTTGCTGGCTAGTAGGGGCTTTTGCCGCCGCTGTCTTGCCACCGCGCAACCAATTGTTATCAGTATCAGCAGCATTTTCGTTGTTTTGCTCATTGTCTACATGATACCAAGCCAGATCATGATGCAGTCCAACCACATCTCCCATAATCAGCAGAGCAGGCGTGGGTAGCTGGTTTTGTTCTTGCAACTCAACGATATTGGCAAGCGTACCAGTCAAAACTTGCTGATTGGGCATACTGGCATTAGAGACAATGGCGATAGGGGTATCGCTACTACGTCCAGCATCAATCAAACCTGTCGTCAAGCGTGGTAGTGAATGCAGCCCCATATAAAACACCACCGTCTCGTCGGTATTTAAAAAGCTTTTAAAGTTGCTGTTTGGCGTGCCAGCCTTCAAAAACCCCGTGACAAAACGTACCGACTGCGAGTGATCACGGTGCGTCAAAGGAATACCTGCATAACTTGCAGCAGCATTAGCAGCAGTGATACCAGGCACAACTTGATAAGGGACGCCATGCGCACGCAAGCTTTCAATCTCTTCACCGCCGCGGCCAAAGATAAAGGGATCACCGCCTTTTAAACGCACCACACGGCGACCTTCTTTTGCACTATTGACAAGCAGCTCATTGATGCCAAACTGAGCGACGGCATGGTTGCTACGTTTTTTACCGACAAATACTTTGTCAGCATCGCGACGGCATAAATCCAATACTTGCGGTGATACTAACGCATCATAATAGACGATATCGGCTTGCTGCATGAGGCGCAGCGCTTTAAAGGTCAGCAGCTCTGGATCACCGGGGCCTGCACCGACGATATAAACTTCACCCATTGGATTTTTTACGGTGTGAGATTCTGTAGATGTATTATCTGCTGTACTTTTTTTATTGATAGCGGATGCAGTGTTATCTAAATCCGCTTGCAGTCGCGCCGCTGCTGCATCTTCATTACCAGCAAACATCAGCTGACTGACTTCACCTTCAAAAGCGCGCTCCCAAAACTGACGACGTCCTGTCAGCGTTGGGATTTTGGTTTTTACCTCATTCCGAAAGTCACCAGCCAGCTTGGCCAATTTGCCATAACCTTGCGGGATTAACGTCTCTAAACGTGCGCGCAGTAAACGTGCCAGCACCGGCGCTTTGCCATTGGATGAGATGCCAATCACAATTGGATTACGATCAACGATGGCTGGGAAAATAAAGTCGCATAAATGCGGCGTATCAACCACATTAACGGGAATATTCAGCTCGCTGGCATCAGCGTGAATCTGATGATTGAGCGTTTCATCATCGGTAGCGGCGATAATAACGCGTGCGCCAGTCATATAAGCTTTATTGTAGTTTTCATAAATCAGTTCGTGCTTGGCTTTGTCCTTAGTATGGCTGAGCAAAGCTTGTATTTCAGCACTGATAGTTGGTGCAAGAATCGTGATCGCAGCACCAGCGCGCCTGAGTAAGTCTGCTTTACGTAACGCGACATCACCGCCACCAACGATTAATACTTTGCGGTCTTCTAATTTAAAAAATAGCGGAAAGGTGTTCATAGCATCACCAATGATTCAGTCAATATAAAATATGTCATCATTATGCGGTATCACGCGCAGCGTCTCATGCAGTGAATTGGCATTAACATATTCGTTTTTGTCATGTTGCTGATGGTTTTTGCTAAGATGTGGAATAGCTGGGGAATAAAAACGTAGAAACGTGGCAGAAAAAAACCACAAGCTCACTTTTAAGCTTGTGGCTGATGTGGATTCTAAATCTTATATTTACATGGATAGAGTTTAACGTACTGCCAAAGTCTACTCAAACTCACTTAGCATCTTAGTAATACGCGCATCTTTTTGTTGCCAAATGTCCTCGAGCCAATCAAACATCATTTTTTTAGTGGCTTCATCACGGTCATAGCCACCATCCATAATGGCCGCAAATAACTCGTCCGGTATGGTTAAGCGCGTCACATCGACGCCCAAGCGACGGATATTACCTTTCCATAAATCATCATAGTCAGGCGCACCGTCGGGATAGACGATAGTCATGTCTAAAATAGAATCCAATTCATCGCCTAACGCATTAAGCGCTAACGACAACCCGCCAGCGCGTGGTTTTAATAAATGCTCATAAGGTGAGCCTTGCTTATCATGTTTTTCTTTAGTAAAGCGCGTGCCTTCTAAATAGTTTAATAGCGCAAAAGGTTTGTTTTTTAATTGACGACAGGCGCGCTTTGCTTCTTCGATATCCTTACCTTTGAGGGCAGGATTTTTGGCAATCGCTTCTTTAGAGTGGCGGCGCATCATTGGGAAGTCTAAGAAATAAAAGGCTTGACCGATAACGGGAATATAAATCAAATTAAACTTGGTGAAAAACCTTGTTAGAGGCAGGGTGTCTTGGCTGATATATTGCACGATACTGGTATCGACCCACGACTGATGGTTACTGACCAAGAGATACTGCTTATCTTCGCTTAGATCATCGGGCAGGTTGATGCGCCAGTCTTTATGAGGTAATGCGTGGTCGATAACGGCATTATTAGTATTAATCCAATATTTGGTAATTGCAATTAAGGCATCATCGGTCAGTTTTGACCCAGTCAATACTTTCGCCGCGCCCATAGTCCAGACCGGTAGACCAACCAACGCACTATTGGCAGTGAGGACGCCAGTACCCGTCAGAAAAGAAGCCGCTCTGCCTACGACTGGCAGCTTATCGTGCAGTTTTTCATAGAATGAATCAATTTTTTTTATAAAGGGCATAACAACTATCCATATTGTTGAGGGTGGCAAAGCCATGATCGAGCTTGATGATAAATAGGCGCACAGGTAGCCGCAACGACGGGCAGCTTCGTCCATAGTTTAGCTTTAAAAGGTTGGCTTAACGTTTAATGTGATGTTGCGCCAGCTTTGAAGCTATAGAATACCTTAATGTTAGCCGATAAAACGTTAAGAAAACGTTATTTATGCAACTAAAAGGCTAGATAAGTGCCAGTTATTGGCTGATTAAAAATGTCTAACATAGCCTAACATTCACAGTTAGGTGACTATGTTAATCTAACCCAGATGTTATCAGATAGGAAAAAGTTTCATTTACAATATAAAAAACAAGGATGAACATGATGAAATTACAAGACAGGGTGGCTATTATATTTGGCGGTACCTCAGGACTAGGCGAAGCGACTGCAAAAGCGTATGCCGACGAAGGGGCAAAGGTTGTCGTCACGGGTCGCGATGAAGAAGACGGCAAACGTATTGTCAAAGACATAACCGATAAAGGTCAAGACGCTCTCTTTGTGCATGCCGATGTGACCAAAAAAGCAGAGATTGAAGCGGTGGTCGATAAAGCCTTAGAAGCTTATGGTCAAATTGACATTTTATATAATGGTGCGGGCATCCACGACGCTTATGATAATGCCGTCGAGTTAGAAGAAGACTTATACGATAAATTGATGGCAATTAATGTCAAAGCGCCATACCTCGCCTCAAAAGCGGTGATTCCGCACTTTATCAAGCAAGGACGTGGAGTTATCATCAATGTTGGCTCGCAAGCGACGCAAATGGCAGGACCCGGCGGTTCCGCTTATGTGACTTCCAAGCATGCGGTGTTAGGATTTACCAAACAATTGGCATTTGATTTTGGCAGTCAAGGGATCAAAGTAAATATTCTATCACCGGGCTTTATCGAAACGCCTATGACCGATGGTATTGATGATGAGCGCTTAAATCGTATACCAGCTAAGCGTGCTGGCAAGCCCGAAGAGATTGCAGCGCTCGCGGTATTTTTGGCGTCTGATGACTCAAACTATATGCATGGCTCGAACGTCTTTATGGATGGTGGCTGGGTTCTCGGTCGTAAATAACGTTCTAAAAAGCTATAAGCTATCGAAATTAAAAAAGCCCTTTCATTTAAAAGGGCTTTTTACATTCAAACATAGTGATTTCTTAAGTCAGGAATATTATAACTGCGTGTGCAAACCGCACTCACGGCTCTCTTCAACCTTCGTCGGATCAAAGTAATCAAACTCATTTGGTAGATTATGCTCTTCAAGATACACGTCTAAATCAGCATCAGTTTTTTCAAATAACGGCGCTACTTTTAACACGCCATCTTTTGATAAGCTAAGCACATCAAGACCTTGGCGGAATTCAGTTTGATCTTTACGAATGGCGTTAAACCAGACATCAGGTTTTAGCTCATCTAACGCACGGCGAAATGGCTCAAGTTTTACTTGATCAGTGAATTCATCATGTTGCGGATTATCAATGCCTGGGATACCGTTCATGGTTGCGTCACGATAGGCAGCGGTTTGTTTAGGAATATAAGTGATGACGTTTAAGTTCAAATCACGGATAACTTTATTGGCAAATTGATAGGTCGCATCGGTGTTATAGCCAGAATCTACCCACAATACCGTGATGTCAGGGCGCTGTTTAGCAACCAAATGCAAAATCGCTGACTCATATGGGCGGAAATTGGTGGTAATAATTGGGTTTTTCGCTTGGGTCAGTGCCCATGCGACGATTTCTTCTGGTGATTTACCTTTTAATTTTTGGTTGGCTTGATCGATATCTAAGTTTGGGTGTAATTGGCTCATGATGGATTCCTTAAGGGTAAAAAAATATATAAATGATTGATAATAAATAGGGTGGTAAATATGAATATTAAGCACCAGCAAACATCGGTAAGTCGGCGGCGTTACGACCGTCATAACTACTGGCAAGTGCATTAAATGCTTGGCTGATATCAGAGATAGACTGCAGGTCATGCGCGCTTATCACAAAACTGTCTGCGCCTGCGCGTAGCAGATAGGCGATTTGATCGCGACCAAACTTGCCAGCCATACGAATCTCGCCTTGATAGCCCATTTGGCGTAAGGTTTGGGCGTAACTAAAACCGCGTCCGTCAGTGAAAGCGGGGACGTGAATCACAATCAAATCTTGCTGTAATAAAAACTCTGGAATACGCGTCAGCACTTCGGTATCGCTATCTGATGTCACCCAGACACCGGTACGGCTAATATGCTTGGCTAACAATTCACGTACTTGTTGTAATAGTCCGCCTGCAATATTGCCTTTAGCATCTAATAAATCAGCAAGCGGTAAAACGATTTCAAGTTTTTCTTGTTTTTGCAGCAGCTCTAGCAGTGATATATCGGTCAGGGTAATACCATCAGGCAGCTCATTGGTGCTAAGCGCAAGCCAAGTGTCAGTCTCACTGATATCGGTGCCATCGTTATTGAACACATGATGATTAGCCATAGACCTTCTCCTTAAAAGGAGCAATACCAATACGGTCAACTAAATCACCAAAGCCTTCGACATCATTGTCATTACTGACGCGCTGCTCAAGGTAGACGTCGATTATCTTTTGTATCGTTGTTGCTACGGCATCGGTTGGTACAGCCTTGCCCAATATCTTACCGAGTTTGGCGTCGTTGCTAGAGTTGCCGCCGAGGCTGATTTGATACCAGTATTCACCTTTTTTATCGACCCCAAGGATACCGATATCGCCGGTATGGTGATGGGCGCAGGCATTCATACAGCCAGACATATTGAGGCGAATCTCACCTAAGTCATAAAGGTAGTCGAGATCATCAAACTGCTTTTCGATTTGCTCAGCGATATTGTGGGTTGTGGCATTGGCAAGCGAGCAAAAATCCCAGCCTGGGCAGACGATCATATCGGTTAGGGTATTGATATTTGGACGGGCCAAATGTAGCGCCGCCAGCTGCTGCCATAATTCGTACAAGCGATTGGTTTGTACATCGGCAAAGACCAGATTTTGCTGATAAGTACCGCGCAGCTCGCCAAAGCTATGTTCGTCAGCGAGGTCGGCGAGGGCGTCCATTTGCGACTCAGTAATATCACCTGACGGTACGTAGCGTCCGTCGACCAAGCCCGCTTTTAACGAAATGACCACCGCGCGGTAGCCTGCGATTTTATGCGCCACGGTATTTTGCTGATACCAATTGGCAAAGTCTTTATCAGCCTCTAGTTGCTGCTGCAAGTCCGACTGTACCTGTAGCGCATCAAAGCTGAGATAATCAGGCTCAGTAAAATAGCTGCTGGCCTTGTCAAAGTTGGCATCGGTCAAGGTCAACGGCCCATCTTTGATATTGGCTTCCCATTCGGCATCGACCAATTTGGCAAACGCAGGGCCGCCCATGCTATCGACCAATATCTTGATACGCGCTTTGAATTTATTGTCGCGGCGACCATGCAGATTATAGACACGCAAAATCGCATCTAAATAGCTGAGCAGATGCTGGCGTGGTAAAAATGTATTAATGGTTTTGCCAATCACGGGCGTACGCCCAAGACCGCCACCAACTATCACTTCAAAGCCAAGCTCGCCTGCGTCATTTTTCTTTAAATGCAGTCCGATATCATGCACCTGCGTTGCCGCGCGGTCTTTTGCCGTACCGATGACGGCAATTTTAAATTTACGCGGTAAAAAAGCAAATTCCGGATGAAAGGTTGACCACTGGCGAATAATCTCGCAATAAGGACGCGGATCGGCGATCTCTTCTTTATGAATACCCGCATAAGGGTCGGTGGTGGTATTACGGATACAGTTGCCCGAGGTTTGGATAGAATGCATTTGCACCGATGCCAATTCGGCCAAAATATCTGGCACTTCTTCAAGTTTTGGCCAGTTCAGCTGCATATTGGTACGGGTGGTAAAGTGGCCGTAACCTTTATCATATTTACGGGTAATCTCAGCCAATTTGCGTAATTGATAGGTTGCCAGCAAGCCATATGGCACGGCGATACGTAGCATCGGTGCATAGCGCTGGATATACAGCCCGTTTTGTAAACGCAGCGGTAAAAACTGCTCTTCTGGCAGTTCACCTGCCAAAAACCGCTCGGTTTGGTCGCGAAACTGGGCGACTCGTTCCTCTACCAAGGTTTGGTCAGCGTAATTATATTGATACATGACGTAATCTCAATTTTGTTTTTAACTTAAAAAGCCGCGACGAAAATGATTTGCGTGTGATCGCTTGTATTGCCAATCGCAAGGTAAACAATTCAGAGTCACATCATATAAGCTTAAACCCATAAACATAAATTCCTTTAAGACATATCCATATCCAAACACAGCATAAATTTTCATAACCAAAGTTAGGTAGCCTATATTTATCAAATTTAAGCGCTCATTCTCCTGACCAACTATCTCTCAATTTCATTATTAAGGTTTTAAAAATGACATCTACCAATCCCAATCTTTCCTCATCAAAACTTGTTCCGCCGCACGGCAGTAGCGAGCTAAAACCATTACTATTAAAAGGTGAGGCGCGCAAGCAAGCATTAAATCTTGCCAGCACGTTGCCGACGATTACCTTAAGCTCTCGTGAGCGCGGCGATTTGATTATGCTTGGGATTGGTGGCTTTACCCCGTTAAATGGTTTTATGAATCAGGCAGATTGGCAAGGCGTCGTGGATAATATGCGCCTGCAAAGCGGCGACAATGTTGGCTTGTTTTGGCCGATTCCCATTACCTTATCAGCGCCTAAAGCGACTGCCGATAACTTAAACCAAGGTGATAAAGTCGCGTTAGTGGCGCAAGATGGTGAGGTTATGGGTATCTTGACGGTAGAAGAAACTTATACCATTGATAAAGCCCATGAGTGTCAGCAAGTCTTTACCACTACCGATAGCGAGCATCCGGGCGTACAGCAAGTACTTAACCAGGGTGAGGTAAACATCGCAGGTAGTGTTGAAGTACTAAGCGAAGGTGAGTTCCCAACCTTATACCCAGAGATTTATAAGACGCCTGCTGAAACTCGCGAAATTTTAGACGCCAAAGGCTGGAAAACCGTTGCTGCCTTTCAAACGCGTAATCCGATGCACCGCTCGCACGAATACCTTGCCAAGATTGCTATCGAGATTTGTGACGGCGTATTGATTCATTCACTACTCGGCGCGCTAAAACCGGGCGACATCCCAGCTGAAGTGCGCCAAGAAGCCATCAAGACCTTGATTGATAATTACTTTAGAGCAGACACCGTTATTCAAGCCGGTTATCCGCTCGACATGCGTTATGCAGGACCACGTGAGGCATTGCTACATGCGGTATTCCGTCAAAACTACGGCTGTAGTCATCTGATTGTTGGTCGTGACCATGCGGGCGTCGGTGATTATTATGGCGCCTTTGATGCGCAAACCATCTTTGAATATGTTGGTAAAGACGACTTGATTACGCAGCCGCTAAAAATTGGTTGGACGTTTTGGTGTAATGCTTGTAATGCCATGGCTTCTGATAAAACCTGCCCGCATGAAGCATCTGAGCATGTCAAGGTTTCAGGCACCAAGCTGCGTAAAGCATTGTCAGAAGATCTTGATGTACCAGAGAACTTTAGCCGTCCAGAAGTGCTAGAGATTTTACGCAATTACTATGCAGGTATCGCAAAAGAGGAACGTGCTGAGGTGAAATTGGTCGGTGCTTCTGCAGTATAAGAACCTTAATATTTAAAAAAGATAATGCGCAATAAAAAAGGTGTCAGAATAAATATCTGGCACCTTTTTTTCTTATTTCATTTTATTATCTAAAATAGGCAATTAAAGCTATTGGTGGTGTGTCAAAAAGTATGCTGATTAAAACTTGAACAATTTTTGAAGCCTTGAAAGCCCTATAGAATCAGAGAACTTAGCATAGATTTCTTATTGACTTCTATCGCCAGCATACTTTTTAGAACACCACCAAGCTATTAATTGAGCGCTAAATCACCCTCAAGCTTTTGATATTCGCCAACGAGTGAAGCTCCACCCGAACAAAAATAATTCAGTGCATATTTATCTTGGCTATCAATGGTCAAGATATCGTCTTTAAATTGAAAAAAGGCGGTACTGTCATTAACCTTAGTTTGGAAAATAACACCGTGCGCCTCGTCTTGACCCATTAATGTCGCTTTACCATCGAAGTGACAAGTTGGCTTTTTCACATCACTACGCGCCCGTACTTTGATATCAATTTGCTCGCCATTGTCTGCGCCGTCAGCTCTTATCATCACACCCACCCAATCATAGCCTTGTGCACGCTTGGCATAACCGTCAGAGGCGTAATCGCCAACGACCGTCTGCACCGCTGGCGTGACAGCAGCGTTTGGTTGCTGAATCGTTTGGTTATTAACGCTTGGCGTTACGCTATTACAGCCACTTAAGGCCAATAAAGTCATAGAGGTCGTTAAAATACCAACAAAAAAGCGTGAGTGACGAGCATGGCGAGGTGGAGACTTGATCATTGCATTACCTTTAATAAAGGGGTTAGTAAACAGAAAATAAGTGAAAGCGCATCGACTAAGTTTTATCAGTGCAGCGCCTGATATACAACAAGCTAAGGGATAATATCGACTCTATAGAGGCTCGTCTAGAGCCTAAGCAATACCGTAACTTACTCAAAAGTGTCTGCTTATCACAAAACTACAAAAATACCGAGGAAAAACAAGCACTTTAGAATAACTAATAAAATTACTTATGCCAAGTTAATCACTCGATAAGCGTATTTGTCACTAAGCAATTGTCTCGCAGGCTGTTAGCATATTGCTCATTATCCATAGAACCGAATTTCGAAACGCAAGGTTTTTATCCCTATTATTAGAGAGCAAATATGCAGCCAAATAAAAAGAGCGGTCAAAAGATACCTCCTAAGCACATTAATGCGCGTGCTTCTTTCGCCATTCAACCTAAAAGCATCGGCACAGTGCTCACCAATCGGTTTAGTTTTACTATCAATTTTGCCAGCAGTTTTGGTCTTGGTAGTGTGCTCGCAGCGGCGGTAATGATCACAGGCTGCAACCCTACCGAAGCCAACCAAAACGACGCCGCCAATAAGGTAAAAAATATTGATTTATTAAATGTGTCTTATGATGTGTCACGCGACTTTTATAAAGACTACAACCCGTTGTTTAATGCAAATTATCAGCAAAAACACCCAAGTATCAAGGTGAATATCAACCAATCGCACGGCGGATCGAGCAAACAAGCTCTAGCGGTTGCTAATGGCTTGCAGGCAGACGTCGTTACTCTCAACCAAGAAAGCGATATGAATTTGTTGGTTGAAAAAGGCTTGGTGGCTAGCGATTGGCAACAGGCATTACCGAACAATGCCGTCCCTTATACCAGTACCATGGTGCTCTTAGTTCGTGCGGGCAACCCAAAAGGCATCAAAGACTGGTCAGATTTGGCGCGTAACGATATTGCCGTAGTATTGCCAAATCCAAAGACCAGTGGCACGGCGCGTTATGCCTTTTTGGGCGCTTATGGCTACGGCTTACATCATTTTAAAGAAAAGGTGCAAAGCCCCGCCAAAACCGATACTTTTATCAAAAAACTACTGGCAAACGTCGTCACCTATGACAATGGCGCGCGCGCTGCCACCACGACCTTTACCCAGCGCGGTCTTGGTGATGTTTTAATCACCACCGAAAACGAAGCGCATCTGGCTGCTAAGCAGTTTGCCAAAGGTCAGGTCGATATCGTGTATCCAAGTTACTCTATTGTGATTGCCAACCCTGTGGCGGTGGTGAAAACCGTAACCGATAAAAAAGGCACCACCGCCGCGGCAAATGACTATTTAGCAGGCCTATGGTCGACGCCCGCACAAGAGCTGATGGCACAGATGTATATGCGCCCTAGTAATGCCAAGGTGCTTGCCGCCCACAGCAAGACCTTACCTGAAATTGCAACCTTTGAGCCTGTGGCGGTATTTGGTGATTGGGACAGCATCATGGCGACGTTCTTTGTCGATGGTGGGCGTTTTGATCAGCTGGCAAGGGTGAAGTAGAGCAAGTTTTGAATAGTTATAAACAATTTTTATTAGCAAATAATACAAGTGTAAAGGCTATTTAAGAGATTGCTCGTTTAAGTGCTTGATAAGGCTGTATTTTAATCACCATTACTTCATTATTCCATTTTGGCAATAACATACGCATATTCATCATTAAACATAATAAGCTGGCGCTGTTAGCATACTTGCATTCACCAATTAATCCCTTTTGAGGCTGCCATGACATCATATACCACAGGTTATAAATATAAAAACAAAACGCTTAGCGTACTAAGTATCGCCGGTGTGGCGCTTACGTTGGGTATCGCCGGCTGTAGCAATAGTGAAAAAGCTGAGCCAACTGCCAATGCAGAAGGCACGCCAGCCGCTAGTGAAGGTCAAGATATTGAGCTATTAAACGTTTCTTACGATGTGGCCCGTGACTTTTATAAAGACTACAACCCATTATTCGTTGAGCACTATAAAAGCGAGAACCCAAACAGCAATATCTTAATCAAGCAATCGCACGGTGGCTCTAGTAAGCAAGCATTGTCTGTGGCTAACGGTTTACAGGCCGATGTGGCGACCATGAACCAAGGCTCTGATATCGAGCTACTTGAGAAAAAAGGCTTGGTTGAAGCTGATTGGGAAAGCAAATTCCCAGATAATGCCGTACCTTTTACCAGTACCATCGTATTTTTGGTGCGTAAAGACAATCCAAAAGGTATTAATGATTGGCAAGACTTGACCAAAGAAGGCGTTGAGATTGTCATGGCCAATCCAAAAGTCACGGGTAATGGTCGTTATGCGTTCTTAGGCGCTTATGGTTATGGTTTGCATGCCTTTAATAAAGATGAAACTAAGGCCAAAAACTACGTCAAAGACATGCTGAAAAACGTCAAAGTCTATGAGAATGGCGGACGTGCAGCGACGACGACGTTTGTTCAGCGCGGTATCGGTGATGTCTTGGTCACCTTTGAAAATGAAGCCAACTTGGCTGCCAAAGATTTTGGTGCAGGGCAAGTCGATATCGTCTATCCAAAATACTCTATCAAGTCTGAGAGCCCAGTCGCTGTTGTGAAAACCGTGACTGACAAAAAGGGCACCACCGATGCGGCAAAAGCCTATCTTGATTACTTATGGAGCGAGCCTGCCCAGCAATTGGCAGCTAACTTATATCTTCGCCCAAGTGTAAAAAGCGTTCTTGATAAAAACAGCGATAAATTGCCACCTATCGATACTTTCCGTCCAAACGATGCCTTTGGTACGTGGGATGAAATCATGAGCACTTACTTTAGCGATGGCGGCGTATTTGATCAATTGGCCGTTAATGCGCCAAAGTAAGCCACTAGTATGCTGATTTAATAACCATTTATGAGCTTTATAAATTTTCTTAAATAACGTTTGCATAGTCAGTTTTACCGTAACGTCCAAGCACCTAAAGGACATGGCTACCCACGCTGTGTCCTTTATCGCTTACAAAGACCCATAATAAATACATCTGATAGCACGTGGTGCTTACAAGCAGCAAATAAGCGCCAGCAGTTAGGCAATAGGACATCACTATGAGTGCAACAACTTCTCCTGCCAGCAAACCCATCAAAAAAGGGTGGCTAACGCGCTTGCGTCAACGCAATGTGCTACCAGGGTTTGGACTGAGCATGGGCATCACCGTCTTTAGCTTATCGTTACTGGTGGTGCTACCGTTTGCCATGATGGCCTATACCACGACACAAATGGGCTGGACGGGTTTTTGGGAAACCATTACTCAGCCGCAAGTCACTGCTGCTATCAAACTCAGTTTATGGATGTCGTTTTTGGCGATGCTAACCAACATGGTGTTTGGTACGCTGGTCGCTTGGGTGCTGGTGCGCTATGAGTTTTGGGGTAAATCGTTGATTAATGCCTTGGTTGATTTGCCATTCGCACTACCGACAGCGGTTACCGGTATCTCGCTTGCGACCCTTTATGCACCCAATGGTTTAATCGGCCAATGGTTTGCCAAATTTGACATCCAAGTTGCTTTTACGCCACTCGGTATTTGGCTCGCTTTAGTGGTCGTCAGCTTCCCGTTTATCGTCCGTGCGGTGCAGCCAGTGCTTGCAGAATTGTCCGTTGAATTCGAAGAAGCGGCGGCGGTATTGGGTGCCAATCGATTTACGACCTTTCGTAAGGTAATTTTGCCAGAGCTATTGCCGGCTCTACTGATGGGCGCGGGTATGATGTTTGCCCGTGCCACTGGTGAGTATGGCTCGGTGATTTTTATTGCTGGTAATATTCCGATGCAGTCTGAGATTTTACCTTTAATCATTATTAGTAAGCTTGAGCAGTTTGATGTGCAAGGCGCATCCGCTGTCGCACTCTTTATGCTACTGATTTCGTTTGTGATTTTATTGACCATTAACATCGTACAGTGGAAGCTGTCGCGCCGCGTAGGAGCCCGCTAATGCAAATCTCTAATAGCTACGACTACCAAAGCAATCCAGCGACCAAAGACACGCCGTGGATACGCCGTACTTTTATCGGTATCGCTGTGTTGTTTATGGTGGCGATGTTGGTGGTGCCACTTTTAGCAGTGTTCTATGAAGCCTTTAAAAACGGCTGGCAGTTGTATATCGCTTCACTGGTTGACCCTGAAGCTTTGCAGGCAATTAAGCTAACTTTAATTACTGCCGCTATCGTGTTGCCGATTAATATGGTGATGGGTATTGCAATAGCTTGGCTAGTGACCCGTTATCAATTTAAAGGTAAGCAGCTGGTGACTACCTTGCTTGATTTACCGTTTTCGGTATCTCCGGTGGTTGCTGGTTTGATGTTTGTGCTGCTATTTGGTCTAAACTCTAGCATTGGCGGCTGGCTTGAAAGTATGGGCTTTCAGGTGATTTACGCTGTCCCAGGGATTATTTTAGCGACTCTATTTGTGACCTTTCCGTTTGTCGCGCGTGAGCTGATACCATTGATGCAGACCCAAGGCGATAGTGAAGAGCAAGCAGCTTTAACCTTAGGCGCTAGCGGTTGGCAGACCTTTTGGCATGTGACACTGCCTAATATCAAATGGGCGCTACTGTATGGTTTGATTTTGACCAACGCACGGGCGATGGGCGAGTTTGGCGCAGTAAGCGTGGTATCTGGTCATATCCGCGGTGAAACCAACACTATGCCACTATTGGTTGAGATTGCTTATAACGATTATAACTTTACCGCCGCCTTTGCCTTGTCGAGCTTACTGGCTGCCTTAGCGCTGGTAACGCTATTGATACAACAAGTGATGACCAAGCTGCAAGAGCGCAAATTTGCTAAGTCTGAGCGTCTAGCAAGTGCGCCTGAATTGCCAGTAAGTGCCAACGCTCACAATGCTAACAACGCTGGCAATGCTAGCAATACATCAAACACTAAAGGTGCTAAGAAAGCGCAGGATACAGATGCCACTTTAGCAAAAAGCACAGGTAATCTATAAGCGCTATTTTACAAATCCGTCAGCAAGAAAGGCATCTGCTAAGCCAAAAATATAATAAGAGAACCCATTATGAGTATCGAGATTCGCAACGTTAATAAAAAATTCGGTAACTTTACCGCCTTAGATGATATCAATATCACCGTGCCAACAGGCAAGTTGACGACGTTGCTTGGTCCGTCAGGCTGCGGAAAAACCACCTTGCTGCGTATCATTGCAGGTTTAGAATATGCGGACTCTGGGCAGATATTATTTGATGAGCTCGATGTCACCAATACACCAGTGCAAAAGCGCCATATCGGCTTTATGTTTCAGCATTATGCGTTATTTCGCCATAAAAACATCGCCGATAATGTAGGTTTTGGCTTAACCTTGCTACCGAAGAATGAGCGCCCGAGTAAAGCGGATATCAATAAGCGCGTTGCTGAATTGCTAGACCTAGTACAGTTGCCGCAAGTTGCCAATGCTTATCCGCATCAATTATCAGGTGGTCAGCGTCAGCGTATCGCGCTGGCACGAGCCTTGGCAGTAAAGCCAAAACTACTATTACTCGATGAGCCGTTTGGCGCGCTAGATGCCAAAGTCCGTAAAGAGCTGCGCACTTGGCTAAAAAATATCCATCACGAGCTGGGTATTACGAGCATTATGGTAACCCATGACCAAGAAGAGGCGCGGGCGGTATCGGATGAGATTGTGGTGATGAATCAGGGCCGCGTCGAGCAAGTAGGGACGTCAGAGGAGCTGATTCACCAGCCAGCAAACGCCTTTGTCAGTGATTTTTTAGACCTAGTCTAATTTAGGCTTATTTATATTAAGGGCGTATTTTAAAACAACGCTTAAAAACAAAAAAGACCTATCAATGAGAGGTCTTTTTTATGTGCTCAATTATTTGTCGTTAGACTTTCTCAACCTGCTTTTTTTGACATTAAGCAGGCTTTGGCATATTGATGTCTTTAGTTGATATTTGCTTATAGGTGATTTCTAAAATATCTTGGCACCATTCTGGCAAATCATCAGACACCTCGTACCACATCCACGTCCCATCACGAACACAGCTTAAAATGCCCAGTTTTTTCAAATGATTTAAATGACGCGAGATGGTCGGCTGCGGCTGATCGAGTATTTCTACCAATTCACCAACACAGCGCGACTCTTTATTAAATAAGATTTGAAAAATCTTTAAGCGCGTTGGGTCAGATAAGACTTTAAATAACTCAAGCGGCTGTATCGTAGAATTATTATTAGACATAGAACAATTCCAATATAGATTTAATTAATAGGGGGTCAATATAACAGCAGTTAACGGTAAAATCGATTAAAAAATGAGCAGATTTACAGTTCGTCGCCATTTTACTACCTTTGGTACTTTGTGGTTACACCTAAGACTGTATTCAGTTACATGGATAAAGTTAGGGTAATATATCTTTTAGCCGTACCTAATATGACGGATAAATATACCAAATACTATTGTAAATGGTAATAATTATCGTTATTATAAAGCATAACCAGCTAGATATTCATAGTAGGAGCCGCACATGTACGTATGTATCTGTAACGACGTCAAAGACAAACAAATCAAAGCTGCCATTGCTTCAGGCATTGACACATTAGAGGGGTTAAAAGACACCCTTGATGTAGCGACGTGCTGTGGCTGCTGCGAACCTATGGTCAACGACTTTCTTGACGAACATCATGCCAAGCTTGATGCGTTGGCCTACGCAGTTTAAGAGACAGTTTAAGCATTTGCCTGTTTCCACTTCTATTGCCAATCCGCTCAAATCACGTTTCTGCTTTCCCTCTATCTGTAGTGTTTTAGCCGCTAATTCGCCTTTATCCGCGTTCAAATCGTCTTTTTAGGGTTATTTATGGTTAAAAGCCATCACTATAAAAGACGATAAGTAACTCAAAAGGCTAGTGCGGCTATCCCTTATTTCTGTTTACCTTTATAAATTGCCTTTATAGGTCGCCTCTTAAGATTACTCGCTAAACGCTATCGGTGTAAGCGAGTTAATTATAATTCTCAATTAGCATCTTATTCTTAGTTCATATCGTTACAAGCGCTACGGCGTGCCTATGCTACTATATCTATCTAACTTTGTAAGACGTTTGATGGGTTTTAATCTTTACTGATTGGTTTACGAATGGTACTTTAACTATATTTATTATTGTGAATGTATTAGTAGCCAAATAAAAACATAGGAGTATGAGTCATGATAGGCAGCCAAAAGGTCATTGATTATTTAAATTTTTTATTAGGTGGCGAGCTTGCGGCTCGTGATCAGTACTTCATTCATTCTGAGATGTATGCAGAATGGCATTACGGTAAATTATACGACCGTATCCACCATGAGATGCAAGATGAAACGCAGCACGCGCAGGCGATTATCCGCCGTATCTTGATGTTAAGCGGTACGCCGAAGATGCGCGTCAATGAGATTAATATTGGCGCAACGGTACCTGAAATGCTGCAATTGGACCTAGACTTAGAATATCAAGTACAGCAGCATCTAAAAGACGGTATTGCGCTTTGTGAAGCAGAGCACGATTATGTGACGCGTGAGATGTTGGTTGAGCAGCTCAAAGACACCGAAGAAGATCATGCCCATTGGTTAGAGCAGCAGCTGCGCCTGATTGATATGGTTGGTCTGCCCAATTATTTACAAAGCCAGATGGCGGAAGTGTCTCCTGATATTGTTTAGTATTTTATATATTAAACCCCACTCTCAACTTATTTTTCTAAGGTATTGGTTTACTTACTTTTTAAAATTTCAGTTAAAACAATTAGAATTTTAAATTCTATAAAAATCAAAAGCCTACGATAAGTTGAGATTGACGTATATTAAGCAGTTTTCACGAATATTAAATTGATAAACGAATAAGCAGGACAGGGAGAACAGCATGAAAGGGGATAAAGAAGTTATTCGCGCACTCAATCAAGTGCTCGGTCAGTCATTAATCGCCATCAATCAGTATTTTTTGCACGCCCGTATTGCCCGTCATTGGGGTTTAGAGGCATTAAACGAAAATTTCTATAAGCAATCTATTGCAGAGATGAAATGGTCGGATGACCTTATTGCGCGTATTTTATTGTTAGGCGGTCTGCCAAACCTGCAAGATTACGGCAAAATGTTCATCGCAGAAGATGTGCCTGAAATGATTGACTGCAACTTGCGCTTAGAAAAGCAGAAATTTTCTATCATAACTGATGCAATTACCTTGTGCGAGAGCAAGCATGACTATGTCTCGCGTCATTTATTGGTTATCCTAAAAGATGGCAATGAAGAGTATCAAGACTGGCTTGAAACCCAAGAGGACTTGATTAAAGACGTTGGCATTGAAAATTATATTCAGTCACAAATGGATGATGACCACACGCCTTAAAGTTATAAGAATTGCCGTTACTTGCCAGCGTATCCTAAGATAAGTTTTAGATTAACTGATTTTAGGTTACGCTGGCGTTTTTATATTTAATGCTTTTTTAATGTTTGTTACTTTTAGAGATAAGTATCTTTCAATACCAATAACTTAATATAAGCCACGACCGTCTTCAGGTTTGAGGCGTAAAAAGTATAAACCTGAAAGGATGGTTAAAATACCCAGTATCCAATAGGTGGTCTGAAAGGCGACCAAGGTATCAAGCTCGAAGCGTTCCCGCAGTAGATTCAAGACCGCCGCCCCAAAAGCGATGCCAAAGCTAATCGCCAATTGCTGATTGACCGCCATTAAGCTGTTACCGCTACTGGTCTGCGCGCCCTCTAAATCACCGATAGTAATGGTATTCATGGCACTAAACTGCATGGAATTACAGGCACCCATGACGGTCAAAATAGGGATAAACCAAATCCAATTTGCCGCATCATTAAACTGCGCTAAGACAATAATAAGCAGGCCTATCAAAAAGGTATTGACCACCAACACCTTGCGGTAGCTAAAACGCTGAATAATTTTACTGACCCAAGGCTTGATACCGATTGCACCAACGGCAATAGGTGCAAGCAGCCAACCCGCTTGCGACGGTGAGTATTCAAACACCACCTGTAGTAATAGCGGCAATAAAAAGGGCACGGCGCTGATGCCTAAACGGGTGAATAAGTTGCCAGTAATACCGATACGAAAAGTGCGAATATTAAATAAACTTAGTGGAAATAATGGCGCTGCACGGCGTTTGGCATGCCACACATACGCGCCTATCAAGATGCTGGCGCCCAATGCGAGTAGCAAACCGTAAAACCCACGCCCAGTCTGTGAGCCAAACTCGACCGCCAAAGTAAATCCGCAAGCGGCGGCAGCAAATAAAGCAAAACCCGTCCAGTCTAAACGCTTGGTGTCCTCAAACAAAGCGGGTACCAGCTTTTTACCCATGATAAAACCAAATATACCCATCGGGATATTGATGAGAAATATCCAATGCCAGCTGGTATATTGCACGATATAACCGCCCAATACTGGTCCAACTAGGGGCGCGATTAACGCGGGTATCACCGCAAAGTTCATCACGGTTAATAGCTTATTACGCGGATAAGATTTGACCAATATGAGACGCGCCACAGGGGTCATCATCGCGCCGCCAATACCTTGGATGACGCGCGAACCAATCAATAAATTCAACGTTGGGGCGGCGGCACACAATAGTGAGCCGATACAAAAGATGATTACAGCATATAAAAACACCCGCCGCGTGCCATATTTATCAGCCAAAAAGCCGCTTATAGGAATAAAAATCGCCAAGGTTAGCGCATAGCTAATAACCGCCCACTGCATTTTTAATGGTGACTCGCCAAGGGCTTGCGCCATTTGCGGCAAAGAGGTGTTTAAGATGGTAGCATCTAAAATCTGCATAAATAGCGCCACCGCCAAGACATAGGGTAGGTATTTATCTTGCGTTGGGGTTAGGGTTACCATATTGTCATCACCATGTCTTTTGACCTCATCTTTTGACTTCTGTTGTTAAGCCTATCTCTAAAAAGCTGTTAAGTTGGGCTAGTATAAAAATAACCGCCTATGAGTTAAAGAGTAGCAAAGTAACGGTGTAAGCTCATTCATAAGAAGTGTGTTCTCAAACGCTTTGATACTCGTGCTCGTTACTTTTAAAAATGGGTTACAAGACAGGGCTTTAACTAAAGATTTGCTATAGTAGAATTATCATATAGGACGACGTGAGACTAATATAAATCTTTTGCCGCCTCAGTCTCGCTTTGGCTCTGTTTTATACAACAAAAAAATAGGAATTATTATGAGTAGTGACAATCATCAATCAAACAATGACGAAAATAATGACACTCAAAACAACCATACCAAAGCCTATACGCCGCCTAAAGTATGGAAAAACGACAGCGAAAATGTTGGTAAGTTCGCCAGTATCAATCGCCCAACAGCTGGCGCGCGCCATGAGCAAAAATTACCGGTCGGCGATGCACCTTTACAGCTGTATTCACTAAATACCCCGAATGGCGTCAAGGTAAATATCTTGTTAGAAGAGCTTGCCGAGCTGAATGTTAAAGGCGCTGAGTACGACGCCTACAAAATAGATATCTCTGCGGGCGATCAATTTGGCTCAGGGTTTGTCGCTATCAACCCCAATTCTAAAATCCCGGCGCTGGTTGATTATACTGATGCTTTAAATGATAAAAATGCTGGCGAGCCTATTGCGCTTTTTGAGTCGGGGGCTATTTTATTATATTTAGCGGAAAAGTTTGGCAAATTTATCCCGATGCAGCAAGGTAAAGCGCGCGCAGATTGTCTGTCTTGGCTGATGTGGCAGATGGGTAGTGCGCCGTTTTTAGGTGGCGGTTTTGGGCATTTCTACGCCTATGCGCCCGAACCGCTAGAGTATCCTATCAATCGCTATACGATGGAGACCAAACGCCAGCTTGATGTGCTAGATAAGCACCTCAAAGACCACGAGTATATGTGCGGTAATGATGAGGCGGACTATAATATCGCTGATATGATTATCTGGGCGTGGTACGGTCAGCTGGTGCTGGGCAAGCTTTATGATGCGGCAGAATTTTTACAAGTAGATGATTACAAAAACATCAAACGTTGGGCACAAAAAATCGCCGACCGTCCAGCGGTAAAACGCGCCGTAGATTTAGAATTAAAGCCTATTGTTTAAAGATTTAACTTTATCAGTTTATATTTAAATAGTCGTAGCAAAACATAAGTTTTCATAAAAAGGTTAATAAGCCATTGCTTGTTAACCTTTTGCTTTTTTAATATCCGTTATTCCAAATATATTTATCGGTATATCGCTCTTTGACTATACTTTCGTCTTTACATAATGGTACATTAGCATAACAGATAGAAACATTAGTACGTTAAGATAGTAGCCACCGCCTTCTTGGGCAGGTGTTGATATTTCTTCTATTAATGAGTAATGACTATGAAGAATAATAAAACTCAGCCTATACTACTACCTCTATTCAACGAGATGGTTTTTCTACCTTTACCATTCACTCGTCAATCCCCAAGCGCATGTAGTCTGCTAACAGACAATGCTCCTAGCAAAAACAACCCGCATAGAAAAAACATTTTGATAAAAATAAAAAAGTTGCCTTTATTCATGACAAAAAAAATGATATTACCGTTATTTGCTGCCCTTAGCGCCGCTTTATTGAGTTCCGTGACGCAGGCTGCCACGCCTGTAAGCTTTAGTAATCAAGATTGGGAAGTCGCTTGCGACAATACGCGTACTTGCCGGCTGGCAGGTTACCAAGCGGAGAATAATAGCGATTTACCTGTGTCTTTACTATTGGTACGCCGCGCAGGAGCAAACGCTACCGTCGATGGCAAAGTAAAGCTTGGCGGCGCTAAAGAAAGCTCTGCTAAAGCGCTGATGCAGCTTGGTAATCGCCATCGTATCTCACTGTTTATTAATGATAGAGATTATGGAGAAACCAAGCCTTACTCAGTAGCCGCAGGTCATGCCGAGCTAACCTCAGCGCAGGTGAGCGCGCTGCTTGATGCCTTGACCAAATCGAGCAAAATTGAGCTGGTGATTCGTAACACGCGCTGGCAGTTATCGGATAAAGGGGCCAGTGCAGTGATGCTCAAAGCCGACGAAGCTCAAGGCCGGGTAGGGACCTCAAGCGCTTTTATTAGCAATAACACCAGTAAATCTAATAGCGGCATCTTGTCGCCGCAAGCCGCTCCTTCATTACGACTGGTCACTCCTAATCCTAACGCCCTCTCTAGTAGTAAGAAAAAATTTGCCATGCGCTCATCGCAGTTGGCAGAGATGATGAAAACCACCATGAAAGATGTCAACACTGAATGTCCAAACTTAGCGGATAAGACAGCGTGGCGCGTCAGCCGTTTAAACAGTAAGCAGCTGCTCGCCCAGCATGATTGTTGGACGGGCGCTTATAACACGGGTACGGGTGTTTGGGTATTCAATGACACTAAGCCTTATAAGCCGAGCTTGGTGACGACAAGCGCGACCGATTATGGCGATGGTAAAATAACCTCGGTGCAAAAAGGCCGCGGGCTTGGCGACTGTTTAGCCAAAAGTGAATGGGTATGGACAGGCAGAGCGTTTGAGAAAAGTCATGAAAGCACCACAGGTATGTGCCGGCTGATAGAGGCGGGCGGCGCTTGGCAATTGCCAACCTATGTGACGGAAGTGAAAATGTCGCGTTAATAGCGCGTATGTTAGAAATTATTACATTAAAGATAAAAGCGTTCAAGCGGCTGTATTAAAGACTGGCGCAGCGGTTTTTAAGCCTAAATTGTTTGAGATCTGACCTATTTTTATCATAAACAGAAAAATAGGTACTGTTTGCGCTTATGTTGTGCTATACTGCGTCGCCACGTTAGCATAGACTAGCGTGAATTATGAGATTGATAACATCGCCTGCGATTTTGGGTCTAGGATGACCATAAGTAATTGTTGCCGATGATTTTGTGTACTTAAATAACCTTTTCTATTAATAGTGAAAAATCCGTTATTTTTGACTCATATCTTATCTACTGACCGCTATATCGGTTAGATTGGTTGTTACCAGCCTTTATCTGCTTTGGACAAAGCATTGATAATGCGCTTTTAGCAAACAAGGATAAGACACTCGGCACTACCACCAAAATACGTCAGACAGCACGAACGCCTTTATAATATTGACAAGCTTTATGGCTTGGCTTTTGATTGTTAAGCCTTTTAAGGTGAGACAATAATTTTATAAATGCGGCGTGATGAACGGTTATCAGTGGTATGCATCAAGCTTGCTGAATTTACAGCAGCTTATACTTACCAAGGATTACTATGACTGACATCTTATCTGCTATCGCCGCTGAAAACGGCATCATCGACAGCACTGATACCCCAAACACCACTGCAACTGCTGATACCAATAATCAAGCGGCTACTACTGACGCTGCTGAAGAAAATAAAATCACTTTTAGCGACCTTGATATTGCCAAGCCAATTTTGACCGCGCTTGACCGCGTTGGCTATACCAACCCAACACCTATTCAAGAACAAGCCATTCCTTTTGCTCTAGCGGGTCGCGACTTATTATTGTCAGCGCAAACCGGTAGTGGTAAAACTGCGGCATTTGTTATCCCAGTACTTGACCGTTTAAGCCGTGCCACTAGCTTTGACAAATTAACCAAAGCCCTTATCTTAACGCCAACGCGTGAGCTTGCTCAGCAAGTACATGACAGCGTTCGTACCTATTCAAAAGACATGCGCGGTCTGTTCTGTGTGCCATTAGTCGGCGGCGCACCGTACAACGGTCAGATTACTGCGCTAAGAAAAGGCGTTCAAGTGATTGTTGCGACGCCTGGTCGTTTACTTGACCATATCAAAGCCGGTCGCGTTGATTTATCAAACCTTGAAGTGTTGGTACTTGACGAAGCTGACCGTATGCTAGACATGGGTTTTGCTGATGATATCAACGATATCTTGAAAGCGGCACCTGATAATCGTCAAACGATTATGTGTTCAGCGACTTGGGATGGCCCTGTTGGCAAGATTGCGGCGAGCTTCACCAAAAATCCTGAGCGCGTTTCAATCAAAGTTGAATCGGCGCATATCGAAGAAAAAGTATACTACTGTGATGATTTTGATCACAAAAACCGTTTGCTTGATAAAGTTGTTTGTGACAAAGATATGGAACAAATCATTATCTTTGCAGCGACCAAACGTAGTACAGAAAAATTGGCCAAACAGCTGCAAGAAGCTGGTCATAAAGCCAGTTTCCTCCATGGCGATTTGCCGCAAAGCAAGCGTAACCGTATCGTACAAGACTTACGTAATGGCAAGGTTAAAATCCTAGTAGCGACCGACGTTGCTGCTCGCGGTCTAGACGTACCAGCGATTTCACACGTTATTAACTATGACTTGCCACGTCAAACCGAAGATTACGTCCACCGTATCGGTCGTTGTGGCCGTGCTGGTCGTACGGGTATTGCCATCAGCTTATGTAGCATGGATGATCGTCCACAGCTAAACGCTATCAACCGTTACTTAGATCGCAAAATGGAAGTCTGTGTTATCGAAGGTATGGAACCTAAGAAGACTTATGTACCAAGCGAAAACAAAGGTAATGGTCGTGGCCGTGGTCGCGGACGCTCTAACGGCGGCGGTAACGGTCAAGGCCGTGGTCGTTCAGCAGGCGGTTATGCAGGTCGTTCAAACGGCGGCGGTAATGGTCAAGGCCGTGGTCGCTCAAGCGACAGCGCGCCGACTGGTCAACGCGCAAGCAATGACAGCGGTTACCAAGGCAAGCCAAGTGAGCGCTCAGGTGGCAAACCCTATCAAGGCAAACGCACAGGCGCGCCTAGCCGTGGTGACGGCACCAGCGCACCACGTGGCGATCGCGCTGCAACCGGTCGCGGTCGTCCAAGTGGCAGCCAAGGTCGCCCAGCAAATCGCTCTGACAGCCGTGGTCAAGGTCGTCCAACAGGCGGTAATCGCGGTAGAAACTCGTAATAACGTTATAATGAATGGTTAATAATGGCTTAAATAAATGTCATTATTAATCATATAGCGTCATATTAAAAAGCCAGATACTTGTTATCTGGCTTTTTTGTGCGTCAAAATACTTGTATGTTTCACTAATAAAAAGTCAACAATGCTATATCGTTGCTTGCGCGTCTTTTTCGCCTTGTCTATACTGACAGGCTTTTAATCATCGTGTGCTGCGGAGCTGTCTGATGCCCGATATTTCTCATTTAGCCATTGATAATTTGCCGTTAGCCTTTGGCATTATCATGGCCATTATTGGTTTGGTGTTTTATACCCAAGGGCTGCCTGGTAAGTTTTGGCGCCGCTTTTATGCCGTCCTGCCGGGTATTGTGCTGTGCTGCTTCATTCCTGCAACCCTAAATAGCTTGGGTGTCTTTGCTGATGGTATTGGTTCGCAGATTTATGGCTTTACCGCCACCTATCTGTTGCCAGCCAGTTTGCTATTGATGACGTTGTCGATGGATGTGCCAAAAATCTTAGGGCTTGGCTGGAAAGCCATTGCCATGTTTTTTGCGGCCAGTGTTGCCATTGTTATTAGTGGGCCGATTAGCTTAGGCATTGCCAAATGGATATCACCTGATATGTTTACCGACGATACCTTATGGCGCGGGTTTTCAGCGGTCGCGGGTAGCTGGATTGGCGGGGCAGCAAACCAAGCGGCGATGAAAGAGCTGTTTGGCGTCAGTGATGATTTATTTGGCATGATGATTTTGGTCGATACCACCAACGCCTCATTATGGCTATTGGCGATTTTGGTCATGGCCAAGCACAGCGCGAAGATAGATAAGTTTTTACGGGCGGACAGCAGTAGTATTGATAAAGTGATTGCTGCGGTGGAAAGCTATGAGCGAGACCATGCGCGTCCTGCCACTATCAATGATTTGATGGTGATGTTTGGCTTGTGTTTTGCCATGGTCGGGGTGGCGCATTTCGCAGGTGGGCAAATAGCAGGCTTCTTTGCACCTTATAGTTGGGCAGTGCAATATAGCTTTGCCAGCTCATTCTTTTGGATGGTGGTGATTATTACCTTAATAGGGGTAGTTTTCTCCTTTACCAAAATCCGCCGCCTTGACCATGTTGGCGCCTCCAAAATCGGTACGGTCTTTATCTTTGTCTTAATCGCGGCTATTGGTATGCAAATCAATCTAGCGGGCATTGTCTCGCAATGGCGCTTACTACTCATTGGTCTGTTATGGATGAGTATTCACGTTGTGATTGTTTTTGCGGTTGCTAGAATGATTCGTGCGCCATTCTTCTTTTTGGCAGTTGGTTCTAATGCCAATACTGGCGGCGCGTCATCAGCACCGATTGTCGCTACGGCATTTCACCCGTCACTGGCGCCAGTTGGCGTGTTCTTGGGTATTTTAGGCTATGCCGTGGGTACTTTTGGCGGTTATATCAGTACGCAAATGATGCGGCTGGTGGTGGGGTGATAGCACTTAACTAAATGCTGGCGTGTTTGGATTTTTCAGGTTTTAATACGCATTACCTCATCGATATCATTATCAGGACAGACCAATATGCCAACACGCCAGCCTGACGCCATTGACTTTAAAAACCCTCTAGGATAGGCACATGACCCCAATCCACATTGCTTTAGCCGTATTGGTTACCTTTATATGGGGCGTGAACTTTACCTTTATTGCCTGGGCGCTTGAAAGCTTTCCGCCACTGATGCTAACCGCGTTACGTTTTTTCTTTACTGCCGTGCCGTTGGTTTTGTTCCTTAAACCGCCTAAGTTCAACCGTACACTATTTATTTATGCTATCGGCACCTTTGTCATGCAATATGCCTTTGTATTTACCGCCATGCATTTAGGCGCTTCGGCAGGGTTGACGGCGTTATTATTACAAGTTCAGATTTTCATCACCGTCTTGCTGGCGTATATCATATTAGGTGAAGCGGTGAGTCGCATGCAGATTATCGGTATGTTGGTCGGTGTACTAGGGCTGGGTGTGATTGCGCTAAATCTCGGCGGTGATATGCCCTTGATTGGCTTTATCTGCATATTGATTGCGGCTATAGGCTGGAGCTTTGGTAATATTGCTTCAAAAAAGGCCTCAACGCAGCAAAGTATTGGTAATATTTCTACTACCTCGCCTGCAAATAGCAACAAAGCTTCAAATAAAACATCGGCCCTGTCAGCGCTATCACTAGTCGTATGGGGCGGTCTGATTGCTTGTGTAATTTTGACTTTAACTTCTCTGCTATTTGAAAATGAAGCATGGACGCTTGCGACATTTACGCAAGCGTCTTTCAAGTCTTGGTTATCGCTTGGATTTATCGTCTATGTTTCAACCCTGATTGGCTTTGGACTTTGGGCGCATCTGCTTAGCCAAAATATCGCCTCTAAGGTAATGCCATTTGCCTTACTGGTGCCCGTGTTTGGGATGGCGACTTCAGTGTTGTTTACAGGAGAGGTGGTCACATGGTGGAAGATGCTAGCGATGATGCTTATCTTATCTGGACTGGTATTGGCTAATGTGAAGATAGGTCTAGGCAGGAAGTCTGCTCACGTATAGTAGTAAATAACTTATAGCTTCCTATAGAGTTAGTAAGAATAGACAAAAAGAGCAATGCCTCATATGTGAGGCACTGCTCTTTTTCTATTCTGAACGCTTTATATCCCACTATGATAAAGATGAAAACAGGCTATTTATCGTTACATCTGTACACTCACAGTCAAAAACTCTGCACGCACAGTCCATCTATTTGACCAAAACCTCGCTATAGTGAAAAAGCTTGATCATTAGGATAGATGATAAGCCAGATAAAGCGCACGCTGAAAGGTAAGGATAAATGGTCATATAGACCGGAATATTCTTTTATTTCGCCTATATAAATGCGCTTGTTCTGACCCAAATTTCTCGACAAGGAGTCTTTTATGAGCAACGCTCACCCTTCTATAGATCCCATTACCTTGTCTGTCGTACGTGGCGCCCTAGAAACGGCGCAGCGTGAGATGACAACCACCTTAGAAAAAACCGCTCGTTCGAGTGTCTTTAACTTAGCTCATGACTATAGTAATGCGCTGTTTGATCATTTGCCTGAGATGATTTTGCAAGGGCAAGACATTCCCATTCATTTAGGCTCACTGATGCCCGCCATGAAAGCCGTCGCCGAATATTATGGTGATGACATTCATGAAGGCGATGTCATTTATCATAACGACCCTGTGATGATGGGCAGCCATATCCTAGATTGCTGTATGTATAAGCCGGTGTTTTATAAAGGTGAGCTGGTCTTTTGGACGGTCTGTAAAGGTCATGTCACTGATATCGGTGGCCCTGTACCAGCCGGCTATAACCCCGATGCCAAAGAGATATATGCCGAAGGCTTACGCATTCCGCCCATTAAGCTTTGGGAAAAAGGCGTCAAACGCCATGACGTCATTAATTTGCTGCACAGCAATATGCGCTCACGCCGTAATCAAGAAGGCGATCTCAATGCCCAGTACGGCGCGTGCGCGGTCGGCGAGCGTAATATGATTGCGCTGCTAGACAAATATGGCATTGAGACGGTACGTGGCGCGATTGAAGAGCTAAAGAGCATGGCTGACCATCATATGCGCTCGTTAATCTCGTCTATCCCAGATGGCGATTATCATGGCGAGGCGGTATTAGAAGACTCAGGTCATGGCTTGGGTGATATGACCATCAGCGCCGACATTGTCATCAAAGACAGCGATGTACATATTAAAATCACCAGTCCGCCGCAAGTCCCTTATTTTATCAACTCTTATGCTGGTAACTCGATGTCTGGGGTATTGCTTGGGCTAATGATGTTTGCCCAAGTAGAGCCGCCGTATAACGAAGGTTTATACCGCTGCGTTACCGTTGATTTGGGTGAGCATGGCACCTTATGTAATGCCAGAGAACCTGCGCCGCATGTTAACTGTACAACCACACCGATGGAAACCTTAACCGATGCGGTACGTATGGCATTTGAAGCAGCAGCACCTGAGCGCGTTACCGCGTCTTGGGGGCATTCATCAGGGATTAATATTGCTGGTATCGACCCAAAAACTGGCGAGCAATACGTCACCATGATATTAGCATCGATTATCTCGGGTGCCGGCGCCACCCAGCAGATGGATGGCTGGCACGCTTGTGGGCCATTGAGCTGCTTTGGCGCGCTAAGTTCGGGAGATATTGAGCTGTTAGAGTACCAGTATCCTATTTTAATCCATAAATATGGCTTGGCAGAAGACAGTGGCGGCGCAGGCGAGTACCGCGGCGGTTGTGGTACGGTTTGGGAAGTTGAGCCATTAGACCATACTATGACGGTTATTGCCTTTGGCGAAGGTCGCCAGCATCCTACTATGGGCGCCGGCGGCGCGGAACAAATCTCACCTGAGCTCAAAGTTGGGCGTCTAGAGATACTACATAAAGACGGGCAAACGGACTTATATAGAAAAAACACCGTTACGGAAATCACGCCGGGTGAACGCGCGCGCAATATCAACCCGGGTGGCGGCGGTTACGGCAGCTCATTTGATCGCGATATTCAAGCGGTCATCAAGGATGTAAAAGAAAGGATTATCTCAATTGCTGCGGCAAAGATTGAATACGGTGTGGTACTTGACCCAGAAACTTTGACGCTAAATGAAGCTGAGACTGATTACTTACGCCGCCAGATAACCGCATAAAACACACATTGAACTTTCATGATTGAGTTAAGGATGACTTATGAACAACGATTTTCGTATTGGCGTTGATGCTGGCGGGACTTTTACAGATTTTGTCTTGGCAGAAAAAACCGGTGACATTCATCTGTTTAAAGCGCCATCGACCCCAGAGGATGGCACCTTAGCCATTGCCAATGGTCTCCAGCAAATTGCCAACAAGTTTAACCGTCCTATCGAGGACATCATTCAAGCCTGCGATTTGTGCATAAATGGTACGACCGTCGCACTAAATGCGTTGATTCAGATGACGGGCGTAAAAGTAGGATTGCTATGTACCAAAGGACATGAAGACAGTATCGAGATACGCTTAGGGCACAAAGAAGAAGGACACCGCTATGATGCCAGTTACCCGCCGGCACCACAAATTGCTACGCGTGACCGCCGCTTTCCTATCCGTGGTCGTATCTTGGCAGACGGCAGCGAACACGAGCCGTTAAATGAGCAAGATATCCTCGATGCGATTGAAGTGTTAAAACAGCAAGACGTGCAAGCGGTTGCCATCTCTTTTGTGTGGTCTATCCGTAATACCGAGCACGAACAGCGTGCCAAAGAGCTGATTGAGCAGCACATGCCGGGGGTGTTTGTCTGCTGCGGTAGTGAAGTATATCCGCAGATTAAGGAATATACGCGTACCTCAACGACATTGGTCAATGCCTATTTAAGCCCCGTTATGGCGTCTTATGTACATAAGATTGATGATTACTTTAAGGCGCTCGGCGCTGAGCAGCCTGTTCGTTACTTTCAGTCGAATGGCGGGCTTGCGGTCGGTAACATCATGCGCGAACGGGCGGTTAATGCCATCAACTCAGGACCGGCATCAGCACCGCAAGCAGGACTGTATATTGCCAGCGCCTTTGGCATTGATAACATTATCACCGTTGATATGGGCGGTACGTCTTTTGACATCACGATGGCCAAATCTGGCCGAACCAGCCTAAACCGTGATATTGATTTTTTACGCAATCGTATTGGCGTGCCGATGATTCATGTCGAAACGCTGGGCGCAGGCGGCGGCTCTATTGGTCATGTGAATAATTTTGGTATGTTAGAGGTAGGGCCGCAAAGTGCTGGCGCGACCCCAGGTCCAGCTTCTTATGGTAAAGGCGGTGAGTTGCCAACGGTCACCGATGCCAATCTGGTGTTAGGCTATCTTGAGCCAGATGCCGTGTTAGGCGGCTGCGTGACTTTGGATAAAGACAAAGCGCTGCAAGCGGTACAAAAACATATCGCCGATCCATTAAAGATTGAATTGGCACATGCCGCCTTTGGTATCAGTGCCATCGTCAATCAAAACATGGCAAATGGGATTCGCCGTATTACCATTGAAAAAGGCTATGACCCTCGCGACTTTGCCCTTATCTGTGCCGGCGGCGCAGGTGGTATGCATATTGTTGATTTGGCAGAAGAGATGGGGATTGGTACTATCTTGATACCAAAGATTGCCTCATGTCTCTGCGCCTTTGGTCAAATCATCTCTGATATTAAATATAACTATCTTGCCACGCAGATGATGATTATTGCGCCAGATTCAGAGCTACAGTCGCTTAATGCTACCTTACACGAGCTAGAAAGCCTAGGCGTACAAAAGCTGTTAGAAGATGGCTTTGCAGAAGATGATATCATCATCGAGCGTACCATGGAGATGCGCTACGTCGGGCAGGTGCATGAGTGTAATGTGCTGATACCCAATGGCAAGCTTGATGTCGATAGCGTGCAAACGATTTTGGAAGCCTTCCATCACCGTCATAAAGAGCTTTATACTTATGATGAGTGTGACAACAAGGTCGAGCTGGTCAATATCGAAGTCGCTGTCATCGGTAAAATCAGTAAGCCCAAGCTACCAGAGCTTGCTAAGCAACAAGGTGATGTCAGTCAAGCGCAAGTCGGTAGCCGTGAGATGATCATGGATCAAGAATACGAATGGATTGATACGCCTATTTATAATGGTGAGGAATTTGGTGCAGGAGCATTGATTGCAGGTCCGGCGCTTATTCAAGAGCCAACCACCACGATTGTGATTAAAAAAGGCTGGCGAGCAGAATTGCATGAAACGGGCACTTATAAGCTGACCAAAGCGGCTTAGCTTACTGTTCTTTTATCACTATAACCTTATAAACTTCCCATCAGGCATTAAATCTCATTTAATGCCTGATTTTGTTTTTTATATCATATTTAGTAGGTATCATATTTAGAAATCCAGTCGTCATACAGGTATGATATAAAGGAGAACGACATTTTATTAGCTGGCATGATACCTAAATGCCTATCAATTTTGTGATAGCTATTTTTACATACAGAGTATTCAAGGATGAATGCAAAATTACCTCCTTCCTTATGGTTACCTTCAACGCCTCCGATAAGCGCTCCTCAAACGTTAGACGCGTTTGATTGGAAGCGCACCATCAATGACACCTATTTTGATCTCAATGTCAGCTTTCGCCAACCAAGTCAGTTTTCTGGTTACTTGCAACACGCCAAGCTTTTGGATATCGGCGTATCGCATTATCATGCCAATACCGTATATTATAAACGCAGCTTAGCAAGCAATCAGTCTAGTCACGGCAACAGTAATAACCGTAGCGACGACAGTATTTTAATCACCTTTCCTGTTACTGGTAGCGTTCGTTTTGCGCAAAAAAACCGCCAATTAATCTCAAACCCGGGTCAGTTTTTTATTGAATTATCAAACTTACCTTACAAGTTTTATCATCTGCAAGAAGTATCGTTATATGTGATTAAAGTGCCATTAGCGCTATTAAGCCCGCAAATGGGTACGATAGAGCGGCAGTTTGCCCGTAGCCTGTCTATTGATGAAGGGGCTGGCAGGTTGCTGGTTTTTCAAATCAGACAGATATTAGAGCTGATTCAGCAGCATAGATTGGCGGCTTTAGAGATTAAAATCCTAGAGCAGCAGCTGCTTAACCTTATTGTATTGACATTGAGCGCCCCGAAAGAGGTGATGATGAGTAGCAGCTCGTCCATACAGTCGGTACACCTAAAGCGCATCGAGCATTACGTCTATTTGCACCTAGAAAACCCTGCTTTGACTCCAGCAATGGTCGCTGCTGCTTGTCATATATCGGTCAGATACTTGCATAAGCTGTTTGCTGAGTTGCCCTATAGTTTTTCAGAATGGGTAAAAGAGCTACGTTTAAAGCAGGCCAATCATATTTTAAAAACCAAAAGCTATGTAACCATCGATGAAGTGGCGCATAGGGTCGGTTATGGCGACCAAGGTTACTTTTCACGCATTTATAAGCAGCATTTCGGTTATACGCCGCGAGATACTCCAAGCACAGGCACAGAATAGTCATTGTTATGTACTCTGTCACGCAGTCGCTGTATGATTTATGAATTGAGCATAATCGCGTATATTAAGTTAAGGAAAAACCAAGATGACTGATGCGACGAATGATAAAACAGCAAAAGTAGAGATTTATGAAAGCGCTGATGGAGAGGCGCAGGTAGACGTTCGCTTCGAGCAAGAGACTGTTTGGCTCACGCAAGCACAAATGACCGAGTTGTTTGGTCGTGACCAATCAGTGATTTCGCGTCATATTGCCAATGCTATAAACGATGAAGAGATTGCTGAAAAAAGCAATATGCAAAAAATGCATATTGCAAATTCTGATCGCCCTGTGACGTTTTATGACTTAGATGTGGTTATCTCAGTGGGTTATCGCATCAAATCTCCCCAAGGTGTGCAGTTTAGACGCTGGGCAACGCAGCGCCTACGTGAATACTTGGTTCAAGGCTACACGCTCAATCAAGCGCGCTTTGATAAAAACTCAAGCGAGCTACAACAAGCATTGAATTTAATTCGAAAAACCGCGCAAAGTCCTGAGCTTAAAACTGATGAAGGACGCGGCTTGGTTGAGATTATCAGCCGTTATACACAGACATTCTTATGGTTACAGCGCTATGATGAAGGGTTGCTTGACGATCCGGCCGGGCAAGAGGGCGGTATCTTACCCAGTCCAACTGAGGCGATGGCAGCGCTGACAGATTTGAAAGCGCAGCTGATAGATAGAGGTGAGGCGACTGAGCTATTTGCTAAGCCTCGCGGTGATGGTTTGGACAGCGTGCTAGGTACTTTAGAGCAGACGGTGTTTGGCGCGCCTGCATACCCGACCATCGAGAGTAAAGCGGCGCATCTGCTGTACTTTATGGTCAAAAACCATCCCTTTACCGATGGCAATAAACGCAGCGGCGCTTTTTTGTTTGTGGATTTTCTGCATCGTAATAATCGACTGCTCAATGATAAAGGTGACATGGTTATTAATAACACGGGGCTTGCCGCATTAACCTTGTTGGTCGCTGAATCTGACCCCAACCAAAAAGAAACCTTGATTAAATTGATTATGAATATGCTGTCGTTAGAATCTTGATAAACAGACTTATTGTCAGCATCACTTAACCCCTTAAAACGCATAACACCAATAATAAAAATCACAGTCTAACGACAAAATTAAAGGAAATCCACTATGTTTAGCATCATAAAAGACTGGCGCGAGCAGCGCATATTGGGCAACAGCGAGTTTACCCATGCTGACTGGCTGAAAGCGGCTAAGCGTATTGTGATACTTGATAGGCTAAACGAGGATGAGCTAACACGCTTGTTTGAGCTGGCGACGTTGTTTTTGGCGGGTAAGTCGATTACTGGCGCACAGGGTTTCGAGATTACCGATGCGGTCAAGCAATCTATCGCCTTACAAGCTTGCCTGCCTATTTTAAACCTAAGCCTTGAGTGGTACGCTGGCTGGTCGGCCATTATTATTTATCCAGGTTCTTACAAAAGCGAAACCACCACCGTCGATGAGTTGGGGATTGTCCATGAGGGCAGTCAGCACCGTAGCGGAGAAGCGTGGCTGCGCGGGCCTGTCATTCTGTCATGGAAGGATGCCAAACACTCAGGCGAGCGCGATGGTCACAACGTGGTCATTCATGAGTTTGTCCATAAGCTTGATATGCTAAATGGTCGTGCCAATGGCTTTCCGCCGCTACAACCCGATATGGATCCTGCGCACTGGACTGAAATTATGAGCCGCGACTTTGAGGATTTTCAAAGCCATCATAAATCAGGTCTCGACCGTTATGGCGCGACCAATCCTGCGGAGTTTTTTGCGGTACTCAGTGAGGTATTTTTTGAGACGCCGCAAAAGCTGATTGATGCTTATCCTGATATTTACGACATAATGGTGAAGTTTTTTCGCCAAACGCCGCTTTGAATGAAAGGTGTCTTGGTAAAAGCGATTAGAAAAAACCATACTTACGAGAATATGAATTTCATGAAAAAATTGCTAATTTTAATTTATGCTTTATTGATAACACATACAGCATATGCTATCAACGAGCCCTCACAGTATCCTAAAGAGCTGCAAGAATTAGGATTATATATAGATTCAACACTCGATAAAGTCAAAAACATACCTGATAATAATGAAGATTTCTGTTCAACTCAGTCAGCTTTTGCTTTCAATATTATGGAGATGAGACAAAAAGGGGTTGATTATAGTGACATTTATCATTTAATGAACATAAACAACAAAGCAGATTTAACGACAAAAGGCATGGATAAACTAGATAGTTATAAGGGTGTTTTTGAGGAAGCATATGATTATCCAGTATATGAAAGCAAAGAGAATAAGAGTACTGCTACTACCTTCTATATGATCTATAAAAATCATCAATGTTTGCTCAGTTTATAAGTATTTTTACGGATTTTTCAGTCGCTAATGTCTTAATTATCGGTTTAATAGCTTAGAAAACAGATGAAAAGGGCAGTGTATTGATTTAATCACACTGCCTCTTATTATCTTTTATAGGTGTAAATATCTGTTTTTGCAGATAAAAATATTTAAACCGTCCATTGCTCATTGACGATAGCGACCAAATAGCGTTTGCCTTGGTACTCATCAAACACCAAGCGCAGGATACGCCAATCTATACCAGAGTATTGTTCTGAGCCTTTATGATAAAACTCAACAAACTCGGAATTGGGATAAACTTCCTTTAAATTATTAATCATATTGCCGCTGTGCTTAAACTCATTAATGCTGATACTGGCATTGTTATAGGTATCGCCATCGACCCACGTTTCCAAGTATTCTGGGAGCGGAATCACTAACGGCTCACCAGACCCATCACGTTCACCCCAAGTAAAGCGGATTTTGGCTTGTTGTAAGTACTGCGCGAATTGCTCGCGGCTAAAGACTTTATCAGTCTCAGGGCGCACATAGGCATACATGGAAAAACGCACGCCGCGCGTCGGATGAATGTCGTTGGTAATGCGCGCAAAGTCGTTGTTCGCTAGGGCACGCTGGATACGTAAAGCTTGCTGCCTGAGCGTTTGCTGGTTCATATCGGAGATAACGGGGGCTGAGGTGTTGCCATTTTGTTGGCTGGGTATTTTGACGCTAGACTCAGCGGAAGATGAGCAGCCGGTCGTAACAAGTATGGAAGCAAAGCACGCAGCAATGGTTAATTTATACAAACCTGACTGAAAAATATTAAAACGAGATGATGACATCATAAAAATATCCTTATCGTAGCTTATTAAAATTAGAATAGCTTGAAACCTAGGTCATTACTGGTTTACATCGGTGTTCGCTTATCAGTAGCGATTATTTATCAATAGTACTCATAACTGCCCAAAGTTGATAATGTTGCTGTGTAAACGGGGTTTTGGTTTAAAAGCTTAATTGACATAATAATAGCGTAAAATGATAGTTTATATTCTTATTTACGAATATAATACATCATAAGTCGTAGCCGATGGAGAGCGCCATGCAGAAAACCATATTTTCTATCATGATGTTAATCATAGGGTCTTTTGCCATGTCTGCGACCGCCAATCTAACAGAAGCCTTGCAGACGACGTTTGCCATGAAAGTCACGACCATCGCAGATATGTACCAGCAAGATGTGGATAATCAGGGTCAAGATTATCCAGTGGTTTTGCACCAATATGGCAGCCCAGAGCTAAAAGCGGCCATGCAGCTTGAGCGGGATTATTTTGCTAGAGAGCAAATGTCTTGTCATATTGGTTATGATGTTTTATGGAATTCGCAAGATCCTGATTATGAGCAAGATAAGCAGTTTGCAGTGACCGAGCAAGGATTGGTGCAAGTCAGCTTGGCACAAGGCGATGATGTGTATTATGAACTGTCATGTAAGAGCGTTGATAATGACGTGGCTTGCCAAGTGACGGATGTCATCCTAGATGAGGATGGAAAATCTTTACGCGAGTATTTACTAGAGCATTGTCGTTAGCTGGCGCTTAAGTTTTAAATGAAAATTTTAAAGTCGGTGCTGGTATTAATATTAAATGCGAAGATGAATATTGTAGATGTTTAAGTTTGGCTGGAAACGAACGACAATTATTACAGAGAAAGTTAGATAAAAACCTTATGCACTTAACTCTTAAGACCGTTGGTTTGTTTTCGCATAATGTATATTATGTTAAACTAAGGGTACCATACAATAAGTTCATGGGATTATAATTATATGATAAATCCCTATAAAGATTGGTTGATGATTGATTAATTCTCATACCTACTAACTATTCATAAAGTCATCTTCATCAACATCCTCGTTTGATTGTAGTACAACTCGATATATCTAATGATATTGGTAATAGCGGCAAACCTTGTTTTATAGTCTTGGTAATATACTAGTTCGTTCTTCAATATGCCCCAGAAGCTTTCTATGGGTGCGTTGTCAAAGCAGTTACCTTTAGCGCTCATTGAGCTTGTAAAGTGAGGCTGCTTGATGATCTTATGGTACGCGTGGCTACATACTGGCTGCCTATTTTAGAGTGAACGACTAGCCCTTTACTGGGTCGTTTGTTCTTGATGGCCATGTTCAATACTTTGCATACTAGATCTGCTGTCATGCGTTTGATGATGGCGTAACCGACAAGCTCTTTAATGTATAAGTCTTTAACGCCTGCTAAATACAGCCAACCCTCATTTGTCCAGATATAGGTGATGTCATGGCCTTGCTCGGTGAGTGTTGCATGCAAACGTTCATAACCATAACGTTCTTTACTTTCACTGTGAGCGGCTTTAACTAGTAGCTCACAATGGTTGCGATGTATCTGCTGCTCGCTGATATCGCGACTACTCCAGTCGTAATAGCTTGATGGTTTGACGCTTAACACACGGCACATAGAGACGATACTAAAGACCTGTCTATTAGTTTTTATAAAGGCGTACTTTACTAGCTGTGCTTGGCAAAGTACGCCGTCGCCTCACTCGAGCATAGCTCTCCCCTTGCGTCGGGGCGAAGCAATGCTCCGCTTTATCCCTCCTCATTTAATATCTCTCGCTCTTCTTCAGCAACTTTAAGTTGTCGCTTGAGCTACTTTATTTCTTGAATAGCTGCCATAAGATCAGGTTCATATTGCTGAGTGCTGATAAGCTTGCCTTGATTGGCTTTATTGTGCCAATTAGATAAGGTCTGCATGGCGATGCCAAGCTGCTTTGCGGTCGCTGAGATATTGCCATTATTGTCTGCTATCTTCTTGACTGCCTCGGCTTTAAATTCGTCACAGTAGGTTCTTACTTTCTTGGTCATGATAAACTCCGATTAATACGCTTAGTTTACCAAATTTACCTCTACGGTTTCTTCAGCATAGCTCAAACCATTTTTTAGTAGTCATGGTGTTTAGTCGCACGCCTTCGCCTTTGACGTATATCATCCTAAGCACATATTAGGCATCAGCATCACCTTGATTAGCTTCGCGTTGAACTTGGCTAAAATCAGTAACCATAGCTGACACAGACAGCATCGCTGCTGCTAAAAAAGGATATATTTACGTGTTAAAGAGGTTTTAGGGAGGGTCATAGCAGATTTCTATAGATAGTTTTTTGGAACTTAAACTTATGTATTATTCTCATGATAGCAGAGCTATTTTCGAGCACTCGAACCGATGACTTTTTTTGCATGAAAACCATTTAACGTAACATCTCTAGGAAGAAGCTCAGTCTGCTAGTGAGGACTTGAGTCTTAGGCTATGCATTTATGGATTTATATCAAAAACAGTTTAGGGCGTGTCTTCAATTCAATCGATGGACATCTAAATGGGCTAAAAATGGCTAAATTTTGCCAAACTTCATCAAATAGCTAGGTAATATCCCGATATTAACGGCGCTATTTTCCTTGTTTGACTACAATTTATCTAATTTTTATTACCATTTTTAAAATGAAGACACGCCCTAGTATCTAAAACACTTACCAAACAGTTTTTCCTATCTTACCTCACCTTTACTGATCTTGTGTATAAGTGATAAAATAAAGTCCAAAACGTTATTCGACGTTTGATTTATTTGTTAATTACATAGGTATGTAATGATGGACGTCTAGTTTTAACTGGTCGTCCATCATTGCATGCCAATCTGCTTTTATATAAACAGGTGGTTCCGCTCATGGAAAAATTCATAGCTATTATTATGGCGGTTTTTGCCGCACCTTTGCTTATTGGAGGTACCTACTTACTCTCGTTAGGCGGTAGCGCTTACTATGTTATTGCTGGCATTACGATGCTTGTCACAGCATTCTTGCTATTTAAAAGACATTGGAGCGCCTATGGGCTCTATACTATTTTTATTATAGCGACCCTGGCTTGGGCGCTTTGGGAATCTGGGTTTTATTGGTGGGCACTGGCAACTCGCTTGGGCTTTCCGCTGATATTTGGTTTATTAATGTTATTGCCATGGGTATCTAACAAGATGCAGGGTAATAAAACTCGAGTATCAAAGAGCTCTGATAAAAATTTAGTTGCTAATGGTACATCGAGCTTACATTCCGAAAATCTTATTACAACTCCCTTCAAAGACGCCAAAAATAACTCAAAAAACCCTATTTATTATTGGGGATTGCTGGCTAGTGTGGTTGTGGGCGCACTGATCTCTTTTGGTAGTATGGCTAATAATGCCACCGATAAGTTAGGTGAACTCAATTTAACTGCCAAAGATGGTGCTGATCAAAATTCAACACCTACAAATCTTGGTGTTCCGTTATCAAATGGCGAGCAAACGCCAGAGGGTGAGTGGAGCGCGTATGGTGGTACTGACTATGGGCAGCGCTACTCGCCTCTGACTCAAATCACCACTGATAATGTCAAAGACTTAGAGCTTGCTTGGCAAATTCAAACAGGTGATGTCAAAGGTCCTAATGATATCGGTGAGACCACCTATCAGGCAACTCCTTTAAAGATTGGCAATGCCCTATATATGTGCACTCCACACAACTGGGTATTAGCTTTGGACGCAGACTCTGGTCAAACATTATGGAAGTTTGACCCCAAAGTAGGAAAAAATCTACAACGCCAACATCAAACGTGTCGAGGCGTGTCCTATTATGCAGGTCAAGCTGGTACTGATAGTATTTCTCCAGTTATTAATGATGAGACAAATAGTAATAATGCAGCTGTGACTAACACAACTGTCAAGACCGGCCATACACCAGTTCAGAAAGTAGCTGGTAATACCTTTGAAAACGCGTCTAAGCAATGCGATGCAAAAATATTTATTCCAACTTCCGATGCTAAGTTATATGCACTTGACCCAAATACTGGGCAACGTTGTCAAGATTTTGGTAAAGATGGTGCTTTAGATTTAATGCATAATATGCCATTTAAACAAGCGGGTTATTATTATTCAACGTCGCCTCCGATAGTGGTAGGCAATACGATTGTGGTGGCAGGTGCCGTTAATGATAACTACGACGTCAATTCACCTTCTGGTGTTATTCGTGCGTATGATGTCAATACTGGCGAGCTACTATGGAACTGGGATTCAGGAGATCCTGATAACACAGCGCCTTTCGATGTCAATGATCCAACTCAGATGTACAAAACCAGTTCACCAAACTCATGGGCGATCGCCAGCGCTGATGAAGAACTTGGTTTGGTCTATTTCCCTATGGGCAATCGTGTACCGGATCAATTAGGCAGCTATCGAACCGCAGATGAAGAAAAATATGCGACGTCTGTTGTCGCTTTAGACATTAAAACAGGTAAAGCGCGCTGGGTTCAACAATTTGTTCACCATGATCTTTGGGATATGGACACGCCAGCTCAGCCAAGCTTACTTGACTTAAAAACCAAAGAAGGTGTTCAGCCTGCACTGGTTGTTCCCACCAAACAAGGCGATGTGTATGTATTGAATCGCGCAACAGGCGAGCCAATCGTACCGATCAAAGAACGCGCCGCGCCGCAAGGTTACTTGGTTGCAGGTGAACATGCCGCTCCAACGCAACCTTACTCTGGTTTGAGTTTTGAGCCGCCGATGTTGAAAGAAAAAGACATGTGGGGCGCTAGCCTCATTGATCAGATGATGTGCCGTATTGAGTTTAACCAACTCAATTATGATGGTCGTTATACACCACCATCGACGAATGGCAGTTTGGTCTATCCTGGTAACTTCGGTACCTTTAACTGGGGCGGCCTCGCCGTTGATCCTGAAAATGGCGTAATGTTTGGTATGCCAACTTATTTGGCATTTACATCAAAACTCATTCCTAGAGACAATCTTGGTGAGGGAGAAACCAATACAGGAGAGCAAGGAGTTAATGAAAATAAAGGTGCAGATTACGCGGTAGAGCTGGGACCATTTTTATCACCGTTAGGCATTCCTTGTCAGCAACCACCATGGGGCACAGTAGCGGGTGCTGACCTAGCAACCGGTGAGATTGCCTATCAACGTAGAAACGGTACCGTGCAAGATTTGTCCCCTATTCCATTGAAGTTTGAGCTGGGTGTTCCTGGTATTGGCGGACCCATCATCACAAAAGGAGGCGTAGCATTTTTGTCAGCGGCTACTGAAAACAACTTCCGCGCCTATGATTTAAAAAATGGCGATGTATTGTGGAATGTTCGTATTCCAGCAGGTGGCCAAGCGACGCCTATGACTTATCTAAATTCTAAAGGTGAGCAGATGGTCGTATTGGTAGCTGGTGGACATGGTTCAGTTGGTACTACTATTGGGGATTATGTTATGGCTTATAAACTTGCTGACAAAGCCAAGTAACATCATACCTGTTTAATGAAGCGGTAATGATTTGATTCATTGCCGTTTTATTACTAAGGCATATATCCAATTTACCTTACAATGAACAGTGGTATATGCCAAGATAAGTATAGTTTGATTACTACTGTTAGACTGCGTAACTAAAATGTTTCCCGTCTTTTTACAGATTTGACAGCAGGGGCTAGATTAGAATACCATTAAAGATTCTTTTTACTAATCTTACTTATTAGCTAGTGAGATCTTTCCGGAGTAATCCTATGCAATGGACTAAACCAGCTTTTCAAGATATCCGTATCGGTTTCGAAGTCACTATGTATTTTGAAGCGCGTTAAAATTTACTAGACTTAAATACATTAAAAGCCCTAGATGATTAGGGCTTTTATTTTTTTGGAAATATTGATTTATGTATATTCACGTTTTAGGCTCAGCGGCTGGTGGTGGTTTTCCACAGTGGAATTGCAATTGCTATAATTGTCATGGTGTTCGTCAAGGCACAATTGAAGCAAAGACCCGCACCCAGTCTTCGATAGCCATATCAGAGAATGGCATAGATTGGATTTTATTCAACGCGTCACCTGATATTCGTCAGCAATTATTTGAATTTAAGGCGGCACAGCCAGCACGTAACCTGAGAGATACAGGCATCACGAATGTGGTTTTGATGGACAGTCAGCTTGACCATACGACTGGGCTATTGACCCTGCGAGAAGGGTGTCCGATTCCTGTTTGGTGTACTGAGATGGTCTACCAAGATCTCACGACAGGGTTTCCTATTTTCAATATGTTGAAACACTGGAATGGTGGCCTGCAATATCACCAAATTGATCCGAAACAGACCTTTAATATTGAAGGTTTTAGCAATTTAGAATTGACGCCTTTGGTGATTAGAAGCTCGGCACCACCCTACTCGCCACATCGTAATAACCCCCATGATGGCGATAATATTGCGCTGATTGTAAAAGACTTAAAAACGCAAAAACAACTCTTTTACGCGCCAGGTTTGGGCAAAATTGACGATGATATTATGCAGATTATGGAAGCCTCTGATTGTGTGATGATTGATGGCACTTTATGGACTGACAGTGAGATGCAAGAATGCGGTGTCGGTACAAAAACAGGCCAAGACATGGGGCATTTACACATTAGTGGTGAAGATGGATCACTGCACTATTTAGATCAGCTCAAAAACATTCGTAAGGTATTGATCCACATTAATAACACCAACCCAATATTGAATGAACAATCTGAACAGGCTGCAACATTGAAACAACACGGTGTTGAAGTGGCGTTTGATGGTATGCAGATTGAATTGTAAGGCGACAGCAAAATGAAGATAATGCAAGAAGAAAAAATAGCCCTAAGCGTAGAGGCCTTTGAACAAGCGATTATGGCTAAAGGTCAGTATTACCATATTTACCACCCTTTTCATATCATGATGCATGAAGGACAAGCGACTCAACAGCAGATTCAAGCGTGGGTCGCCAACAGATTCTATTATCAAATCAATATTCCCTTGAAAGATGCGGCAATCATGGCGAATTGCCCCGATCAGCGGGTGCGTCAAGAGTGGATTCAGCGCATGATTGATCAAGATGGCGTGTATCCTGATGGTGGCGGTCGTGAAGCATGGTTGAGTCTGGCAGAAGCGGTTGGTCTTAGCCGCGAACAAGTGATTTCTGAAGAATTGGTGTTGCCGGGTGTACGTTTTGCAGTCGATGCTTATGTAAATTTTGCGCGTCGTACCTCATGGCGAGAAGCAGCCAGCAGCTCACTGACTGAGCTTTTTGCCCCGCAGATTCATCAATCGCGCTTAGAGTCTTGGCCAAAACATTATCCTTGGATTAAAGAGCAAGGTTATACCTATTTTCGCTCGCGCTTAAGTCAGGCCCGCCGCGATGTTGAGCATGGCCTAACCATTACGCTCGACTCATTCAAAACAGTTGAACAACAAGAGCGTATGCTAGAGATTCTACAATTTAAACTGGATATTTTGTGGACCATTTTGGATTCTTTGAGCTTGGCCTATGTCCATAATCAAGCCCCTTACCAAAGCGTCACTGATGATAATGTCTGGCATAAAGGATTGTTCAAATGAGTTTACCTGAACTAGATCACTCTATCGTCCCAGTATGGCGTCATGGTTATCGCTTTCAGTTTGAGCCTGCACAGAACGCTTATGTGTTGCTGTACCCTGAAGGGATGATCAAATTAAATGAGAGTGCCAGCATCATCGGTCAACACATTGATGGTCAAGCGTCCATTGCTGATATTATTAAAAAGGTGAAGGCTATGTTTGGTGATATACCTGAAATCGAGCAAGACATTATCGAATATATGTTGGTGGCTCAACGTGAACATTGGATTGATTTAGTATGACTGCGCCAGTAGGACTGCCATTATGGCTATTGGCTGAGCTTACCTATCGCTGCCCATTACAATGCCCTTATTGCTCTAATCCTGTTGATTATGCTCAGTATAAGCAGGAACTGACAACGCAAGAATGGTTCGATGTTCTTGATCAGGCGCGGCAAATGGGCACGGTGCAGCTCGGCTTTTCTGGCGGTGAACCACTCGTTCGTCAAGATTTAGAACAATTGGTCGCTTATGCTCATAACAAAGGTTTTTACACCAATTTAATCACATCAGGCATGGGATTGAACGAATCTCGGATTGCTCGATTAAAAGAGGCTGGCCTTGACCACATTCAGATCAGTTTCCAAGCCAGTGATCCAACGGTTAACAATGCATTGGCTGGCTCAAAACATGCCTTTGAACAAAAGTATGAGATGTCACGTCTGGTCAAGCAGTACAACTATCCTATGGTGCTCAACTTTGTCATTCATCGGCAGAATATTGATCAGATTGATCAGATTATTGAGCTGTGCTTAGAGCTGGAAGCCGATACCGTTGAACTGGCCATTTGTCAGTTTTATGGTTGGGCATTTGAGAATATCGAAGGCTTACTACCAACCAAAGCGCAAGTGGTTCGAGCCGAGCGTATTACCAATGAGCACCGCAAGAAAATTGAAAAACGTGGCATCAAATGTAAACTCATTTTTGTCGTTCCTGATTATTACGAAGAACGTCCTAAACCCTGTATGGATGGTTGGGGTAAGATTTTCTTGACTGTGGCACCGGACGGCACAGCCCTACCTTGCCATGCCGCCAGACAATTACCAATACAGTTCCCTAACGTACGCAACACCCAACTTGCAGATATTTGGTATGAGTCTGCGAGCTTTAATCAGTTTCGCGGTGACGATTGGATGCCTGACATGTGCCAAAGCTGCCCAGATAAAGAGCGGGATTACAGCGGCTGTCGTTGCCAAGCGTTTATGCTGACTGGGGATGCCAAAAATGCCGATCCTGTGTGTGGCAAATCACCTTATCATTATCTGATCGAGGAAGCGCGTATAAACAGTGAAACGCCAGTTTCCTTTGAAGAGTTACGCTTTAGGAACCCTAAAAACTCAAAGCTATTGAGTCAAGAGCAATTAATTCCTACTCGTACGGTAATGGATGAATAATGAATGCTCAGCCTGTGATATTTGATGGACATAACGACCTATTGACCCGACTGTGGCTGAGTGCAGCCGCAGATCCTGTGCATGATTTCATTTATGGTACGCTACCAGGACATTTGGATTTACAACGTTGTCAGAAAGCGGGATGGATGGGCGGCTTATTTTCTATTTTCCTGCCGCCCTACGCTTATGTTAAAAAAAACCATCCTGACAAGTTATCAAATCTCTCAGGCTTAGATTTTGAGCCGCAAAAAATCGTGGATATTTGCTGTGCACAGTTGGCACTTGTGCAACAATTACAGGCGCGATCAGACGGTCAGATTCAGATTTGTAAGTCTTTAGCGCAAATTCAAGCCTGTCAGCAGAATCAGCAATTAGCCATCATCCTTCATTTGGAAGGTGCTGAGTTTTTAGCCATTAAACCTGAGTTATTGGATGTTTTTTATGATGCAGGTCTTAGAAGTATAGGGCCACTCTGGAATAGAAAAAGCCTCTTTGGTGATGGCTTAAATGCCTCCTTTCCTCATTCTCCCGATACAGGATCTGGTCTCACGGATCAAGGTAAAGACCTCATTCTAAAGTGTCGTGAAAAACATATGCTAATCGATGTGTCGCATATGAATGAGCGTGCTTTTTGGGATACGTTAGAGATTATTGATCAGCCCATTGTCGCGACACACTCTAATGCACACGCGTTATGTCAGCAAGCAAGGAATTTGACTGACCAGCAACTGGCTGCCATTAAACAAAGCGGTGGTATGGTTGGGGTGAACTTTGATGTTGCATTTCTTCGTGCTGACGGTCAACGCAACACGCAAACTTCAGTTGATGTGATTGTCGATCATCTTGATTATCTAGTTGACCATTTAGGCGAAGATCACGTCGGTTTTGGCTCTGATTTTGATGGTTGTCTATTGCCAGATGAGTTATCTGATATCAGTCAAATCTCTATGCTGATTGAGCACATGCAACAACGACATTTCTCCGATCCACTCATTGAAAAGATTACGTCAAAGAATTGGTTCACTGTGCTGGATAGGATATGGCAGTGATAATCGAGCTTTTTGAGAGGCAATATTTTTTTCTAACATCTTGTCTCAATTGCTGCCTAATTAATAGACTGTAGTGGCATAATCAAGCATCTGTTTCACCAAGTTACATACGGGTCGTCTCGATAGCTGGTAGCTGACTGACCCCTACCGTCAAATCCGTATAAAAAAATTCGGGAGATTTTAGTTAGGGAGCCTGACGATAGAAACCCACCCACATCTAAATTAGTTGACCCTTACACCTTTTCAACCTTCTTAATTTAATTAAAGGAAGTCAATGTATTTAGGTCATAAGTTAGATATCTGAACGTAATTCTCTATTAATTAACCCGTATTGCGTAGACCCGCTGCCAAAGCATTGATACTACGGATTAATGGATCTTCAACACTAAAGTCACCGTCATCATATATAGTGTCTTTTTGTCTGGCACGTTTCAACAACTCGATTTGTATGTAGTTAATCGGATCTAAATAAGCATTTCGCCACTGCAGTGACGCGGCAAGGTTTTGCTGATGTGCCAATAATGATGTCTGGTTAAGCAAAGAATTTAAACCTGAAAATGTCAGCTCGTGCTCATCGATTACCGCTTGCATAATCTTTTCACGTAATCCCTCATCTTCACATAACTGACTATAAGCCTGAGCAATGCTCATCTCAGACTTGGTAAACGCCATTTCAATATTACTAATAAATACGTTAAAAAATGGCCAGCAACTGTTCATCTCCCTCATTAAAGCTTCGTCTTGTTTAACACTATGAAGAGCACTACCTACGCCATACCAAGCTGGTAGGGTAAAGCGCGCTAAAGACCAACCAAATACCCAGGGAATCGCCCGCAAGGTTGTCTTACTAGGCAGACCTTTGTTACGGTGCGCTGGGCGTGAGCCGATATTTAATAAAGAGATTTCCTGCACTGGCGTCACTTGTGAGTAGAACTGATAAAACCCTTCGGTATGGTCAGTAAGCGTACGATAACTTTGTTCACCCGCATCGGCTAGACGCGCAAAGAGTGCTTCATAATTTGGTAGTTCAGGCGGTTGCACCACAAATCTTGTTGAGCACGCTTTGAGGGTACCAGTGATGCCCATGGTTAGCTCAAACACAGCGGTATCGGTGTTGGCATATTTGGCATAAAGGACTTCGCCCTGCTCGGTGACTTTAATTTCTCCATGCAGTGTCCCTGCGGGCTGAGCGGCAATTGCATTATGTGTTGAGCCGCCACCACGACTGACAGAGCCACCACGGCCATGAAACAAGCGGGTTTTGATACCATATTCCTCAGCGATACGGTTAATGGTTTGCTGCGCGCTATACAGCTGCCATGCAGAGGTGATAATACCGCCATCTTTTGATGAATCTGAATAACCCAGCATGATTTCTTGCGTGTTATCTAAGTGTTGCAGCAACCCTCGATAAAGCGGATTATCCAAGACGGCAGGTAAAATCTTATCGATATTTTTAAGGTCTTCGATGGTTTCAAACAAGGGTGCGACGGGTAAGTCAGCGGACAGTTGCCCTTCGTCATTCACTGTACATAAGCCTGCAAAGCGCATGAGTAGTAACACTTCTAATAATTGACTGGCGTTATTGGTCATTGATATGACGTAACTGCCGAAAGTATCTTGCCCGACCAGTTTACGTAAGGTTGCCACAGAGTTCATCAAAGCCAATTGTTCGCGTGTTTTATCACTCAAGTTATCGGTATAAATGAGCGGTGTACCGGGCTTTTCAAGTAAGCGCGTTAGCCATTCTTGGCGCTCAGTTTCAGTGAGCATTTGATAATCTGGCAGATTAGAGGCATTGGCAAAAATATCAGCTATCACCTCGCTATGATAAGAGGACTCTTGACGAATATCGAGCGCTGCCAAATGAAAACCACAGGTTTTGACCAAACGAATCATATCAAGTAATAAGCCTTCGCCATGTGCCGTATCGTGAGTATTGACACTTTTCCGAATGATGCGTAAATCTTCTAACAATTCTTGCGGATTGGTGTAAGCATCTTTTTCAGCCTCGCTATCACTACCTTTGCTTTGAATATGGCTATTAGTCGATTTTATTTTGGCAAGAATAATCGATAACAGTCTTCGGTACGGCTCATTGTTGTAATCGTCAGTATTGTAATCAAAGACTCGTCTGTCGAGCTCACGATAACTTTCAATTTTTGTATACACGTCAGGTTCGATAGCGACAATTGTATCGCTGTGAATCAGTTCACGACGCAATTTTTTGATCAACACTTGATAGTGACGCAAGACGGTATTGGCATGCATCAATACGGCCATTTCTGTGGTGTCATGAGTGACAAAGGGATTGCCATCTCTGTCACCACCGATCCAAGAACCAAAGCTCATGAACGCCGGTAAGGGATAGTCTGTTAGCTCAGGATAGATATCAACAATGGCGTCTTTAATATTACGGTAAACTTTGGGAATGGCGCTGAATAAACTGGCATTGAAATAATGCAGGCCATTATTGATCTCGTCATAGACTAAAGGTTTACGCGTCCGTACTTCATCAGATGACCATAATAAATCAATGGTTTGCGCCGTTTGTTCTTTCGCTTGCTCATAGGCGAAACTGTTTTCAGGAAGATTATTCAAAGCATCGCTATGCTTGAATAAACTCTGCAATAGATTCATCGTCGTACGGCGACGCGCTTCAGTCGGATGGGCGGTGAATACTGGGATAAATTTTAGTTGCTCAATCAGCTCTTGCATTTGGGCGGGTTCAATATTGCGCTCACGACATTCAAGCAGCGTACGCCGAAACGAGCCTTCCCAGCTATGTTCCGATTGCATACGCAAGGCTTGACGTTGTTCTCGTAAGTAATTTTCTTCACTGAGATTGGCTAAGAAGAAATAGATAGAAAAGCTGCGGATGACATTTTTTAAGGTTTGGTTGTCTAACGAGGCAATAAAGTCGATGAGTTGTTGCTGGTTCGCTGCGTTAGGCGCCCGGCGTTGCTGGATAAAACCTTGGCGTAGGGTTTCAATCGTGTTGAGTGTTTGTTCGCCCGTTTGCCGAGAAATCGCCTCTCCTAGAAATGAGCCTAATAAGCTGATGCGTTCACGTAGTACGTCGTTATCAATAGTCATCCTTGATCTCCTGATCAAATTCATTCAAATATAGTCGTGCGGTCTTAAATGTAGGTTTTCTATGGTGTAAGCCATTTAACCTGTTTATGTGGATCTCGAAGCTCTCGCTTCTCATCAGCCAAGACGTTGTCAGCTTTATGTATTAATCATTTATTTTTTGGTGATACTGGGTCAGCCATTCCTGTAATGGTATATCTGTCTATCCCTAGTCAGCCAACAATATTATGAGTTTCATTATTACGATTGATGACTAAACTAACGGCTTCAAGTTTAATTCTCCAGCTTTACTAAACAGTCAGAATTAATATCAGCAATCGTTTTGGCACCAGTCAAGGTCATTGCGACGCGTATTTCTTTATCTAGCAGTTCTAACAAATTGCTTACCCCTGCACCGCCATCCGCTGCTAAAGCATAAATAAAAGCGCGCCCTAGCATGCAAATATCAGCGCCCAAAGCCAACATACGCACAATATCTAAGCCATTACGTATACCAGAGTCGGCTAAAATTTTAATCTCTCCTTTAACTGCATCGGCAATAGGAGGCAGAGCACGTGCACTGGATAAAACACCGTCCAGCTGTCGCCCACCATGATTCGATACGACTATGCCGTCGGCTCCAAAACGCACCGCATCTTTGGCATCTTCTGGGTCCAAAATACCTTTGATGACCATAGGCCCATCCCAGTACTCGCGAATCCAATCTAAATCTTTCCAAGAAATAGAGGGGTCAAAGTTATTACCTAGCCAGCCTATATAGTCTTCCAATCCTGTTGGCTTACCTAAATAAGTAGAGATATTGCCCAGATCGTGCGGACGGCCATTTAGCCCTACATCCCATGCCCATTGCGGATGCGTCATAGACTGTAAGTAACGGCGCATAGCAGCATTTTTACCGCTCATACCAGAGTGCATATCTCGGTAGCGTGCCCCTGGTACTGGCATATCTACCGTAAAAACCAAGGTCGAACACCCCGCCGCTTTGGCACGCTCCAAGGCATTTTTCATAAAACCTCGGTCCTTTAATACATAAAGCTGAAACCACATCGGACGGTTAATTTTAGGCGCTACTTCTTCAATCGGACAAACCGAAACTGTCGACATGGTAAACGGAATGCCTTTTTGATCGGCTGCCATAGCGGCCTGCACTTCTCCGCGGCGGGCATACATACCTGTCAGACCCACGGGTGACAACGCGACAGGCATAGACAGAGTTTCATTAAATAACTGCGTCTCGAGACTAAGCAGTGACATATCATTTAGTACACGTTGTCTAAGGGCAATTTTCGATAAATCTTCAACATTATGTTTTAAGGTATATTCCTCATAAGCACCGCCATCTATATAATGAAATAGAAATGGTGGCAGTCGGCGCTTGGCAGCAGCCCTGTAGTCGTTTGGAGATGAAATAATCATACGCTTGCCCTTATTCTGTTAAATATCTATGTAATATTTTTGAATCTCTAATTATTTATTGATTAGTGCTAAACGATGGATGCAATTGGCTTATTTTTGAAGCGGCAAGCTCAACCCACACTCACTATTACACACAGCACGAGCAGTTACGTTTGGTTTTCGACATTTTACCGATGCCGGGATTAAAGCTATTGGTTGGGTCTAGGCTTTTATAGAAATTCTGCAAATCAGGCTCTGCTTCGTATAGATGCCCTACATTATGCTCAGCAGGATATTTGGCTCCGCGTGCGCTCAATAGCTCTAACATCATCTTTTTAACAAGGTGTGCATCACTGCCCTTCTTCAAAATATAATCTTGATGAAACACATAGCAAAAGAAGTGTCCGTAATACAGCTTCATCTCTAAGTGTTTTTCAATTTCTTCAGGTAGGGTTTCAAGCCATTCTAATTCATTACGCGGTATGGCAATATCTAATGCCAATATCTCACCAACTTCTTTTTCATGTATGATTTCATAGCGTAATGCGGCACCGGCTGCCGCAAAACGATTTAAAAGCGCGCTTTCTGACTCTTCCTGGCTACATTCAAAATAGTTACCCGTGTCTGAAGCAGCAAAGAAGGTCTTCAGAAAATCCTGTGCCTCTGCTATCCCTTCATCACTCATTTTTAAGATTAGGTGATGCTCATATTGTTCACGATACTCAATCATGCGCTTCGGTAAATGCTTTGGAAATAGAGTAGCGATGAACTGCATGACTTTGTCAGTAAAATGCTTTGGCATCCATGACCACTTATGAAATTTAGCGTCAATAGCGCCTTTGATAGAAAACAATCTAGGTAAGGCATCTGTGCCGAGATGCTTAATACTTAGGAACGTGTCTTTACCGTATTTAGCGGAGACATCAAATATATCACGATGCATATACTCGCCCACTTCAGGGATATTGTCGAAGCTTGATAGTATCTGCCTTCTGAGCTGTGCAAGCTCACTCACACTGTTAGTGCCTATGTAAAAGGTTTTCTCTTTTGCCGCTATTGGATAAGTGTCAAGACGTACTGCAAACACCGCAAGCTTGCCAGCGCAGCCACTGGCTTCATACAGTCTGCGCTTGTCCGCATTAAAGCGACTGGGCGTGCTTGCATCAACGTCTTTTACTCTGGCGATGTACTCTTTGTCAGATGCGAGCTTGCCACTATCAGGTAATTCTCTTTTATCAAAATTACCATTTTGCAAATTAGTCAGTATTTCTTCTGGCGTATCACCTAGCTCTACGTCTAGATGATTAACCAATACCAGCTGTCCTTGTTCGTTTATTTGGGCAAACAACGCAAGCTCGGTATAGGCGGGCCCTCTTTTGACCAAAGCCCCACCAGAGTTATTAGATATACCGCCAATAATAGACGCGCCTAACGTCGAGGAACCGATGACGGAATGAGGCGCTCTATTGACAGCATTAAGCTGACTTTGTAGCTGATGCAATGTCGCACCAGGCAAGCTGATCACTTGCTCGTTGTCATTCACCAAATACAACTGGTTCATTGCAAGCGTATTAATCACCACAACTGGTCTATCGTAGTCATTACCGCTCGGTGTTGAGCCTTCAGTCAGACCTGTCTTAGCCGCTTGCATGATAATGATGCAGTCGCCTTCAACGCATACTTCTAGGCTACGCCAAATCTCCAGCAGTGTTTGCGGAAATAAAACGGCTAAGGCACTGCCACCACCAGAGCGCCACCCCATTCTATAGTGCTCATTTTTCTCTGGATCAGCCTGTACATTACTAGCACCCAGTAATTGTGTTAGCTTGTCTAGTACTTGATCAGGACTAAGCATGCCTTGAGAATCGCGATTTGACGAAGATATATGATGCTCCTTATCTTGTGATTGTGTGTCATTCATCATGCTAAGGGCCCTTGAAAACCAAAAATGTAAATGGCGGCCATGACGATGATGCCACAGAACAACACATAGTATATGGTGGGTAAAATAGTACGCCTAAGTGTGGCGCCCTCCATACCAAGTAAACCCACCGTTGCTGATGCAGCCACCACGTTATGTATGGCAACCATATTACCGGCTGCGGCACCAACAGCTTGAGACGCTATGATTAAAGAAGGTGAAATACGTAGGCTCACCGCCGCTTCATACTGAAATTGACTAAACATCATGTTAGAAACGGTATTAGAACCCGCGATAAAGGCCCCTAGTGCACCAATGGTAGAACTAATTAACGGAAAAGCGTTGCCAAAAGTACCCGCAAACAACTCGGCACTGGCGACTGGCATACTCGCCACATCTGATAAGTTTACCCCTGAATTGATAAAGATTCTGACCATTGGAATCGTAAAAACCAGTACAAAACCAGCTCCTAAGACCGTTTTAGTTGATTCTTTAAAGGCATTATTTAGTGCACTACCTGGTTTTTTAGTTTGCAGAGCAGCGGCAACCAAGGCGCTTATTACTAACAAGCCTCCAGGTAAGTACAGAGGACTAAAACTAGCGCTTACATCTGCCTCTCCTAAAACCGTCGTAAAATCTAACGTTGCACTGGTTAATAAGGATTCAAATCCAGCGAATACTCTTGAGCACACCAGTAAGACTGCAACGAGTAAATAAGGGAACCACGCCATAACCGCAGACATCTTTTTACTGGTTAAATCAAGCGTCACATCTTCTTTACTGACCACCAGTTTACCCATCCATTCGCTTGGCCAGTTTTTCTGAGGCGCAAAATCCCAAGTTGTTTTTGGGACTAAAAACCCTCTTTTAGCAGCGTTTACAACAATGGCTATACTAACTAAACCTCCGACCAGTGAAGGAAACTCTGGCCCTAAAAAAACACCGGTTATCATATAAGGGATTGTAAATGCCAAGCCTGCAAAAATCGCAAACGGCCAAATAGCGAAGCCTTCTTTCCAGCTTTTATTCTTACCAAAAAAGCGGGTGAGCATCATCACCATAAAAAGTGGCATAAACGTACCAATGACACCATGCATGATAGCCACTTGACTGGTAATCAGTTGTAAAAAGTCGCCCCACTGTAGTCCTTCTTGTGCCAGTTGAGCGCTAATGGCCGCTTTATCTAACCCATTATTTACCCCAATAACGATAGGCGTACCGACCGCACCAAATGATACAGGTGTACTTTGTATCATCATTCCCATCAACACCGCACCCAGCGCTGGAAATCCTATCGCCACCAGCAAAGGCGCAGCAATAGCGGCAGCTGTACCAAAACCTGAGGCACCCTCAAGAAAGCAGCCAAAGCACCATGCAATAATAATGGCTTGCACACGCCTATCTGGCGATACATTGGTAAACCCAGCACGGATAACGGCGATTGCACCAGTATGTTTTAATGTATTCAACAGAAAAATAGCACCAAAGACAATCCACAACACCGAGACAGTTATCACCAAACCCTGAATAATAGATGATGACACTCGGTTAAGCGTCATATCCCATATAAAAATGGCAAGCGCAGCGGTAACAACTAAAATGATAGGCATTGTTTTTTTAGCTGACCATTGCAAGCCTATAAGAAAAATACCACAGAGAACGATTGGCAGTAATGCCAAAAGCCCATATATTGTTTGATTCAAAATTACATCCTTTTGATTGTGCGATCTTCCCTGAACCAAGTCATCGCAGCCTTTATTTTGACGACTCAATGATGACTAAGTTGTATTAAACATTCACAAACAGGGACTGCTAATTTATCCAAGCCGTCTTGTAGACAAAACCGAGCACGACTTGCGACAGTCTATGGCCCATGTTCAAAAAGCCCTAAAATAGTCTACGCCTTGTTAATTAATTGATATATTGCATCAATGGACAATATTATTTTCCTTTTTTGCTATAATCTAATCCGCATTACGCCAATTGGTGCACAAGTATGGTCAAAGCTGACGATATGGTTTTATTTGTCCAAGTTGTTGAGGAAGGGTCATTTTCTAAAGTCGCTGAAAAACTATCATTAACCAATTCAGTAGTGAGCAAGCGCATTGCAAGATTAGAAGAGAACTTAAATACTCAACTCATTTATAGAACCACTAGAAAGTTGAGCTTAACCGATGCCGGCAGGACGCTTTACGACAAAGCTAAAATTGCTAAACATGCCTTTCAGGAAGCTGAAGATGCAGTAACGGGTTACGGCGAAGATATGAAAGGCCATATACGTATAACCCTGCCTGTGGTCTCTGCGAATTTCATATTGAGCGAATCTATTGCTGAATTCTGTAAACAACACCCTGAAGTATCGGTAGAGTTACAAATTACCAATCGATTGGTTGACTTGATAGAGGAAGGATTTGATTTGGCAATAAGGACCGCTGAGCTTGAAGACTCATCGCTCATTGCAAGACGTCTTATAGATAGCCGATGGGTGATATGTGCGACGCCAGACTATTTAAAGCGATATGGTACGCCTCAAACCCCTGAAGAATTAGACAATCATGAGTGCATAATCTATAAGTTAGATAATACCTCTAACAACATATGGCCAGTATGTATAGACGGCACAGAGCAATTAATGCCTGTCCATGGTAGGTTTCATAGCAATCATCTTAGTGCGATTAAACAAGCCACGCTCAGCGATTTAGGCATTGCTTTTTTGCCCCAAGCGTTGGTCCATGAGGAGATACAACAACATACACTTACTCAGATTTTGCAACGGTTTACACGAAAGGAACTGGGCATGTATGCAGTATATCCTAAGGCCAGGCAACCAGATCAAAAGTTAAAACTGCTCGTTGCACATTTGCGAGACTCATTACATCGGAAACAGGCTTACTACTGCTAAGTAAAAAGCCTATTTTGATGTCTATAAAAAGATGAATGAAATAAAAAAGCTAATAGAGCCTTTCCTAAAAACTGTGTAACTGCTTATAATCCAATAACAGGAGAATAAGCAATGACTACTCAATCTGACATCAAGAAACTGGCCGAGCAAATGGCTGGTAGCATGAACAGCTTCGATGACATCAAAGATTTTCAAAAGCAGCTCATGCAATCCTTTATTGATACTGCCTTAGAAGCTGAGATGGAAGACCATCTCGGCTATCCCAAGCATGAAAAGGCGGATAAACCTAATAAGCGTAACGGGCACACTAAAAAGACCGTCCGCAGTGACACAGGCGATCTTGAGATATCCACCCCAAGAGACCGCGGTGGCAGCTTTGAGCCTGTACTCGTTAGTAAGCATCAAACCCGTATCTCAGGTCTCGATGATAAAATCATATTCCTTTACG
>NZ_JABAST010000019.1 GCF_016107575.1 Psychrobacter faecalis | reverse complement strand
TCAAACCTATCTAATAGTCAATATTGGCTAGGTTTGAGTAAGATTTTTGGAACGGTTGCAATAGGAAGCTGTGGCGCATCTTGCCGCTCAATCTGAGCCAATTGATGGTTAAACACATTATCCAACTCGTCATGGAAAGCCAATAACGAGCCAGTAAAACCCGCTATGATTAAAAAACCTGCCATTACAAGCCCAGTATAACGATGAATCCATAGACAAATACGGCGTATATTCGATGCAAAAGAAGATAATGAAAGTGAAATCATGAGTGCTGATTCTTTATGAATATATAGGGTTAATGGTGCTACAGTCGAAGCGTAATTTTTAAAACAAGACAGTACAATTTCCGAAAAATGGCGATAAAAAAGCCAGCTCTTTTTTATAAAAAGCTGGCTCTATTGCGACTAGAAAATAAATACAGGGTTAAAACTGATAGGTTAAAGAAGCTTTGATATTACGACCTTTTTCAAAGTCAGTAGTAACATCATCAATCGGATTTAGACGAGATGAGTGGCTCGCATAAGCTTCATCGAAAAGATTATAAACGCCAAGCGTGGCTTTTAATCCATCAACTTGTTTTGGCGAATAGTTCATAAAGATATCATGAACATTATAGCTTGGTTTTTCAATGTCATTTTCGCCAGTATTTGGCATCACTGAAGCGACATAGGTACTGCGCCAGCCGATATCTGTGGTCTCTGTTGGAGCATAAGCCAGATTGACCATATATTTATCGCCTGATTCTGAGCTGCTTCCGGTCACTGACGGAATACTATAGCCTGTTTTGTCGCCTTTACTGCGCGCTCGCGAATAGCTCAAACCCATACTAAAGTTATTCATTTTATAGTCAGCGGCGAGCTCAACCCCTTTAATTTTATAATCTTCATCTTTGTTTATTGCGCCTTGGCAATTACTTCCAGGTTCTGGTGCACAATCCAAGCCTGAACGTACAAACTCAATATAATTTTCGATATCGGTTTCAAAGTATTTACCGCTTAACTGTAACGCATCACCGGCTACCGTTAGGTCACGCAAGGTTTTAACAATACCAACCTCATTATTAGACCCTTCTTCTGCTTTTAAGTCGTTGTTAACAACAGTTCCAACACCATTTCGATTAAAAATCGCTTGACTCAAATCAGGACCATTAAATAACTGCGTGTAGCTGGCAAATACTTGCGTTAGTGGTGCAATCTCATAGCTTGCGGCAAGTGCACCGACGACATTATCATAGGTTTTGCCACCAGCGATAAAATCAGGAGATTTGTAGCGGTCATAACGTACACCAGGCGTTAGGCTAAATTTACCCATTTGCCATTGGTCTTCTAGATATACAGAGGTGTTTGTTGCTTCATCTCTACCGCTCACCGGTATCGTAGTACCACGCTCTACACCATGGTAGTCAGATTCTTTTTTATAATGCTCTACACCAGCGATCAATTTATGAGTACCGGTAATACCCTCAAAGACACTACTATCAACTATACTAGTATTTTGTATTTTAGCGCCTGTGGTTTTAACCTGTGCATCAAACTCGAAACCTGGGTTTTTATTATAATCAGAATCGCGCAAAATACGGGTTTTGGTCTGATAAACATTGGTATCAACATCAATTAACTTGCTTGCCGGATTATAAGTATAATCTAGCCCATAAGTATCGCGTTTAACTTGTTGTGGTATTGGGGCGTCATTACGACTAGGAAAGTCAGGACGGAATGGGAAAATACCTTTCTTTTCAGTACTGCTAAAGTTTGCACCAATATGATGATCATCCGCAATATAAGCACCAGCTTTTAATAAAATATTTTCACTTTTACTGTCTTCAAACAGCTCACGACCGTTACCATCCTCGCCCGAATTAGTATCACGCTTGCCATAATAAGCCAGTAAGTCAACATTGTCCGTTGGTGCAGCAAACACCGTCGCTGATGTTAATAACTCATCATTATTACTGGCATAACCTGCGTGTAATTTGGCACCTATTCTTTGACCCGGTTTTAGCAAGTCAGCCGCATCAACCGTTTTAAAAGCAACCGCGCCGCCAAGTGCATCATTACCGAGCGTGACAGAATTGTTACCCACTGCCACATCCGCTTGTTTGAGCAAATCAGGATCAATGGTGATATCGCCCATATGATAGAACAGCTTGCCTTCTTGGCGCGCGCCATCAATGGTGACTTTTAGGTTGCTATCTTCAAGACCGCGAATACGAATGCGCTGGTTGACCGCTGACGTACCACCTATGGTCACGCCTGGCACCACATTTAAAAAATCGCTTAAATGGCTTGCTTGCTGTGCAGGCGTATAGTCTTCGACATCGACGCCATCCTCTTGCACCTTTTCACGTACCGAGCTGTTGGCAGTTACGGTGATGGTTTGTAAGGTCGTACTAGGCACATCCGTTGCCGCAACCGCCAGCTGTGAACACAGAATTGCTGAAACAGCGACCGATAACACCGTTAATTGATTAGAAAATGTTGCTGACTTAACTTCACGCATAACACACTCACTTTACTTACTATTAGGATTGAAGGATTTAAGTGCCACTTTAGAAAGACAGTTTGAAAAAGATGGTCCGAAAAAAACAATTTGGGATTTTGCTTTTTATTTTCTATTAAAATTTTTGTGTTTTATTGATTGACCACGCCTACTCAATCAACAAATACATATAGAAATAACATGATTAACACTAATGATAATGATTAGCATTTGAAATATGACAGGCATAATAACGAAGTATTAACAATTTGGCAATAAATAAAGTAAGGAATTTAATTCAATAAGATAGACGACATTGTGAAAGTTAAGCAGCACCTAACATCGACTGCTATTAAGTACTTAATAGCAGTCGTAATTTTATTTGTCATAAGCGCATTAAGGTTTTGTTAAATCGCCGAGATGAAACAAATTAATATTTTAATCGCAAAAAAAACATTGCAATAAGCAAGGCTTTCGCTATACCCTTAGATAACTGACTAATTAGTCAGGTTTTAATCACCATATCTGGCAATATTGATAAATAATGGTGAGCTGCTTTTATTTATTAGCATACGGAAAAGTGCGACTCTCTGTTGGAAAATTATTAAATGCTTAGATAGCTAGAGAAACAAGATGAAGATCTAGAGTTTACTGAAAGGCTTTTTTAAGTCACGGACTCAACTCTCAAATCATCAGTTTTCCTACGCTGTTTAGGTTTACCTTCAGAGATTGGACTAAAAGTCACTTTAGGAGAAAGCCAAAATGAGTGAAGTTACTCAAGGAAACCCTGATTTATTATATGGACTGCATGACCGCCCTGCTCCTGCAAAAGCTTTCTTAGGGGCGGTACAGCACGTACTTGCCGCTTTCGTTGGTATTATCACGCCCTCTTTAATCATTGGTGGCGCTTTGGGATTGGGAGAGCACATCCCCTATCTGATTAGCATGTCACTGATGGTATCAGGGGTCGCCACCTTTATTCAGACCCGTAAAGTAGGGCCCGTCGGCTCGGGGCTGATGGCATTACAGGGCACCAGTTTTGGCTTTTTGGCTGCCGTCCTTGCCGCAGGTTTTGTGGTAAAAAATAAAGGTGGTGGCCCAGAGGAGATTTTGTCGGTCATCTTTGGCGTGTCATTCTTCGGCGCATTTGTCGAGATATGCTTAAGCCAATTCGTCACCAAACTCAAATCTTTGATGAGCCCTATCGTCACTGGCTGCGTCATTGTCACCATTGGTTTGTCTTTAACCAAAACAGGTCTGACTGATTTGGCAGGCGGGGTTGGTGCCGAAAACTTTGGTAGTATGGAAAATTTACTACTGGGCAGCGGGGTGCTGGTCAGCGTGGTGCTGATTAGTATCGTCAATAATAAAGTGATTCGCTCAAGCGCTATTTTTATCGGTTTGATGCTTGGCTTATTTGCGGCGATGTTGATGGGGCGTATTGACTTCTCTTTAGTCTCTGAAGCGCCGTTACTTACCGTCCCTATTCCTTTTAAATACGGTTTGAGCTTTGATTGGCAAGCGTTTATTCCGATTGCCTTTATGTATATCATTACCAGTATCGAAACCTCAGGCGATTTGACCGCAACTTCAATGATTTCAGGCGAACCTATTCAAGGTCCTGTCTACGAAAAGCGTATCAAAGGCGGCGTGCTAGGTGATGGGGTCAATTCGTGGATTGCCGCGGTATTTAATACCTTTCCGGTCACTACCTTTAGCCAAAATAACGGCGTCATTCAAATGACTGGTATCGCCAGCCGCTATGTGGGTTTTTATGTGGCGGCGATTTTATTTACCATGGGGCTATTCCCTATCCTTGGCGCTATCTTTACGCAGCTGCCAAAGCCTGTGGTTGGCGGCGTGACGCTATTGATGTTCGCAACCGTTGCTACTGCGGGTATCCGCATCCTATCCACAGTGAATTTTACCCACCGTAATATCTTAATTATTGCGACTTCGCTTGGTTTATCGATGGGTATCGCGTTTGTTCCTGATGTCTTTGCGCAAACGCCGCAGCTGTTCCGCAATATCTTTGGCTCGGCAGTGACCATGTCAGGTATCGTCGCTATCACGTTGGATATGATTTTGCCAAAGAACTATGGCGTCGAGTTTGATACGTCTGATCAACATATAGAAGATGGTCTAAAACCTGTGCGCGTGTTGCCGAAAAGTGAGGTTGAAGGTCAGCCGTTATAACGGCAGCGGGCTTGGTTGAATAAATGGCGCGCTATGTAAAATCCGCTATTCAAGCCCGCAACCGCGCAGAATAAAGGGTATTAAGAAGTCAGCCGCGCGCGCTTCATCTTGCTTATCATAAGCGTCTTTTTGTAGCAGACCGACGATTTCTGTTTCAAATTCTGCATAACGCTGCGTCGTTGCCCAAATCAAAATCAACAGCTGCAATGGGTCAGCGATGCCAATTCTGCCTTGCTCATGCCAAGTTTTCATCACTTGTGATTTATCAAGCGCCCACTCTTTCATGGTTGTCGACATAAAGTCATGTAAATATGGGGCGCCGCCGATGACCTCTAACGCAAACAATTTATGACGGTTTGGATGCACAAACGCTTGGTGTAATTTGGTGCGTACAAACTTCTCTATCACGGCTTTTGGGTCGCTATCGACGGTCATTGTCACCAAACCATCGTTCCATTCTTCAATAATAGAGCGCAAAACCATTTTGTAGAGGTTTTTTTTATTTTTAAAGTAGTAATGGACATTGGCTTTTGGTAGTCCTGCCCGATCAGCAATGCCCTGCATCGTAGCGCCGCGATAGCTTTGTAATACAAACTCTTCTTCTGCAGCTGCCAAAATTACTGCTTGATTTTGGGCGCGGATATCTTGCTGATTACGATGAATAGGCGCCTCAGAATCGGACGCTTGAGATGTTTGATTAGGTTGGGTCATAAGATAAACCATTGGATAGGAGGATAAATAAGTAGCCATATTGCAACATACAACAGCACTGATAAGCCAATTTTATTTTTTATTTAGCGAAAATATAGCAGGGTTTTCGCCAGCGTATAAAAATAATTTGCATAAAACAGTTGACCAAATGGTCAGGTTTAAGCAGAATGGATGTTATTAAACCACTTATCACTCAATTAAACATAAGAATAAAGAGTTTTAAATTTAAATGAAAAGGATGTCACCGTGAGCTTAACACTAGCGCAATTTAATGCCCTCTCGCCAGACGAAGCACTCTCAAAACTATTGACCTGCTGCACTAGCAGCAAATGGGCGCATGACGTAGCAGGCGCTCGCCCTTTTGCAGATATAGACGACCTACTTGCCAGTAGCGACAAGGCTTGGCAGCAAGCGCAAACCCAAGAAGCCAATTTGCTTGAGGCCTTTGATGGTCATCCACAAATCGGCAACGTTGACTCATTAAAAGAAAAATACCGCAATACGCAAGACAGCGCGGCGCATGAGCAATCTGGTGCCAATAATGCTGACATGGATGTCATTGAAGCATTGGCAAAAGGCAATCAAGAGTATCTTGCTAAATTTGGCTTTATCTTTATCGTCTTTGCGACGGGCAAAAGCGCGCAAGAAATGCTGGATTTATTACTCACACGCCTGCCAAACGACCGCGCCACTGAGCTACTAAATGCGGCTACTGAGCAAAATAAAATTACCCGTTTGCGCTTACAAAAACTACTCGGCACTGCTTAAAGCAAATGTGCTTATTTTTACTATATAAAAGGAATGATCATGTCAGGCACTCTCTCTTCCCACATTTTAGATACCCATCTTGGCAAACCTGCCGCTGATATCGCAGTCACCCTCCACCGCGTGCCTGCAAACGGTGAGACCTATCTATTGGCAACAGGTGTCACCAACGCCGATGGTCGAGTTGCCGCTGACAGCTGGAAATTTGATACTAGTATCGATATCGCTAAATATCATTTAGATGTTGGCCGTTATACCTTGACGTTTGCGACCCAAGCCTATTTTGACGCGCAAAATCTCACGGCATTTTACCCGCAAGTAGTCATCGATTTTATGATCAGTGATGGCGGTCATTACCATGTACCGCTACTGCTCAGCGCACACGGCTATAGTACCTATCGCGGTTCATAAATGAATGGCTTAATGGATTTATAGCTATCTGTTTTACCGTTTTCAATTAACGACAGAACGCTGAACCAAACATTAAATAAAAAAGTATTGCAAAGAAAAGGACAATTCGCGCATGGGTGCATATCTTCTCGACTGGGTCGCTTTATTTTTCCGCTGGTTTCACGTCATCGCTGGCGTGGCGTGGATTGGCGCCTCCTTTTACTTTGTTTGGCTAGACATGAGTTTACGTAAGCCGCCACAGTGGAAGGCTGACAAGGGTATATCCGGTGACTTATGGGCGGTACATGGCGGCGGCTTTTATGAAATAGCCAAATATAAGCTTGAACCAGAAGAGATGCCAAAAACCCTGCATTGGTTTAAATGGGAAGCTTATACCACTTGGCTTACTGGCATGGCGATGCTGGCTATCGTTTATTATTTCAATGCGACTGCCTATCTGATTGATCCCAGTAAAGTCGCTTTTGGCAGCAGTATCGGCGCGATTTCGACCAGCTTATTGTTTTTATTTGGTAGCTACTTTCTGTATGAAGTGATTGTTCGTAGCCGTCTTGGTAAAAACTCGCTGATTTTTAGCAGTATTATCTTTATATTACTAGTGATCGCTTGCTGGGGCTCTTATCAGCTATTTAGTGATCGCGCTTCATTTATCCATATCGGTGCCATTTTAGGGACGGTAATGGCGGGGAACGTCTTCTTTGGTATTATGCCTGCTCAGCGCGCGTTGGTAGATTGTGTGCGTCGCGGTGTGAAGCCCGGCAAAGAAGTGGCGGATTTGGCGCTACAAGCAAAAAACCGCTCGCTGATGAATAACTACTTTACCCTGCCGCTTATCTTTACCATGATTAGCAACCACTATCCGATGATGTATTCACATGCGCACGGTTGGTTGGTGTTAGTATTTGTCGGTATCATCACAGCAACGGTACGTCATTATTTTAATCAAAAACACTTGGGGCATCACAAGCCAAAATTCCTCTGGATTCCGGCATTAGCAACAGTATTATTGATTATTTGGATGCGTCCTGCCCCTGTTGAGCCATTACCCGCTGCTAGTGCCTCTGTTTCTACAGCAAACGCTACACCAGACACTACATCGGACACTACGCCACCAGTTACTGCTGGTTCAGCCGATAACTCGGAAATGAGTGCTGCTACCGAAACTGGCGCTGCCAATGAAGCGGCTACCGAAGTCGTACCTGTGACTGCCTCAGCAGATGATGCCATTATGGATATCGTCCACACCCGTTGTACCACTTGCCACGCGGCGCAGCCAACCCAGCAAGGATTTGCCGCACCGCCAGCGGGCATCATTTTGCAGACGCCAGCAGATATGAAAATCCATCAAGACAAAATTGTCACAGCGGTACAAACTGGCTATATGCCACTGGGCAATCTCACTCAATTGACCGATGCAGAACGCCAACAACTCGTCGCTTACGCTTCAGGGCTATAGTTATTTAATGAGACAGTTATTTAATCAGATAATTAGTTAATGAGCCGACAGTAGAAATACTCACCTTTAATTTGCTTTATTGTATTTAGGATAGTTTAAAAATGAGTCAAAAAATAACCAGTGATTTTAATCACGACACCTACCTACGTGACTTAAAAGGCTATGCAGGCAATCCGCCAAATGCCAATTGGCCGGGCGGGGCAAAAATTGCGGTACAATTTGTACTAAACATTGAAGAAGGCGCAGAAAATAGCGTTATTCATGGCGATGGTCAATCGGAGCGCTTTTTATCGGATGTACTAGGTACGCCCGAATTTAACAACCGCCACCAATCTATCGAATCCGCCTTTGAATATGGTAGCCGAGTCGGCGTTTGGCGCGTGTTAGATACCTTTAAAGAGTATGGTTTACCCATCACCACTTTTACCTGCGCCACAGCAGCTGAAAAAACGCCGCATATTATCGAGCGCGTGCTAGAAGATGGTCACGAAATCGCCAGTCACGGGCTACGCTGGATTACTTATCAATATATGTATCGCGAAACGGAACGCGAACACGTGCGCCGCGCTACCGAAATCTTCGAGCGTATGCTTGGTCGTCAGCCGCTTGGTTGGTATACCGGCCGCGATAGTCCCAACACGCGTGAGCTGGTTGCCGAACAAGGCGGTTATATCTATGATTCAGACTCTTATGCCGACGAGCTGCCCTACTGGCTCAATGTCAAAGTAGAAGATGGGCAAAAAATCGCCCGCAAGCCGCATTTGGTCATTCCTTATAGTTTAGAGACCAATGATATGCGCTTTGCTTCAAGCCCTGGTTTTACCAATGCTGAGCCTTTTTATCAATACTTAAAGGACAGCTTTGATACCTTGTATGAAGAAGGGGATAAAAATGGTAAAAACGAACCCAAAATGCTGACCATCGGTTTGCACTGCCGCATCATTGGCCGTGCGGGCCGTATCACTGCTCTCAAAAAATTCTTGCAATACATTACTAGCAAACCCGATGTCTGGATATGCCGCCGCGATGACATTGCTAAACACTGGTATGAAAACCATCCAGCTACTGACGATAACATCGCCAACTGGATGTAATCATCTGGCGCTAGCTAAACTAAATACATAAAACTGCTCATTAAACAAAAGGTGACATCATGACTACCACAATTATCGCGAGGCCTTTAACCAAGGCCGAATTTGCACCTTATGGTACGGTGATTGAACCCTATGACAAAGAAGAGCAGACCTCTGAAAACTGCTTCTTTATTAATAAAGGTTATGCGTGTCGACATCATGCGATTACGCAGGCTACGCTTGACGGCGGCGATGTTGGCTTCAGTATCTTTCGTGCCAAAAAGCGCGAACTGCCTATCGCCTTATCGGTGATGGAGTATCATCCCTTTGGGTCGCAAGCGTTTTTTTCGATGAATGGTCAAGATTATATTGTCGTCGTCGCACAAGCTGGTGAACCACCACGTTCGGCCGCTGATTTATCAGTGTTTTATGCCAAATCGCATCAAGGCGTGCAATACGATGCCAATGTCTGGCATCATCCGCTGCTGGCACTTGGTCGCGACTCAGATTTTTTGGTCATTGACCGTATCAATGGTGAGGGTAATAACTGCTACGAGCTGGCCATTGATGATTGGCAAGTGAATATTGAAGTAGCAAATGAACAAGCCGAACCAAATACACAAATCGCAGACTAAGCTGAACTATTTAAGCTATTTTTAATGCCTTGCTTAAATGAAAATAAGACTTAAACAGCCGTACTCACCCTTTATCTCTTGAAGATAGACACTAATTTAACACAGCAAAACCCCCTAAGGATTATTAATAATGCCAATTAAAAGCACCTATTACGCCCCAACTGGCGGCTTACCGCCGCAAACGCAACTGTTATCTGACCGCGCTATTTTCACCGAAGCGTATGCGATTATCCCCAAACGGGTGCTCACCGATATTGTGATTAGCTACCTGCCGTTTTGGGAAGGTATGCGCATGTGGGTGATTGCGCGTCCTTTAAGCGGTTTTGCAGAAACTTTTTCACAGTACATCGTTGAAGTCGCCCCAAACGGCGGCTCCGACAAGCCTGAGCTCGACACTAATGCCGAAGCCGTGCTGTTTGTCGTTGAAGGTGAGATGGATATTACTATCGAAGGCGTAGCCCATCATCTTGAAGCCGGTGGTTATGCTTTCTTACCACCTGCCTGTCAATGGACGCTAAAAAATAATAGTAATGAGCCTGTTAAATTTCACTGGATTCGCAAAGCCTATCAGTTTGTAGAAGGACTTGATGCGCCAGAAGCCTTTGTCACCAGCGATCATGATGTTGAAGCAATTGAGATGCCAGAAACCAATGGTGTTTGGAAAACCACGAGATTTACCGAACAGTCTGATATGCGTCACGATATGCACGTCAATATCGTTACTTTTCAACCAGGCGGCGTGATTCCGTTTGATGAAACCCATGTCATGGAACATGGTTTATATGTGCTAGAAGGTAAAGCCGTCTATCACTTAAACGGTGAATGGGTCGAAGTTGAAGCAGGTGATTTTATGTGGCTACGCGCATTTTGCCCGCAATCTTGTTACGCCGGGGGCCCTGGTCCATTTAGGTATTTACTCTATAAAGACGTAAATAGACACATGCCGTTTATACGTCCACAGCGTTAATTTATCTAAAATTATAAATGACCTAAAAGCCAGCATATCACCATGCGCTGGCTATTATTTTTATTTTCAATTTAACCTTCAACATCAAGCGTTAAACAAATAACGCTAAACGTCCAAACACGTTACTTGTTTTTCTTGTACTACTGTACTAGAATACTGAAACGAAACAATATTTTGCTTATTATCCTTTCTCTTACTAAGATTATATATTATGAGCGCCAATCCTTATCACAGTCTATTAACTCATTTGGCCAGCTGTCACGATAGTAGCGCTATCGACGAGCTATTTACTGCGCTATTGACCGATAAAGAACAACAAGAAATCGCCAATCGCATCCGTATTTTTGATTTGTTAGAGCGCGGTATCACCCAGCGTGAGATATCTGAGCAGCTCGGCGTCGGTATCGCCACTGTCTCGCGCGGTGCGAAAGCCATGCAAAGTCACGATGTGAGCGCCCTACTTAAAACTCATAGAGAAAATACGCATAAAAAAGACGCTTAATTGGGCAAAAACATAATTTCATTCTGCCTTATTTTTTTGATAAATCATTGAACTATTTTGGACATCGTTATGACCGCTTCTCTCTCAACATTCAAGCAACCTGCTGCTATCGATATTCCTAGCAAACCACAGCGTATCAAACTCACGCAGGATATAGATTTTTTTGCGCTATTTAAGCGTATTGAGCACGCTTTTGAAACTTGTTATTTGCTTGAATCATTGGGCGAGGATGGACATATGGCGCGCCACCATGCCATTGGTTTTGACCCCGTTATGACCATTGCTGCTACTGACCGTACCACCTTAGCAATTACCGATAATAAAACCGCCGAAACCACACATTATCAAACTGACAATCCTTATCAGCTATTACGCAGCATCACCCCGCAGCACGTTATTGCGCGCGACCAAAGCGGCGGACTGGTTGGCTACTTGGGTTATGACAGTGTTAATTTCTTTGAGCCAAGTCTCAACGCCAAAGCCAGTGATGATTTTGAACCCTTTAAATTTGGCGTGTATTTAGATGGTTTAACGCTTGATAAGATGACCGGTGAGATTTTCTATTTCTACTATCCAACCGCGCAGCAAGAAAATCGCATCGAGCAAATCAAAGCCTTACTTGAAGCCCCCATCCCCAATTATGAACCACCCTCAGTAGAGTTTTTGGGGGATGGCATGAGTCAAGAGGAGCATGCCAAAGCGGTGCTGCAAGTCAAAGAAGACATCATCTCTGGGCGCATCTTTCAGTGCGAAGTTGGCTTTAAATCCAAATATCGCATTTTCGGCGACAAGATGCCAATTTACGAAAAGCTACGCGCGGTTAATCCGTCACCGCATATGTATTTTATGAAATTTGCTCAGCAATGCATTATTGGTGCCTCGCCTGAGCTACTGTTTCGCCTGCGCCAAGGTGAGATGGAAACCTACCCATTAGCGGGCACTGCTAAGCGCGGCGTCGATATCGCAGAAGACCGTAAGCTTGCCCGCGCGCTACTGAATGATGCCAAAGAGATTGCCGAGCACAATATGCTGGTCGATTTGCATCGCAACGATATCGGCCGTGTGGCACAATTTGGTACGGTAAAGGTGCGTAGCCTCATGGATATCAAACGCTTCTCACACGTGCAGCACATTTCTTCTGAAATCGTCGGAATTTTGCACCCCGATGAAGATATGTTTAGCGCCCTTGCCAGCAATTTCCCCGCCGGTACTTTATCAGGGGCGCCAAAAGTGGAAGCCATTAAAGTGATTAATGAGCTTGAGCCTGATGGCCGCGGTGCTTATGGCGGCGCGCTAGGCTCCTTTAATTTTAATGGTGATTGTATTTTTGCCATTCCTATTCGCAGTCTATTTATCAATGGTGAGTCGGCTTATGCGCAAACTTGCGGCGGCAATGTTTACGACTCCAATCCTGCTGATGAATACTTAGAAATCCAGCGTAAGCTGTCAGCGATGAAAGTGGTGTTAGACAGCTTTATGACAGCGTGAATCCATTGTACTTTTGCTAAAGAGCTTATGCCTTATGAATGTTTTAATTATCGACAACTACGACTCTTTTACCTTTAACCTTTATCAATATATTGGCGAGATTTTACAAACCATGGATGGTGATAAAGACGACGCTAAACAAGCGGCAAATGTCATCGTCAAACGTAATAACGAAATTACCTTGGCTGATGTGCAGGCGATGAATCTTGACCGCATTATCATCTCACCCGGCCCTGGTGCGCCTGACGACTCGGCCTATTTTGGTATTTGCGCCGAAGTGATTGAGGTTATGGGCAAGACGACGCCGCTATTGGGCGTTTGCTTGGGCATGCAGGGCATTGCGCATGTCTTTGGCGGCGAAGTGGTACGAGCCAGCGTACCAATGCATGGCAAAGTCTCAGCCATTCGCCATGATAATGCAGGTGTCTATCAAGGCTTGCCACAAGAGATAGAAATCATGCGCTATCATTCCTTGATGGTAAAGGCAGATACGTTACCAGATTGCTTAACTGTTACCGCCGTCGTGAGTAATGATGCCCATCATGACTTAAGACTGACAGATGCAGCGGTCGCAGGTGATGAGATTATGGGACTTGCGCACACTGACTACCCGATACAAGGTGTACAATTTCACCCAGAGTCGTTTGCGACTGAGGGGGCGAAGCGTTTATTAACGAATTTTTTATTGCAGGTGTAATGCAGGGTTTTAAAAGGCTAATGTTAAAAAGCATAAAGGTGTAGTCAAAATGTCCTAAAAACGCTACGGTATTGCTTTTCACTTACTATACAATAAAAAAGACTGGCTATTTAGAAGCCAGTCTTTTTTCAAAATGAACTACTGCTCGATACGCTGCAAAAACGCTTGCGTGCGTGGATGCGTTGAATCTTCAAATAGCTGCTTGGCGCTACCCTCTTCGACTATGTGACCGTCTTCAATCAAGACCACATGGTCAGCAACATCACGCGCAAAGTTAATCTCATGGGTCACCACCACCATCGTCCAGCCTTCAGAAGCCAACTGCTTCATCGTTCCAAGCACATCTTGTACCAACTCTGGGTCAAGCGCCGAAGTTGGCTCATCAAATAGCAACAATGACGGCTCAATCGCCAGCGCACGAGCAATACCAATACGCTGCTGCTGACCACCAGACAACTGAAACGGATACAAATCTGCTTTATCCGATAAGCCGACTTTATCAAGTAACGCCAACGCTTGCTCGCGCGCTTGCGCTTTACTTTGTCCTTGTACCACCGTCGGCCCAAGCATCAAATTCTCAATGGCTGACTTATGCGGAAATAAATTATAAGACTGAAATACCATGCCTGACTTGCGTTGCAAAGCGAGTAAGGTTTTCTTTTTTGGCTTGGTGGCAAAGTCGACGGTCAAGCTGCCATCATCAAATGCAATTACCCCTTGATCAGGAATCTCTAACGCATTCAGACAGCGCAAAAACGTGGTTTTACCCGACCCTGATGGACCCAAGATGACCACTACCTTGCCTTTTTCAATGGACAAGTCGATGCCTTTGAGCACTTGATTGCTACCAAAGGCTTTGTGGATATTAGTGACTTGAATCATAGAGGTTTCCGCTTACAAATGAAAAAACGCTGATGGTAAAAAACGACAAGATGGCTATATTTTTTAGCAAAAATTATTTCGCCACATAACGATCAAGCCTGGTTTCAAGTTTGCCCTGAATAAAGGTTAAAAACAGACAAATTGCCCAATAAATAAACGCCGCTTCGGTATAAACCAGCATAAACTCATAATTACGGGCGGTAATGATTTGCGCCTGTTTAAACAGCTCCGTCACCAGTACCAATGACGCCAAAGACGTGTCTTTTACCAAACTGATAAAGGTATTGGACAATGGCGGTACCGACACCCGCAGCGCTTGCGGCAAAATCACATGGCGAAAGGTTTGTAGATAGGTTAAACCAACTGTGGAGCCCGCTTCCCATTGACCTTTTGGAATAGACAGAATCGACGCACGCACCGTTTCCGACGCATAAGCGCCAATGTTCAACGAAAAGGCGATAATCGCTGACGGAAACGGGTCGAGCTTCACGCCAACACTTGGCAAGCCATAAAAGATAATAAATAGCTGCACCAACATCGGCGTACCGCGAATGGCAGACACATAGATACGAGCAAGCCGATAAAGTATCTCATGGAACCATCCTGCACGCGGCACGATGCGAATCAAAGCTACCGTCAGCGCAATCACCATTCCAATCGCAAATGATATCAATGCCAGCGGTATCGAATAATAAATACCGCCTTTGAGCATTGGCCAAAATGAGTTGATAACGATTTGGGCGCGTGCAGCATCCATAAAGGGCAATAGTGCCAATAAATCGCTTAATACTGAGGTTATAGACGCTAGCATTATTTTTGTTGACTTATATCAGCACCGAAGAATTCTTCGCTAAGTTTGGTTAGCGTGCCGTCAGCTTTTATCTCAGCCATGGCGCCATTGAGTTTTTCGACAACTGCGTCATCACCTTTCAGCAGCACCAAGCCCGAACCCGTCTGCTCACTGGCAGGCGCAACCAATTTAATCTCAAGATTGGCGTCTGGGAATTTTTTTAGATAGTCCAATACGGCAAGGTTGTCATTCATAGTAAAGTCAGCGCGGCCTTGTTTGACCAACTGAATCGCTTGCGCCATACCATCGACGGGAACGATTTCAGCTTCATAACGCTCTGCCAGCTCACCATAATTACTGCTAAGCGATTGCGCTGAACGCAGTCCTTTTAGCGCTTCCCACGAGCTATAACGATTGTCATCAGTCGGTGCCAACACTACAGCGCCTGACCAGCTATATTCAGTCGCTTTATCATATTTCGCTAAGCGCTCAGGCGTGGTCAAACCTACCTGATTGGCAACCATGTCAAAACGTTTTGAATCCAAACCTGCTAGCATGGCATCCCACTGGGTTTCTTTAAATTCAACATCCACCCCTAGTTTATCAGCAACCGCCCGCGTTACTTCGACATCATAACCGGTCAGCTTACCGCTCTCATCATGATAGGTGAACGGCGGATACGTACCTTCAGTACCGACATTAATAGTGCCGCCATTATTGATACGTTGGAGCAAATCAGAACCACCAGTCGCCGCACTATCGGCTGCATTGGTATCAGCATCAGTAGTAGGCGACTGATTACAAGCGGCAAGTAATACCGTACTGGCGGCAAAGGCTAAAAGCGTACGACGTTTCATAAGACGTCCTTATAAAGTAGGTGAATAAGGCAAAAAGTAGCAAACCAATAAATAGGGTGAAAGCATTACAAGCAGTCTTGACTAAAAATTGTGCCTATTGGCTGTCATGCTTGGCTTTGGCTTCCCGATTTGAGGATACTGCGGCTATTTTTCAATACTATTTTTCTATTATGTTGCATCAAATAGGCTAAGTGACGGTTAATATTCATAATATTTTTAACGGCAATCCTACTTATGCAACCATGACTTGCTCATATACTAGCGCAGTTGGGTAAGAATAAACGTACAAAAACAGTGAGTATGCGTAAGATTGTTAAGCTTTACTCATTTATAAGGCTTTATATAGCGGCTTTTTAGATGAAAATCCTTGATGAAGCTACTTATTCATAATAAGGGTAAGACGAGCTTACTTTGGTTATATTCATATTAAGCGTTTATTATATTGAGTGCTCGCATAGTAAATAAGCCGTTTTCAATAAAAAAGACATCAACCCTATGACTGATGTCTTTTATACTATTTTTATCAAAATAACTGCTACTTTTTGAACTTATTGGCAAATGTTTTACCGCTGTTAGCGTCGACATTAATACTAACAATCTTGTTACCTTTTAATAGGTCAGCTTTATAATACGCCGTATGATTGGCATAATCGCGATCATTCTCAAATTCAATTTCTAATATCTTACCACCCGTTTGTTTTTCAGCGATATTAATGGCCTTCATAATATCGGTTTTTGCTTTTTTCTGAATTTGGTAAACGTTGATATCATCGCCATCAAGACGATCCGTTTCCTTTTTTACAATTTTACCTGTATTGGCATCTACTTTGATTTCATAATTGACGCTATCGGTACTGAATTCTAATTCATAGACGCCACCTTTGCCAATGGCATCGCTATCATCCTCATCAAAATCGGCACTGATTAAAATACCAGAAGCTGATTTACTGGCGATAGTAATGGCTTGCTTTAAGCTAATTTTCGCAGCTTGCGCAGCGCGTACTTCGTCTACATTACTAGCGGCACTGGCGGCTGTAGTTATGACGCCCGTCGTCAAGGCTAATGTCAGACAAGCACCCAATGTTGTTAGCTTAAAACCTTTGAGAATTTTATTCATCATATCGTCTCCTGATTCATATTTTTATTTATTACTATCGATTTTGTTTACCGTATTTTTTATTCAACTCTACCGCTTTTCTTATCATAACGCTGATGAGATAGACCTGTGCAGCAAAAAAGTATCCTAATGTATCATCATTGTTTGCAGTCAAAAAAACCGCGCCTATCCTCTTAGATAAGCGCGGTTTATAAAAAACTGCTTTCGTATTAAGACAAGTTTAGTTCAAGATACCATAAGCACATAAGGCATCAGCAACGCGTTTAAAACCAACGATATTTGCCCCTGCCATATAGTCGATATAACCGTTATCGGTCTGGTTATATTTTTCTGAAGCGTCAGCGGCGCAGTCGTGGATATTTTTCATAATGCACTTTAAGCACTCATCGACTTCTTCAAAGGTTTTATATTGACGTACAGAGTTTTGTGACATCTCAAGACCCGATACCGCGACCCCGCCTGCGTTGGCCGCTTTACCTGGTGCATAGTGGACGCGGTGCAAACGCACATAGTCAATCGCATCAGCGGTCAGTGGCATGTTAGCGCCTTCGGCAATATATTTAATGCCGTTTTCAACCATTAATTTGGCATCTTCTTCATCAACTTCGTTTTGGGTCGCTGATGGAATGGCAATATCACCTTTGATATGCCAAGGTTTTTGCTTAGCCAACCATTCACCGCCGAATACATCGACATAATCACACAACGGCTTACTTTGGGCTTTTTGCTCTTTTAGCCAGTTGATTTTTTCTTGGTCCATACCGTTTGCATCGTGCAGCGTGCCTTGTGAATCAGATACGGTCAGTACTGTTGCACCCAGCATGTGGGCTTTTTCAGCGGCGTGGAGTGAGACGTTACCGGCACCTGATACCAACACTTTTTTGCCTTTGATGTTATCGTTTTGAGCGGCAAGCATGTTTTCTAAGAAGTAAACTGCGCCATAGCCGGTCGCTTCAGTACGCATTAAGCTACCACCAAAACCCACGCCTTTACCGGTCAAGACGCCGCCGTGCTCACGCGTTAGATTCTTATACATCGCAAACATATAGCTGACTTCACGTCCACCGACGCCGATATCGCCTGCCGGTACATCGATGTCTTTACTGACATATGGATGCAGCTCACGCATAAAGGCATAGCAAAAACGGCGGATTTCGCTGTCAGACTTACCTTTAGGATCAAAATCAGCGCCACCTTTACCGCCGCCCATCGGCAATCCAGTTAAGGCGTTTTTGAAAATTTGCTCAAAACCTAAGAACTTAAGGACCGATTGGTTGACGGTAGGATGAAAGCGGATGCCGCCTTTATAAGGACCTAAGGCGTTGCTGAATTGTACACGCCAGCCGCGGTTGACCTGCACTTCACCCTTATCGTTTTCCCAATTGATACGAAAAGCGATAACACGGTCAGGCTCGACAAGACGCTCAAATATTTTGAACGTATCATATTCCGGATGGGCGTCGTATAGCGGAGCAATGGTGATTGCAACTTCTTTTACCGCCTGAATAAACTCAGGTTGATGGGCGTAACGTGCTTCGACTTTTTCGATTGCCTGACTGATACTCATATAGGTTCCTTAGGGTAAAAATGGTCATCGTGCTGATTCACGCGGGTGTTTTATCGCTTAAATACAAACGATGGGATTTAAAACACCAATGTGAGATTGAAATCGTTTCTATACGCTAGTAAATATAGAAACTGGGGGATTAGAAGCCAACTGAATGTGTCTCTAAATCGTAAACCCAGAAGCACAAACAATTTTTATCTCATAACTATATAGCATTTTTTTGCTGTATAAGTCTAGTAAATATCACCATCATCAAAATTTATAAAGGATATTTATTTCATTGGTGGTGTTCTAAAAAGTATGCTGGCTATAAAAGTCAATAAAAAATCTATGCTAAGTTTACTGATTCTATAGGGCTTTCAAGGCTTTAAAAATTGTTCAAATTTTAATCAGCATACTTTTTGACACACCACCATTTCATTATAATCTATCAATAAACCCGCCGTGAAAACTCGTTAGTCAAAAAAATGACCGTGCTTATTTGAGTCATTTTCGGCAATGCTTTTTTTTACTTGCTACTTTGACTCTATAATAAAAACATCTTAATAGAAAATAAAAACACTAAATAACTTAAACTATGCCAACTTTTATTTATTAATCGCAATGAAATTGCGATAAACGGTAGTGAAATAGTATTGAGCGGTAAAAAAAACACCGAATATTAAGGCTTCAAACGTTGTTCAGCCATATCAATGGTGATAGTAAGGATTTATAATATCGCCCGCTAGTCGAAGACTAAAATCAGCAAATCCTCAATCCCAATTATCCCCTTATTTATTCGTCACAGAGAAATCGTTATGCGTACAGACTCATTCCAGCAAATCTTGGAAGACCTAAACAGCTCATCTGCCGATGTTGAAGCATCTGCCCTTATCTCGAACGACGGTCTTATGATTGCATCGGCGCTGCCTACAGGCGTTGATGAAGACCGCGTTGGCGCGATGTCTGCTGCTTTATTATCACTAGGTGACCGCGCAGGTCGTGAATTGGCTCGTGGTAGCATCGACCGTATTATGATCCAAGGCGAAAAAGGCTATGTGATTATGACCTCATCAGGTGATGAGGCGGTATTAACCATTATGGCAAAACCAAACGCCAAACTTGGCTTGATATTCTTAGATATTAAGCGCGCCTCAGAAGCCTTGGCAAAACTTATCTAATACTTATTTTTAAAGTTCTGTCATTAAGACTTTATGGGCTATCAGCGCTATAAACTACTTGATAAACAACACTTTAAATGAAAAATCATGCCTTGTCTTATAAAAATTATTTAAGGTATTGCATACCGTTTATATTGAATAAATCTAACAGTGCGGTTTAAAACCTGAGTTTAATTGTCAGTTTGCCATATAAATTTAAGTCATACGCTTAAACCAAATATTTTTTCAATAAGGTTTACGCTTTTTAATAATTATCACAACCATGATAAATGAAGGAGATTACAATGGGTTCTCCACTCCCCGACGCCATGAAGCCTGACATGCCAGCAGAAGAAGTCACTCTGACTTACCACGACGGCACTTCGCGCACTGTTTATGACACTGGTATCGAACGCCCTTATCCTGACGGTAAATTAATCGTCTCACGTACCGACTTAAACGGCGTTTTGACGCACGTGAATGATGCCTTTGTCGAGATTAGCGGCTATGATGTCGATGAATTAATCGGTAAGCAGCATTATATTTTACGCCATCCTGATATGCCAAAAGCGGCTTATAAAGACCTATGGTCGACCGCCGACGCTGGGCAAAAATGGCATGGCTATGTGAAAAACTTATGCAAAGATGGCAGTCACTATTGGGTTTACGCGACTGTCGTACCAAACGTGCGCCGCGGCGAAACGGTTGGTTATACTTCTGTGCGCCGTAAACCATCGCGCAGCAAGATTGATGCGGCAATCGCCCAATATGCCGAAATGAAACAAAATGAGGAAGGCTAAATCATGACGACACATAATATGTTAATCGCGCCTGATTTTTCGCCGGAGCGTTTTGCAGGCTGGCACATGTTTAATACTTTGATTCAAAAGCGTGCCAATCTCAACATGCACCTAAACATCCCTACCTCGCATGCTGAGCAAGAAACCGTTATCAGTGAAGGTGATATTCAAGTTATTTATGCCAACCCTTTTGATGCGGCTACCCTTATCCGTGAGCACGGTTACCATGCGGTTGCGCGCCCTATCGGCAAATCTGATGAGATGGTCATCGCCGCGGCGGCAAATAGCGATATCAATAGCTTAGACGACATCAAAGCTGGCGCTACTATAGCAATGGCTGATAACCACGATGTAAAATTGATTGGTTTACGCCTGCTTGAAGCGGTCGATATCGAAGATAATGACCTTAACTGGTCAGTGACTGAAACATATCAGGCAGCGGCGCGCCAAGTGATTAAGGGTGACGCGCAAGCAGCGTTCTTTTTGGCAGAGATTTTCCATAGCTTTTCACGCCTAACCAAAGCGCAGCTATCAGTGTTAATCGAAAGCGATTTGGCCGATATCAGCCACGTTTTGCTGATTAAAGACGGCTTTCCGGATACTGACATTTTGATGGATGCCATTTTGAATCTGCATAACGATGATGATGGTAAAGAAGCGTTGACTGAACTTGGTATGCCGCAAGGTTTTGAAGCTATGAACGAAGAAGACGCAGAATTTATGATTGATTTGATGCAAACGTTACTTGACTAGCAGGTTCATTGGCATCTTACTGCCGTCATAGCCTATTAGGCTACAATAATGCTAAGCAACCATCGCTATGGTCTATCACGTCATAGCGATTGAGCAAAGTGGTGGCCTAATAGCATTTTTATTAATACTTTTTGAATAACTTTTTAATCGCTTTTTGCATAGTGCTATGACTAACAGGACACGCTTATGTCTGCTTTAGATCTCATCAAAGAAAGTGAAATGGCAGCACGGCGCGTCTATCGTCTTTATTCGCGTAAAATATTTATCGCACCCAACAACCGCCATTTTCACGAACAACGTATCAATGCTGCCCTACTGTTAAACGAAAAAGAACCACTACAAGGCGCGGTAGCCGATTTTTTTTATGGCTGCTGGTATGACATCCCTTATGATGTCACCAATATGTTTACCCGTCTGCAAGGGCGCATGCTGCCGCCTATCGAGCAAGGCTTTCGTGATTGTATCGATAAAAAAAGCTATATCCAAAAAAACAGTATGCTGGCAACGCGCTGGAGCGTACTGGTCTCACCATCTTTAAATGAACAGACGCAGCGCCTGCGTATCAGTAGCGATGACGCCAAAGAAATCGCTAAAGACATCACCAACGATTTGATGCTCGCGCGTGACAATCAAGACTGGGATACCATAGAGCAAATCGAAAACGAGTTTTTTGCCCATTGTATCGCGCGTCACGACCGTCTGGCATTCTCCTTGGTTTGGTTTCGCTTGGGTAAAAGCGATTGGCAATTCGATGCGCGCTGGAATGACTGTCAGCAAAAACTTGAGCAAACCAAAGACACACAAGACGCTTAACGTGCTTATTTTTCATAGCATCATCAACATTCATCTAACGAGTAGCCGCTATGTCTTCTTATTTAAACGCTGATAAAACCTATCTGACCTTGACCCCAGCTGGCATTTTTGAGGCATTTTCGCAAAGTGAACCAACGCCTGAGCAGTTATCCTTGCAAGATTTATTGTCGCATAACGAGACGCTGCTGGCCGCTGACTGGCTCGAGCGCTATTCTGATGAATGGTTAGACAGCTTTTTAGAACATGGCTGGATTGAGAAGCTGTCGCTATTTTTGCCCGCGCCAAATTTGCCGCTTGATCAATTTTTACCGTATGTGGTTTCAAGCTTGTCGGGTAAACGCCGCGCGGCGATTGGTTCTGATGAAGGGTTTTGTCTGGCACGGATTGGCTATAGCCAAGAAGAAGCGGATATGCTCAGTGTGGCGGCGGCGGACTTTTCAGGCTTTATGCTACGCCAAAAACAACGCGGCTGGGCAGTAGAGAGCCAAGCGATTTCTTTCTTTCAGCAAGTTGATTTGCTGATTCCTGAAACCAGTTTTGTATTTTTATGGATTGATGGCTCAGGCTACGTGCTTATCATCGATGGCGAACCTTTAACCAACAACCGTGCCTTTGTTGAGTTGGTATGGGCGCTTAAAACGTCTGGGCTTAAATTTACTAATTAGACCGAATATTTAGCAAACTACACTTAATAAAACCAGTTGCTTCTTATAAATGCACTCTTTAACCATAAGCGGTGCATTTTTTGTATCTGTAACTTAAACTACTGAATATGATAATAAAAATTACCATTTATAATTTTATCGCGTAATAACAATACCCTTAGAATTAACAATAAAGGTTTAAACGTTAGATTATACTTATTATAAGCAACTGTTTACTTTTCCGTTAAATTTATAATTTTAATAAAAACCTCCATTGCTAGATTTTCCTCATCTTCACATTTCCAATGTTTTAAATCATCTTTATTAATAACTACATTCCCCGAACGTGGCAACTTTTGCCAAACCTTGCATTCTTGCTTATTTTTAGGACAGTTTATGGCTTCGCTAACCACTGTGCGCTTACGTTATCAAACGATTGAAATTGGCAATACTGACATTCATATCTGCACCCTACGCGACAATCAACAATTTAGTGACCCCGATAACGAGGCGCTGGACCTTGGTATTTGCTCGGCGTCGTGGCCGATGTTCGGCGTAATTTGGCCGTCAAGCTTGGTGCTGGCCAATCATATGCTTGATTATGATATTGCAGGCAAGCGTATCTTGGAAGTTGGCTGCGGTATGGCGTTATCAAGTCTACTACTGAACCATCGCCATGCCGATATTACTGCGACCGATTATCACCCGACGGTTGAGTATTTTTTGGATAGAAATACCACGTTGAACAATAATAAAGAAATTAACTTTGAACGCTTAGACTGGGCTGAAGACAATAGCCATCTTGGCAAGTTTGATATCATCATTGGTAGTGACTTGCTATATGAAGACCAGCATATTGATATCTTAGCGGAGTTTATCGAACGTCATGCGCTGCCAACTTGTGAGGTTATCGTCGTTGACCCTGGACGCGGGCGCAAAAACAAGCTGACCCATAAGATGGTTGAATTTGGCTTTAGCAGTCAGCACGTGAAACCTGAGGACACCACTTATCTTGAGCTACCTTTTAAAGGGCATATTTTGACGTTTTCGCGTTAATATTTAAAACAATCAAAACTTATAGAATAAAAAAAGACGCCATTTTACGGCGTCTTTTTTATGCATTTTATATCGCGATTTATTGCTAGTGTCATTTATAAGTTTATGTATTTACAAGCGTCGAACCAAAGGTGGTTGCACACGTGAATACATGATTAATGAGATACCATTAGATATCAGCTCAATGGCCAATAGGACGCCAAGAATATAAGTCGCTGACTGCGGATAGCTGGTGAATATCATGATAGCCAACGCAATCGAGATAAGCCCTGAGATTAATATTGGCACAAAAGCCACGGTTCGGCGTAAACCAAAAGCAACTATTACTCTGACAATACCCGTTGCCATAAATAAAATCGCAATCACCATGGTTAGGGTCAAAATACCTTGTAGCGGGTTTTGTAGTAGCTCAATACCAATAAATATGCCAAGTACACCGCCGATGGCCGCCAACACTTTACCCGTCGTGGTATAAGCACGGAACAGGGCAATAAACTGTAAAATACCAACCAAAAGAAAGACGAATCCAGCCAGTTGTTCGGCAGCGAAACTGGCGCTAAGCGGATTAAAAAAAGCAAAGATACCGCCAAGAATACTGATGATACCAACGACTAGCCACAGTGTACGACTCATAAGATCCCCTTACTTTATATTTATAATGCGCAAATGATATCGCAGGTTATTGGCAGCCTTGTATGACGGTAGTAATGTATTCAGGTAATCCTGTTACCATCGGTGCCTAGGCGTTGTACTATGCTTATAACCCTGCTAACGGTTTAGGCGTAATATACCTATCATCCAAACGATTCTTGGCGTCAAATTATTTATCAACCCAGCCCTGCTGTCGGGCATAGGCAAGTTGCTCGGGCGTATCGATATCATAGCTCAGCTGTTTATTGAAGACTGTACTGATTTCACTGGGCGAGAGCGCTCTGATTAAATGACGTAGGCCTTTGTCTCCACGTATATGAAACTGCCATTGTTTAAGTAGCTGATAATCGATAACTAACGGTAGACCAACGATGGGATTTTTCGTTTCATTTTTGACCTCGGCTTTACGCTCGATATGGTCGTCTTTTGATAACGTATCGAAAATCTGCCAATACTCATAAGCGCTAGCAGCCACTAGATGCTTACCGGCTAGCAATCCATTAACATGTTCCATATCCAATAAAACTTGGTCAACCCCCATAATCAACACTCGCTCAAGCGCTTCATGATTAAAATCTTTATCATTAACAAACTGAGTCAAGGCTTCAATAGCAGTATAAAGACTATGTCCCATACCAGTTTCGGGCGTTTGGTTAATGACAGTTTCGATATGTAGATGGGTGTCGCTTAGTTTTGCTATCTCACTAGCTATCGATGCCTTGTTTTTAGGAATAACAACAATAATAACTTGCGGATTTGTGCTTGCTGCCAGTCTTATCATATGGCTAATTAACGGAACACCATTTGTACAAAGCAGCTGCTTAGCTTGACCCAGACGACGACTGAGGCCACTGGCTAAAATAATGATGCCATGGTTGGTTTGCTGCTCAAGGTTTTGATTTGATATTGCGGCGCTATTTGACGTCGAGTCACTTTTCTTCATACATCGCTCAATATTTCAGATGTCGTATTATTGCTCGCTGAAAATTTGGCAGTCGCAGTTTGCTTATGCATAACGGCGCTTATTTGTGCCATGATGCCAAGTGCTAAAGCTTCAGGGCCATCACCGCCTAATTTATAACCAATCGGATAGTGGAGTTTTTTCACGCCCTCACTTAAACTTGCCGGATTGTCTTTGACAGCACGAATCTCATTTACCAAGCGCTCGGTTCGATAACTTGGGCCTAATTGCCCAAGATATTTATAATGAGTAGGATGCTCTAACAATAGTGAAAGACGGGCACGGTCTTGGGTCAAACTGTGCGACATCAACGCGACCGCCGCATGACGACTGAGCTTCAGCAGTTTCTCATTATCGTCCAATGCGACTGGCATCACGATATCCGCTTCGGGAAAACGCAGACGCGTGGCATAGTGAACGCGACTATCAATAACGCTGACATGCCAATCTTGTAATTTTGCCATGGTCACAAGCGGCATCACATCATTCCCTGCCCCGCAAATAAGCAAACGGTGTTGTGGTTGTAGACGCTGGATAAGCCATTCTGTGGTGATATCACCGTTTTTTAGGACAACGTATTCGGTATTTTTGTTAGAAACTTCATGCGTTGACAGTTTTTTAATGGTATCTCTAATCTCATGAGTAAAAATATTCGATTGCTCAATGAACCCTTTATTGCCCATACTAGCGCCACTGACAAAAGTTATTTTTTCGTTAGCAATATAGTCTTTCAAATCTAGCCGAAGCCCAATGGGTAAATGGTATTGATCATTTGCGCGAATTAACGTCGCTATCGTTGTAGGATTTTGGCTACGACGAACATGACGAATAACTTCTAAAAACGGCCTTGCGGCTGTCAAACGCTCAAACAGTACATGAACCTTGCCATTACAGCCCAAACCGAAATTTAGCTCATTTTCTAAATCGCCATTTCCATTGCCATTACTTTCACTATCATCATCTGCCTCGTCACTCTCATCACTACCCGTTTGATAAACCTGCACGTTTGCGCCATGACGCGTCAACCAAAAAGCACGTTTGATGATATGTGGTTCTAGGCAACCACCGCTAATCATCCCAACCGAGCGTCCATCAGCGCAGATAAGCATCATTGCCCCAGGCCGACGATAGGCCGAGCCTTCGGTACGTACTACCGTTGCTAACACCGCACCGATGTTTTGCTGCTGCGCCTCGCCTGCGAGCTTTAGAATATCAGCGACCTGATTCATAGTGCCTCTTATCTCTATTTATTTTTATTTTAGTTTCAGTTTTAATGATTAAAATTGCATTTCGCCTTATAAAAACCCGCTAGTGATGGCCGCTAGCGGGTTTTTATATCAAGCATCAGTTAGCCATTCGTTAATATCGACTATCAACAATAGTTATTCTGGCAACTCATAAAGCAGCTTATCAAGAGTGATTGGGAAATCGTAAACGCGCACACCGACCGCATTATAAATAGCATTAGCAATAGCCGCCGCTGCTCCAGAAATCGCGGTTTCGCCAATCCCTTTGATATGCATGGGATTGGTATAAGGGTCATCTTCTTCGACCAATATTACCTCCAGTTGCGGCACATCGGCATTGACCGGCACATGGTATTCAGCAAGATCATGATTGCATAGGCGACCATCACGCTTATCATGGATGATTTCCTCCATAAGCGCCGAACCAATACCGAAAACCATACCCCCGTAGCATTGTGAAGTGGCGGTTTTATGGTTAAGAATACGTCCGGCAGCAAAGGCGCCCGTCATGCGTTTAAGACGAATCTCGCCAGTCACTCTATGGACGGCGACTTCCGCGAAATTGACACCAAACGACGCTTGGCGATGGCTTTTGGCATTTTTTCCTGGTTTGATTTGACCTTTAGCGCTCATTTTTTTCTCATCGCATGCAGCGATAATATCTGCCAATGCATAAGACTGAAAATTGCTAAAATCGTATTTTTCTGCAGCAGACTCGGGTAAAGCTAAACCCGTTTTTTCAGTGACTGTATCTTTTAAATCTAGCGCTTTGTCTTTAAGCGTTTCAACCGCTGCTTCTGTTACGCTAGGGTCATGTTCACCTGCTCGTTTAATCTGACCTTTATCAAGCTGAATGGTGTCTGGATAAAGCCCGACTTTTTCTGCCAACATATCGCGTAGTTGCTCACAGGCAAGATAGATACCGCTCCCTGCACTTGCGGCGCCCACACTACCACCCGAACCTGAAGCCGGTGGCAACTCACTATCACCCAGCTTCATCTCGATATGGTCTATTGGTAAGCCTAGTAAATCAGCGGCAACCTGAGAAAATACCGTATAAGAGCCCGTACCGATATCGGTCATATCGGTTTCGATAATGGCTTTAATGCCAAGGGCTTTTGAATCGTCAACTTGCAGTGTCGCCCGCGCCTCTGACGGTTTTAATTGGTTACCACGAGCGGATGCCGCCATCCCCGTACCAATCCACCAATCTCCCTCTAACTGACTGACAGGTTTAGGATTGCGCTGCTCCCAACCGAATTGCGCCGCCCCTTGCTCCATACAAGCAAGTAGCTGCCGCGTCGAAAACGGAATGTCTTGGCTTGGGTCTTGCTCAGGCTCGTTACGACGTCGCAGCTCAAGCGGATCGATATTCAATTGCGTGGCCAATTCATCCATCGCACATTCAACCGCAATCATACCGACCGCTTCACCGGGTGCGCGCATAGAGCCAGAAAGCACGTAATTCATATCTACTTGTTTATAATTCACGCGGCGATTTTCACCGCGGTATAAATATTTAGTCGATAATGCTGTCGGCTCAAAAAATGCCTCACCCGGTAAATTACTGCCAACGGTATCGTGAATAAAGGTATTGATGATGCCGTCTTTATCACAGCCAATGGCGATACGCTGGCGAGTGTTTGAGCGTCTAACGGTCGCTTCCATCACTTGCGGACGCGTCATACTGATCAGCACCGGACGACCAAGCTCTTTTGCCGCAATCGCTGCTGCAATCGACTCAGGCGCGATACCCAATTTACTACCGAAACCGCCACCAACAAAATAAGAAATTAGTTGGACCTGATCTTTTTTTAGATCTAAAGCATCCATCACTTGCTGTTTGCAAGGTGCAATCATTTGGTTTGAGGTATACATGATGAGCTTATCGTCTTCCCAATAAGCCAGCGTCGCATGCGGCTCCATCGGCGAGTTGCTTTGACTTGGCGTATGGTAAAAGCGATCGAGAGTAATTTCCGCTTGCGCCAAGCCTTTTTCAGGGTCGCCTGTAACAGAATTTTTATCTGGGCCCTTTTGCTCATTGACATCATGAGCACTTGGCAGCTCTTGGGTAAAGTTTAATGCCGCTTGTTCGGTCTCATTTTTATAAGTGACTTTAAGGGCATTAGCGCCTTCGGTCGCCGCTTCAAAAGTCTCAGCAACCACTACCGCTATCGGCTGCCCGTGATAATAAATCTCGCTAGCGCCTTGGGTTGGTGCTTCGGTCTCACCGCCTTGCTGTGAGTTTCGCAAAAAATGCTTAGGATCGGTCACCACTTTGATGATGCCAGGAATATCTTCTAAAGCACTGCTATCGATATTTTCCACTTGTCCTTTGGCTATTTTCGCGCCAACTAAAACGCCGTAAACTTGATTTTCTCGATAAAACTCTGCTGAGTAAGGTGCTTGTCCGCTGACCTTTAACGAACCATCAACACGGTTAATCGGTTTGCCGACCAAATTGCTTGCTGTTTTGTCAAAAAGCGAATCGACAGGCTCATTCATCATCATTTTTTTGGTAGGTTCTGATGGCAATACTGAGTCCAATAATGACATGATTATGCTCCCTCGCCCGCTAAGGCGCGCTGAATAACTTGTTTAAGTAGGCGACGCGTCAATGGTATTTTAAAATCGTTTTGACCGTGACCTTTGGCCTCTTTTAATAATAAGTCTGCGGCTTGTGCGATCGTAGCGTCATCACCCGCCGTGCCCGTTAATAATGCTTCAACGTCTTCATTACGCCACGGCATCACCCCAATACCACCAAACGCCAAACGTACAGTCGCCAAATTACCCGTATCATCGCTCTCGATGACAGACGCACAAGACACTAAGGCAAAGGCGTAAGAAGCGCGGTCACGTACTTTGTCGTAGGTATGCATGCCTTTGATAGGCGATGGTAAAACAACATGAGTGATAAGCTCGCCACTCTCCAAGACATTTTCGATATGCGGCGTGTCTTTTGGCAGACAATAAAAGTCTTTGACTGGAATAGAACGGGTCGAACCATCTGCTTTCACCGTTTCAATGACAGCGTCAAGCAACCGCATTGCCACCGCCATATCAGAGGGATGTTGAGCAATACAGGCATCACTTGTACCTAAAACAGCTAGGGTACGGTGCTCGCCATTAATCGCTGGACAGCCACTACCGGGTTCACGTTTATTGCACGGACTGTCGGTCTGATAAAAATAATAACAACGCGTGCGCTGTAAAAAATTACCGCCAGTGGTGGCTTTATTACGCAGTTGACCCGTCGCGCCAGCTAAAATAGCGCGCGATAATACCGGATAATTGGCAATGACCTCCGGATGCGCCGCCAAATCACTGTTGGTGACCAGCGTACCGATACGTAATCCGCCATCAGCAGTCGTTTCGATTTGCTCAAGCTCAAGACGGGTGATATCGACCAATTTGGTTGGTGTTTCAATCTCAAACTTCATTAAATCTAAGAGATTGGTACCACCGCCGATAAATGACGCATCTTTTGAGCTGGCAGCAGTCGCTGCTTGCTCAGGAGCTTCGGCACGGACATAGTCAAAGCGTTTCATAAGTGAGCTCCTAATTGGGCGTTATGGTTTTTATTTTGTGACGCCTCATTTTGCGACGGCTTACTAAGCTGAGTTTCACTAGGCGGCGGCGACCAAATACCGGTAACGCTTGCAGCATCTGAGCCTTTTGTAGGTATAGTATTTTTTGTAGTTATAGTAGTAGAGACAGCTTTACCTGTTACGTTATTTTCCAAGACTTGCGAGATGGCATTAATAATGTTCGGATAAGCCGAACAGCGACAAATATTACCGCTCATGCGTTCGGCGATTTCTTGTACCAGCAAGCCATCAGGATTTTGCAAATCGGTAGTCACATAGCTTGGCCAGTTTTGCTTAATCTCTTCAATCAAAGCAGTGGCTGAACAAATTTGCCCCGGCGTACAGTAACCGCACTGAAACGCATCGTGGTCTTTAAACGCTTGCTGTAAGTCTGAGAGCGATTCAGGCATTCCAATGCCTTCAATCGTCGTAATCTCATCACCGTCGTGCATGATCGCAAGGGTCAGGCAAGAATTAACCCGTCGCCCATTAATGAGCATGGTACAAGCGCCGCATTGACCGTGGTCGCAGCCCTTTTTGGGTCCAGTAATTTGTAGATGCTGGCGGCAGACATCAAGCAATGTCGTGCGCGGATCAAGATTATCGAGCTGATAATCTTGCTGATTAATCATTAACGTCAAGGTAGACATGCTGGCTTCTCGCTGGCAGTTATTCATAAAAGGATAAGTGTGCACGCTCTTAAACAGCGTCAATCGTTTCATTATGGCGTATCAAAAACAGCGCTTTGTTTTTACTTTGTAGTCATTGCAGTGTAGTTTTTTTAAGCAAATAGTGAGGATAAAACTTTTTTGTCAACTTTTGAACCTACGATAACTCTCCTTTACAACTGCGGTTGGCTGCTTAACCTCGTTAGTAGAACCTGTAACTTAGCAACCATTGTAATCACGATTTCATTCTCTTAATATGGATTCAACTTTATAAAACCTTCTATAAATAAATCGAACATAATCAATAAAATAGGTATAAAAATATGGAAAACTCAAATCAACCGCTATCCGGAAAACCTCTGCGCATCGATATCGTCTCAGACGTGGTTTGCCCGTGGTGTATCATCGGTTATCGTCAATTGGCTGAGGCGCTCAAGCAAACCAATACCGAGCACGAAATACACTGGCATCCATTTGAGCTAAATCCTAATATGCCAAGCGCAGGACAAAATTTGCGCGAGCACATTATGAAAAAATACGGTTCGAGCAAGGAAGAATCAGACGCGAGCCGCCTTAGAATGACGCAAGCGGGCAATGAAGTTGGCTTTGAATTTAATTTCAACGATGACACGCGGATACACAATACTTTTAATCTGCATCAGCTGTTGTATTGGGCAGGTCAACAAGGACAAAAGCCGATGCATGACTTAAAGCAGGCGTTATTTGGCGCGCACTTTACCGATGGTCGCAACATCTCTGATAATACGGTGCTGGCTGATATTGCAGCGGAAGTTGGACTTAATCGTGAAGAGGCGCTGGCTGTGCTGGAGGATCAGCGTTTTGCCAAAGAGGTACGCGCAGAAGAGCGCCACTGGCAGCAGCAAGGTATCCAAAGCGTACCAGCAATGATTTTTAATGAGCGGCACTTGGTCAGCGGCGCGCAAGGCGTGGACAATTACGTCAATATTTTACAACAATTGGCTGCTATGCAAGAGTAAATAAAGCTTTGCTAATAGGACTATGATTAATGAGTAAAGAAAAATTACTGACGCTGTCAGACGAAGCAGAAGAAATTGTCTTGGATAAGCTTAGAGAGTATATGAGCGAGGAATTTGATGTTGATATTGGCAACCTGCCTGCTAAGTTTTTATTGGATTTTATAATCGAAACCTTGGGACCACTTCTCTACAATCAAGTGGTCGACGATATTGAACCTTGGTTATACGATAGATTTACAGGCGTTTTAGAAGATATGCACAGCTTTAAAAAGATTAAAAGGCATACAAAAAAACGCCGCCCCATTATAGGAGCGGCATTTTTATTTAATAGCGTTAAAAAAGCTTAGCTATCTAAGCATCATTCTAGAAATGCACCACAGAGCGAATACTCTCACCTTTATGCATCAAGTCAAAAGCTTCGTTGATATCTTCTAACGGCATGGTATGAGTAATAAAGTCTTGTAACGGAATTTCTCCTGCTAGGTAGCGCTCGACGTAGCCTGGCAACTCTGAGCGACCTTTGACACCACCAAAGGCTGAACCGCGCCAGACGCGACCTGTGACTAACTGGAATGGACGGGTTGATATTTCTTGCCCTGCGCCCGCGACACCGATGATGACTGACTCGCCCCAACCTTTATGGCAGCACTCTAACGCTGAGCGCATGACATCAACATTACCGATACATTCAAACGAATAATCAACGCCGCCATCGGTCAGCTCAACGATGACATCTTGGATTGGCTTATCGTAGTCTTTTGGATTGATGCAATCAGTCGCGCCCAATTTTTTGGCCAATTCAAACTTGCTTTCGTTAATATCAATGGCAATAATACGGCTGGCCTTGGCCATTTGTGCACCGATAACCGCTGATAGTCCGATACCGCCTAAACCAAAGATGGCAACCGTTGCACCTTCTTCGACTTTTGCAGTATTCATGACAGCGCCCATACCAGTGGTCACGCCGCAACCAAGTAAGCAAACTTCTTCTAGCGGCGCTTCTTTGTTCACTTTTGCCAATGAAATCTCTGGCAACACCGTATATTCAGAAAAGGTTGAGCAACCCATATAATGGTAAATTGGCTCGCCATCTTTATAAAAGCGCGTCGTACCGTCTGGCATTAAGCCTTTACCTTGGGTCTCACGTACCGCCGAGCACAGGTTGGTTTTACCTGAGCGGCACATTTTACAGACGCCGCACTCTGCAGTATATAAAGGAATGACATGGTCGCCGACTTGCACGCTGGTGACGCCTTCGCCGATTTGCTCAACGATACCGCCGCCTTCGTGGCCTAAAATTGCAGGAAACACACCTTCTGGGTCTTCACCAGATAAGGTGAACGCATCGGTATGACAAACACCACTGGCGACAATTTTCACCAGTACTTCGCCTTTTTTGGGCAGCATCACATCCACTTCTTCGATAGACAATGGCTCATTTGGCCCCCACGCAATGGCGGCTTTGGATTTGATAAAGTTATCTGACATAGTATTCTCTCTTTTTAATTAATTTTATCGTTTATTATCCGCAGACCAATTTAGCTTATAGCGCTTACTTGATAGAGGCAAGCGCTAGTTATAGCAGTTTATATTTGAGCTGTTTGTAAAGGATTCATTTTATGCTGTCCATTATAGTTGTTTCTGCTGTGATAACAATATGCTATATTTGCAAATATCTTTTACACAATGGTAATAATCATGCGCTGGGATGGCATTAGCGAGTTCGTCTATGTGGCGGAATACGAAAGCTTTACACGAGCAGCAAAAGAATTGGGTATTTCAACCGCGCAGGTCAGTCGGCAGATAAGCGCCTTAGAAAAACGCCTTAACATTAAATTGCTCTATCGTACGACGCGCAAGGTATCGCTGACTGAAGAAGGTCGGGTATTTTATCAGCATTGCCGCGGTGTGCTTGACGGCTTAGATGCGGCCGAACAAGCCGTAAGCAATTTACAAACCAAACCCCAAGGCAGAATTAAACTGACCGCCCCTGTCACCTATGGCGAACAGCAGTTATTGCCCCTTATCAATGATTTTATGGTGCAATACCGCGATATCGAAGTGACGGCTTTTTTAAGCAATCAAAAAATTGACTTAATTGAGGGTGGTTATGATTTGGCGATTCGTATTGGCAAATTAAGCGACTCAACGATGATGGCAAAAAAACTTAGTCATCGTACCAATTTTGTCTGTGCCGCGCCCGCTTATCTAGAAAAGTACGGCGTACCATATTCTCTAGTCGACTTAAGACAACATAATTGCTTACTTGGTACGCGGGATTATTGGCACTTTATAGAAAATGATAAAAACGCTGATAAGGAAATAAACTTACGCGTCTCTGGCAGCGTGCAATATAACAGCGGTCACAGCCTAGTCGATGCGGCACTAAAAAGCTTGGGTATCGTGCAGCTACCTGATTATTATGTACAAAAACACTTAGCGTCCGGTGCACTGGTTAGCGTGTTAGATGACTATAGAGAGCCTGAGGAAGGGATTTGGGCGATTTATCCGCACAATCGTCATTTATCGCCAAAAATCAGATTGCTGGTGGACTATTTAGCAGAGCGCTTATCTTAATAAAGCTTGAAAGTGGCGATTTAGGATTAAGGCTACTTATTGTTGTAAGTTAAGTAAAGTCTTATTTTGACGACTTAGCACGTGTTATTGGAGCGTTTAACTCTACTTTTAGCTTTTTTGCACATTCAATAATTTTCTTACGATCGGCCGCTATAGCGCCATATTCAAGCGCGGTTTTACGCATTTGCACCGTGACGTCATAATGCGGATAGCTGGCGTATTGATGAAATAAGCGCTTATCTACTTCAATCAGTGCGGCAAAATCGTGCAACTCTTGCAAGGTATCAGCCAGCATATGGCACCATTTATAGCCTTTAAATTCTATTTGCATAAAATCCACGTAAATTGCCATATGCCTGCACTCCTCTATTTTTACTAAAAATTTATCACGCTCTAAACAGCACCTTCAAAAACAGCCATTAAAACAATTCACTTGTCTCTTTCTTGAGCTGTTTAAGCACCGTTTGATATTCGCTATCGCTGGTTGTAAGGGTACTTAAACGGCCATAGCGTAGCTTGCGATAGTGTTGTTGAATCTGCTCAATTTTTACTTGGACAACTTTTGAATCACCACTAGCAGTTAGCTTACTGGCATTATTATGCTTACTACTATTTTGACCACTGTCATCATCGATTGCGCTTGCCAAACGCGCAAGCCAAGCCAACTGCCCTTCACTCTCTGAACGCGCTAACGATTTATCCGCTTTAGCGATGCGTTTTGAGAGTTGGGCAAGCGGCAGGTCTGCTGGGTGCCAACGTTTGCGGCGACGCTGCCAGATAACAAACACAAGCATTGCCATAACGCTAATGGCACTTACTGCCAACCAAGTGATTTGCTGCATGATTGAGCGAATATTAAACCATTTCAGTAGCGAATCCGCTTGCTTATCTTGATCGTAACCAACGACGTCCTTTTGCCAATAGTAGCTCGCTTGGTCTGACAGACGGCGTAAGGTTTGCAGCATTTGATACTGCTGATAGCTGATTTGTGCCCCAGCGCCCTCGCCAAACATTGCTGCTCCTCGCGCCTGTGTCAACGCATCCATGCCTTGCTCGACGCGCTCAGGGGCGACAAAAGCTGTCGGATCGACACGTACCCAGCCTTGACCGTCAAGCCAGACTTCCGTCCAAGCATGCGCGTCCATCTGCCGCACTTCCCAAACGTTACCGTTACGACTAGGCTCTCCGCCTTGATAGCCGGCGACAACGCGAGCAGGAATACCAGCGGCGCGCAGCATAAAAGTAAAGCTAGAAGAATAATGCTCACAAAACCCCGCTCTGGTGTCAAATAAAAACTCGTCAATACGGTTGGTATTTAAACGTGGCGGTGATAGCGTATAGCGAAAGTTCGTTTGATTTATCCAGCGCTCGATTGCCTGTATATAGCGCACGGGATCCGAGCCAGACTGGGCAAATAACTGCTGCGCCAGTAGGCGTGCTTGCGGATTACCGCTACTTGGTAGTGCAAGATTGAGACGGCGCGACGCCTCAGACAGCACAGGGTCGATACGCATCGGCGCAAACTGCAAGACATCGTAGCGCAGCTGCTGGGTAACTGGCTGATCTTTTCGTAAGGTAAAATTTGAGGTAATACTGATATCTTGCTGCTGAGCAAAAGGATAATCAAGGCCAAATAGCCAGTTTTGCTGCGTTGGCTCTAAGATAATTTGATAACGATTCGGGGTAATTTTCACCTCATCAGGAACGGTCGCTAAGGCATTCGCTATCCAATTTGGCATTTGCGGCGCGGGTTGCCATTCTCGTTGCTGCGGACTGGGACGCCATGTGACCCCGTCAAAATTACTAAAAACCAAACCACGCCAATAAAGCTGCTGCTGTGGCGGGCGCTTAACTGCAAACTCTACCCGAAAAGCCAGCTCAGTCGACTGGCCCAAATTTGCAAAGTCGCCGGGCGACATACTGTCAGAGACACCTGTAAACGCTTGCTGACCTGAGAGCTGTACTGACCATAGCGGCGGCAAGCGCGGAAAGAATAAAAACAGCACGACCAACAGCGGCAATGCGCCAATACCCAGCACACCCAAAGTACGCAGGCGACCATCACCGCGAGTATTGCCATCATCGTTAAGCGCTATAAACGCCAACAATACAATGACCGCACCGATGATTACCTCTAGTGTTGTCACAATGCCTTGATCCAACAAAAACAGTGAAGCAAGGACAAACAAAGATAAATTGAGCACCACATAGGCATCACGGCGCTTGTACAATTCCCACAGCTTACTGATAAGGCACAGTACTAAAAATGCCACACCCATATCCAGACCAAACGCCGTGTTATAAGTCACCCATAAGCCCACAAGCCCAAGTAAGAAGCCAAGCATTTGCATGCTTTGATAAACGCGCTTTAGATGCGTCAGTTTTTTAAACTTAGCTTTAATACGCGGTAGTTGGGCAATGATACTGACCAGCGCAAAACCTATAAGCCATAACGGCAAGTGCGCGGCATGCGGTAAAATAACAATAACTTGCGCAATTAATACCCAATAATACGCTGGCAAGGCAAATAGCTTGCGAGTCCATTTAGCATCGCTAGCCTGCTCAGTGTGAGAAGTGATATGTTGACCCAAAGCCAATTGTGCAAAGTTCGCAGGATTTATCTCTGTCTCATTTGCAGAGTAATTTTGAAAGTTGGTCATGGTGCTTTTGCCAACCTTAACAAGCATGCTCGTGCAAATGCCTCACCTTCACCCATCGGTGCATGAGAGGATTGATCAAAACGCATGTCATTCGGTAAGCGTATATTAAATGGGACGCCAAGTTCACCCAATGTCAGCACCCCATACGCCATTTGCGCCAGTTTTTGTTCATGCTGCGCCGCTGGCATATCAGCATAGTCTAAGGTTTGCTCATGGCCAACAGGATCAGCGAAATGCTTGGTAAACATCCCTTCGCCGCGCGCCACGTGACCCCAAGAAACGCGTGCTAACGACTCGCCTTCGATATAGTTATCAAGCCGCTCGAAGTCGTCTTGACCTTGGCGATATTGCCCGCCTATCGGCAAATCCTCCGGACTGGCAATGGCATATTGTGCTTGCCAGTCAAATACTTCAGGTTTTGGGTAAACCCACGCGCTACGGGCGAAATAGACATATGACCATGCGCGCATAATCCCTAAGGGGTAAACGGTTTTTATTTTTAATCTTGGTAGTTGCAACTGCCCACGACGATAAGTCTGCACCGGCAAACGAATGATTTGCTCGTCTTGTAGGCGCGTGACCAATACTGAGAGCTGACTATCAGCATTAATCTCATGTTGGTTATCGTTGTTTTTATTGGCTTTTCTATCGACCTTTTTATGAGGCTTTTGCTCAGTTTGCGCAGAGACAATTTGCTCAAAGGTAAATAATAACTGCCGTCTTGGTCGGCGGCTGTCATTACGCAGCTGCAACGTGACCCAAACAGGCGCGCCGGCTTCTGCCATGGTGATATCAAGCAGACGGACTTGCAGACCCGAGATATGGGCGAAGGTTACATGAAAGCTAATGAGCCAGACGCTGATGAGATAAAAGCACAGCCCCAATACCAAGTTATTACCATAGTTGATACCAGCGATAAAGGTGATGATTAATAAAACGGCAAACAGCAACCCTTCACGGCTAAAAAAGATATAGACGTTACGCAAATTCAGCGTCGCACTATCACTTTTGGGCGCACGCGAGGCAAACCAACGGCTTAACACTGAGCGAGCTGGTACGGTTAAGGCTTTTGGCAATATGCTCATGACTACCCTATCCTTACCATAAAAGATGCAAACAATTAAACAACGTCAGCCACATCTGCCAAAATGCGTTGGGCGATGGTTTGTGTCGCTTGTCCTCCCGTCACATGCGCAGGCACGAAACGCTGGCCAAGTCGATGGTCAGTGACCGCCGCAAACACCGCTTGAATATCTTCAGGCGTCACCTCCATATGTCCCGATACATAAGCATATGCTTGCGCCGCACGCTGTAGTGATAGCACACCACGCGGTGATAAACCATGATAATCAAAGCTTGCACGCGTTTTTGCGACCAGTCTTTGCAGATAATCCAACACCACATCGGCGACATATATTTGCTTGACCCCTTGCTGCGCTAATAATACAGCCTGCGTATCAAGCACTGCGGGCAGCTTTTTTAATAGCTCACGACGATTTTGTCCCTTTAACAGCTCGCGCTCAGCGGCAGGCGATGGATAACCAAGCGACAAACACAATAAAAAACGATCTAGCTGCGATTCAGGCAGCGGATAGACGCCCGCTTGCTGCAATGGGTTTTGGGTGGCTATGACAAAAAATGGCTGCGGCAATAGATAGGTTTGCCCATCTTGTGTCACTTGCCGCTCCTCCATCGCTTCTAATAACGCGCTTTGTGTCTTAGGGCTAGAGCGATTGATCTCGTCGGCGAGTAACAGCTGCGTAAAGATAGGGCCGGGACGAAACTCGAATTGCTGCTGACTTTGATCAAAAATACTCATACCCAAGATATCTGCTGGCAGCATATCATTGGTAAATTGCACGCGGCTAAAGCTTAACCCGAGCAATTGCGCCAAGCCTTGCGCCAACGTCGTTTTACCCATACCTGGCAGATCTTGCAACAACAAGTGCCCGCCTGCCAAAATACCACTGAGCGCCAGTTTAACCACCTCGGGTTTATCTAGCACTATTTGATTTAATTGCGCCATTAGCTGAGCAATTTTTTGCTGATTATGGCGATAGTCATTGGTGGCTTGGTTCATTATCGATTCTTGGCTCATTTTTTAATGAAATAGGTTTAAAAAAGAACACCTCTCTGTTAGGTATTTCTCAATCGAGCGTTGCTGCTATTTTGTTTCATCAACTGTTGGTACCGGTGCCCGCAGCGTTGATAAATAGGCAATCACATCGGCACGCTCCTTACTATCTGGCATCGGATCTGACAGCATTTTTGAATCGGGCATGGCTTTTTCAGCATCAGCGATATAAGTATCAAGCGTCTTAGCATCCCATACCCAACCTGATGCCGCAAGCCCTTCGCTATAGGTATAATCCTCTAGCTCGGCGGCTTTTGCGCCATAAATATTCATCAGCTGCGGCCCTTTTTTATTGAGCCCAGGGTTAAGCTGATGACACTGACCGCATGCGTCTTGGTATATCAGCGCACCGTTATCGGCATCACCCTCAGTATAAAGCGGCAGCGTGACCGGATCTCGATAATCAGGCGGTGTTTTTTCACAAGCGGTGAACAATAGCATAGCGGCACATACAGCGCCTAATGAGTATTTTTTGATAATAGACATGGTGGAATAATCTTAAATTGAGGAGCAGAGGCTATGTATGCGCCTACCTTCACCATAATACAAGGTAAAAAGGATAAACAAACATAACGCTGCGTAGAAGTATATATCGTTGCTAACCGTTAAACAGGGCTAATGTAACATGAAGTTTATTTACCCAAATTTAGCTCTCGCTTGCCACTTTTATGGTATTACTAGGTGCTTCTAAATAATAACTCTGTAAGTAGCGTGCGCCTACGCTCCACGCGACTGACATGGTCGCCGCATCTTCAATATATGGCATCAAGACATCAACGCTAATTTCATTGGTACGCATGATGAGCGACTTAACCGTTTCTAAATTCTCTGGGTTATCAAGGCTATCGACATAATTTCGGGCTAAGCGCACCATATCAGGCTGCACAAAATTGGCCAGCTCAACCGATTTAGCAGACGAGCCAAAATTATTAATACCCAGCTGACAGTTTACTTAGTTAAGCGCCGTAAATTGAGATTTCGCCACGGTTAAATGGTCAGCAATGTCTTTTTCATTAAACTGCAAGGTTAGCGCGCCCGCTCTGCCGCCAACTGCATTGATGAGTTGACTAGCAACGCTCGGTAGTTTTTTATCTATCAACGACGCATTGGTCAGTTGTACCAGTAACCTTGCATCTGGATGGGATTTACGCACATCATTGATTTTTTTACAGGCATTAATCAGTATCCAGCGATCAATTTTTTCAAGGAGCTTGTGCGCTTTAGCCACCGCCATAAACTGGTCAGGGGTCAGTACGGTATTGTTTGCATCGGCTAATGGCAGGCGTAGATACACCTCAAAGAAATCACTGCGATCATGATTGATATCATATATGGGCTGGAAAGACAACTCAAAGCGATTATTAGCAATAGCATCGACTAAAGACTCAGCAAGGGCATGATCATCACTATTGGCATGTTCGCTAGCGTCATATAAATGGTATTTATCACCATGATTGGAGGTTTCAATCATAATTTGATTGATAGCATCCAGAGCCCGTTCGAGCAACACTTTTGGCTCAGGCGTATTTTTTTCTATTTTTACGATCGCAATACTTGCCGTCGTACTTGTCGTCCGTTTATCCACTTCAATTAGCATATCACTAATGGTCGAGCCAATTTTCTTAGCCAATTTCTCAAGCGCAGCGGTATTTTGATTTTCTACCAAGATAGTAAAAGCGGTATCGCTAAAGCGACTCACATGGCTGTTTCCCTCTATCTCATTTGTCATTAGCTCATCTATTGATGAGGGCGACATAATAAGAACAGACTCATAATACGCAGTGATGGCGGTTCAATAGAATCTAGCAGGTCATTATTAGCAATCCTTGCTATATCTTTTATCGCTTTAGGGTCATAGTCTTTTTCGAGGGTATCATTTGTCTCTCTGCTTTTTATTGATGCCTCAGGGCCAAAAAATGAATGAACGTTTTTGCACGCCATATGCTCAGCCGTTGCTACTGGCTCTTTTGGTTTGGGCAATAGTCGCAAGGTACGAAAAACGGACAAATCGTCGTTATTGACAGCGCCACCATTAAATCTACCGTCAAATGTCTCTACCGCTAACCCTTTATCGGTGGCATGTTTTTTTGGCAAGGTATCGTAGCGGGGTTGCTGATAATCTGGTAACGCTTTGGCGACAATCAAACTTGATAAGCTTTGCTGGTTACTGACGCGGTAATGAATGTCATTGAATCCTGTGATGACGTGAGCCTCTTGTTTGGCACTTTGCTTGATGGGTAGTGTCAAGCGAGGCTGGATATAGCGATAGCTTAATGTCATGGCAACCGTGTTAAGCAAGCAATATTCAGCGCCTTCTCGACCATCCTTGATAAGTTTGTCCTTACGCGATTTCAAATAAGCGACCAGCGGTGCTAACTCGATAAATACACAATCATGATGGGCATCATAAGGATTAATCGCACAATGGGCGGTCAAATACGTCGGTGCGCTGTCACTATTTAAATTGACGAACACCTTTGTCTCCGTCTGCAGCTCTACCGTTATAATAAGGTGTTCACTCCACTCTAAGAGCAAACGCTGTACCATCAAGATATTGGCTCGGCGCATGGCACGCACGTTTAACAAGCTATGCAAACATAACTGAGCATATAGCTGATGGATAGTATCCGCACAGTGGGTGGTGATATAAGCACTGACATCAATATCAACTGTCCGCTGTTGGCAAGCCATATAGTAGAGCTGATTGATGTTAGACCATAAAGACGCTGTAGGCTTTTGGTAGCAAAGCGCTTCTTCAAACAGCAACTTTTGATACATCAACAGCGTCTGATAGGTCGCAATGGCCAAGGTAATTGACGAAGATTTGTCATTGGTAAAATAGCGCTGCCACAGATGGGTAGATGGTGATGGTTGATTATCTGCTAAAAAAGCAGTCTCTCGCTTTATAACACCGTCGTAACCCATAATCATTAAATAGTACAGCGATTTCACATGTGCTACATAGTCCAGCTGATAAGCGTTAAAAGCCTGCGTTTCATAGATATAATGCTGGCGCAGCAGCGCAATCAGCTGATTGGCCGCATCCAATACAATATTAAATAGCGTTAGGCGCTGGCGATCCTCTATATTTGCCGTACGCAGCTCTGTGAGCACTTGTTCTAACTGCTCTATTTGCTGCATCTCTGCCTGCAGAGGCAACAGCGCCGCCCATTTGCGTAAATGCTGCTCATCGCTATTAAACGATTTAGGCAATGGTTGCGATAAGGGCGCATCCGCTGTTAAATACTGCTGAAATGTCGATAAATTTACCATTACTATCCTTAGTAATTGCGTAGATTACCAATAGAAGTCGACCGCTATCTCTAGAGTTTACTTTTATAGACGACGACACTTAAGCACAAACCACTCGGGCACAAACTATTTAGGCATAGACTTCAAATTGACTGCTCAGTGACCGCTCTATGAGTTTGACTCAAATTGCTTTAACAGTGCCTATGTATGAAAATTTTTAAACTTATCACTAAAAACAACTGTAATAATCACTTAACCGTTATTTGTTTACTAAAATTTAGATGTATTATATTGCCTATTTTAAGATTCATTGTAAATATCAATCGGTACTTTAAAGGGTTTATTAGGCAGTTCGCGCACCAACTTTGGCACTAAATAACCAGGCAAAGCGGCGAGTAACGCCCAGTACAGCTGAATAGCTGCGCGCTCGTCACTATCAAAATGGGCAGCACCGTCTACTTTGTCCAAGACATGCAGATAATAAGGCAGAACGCCAGCGGCAAACAAGCGCTGACTCAATGCGGTTTGCACCGTCACGCTATCATTGATACCCTTTAACAGTACCGCTTGGTTTAATAAAGTGACGCCCGCCGCGCGCGTACGCTGCAAATACTCAGCGGTCAGCGCATCAATCTCATTGGCATGATTACAATGAATCACCATCACTATTTGGCAGCGACTTTGCGACAGTCTATCCAATAGCGCCTCATCTAAACGCGCTGGAATGACCAATGGCAAACGAGTATGCAGCCTGATGGTGGTCAGTTGCGGAATCGCTTCTAAGGTATCGAGCCAAGAAAATAAGCGTCTGTTGGTGACATTTAACGGGTCACCGCCGCTTAAAATCACCTCGTTAATCTCAGGATGGGCGCTAATATAATTGATAATATGCTCTTTGGCATCGGCGGTTGGCATATTGGCGCTATAGTCAAAATGCTGGCGAAAGCAGTAACGACAATGGACGGCACAAGCACCGGTAATGGTTAATAAGACTCTTGATTGGTATTTATGCAATAAACCCTTTACTGGATTGTGCGTATTTTCGCTTAAAGGGTCTGCCACATAACCGGTCACAGCGATTTGTTCTTTTTTATTGGGCAATACTTGTTTAAGCAGAGGGTCATCAACGTCACCGACCGTCATTTTTGCTACAAAACCGCGCGGTACACGCAGCACAAAATGTTCAGGTATATAAACCTCTGAGCGCAATGATTCAAGCTTTAACAGCTCAAGCAACTCATCAATAGAGGTTATCGCTTCCGATAATTGCGTTTGCCAGTTTTTTTGTGTGATTAAATGGTTTATCATGACAACCTTATACCTGTGCCCAAAAGCCGCTATTATACGCTCTTAGTACGTCCGCTATCAAAGCGTACGAATTATTCTACAACCTTGTGCATCATAGGCAGCTTTAGCACAGCAAGGCGCAAACCCCACATCCAATTATTGATGACAATACTTACAACCCTTAGGAGTCTTCCGTGGCAAGTTTTTCTACTAACGAATTTAAAGCTGGTCTCAAAGTCATGCTCGATGGCAATCCGTATGCCATTCTTGAAAATGAGTTTGTCAAACCGGGTAAGGGGCAAGCCTTTAACCGTGTCAAAATGCGCAACTTACGCAGTGGTCGCGTGCTCGAGCAGACGTTTAAATCAGGCGATAGCTTGGAAGCGGCGGATGTCATCGATACAGAAATGAACTATCTTTATAACGATGGTGAATTTTGGCACTTTATGCACCCTGAGAGTTTTGAGCAATTACAAGCCGACAAAACCGCGATTGGTGATGCACTAAAATGGCTAAAAGAAAACAGTAACGCGCTTTGCACCATCACCCTATTCAATGGTGTGCCATTATCGGTCACGCCGCCTAACTTTGTTGAACTGCAAATTACTGAAACCGATCCAGGTGTGCGCGGAGATACGTCAGGTGGTGGCGGCAAACCTGCAACCCTAGAGACAGGTGCTGTGGTACGTGTGCCGTTATTTGTCCAGCAAGGTGAAGTGGTTCGTGTTGACACCCGTACCGGCGATTACCAAACGCGCGTTAACTAAGCGTCTTTATCTCGTTTAAAAAAAGCTTAACCGCTATTAGGGGTTAAGCTTTTTTAATGTCAAATGCTTTTTAGATGAGGAAATTATTCTTCCATCGATTGCTTATACATCAGCCAGTATTGCACCAAAGCATTAAGCTGCTCTTGTTTAAAGGGTTTGGTGCAATAATCCTGCATACCGACATCAAGATATTTTTTACGCTCACCATCCATCGCATTGGCGGTCAAGGCGATGATAGGCGGCAATGCTTGCGGGTCATAAAGCTCATGCAGTTTAATCGTCGCTTGTACACCATCCATAATCGGCATGTGATGATCCATCAAAATGACATCATACTGCTCAGGATTTAACGAAAAAACCTCTATGGCTTGTTGTCCATCCGTGACGTGAGTGACCGTATGACCGCTATTGTTCAGTGCTTTTTTAGCAATCATGGCATTGACGCTATCATCTTCGACCAGCAATATATGACCAATAAGCTCATGACTTGGTTCTGTCATACCAAAGTCGTTTGAGTCTTGCCAGCTCTCGTAATGCGCTTCATCGATAGGAGGTAGCGGCAATAATACGGTGAAAGTCGTACCAATACCGACGGCACTATCTACTTCGATATAGCCGCCCATCAGCTCTACCAAAGATTTACAAACTGACAGACCTAGACCTGTTCCACCATAAAGGCGATGAGTCGATTTATTGGCTTGATCATAAGCATCAAATATCGCCTCTAAAGATTCTGGCTTGATACCGACACCGGTATCTGTAACCTCAATACAAAGCGTCATGTCTTGATGATTAACCGAACCACTATCATCAGTATTATAATGAGAAGCTTGCTCTACTTGTAGCTCATGACTGCATATAGACTTATGATTACCGTATTTATCCTCACAAGGGTTGTTTTCCATGTGTTTAACGTCAATGGTCACCCGTCCGCCTTCACGGGTAAATTTAATGGCGTTATTGACCAAATTTACCATGATTTGTTTGATGCGTACCGGATCACCCTTGATATAAGGCGATAATGCCTCGGTATAATGATAATCTAACGTCAAACCTCGCTGACGGGCTTTGACCGCAAATAAACTCACCACTTCGTTACAAAGGCTCGATATATTCATCGGTATTGAATCGATGGTCATTTTGCCCGACTCAACCTTTGATAAATCTAAAATACCGTTAATAATCGCCAATAAGTGCTCGTTTGAGACTTTAATATTATCGACGTACTCTTGTTGTTCAGCGCTCAGCTTAGTCTCAGCGAGCATCTCAACCATACCAATGATGCCATTCATCGGCGTACGTATTTCGTGGCTCATGTTGGCCAGAAACTCTGACTTCATCTCATTAGCATGCTTGGCATGGCGCTGCTGGTCTTGAAGTTTCAAAGCATCGGCAGCCATCGCAGCAAACTGCGCCAATATATCTGCGTCATTATCGGTAAAATCGTGGTGCGCTTGCATATCCATCAAACATAAAGAACCCAAACTATAGGTCTTGCCATCTTCTTGCATAATAATCGGCGCGCCAGCATAAAAACGCAAATATGGCGCTTCTGTCACCAACGGGTTTTGACTAAAGCGACTGTCCTCTGTCAAATCTGGCAGTACCAAAACCTCATCCGACAGGACAGTATAATTACAAATAGCGACTTTGCGTGACGTTGTACAAATACCATCGAGCCCATGCAGCGATTTTAAATACTGGGTTTCCTCATCCATAAAGGTAATGGCTACGACTGGCATATTAAAAAACAATTTCGCAAGCTCGGTTAAACGCGCAAAAGCAGGTTCTTCATTATTGTTGAGTACCTGATATTTTTTGAGTTTACTAATACGCTCAGCGTCTTCCGCAGCGACAGGATAACGATAACCGATTTCTGACGAGTTAGATGTAGACAAAATGGACTCCGTTAATTCAGGTCAGACGCTTGGCTTGACCGCCGCCTGTTTGAGCAATAATTGTAATGCTTCACTAACCATCAGCATCGCGACCACTGAGGTGACGACGACCGCCGAACCATAGCCACCGCAGTGTAAACCGCCTGTTTGACAGCTTTTATCAACACGCGGTGGCTCTGTCGAATAGACACATTTGATGCCAAATCTCTCTTTAAGCGTACTATTAATCCCTTTTTCGTGGCGCAGTTTATTGCGTAGCTTTGCCAACAACGGATCTTGATAACTATCGCGTAAATCGCTTACACGAATTTGACTCGGGTCTATTTTACCACCTGCTCCGCCTGCACACACCAATTTTAGTTTGTTAAAACGGCAATGCAGGGCAATAGCAAGCTTAGCATTCATATCATCAACACAATCTAAAATAACAATTGGATTTTTTTGCATAGCCATTTTTGCTTGCTCGCGCGTGGGCAATAATGCTGCGACATTTTCAGGTGTTAAAAAATCATCTATCAGATTTATTTCAACTTCCGGATTAATCTCACGGATACGTGTTGCCATTGCCGCAATCTTACTTTGACCAAAGGTACTGTCTAACGCGGGTAGCTGACGATTGACATTTGACGCCACCAATATGTCCAAATCAATCAATGTAATCGTACCAACGGCGGTGCGAGCCAGCGCTTCTGCCGCCCAAGAACCCACCCCGCCAACGCCAATGACGTAAACATGCGCTGCGGCAAAGGTATCGACAGCAGAGGCACCATACAATGTTTGCGTGCCTTTAAAACGGCGTTCATACTGCTCGGACGATTCATCAATCACATCGACGCTGTCAGCAGCAAGTTGTTGCTCGCTGCGCGCAGTGACCTCTTTATTAACTAAAGTATCTGTTTGCTTTATAGTTTGCTGCAATTGTGTCTCTTCGGTCATAACAAATTAAAGCTCGATTAAAAGGTTGTTTATTATTAATAAGTATCTTGGACTACTCTTGAACTGGATAACGCCAATCGGTACGTAAAGCATTGCAACTGTTGTGCCAAAATTGCTCGGCAAGCGTCTCGGTTGGCACAGCAAGTAATTCACTTAAACTGCCTAATACATAAGGTAAGTTGGCTGGGACATTTCTATCATGAGCGGGTGCATCGCCCCATTCATCATCTGGGCTTTGGCCAAGTGCTGACTGACTACCGCTCGAAACTTGACACATTATCGGCGTCATATCTGGGCAATCTGTCTCGATGACCAAACATTCAATACCATAAGTATCGACCGCTGCTTGAATCGCACGGCGCAGCTTTTTGGCATTTGGATTGGTCACCTGACCGGTCACCCCAAGTTTAAAGCCCAGTTTTACAAAGGCTTTTGCTTCTTGTTCACCGCCACTAAAACTATGGGCAACGCCGCCAAGCTCATGAGCATCATAGTCATGCGCCTTTAACAACGCCAATGCTTCAGCATGCGCTTTACGGATATGTAGCATCACAGGTAACTGCTGGCTCACCGCCATATCCAATTGGGCTTTAAAAAAACGCGCTTGCTTGGCGACCATATCAGGCTGTTTCATCTCATCCGTAAAGGTATCAAAGCCGATTTCACCGATGGCCAAAGGACGTTTGTCATTTAACATCTGCGCCATGTTTTCTAAATGCTCATCCGTATGATTATCGATATAAAAAGGATGCAAGCCTAGGGCAATATGCGCATGCAGAGAGATTTCTTTTTGCTCAAATGTCTGTCCTGCAATAGCGTGCACCTGTTTATTAATAAATTCTTTAGTTGCGTATAAACGGTCAAAATGCCGTTGTAAATACCCTACCAATACCAAATGGCGCACGCCTCGCTGATACGCTTTTTGTATTTGCTCCTCTCTGTCGACATCAAACACGGGAGCGTCAAAATGGGTATGGGTATCAATGAGAGGAAAAATTGTAGGCAATTTCTCATTAGCGTTAAATGAGGCGTAAATCGCAGTCATCAATAGCCTCCAAATTTAATGGTTTTCATTATTTTTCTTAAATATAGACGTTTATTTTAAATTAGAGACTTTATTAGCTGCTTTTTCGTCAGGCACTTTATCATCGTTATTATGATTTGATAATTGGCTATCGGCCTTTTTACTACTACGCCGCGGAATCAGTAATAAAGCCATGGTAACCGCACTTAAGGCTAACCATTTCTTTTTCTTTTCATTATCAAGATTGCTCATTAGTGGCGCCTATAGGTTCTAGCTACTTTTACTATTAACTTAAAAATCACTAACTTAACCCAGTCTACTTAAAGGACAGTTATTTAAATAATTATCTTAAAAAATTGCTTATAAAAGCAATATGTTATTAGATTCACTCTAATTATACGCTCCTCTAAAATGTACTGTGTTTATCTGTGTTATGAATACGCAAGCTAATGTACGGCAGCGCTATCATGCCGTACATTTACTGATGAGATGGGCTGTATTCTAATCAAGAAGTTAGCGCCTGCGTTATCCATTCGCAAGCGCTCTATATTAGAATTTAGCGTTTTAAAGGATACGTGGTGATGCCACTACTACTTGGCGTATCTACTTTGGTAAACCCTTGTGAAGTGGTTTTTGGCGTTTGGTCACGCTTAGGTACCAGTGGATTGAGTGGCATCAATTCATAGTCTGCGCTGACATTGCCATTCCAGCCTTCTGTACCGCTAAGTGGCAGCTGTTTAATAGTGCCGTTTTTGTCGATAACCAACTGTAGGACGCGCATCTGATTGTATTTGCGCTCAGTCACACTAGCGACAGCGCCGCCGTCACGTAAGATGGTCGGCTGCAAAAATATGATTAAGTTACTCTTTTGCGTGCTGTCATTATCAGAACGGAACAGCCGTCCGATGACGGGTACACTGCCCAAACCGGGAACTTTTTGTTGGCGGGTAGTGGTGTTATCGCGCATTAAACCACCCAAGGCAATGGTTTGCTGATCGTCGGCTAGGATGGTGGTATTAATCAAGCTTTTATTGGTAATCAGGCCACTGGCATTGGCGGCACTGCCAGGTACTACCGACGAAACCTCTTGCGAAACCTCTAGACGTACGGTGCCATTGTCGCCGATATGAGGTATAACATTTAGATTAATACCAATATCTTGGCGATCAATGGTCTGGAATGGATTGGTTGATGAGTCACTGCCTGTGGTATAAGAGCCGGTGACAAAAGGCACGTTTTGACCGACCAAAATACTGGCCTTTTCATTATCCAAGGTTAGAATTGATGGCATCGACAGCAGATTGGCGCTGGTCGACGAATCAAGCGCTTGTAAGATTGCACCATAAAACTGAGTATTACCTTGGCTGTCTTTTTTACTATCACCGATGCCAATTAACGCCCCAGCAATAGAACCTGCTGCTGCACTAATATTTGCGCCACCTGATAACGCGGCGGCGGCAAGCGAGACGGCACTCGCGCCGACGTTATTAAAGTTGACCACGCCATAGCCACTATTGGCATTACCCAGCGCCCATTGTACGCCAAGTTGGGTAGCGTCATCGCCTGAAACCTCAACAATCGCCGCTTGAATCAAAACCTGGGCACGGCGGCTATCGAGCTGAGCGACGGCATCCTCAATCTCAAACATCAGCTCGGGCGCGGCATTGACGATAACAGCATTTTGCGTTTCATCCGCGATAATGCTAAAAGGTCGCCCGCCGATACCATTACCTGTGCCACCTGTACTTGCAGTAGATAACGCTGCTCCCGTAGCGCCAGTATTAGTATTCGTAGCACTGTTGGTAAGCGCATTAGTATTATTGTTAAGGGCCGAGCCTGTACTACTGGCGCCGTTTAGCGAAGCTGACTCTAAAGTTGAAGCCGCACCAGCGCTATTAATAGACTGACTGGCAAGCAAGCCGCGCAGCATCTCTGCAATGTGACCGGCACTAGCATATTTTAAGCGAAAGACGCGCAGACCACTTAAACGTCTCGAAGGCGTAGTGTCTAATTGATTGACCATTTCTTGAACTTTGGCAATCATCTCCGGACTGCCTTTGACGAGCAGCCTATCACTAGAGGTGTCAGCGATGACTTTTAGCTGATTACTGCCACCTTGTGCTTGCCCGCTACCTGCGCTTGCCACCAAGGCGCTAATCAACTCCATCATACGCTCAGCGTCGACATGACGCAGCGGTATGACTTGCAAACTGTCATTGACGTTGCTGTCTAAATCGCGGATAAGTGACGTGAGCTGATTAAGACTATCAGCACGGTCAGACAATACTAGCGCATTAACGCCCGGTACCGCTGCTGCATGGGCGGACTGCGGCATCAAGGGCCGAATGACACCAAGCACTTCTGCCGCTTGGGTATTGGTCAAATAAATCACCCGTGTCGCTAAGGCTTCACCGAAACTGTCCCCGCGTAAGTCCACCGCCACGCCAGATTGTTTGGCGACGTTATCTGGTACCAGCTTAATGGTCGTACCCGAATCGATAGCGGCAATACCATTGACCTGCATGACACTTAAAAACAGCTGAAAAATCTCGTCACGCGATAGCGCTTTATTAGAGATGACGGTGACGTTACCGTTGATACGCGGATCAAGGACAAAGTTTTGATTGGTAATGGTCGCCACTTCATTAATAAATGCTTTGATATCGGCATCTTGCAGATTAACTTTCCAGCTTTCTGCACTAACAAGCCCTGTACTCGCTGCCCATAGCGGAACGGCTAAACATAGCGGCCGACACAAACGCATCAAACGCTGCAAGATATGGTACAAAGGCGTGACCGAAAAATTTTGAGAACTGACCATATTGATAATTACCTACAGTGATGACGCGGATATACTGATTTTCGTGCTTGCTGAATAAAACTTTTGCTAAATATAATATGAACCAAATGTATTAACCGATGAACTTTTTAACTAAAACTGCTGGCGAATGGTGATAACTTGATCGCCGCGCTGTACTTCTATTTGCGCTTCGCCAGATTGTTTGACTTGCTGCAGTATACTGGCATCTTGGCCGGGATTGCTGCCAACGCTTTGACCATTAACAGTTAGTACCTTATCGCCCGGCTCTAGCCCTAAACGGTTACGCAGTTTGGCTGGCATGGCGGCGGTGACCTGATAGCTTTCTCCAGATGCCATCACTCCCATCCGACTTAAATAACTGGCTGGGTTTGACTGTAATTCGGTAACGGCTTCATCAATTGGCGACTGCGGCGCGCTTTGATCGGTTGCCTGACCATTTTCTTGGCCATTTTGCTCAGTTTCAGGATTGCCTTGCTCGGACATTGGCGCATTAGACAGGTTTGGCAACATACTATTATCGGGCAAACGCTGATTGCCCACCGCACCCGCCAGCATGGCACTTTGATCAAGCGGCATGGCTTCTGGCATTCTGATGACGACTTCTTTATCGTAAGCATCGGCGATAATGACTTCATTCCAATCGACGGCGACCAGCGTATAGTCACTGTCTTTTAAAGTGTCACCGATACGGTAATTTTTTACTTCGCCATTGACGTCCAGCATCGCCGAAGACAGACTCTCTGGTATGGCGATAAGTACACCTTTTAACAAAACATTGGGCGGCGGTTGTACGGGCGCAGCGGTAGGATCAGGGTCCGCAAAAATGGCAAATAAACCACTATGATCTGTACTGGTGTTCGCTGTACTCTGTAAAGGAGCAAGCGGTAAGGTAGGCGCTAATGGCGCAGCTAGCAGCAACCAGAGTAAACGCGCAGCACTCCAGCATAGCCAAATAATCGCTAATAGCAATAGTGCTGCTGCAAAGCGATTGAGGGTATTAATAACAGGTTTTAAACGGCTAGATACATCGGCAACATTCATCATCTAGCGCGCCCCTAAGCCACTAAGCAATGGCTGGCGCACACTGACCACAGGCGTGTCTTGCGGAGCTTGCCCTTTATATTCTGGCATATTTTCTAGTAAACGCTGGGTTAAGCTCACATCTAGCATATTATCGCCATCGATATACAAATCGCCCAAGCGCTTATCTTGATTGTTGATAAGATTGACATGCAGCAGATTTTTATTATTTTTTTGCTCGGCACTGAGCTCAGCTCGCAGCGCAGGCATGGTGAGATAAAAAACCTTACCACCGCTAGGATAACCGACTTCGCCACCAACCCACGTTAACTGACCACTGGCCTCACTAAAACCGGCGGCGTTTCTATCTGAATTGCCTGCTTCAGAATTTTTAGCAGATTGACGTTTTAATGAAACGTTATTGACCTGAATGGGGGTATTAGGCAGCTGCCAATCGACCACATTTGATAAAGTTTCAGGGGCAATCTTACCGCTCATGTTTTGAATTTGCCATGAGCTGGTGCCTACTTTCACCTGACCATTTAAGCGGGTCTGCTCTGAGCTGATATCGACCTCTGCGCCTAATTTGCCTAATAGTAGATGCCATGGCTGCCACGACCACTCAGCAGCACCGGTAAGCGGTGTTGCTGACACAGGTAGCTGCCAAATCGCTGAGCCCTGCCATAAGTTGCCAGACACATGTTGTACATACGGCGTATCAGGGGCATATTTTTCAAGCAGCCACGCGGCAGGCATTTGCAACACGGCAAATAGCGCAAATAATATAAAGCCAAGTAGCCACCAGAGCTTGCGGGGACGCTTGTGAGACGACGTGGAAACGTGAGGCACGGTTAGCTAACTCTTATAGAAGACAAAAACGTCATTATCATAGCAAACAATGGCGTACAGATGACAGAAAAAAAAGCCAGTATCTTTGCACCAAAATAGTGGCGATAAAGAGACTGGCTTTTATCTAGCAACTTATTTTATAAAACCATCATAATTAATAATACATGAAAGCAGAATAGAATAAGCCTTTAACCAAGAGTTTTTAAATGGCTAAATGGCAAAATCCTCAAGCTTGCGACCTGACGCTAGTGCATCTACCAACCAAGTCGGTTTGCGTCCGCGTCCAGTCCAAGTTTCTTCATTATTATCGGTATTGCGATATTTAATGCTGCGTTTTTTCTCCAGCTTCTCGCCCGCTTGTAGAATTTCTTCGATGCTGGCATCGCTTTCTTCAGCGATTTTTTCAAACTGCATATAGGCGTCATATAAACGCTGATGCTGTTTTTCTTCAATCAATTGCTGCGCATTTTCAGTAATCGCACGTAGCTCATCAACGTTTAAACTATTTAAATCTATGACGTTATTTTTGTTCATCGTAAACTCCACTTTTATATTAAGGTTATAACCGAGTTGGATTTTTACTAAAAACTTATGCGTAATAAAAATCGTAAGTAGCAGTAATATAAACAAAAATATAAACCGCTACAAGTATTGATTGATATTTAATAACGCCAATCTCAACTTATCGTAGGCTTTTGATTTTTATAGAATTTAAAATTCTAATTGTTTTAACTGAAATTTTAAAAACTAAGTAAACCAATACCTTAGAAAAATAAGTTGAGAGTGGGGTATTTAATAATAAATATCAGCAAGCAAATAATTATTTTTGAGAAAATAAACTTTTATATTAAATAGAATTTATCATATAAAAAAAAGAGCCTCTAAAAGTAAGCTCTTTTCTCTGATTCATTCAACATTATTAGATTACGTATCCTAAAAAGGAATATCGTCATCTACCGGACCGTCAGGCATTGCCGTCGGTTTTGTTTGAGCAGGTTTATTAAATTGGTTCTGCTGTGCAGGCACATTTTGATTATTAAAGCTGTTTTGGTTGCTACCCTGGGCGCCGCCTTGGTTATAACCACCTTGTTGGTTATTTCCCTGTTGGTTAAAGTTATTTTGGCCACTTTGGTTTTGGTTCTGACCAGCAAAACCGCTGCCCTGATTCTGATATTGATTCGAGCCTTGAGCACCACCAAAGCCGCCGCCATCATTACTACCGCCAGTCGCACCATCGAGCATTTGCATTTGCTCAGCACGAATCTCGGTAATATAACGGTCTTGGCCGTTAGGATCTTGGTATTTACGCGTACGCAAGCTACCTTCGATATAAACCTTACTGCCTTTGCGCAAATATTGTGCTGCGATTTCGCCTAGACGGTTAAACAATGAAATGCGATGCCATTCCGTCGCTTCTCTTTTTTCACCGCTTTGCTTGTCAGTCCACTGCTCTGAGGTGGCAACCGAAATGTTGGTCACGCTACCGCCATTACTAAATTGGCGAGCCTCGGGGTCTGCTCCAAGGTTACCAATGATGATAACTTTATTAACTCCGCGCATAATATCGTCCTTTTACTTATAAATAATTTGTTTGCCAGCTTTAATCGAGTATCTAATATAGAGTATGAATACTAGCAGTAATATGACTTCACTTTAACCATTTTTCTGTTAAATATCTAGGGGGCTTTGGGCTAAATGCGACAGCTCTTGTCGTGCAGAATCTGTCAATTGCGTTTTATCCAATTTTAAATAAGCGACCTGCTCTTTTGCCATCACGACCAGCTCATCAACGCCGTCTACCGCCAGCATTTGCCGTGACCAGTCTTGGATATTAATATCTTTGGGAATGGTCACCGTGGTGCTTGATAAATACGGTGGATCAGTAATCGGAATAATCAGCAGCAATGCCGCGCCCATAATAACGGCCAATATACCCCATGCCAACAGATTTGACTGGGTCAATAATAAACCGCCCATCGCCCCGCCAACAAAAGCACCAAAGAACTGACTTGATGAGTTTAGCCCCATCGCCGTTGCTTTATTGGCAACGGGCGCACGCTTCGATATCCATGAGGGAATGGTCGCTTCGAGTAAATTAAAGCCCATAAAGTACAGCAATAAGCCTAGAATAATACCAACCCCGACCTGACTACCAAGTGCTAATAATGCCAGAGCCGCGGTCATTAAGGCAATCGCTGCCAAAAATACTTGGCGCATTTTGCGTTTCTTTTCAGCAATAATAATAAAGGGTATCGCTACGGCAAAACCAATAAATAATAACGGTAAATAAACCAAACCCTGCTGACGTACCGATAAACCCAGTACTTCACTGAGTTGATGCGGCAAGATAACAAAGATAGCCGTCATGGTTAAATGCAGGGCAAAAATACCGATATGCAAACGATTTAAATCGCCAATTTTTAGCACATCAGCCAATTGCTGACCAATCGACTTGTTATCGAGATTGTGCTTAAGCACCCGTAGCGGCGTCGGTACTAACAATAATAGCAACATCGCTAAAACAGCAAAACCAGCGGTGAGCCAAAACAGCCCTGAGATACCAAGCGAGCCGACCAATAAAGGCCCAAAGGCAAAGGCCAGCATAATAGAGGTAGCAATGGTCAAACCCATGGTCGCCATCGCTTTGGTGCGCATCTCTTCACGCGTCACATCAGCAAGTAGTGCCATCAATACCGCCGATACCGCGCCACTGCCTGCCAGCGCTCGCCCAATAATAACCTCGTAGATATCAGTGGCATTGGCAGCGATGATACCGCCAATAGCAAATAATATCAGTCCCAAAAAGATAATTGGCTTACGCGGAAACTTATCCGCGGCAAGGCTCATTGGTATCTGAAAAATCGCTTGCCCGAGCCCATAAATACCGACCGCCAAACCAATCAGAAATGGCGTTGCGTGCGCATAATTATCACCATACACCGAAAACACGGGCACAATCATAAACAGGCCAATCATCCGTAAGGCGAAGATACCACCGACCCCAATAATTGCCCGTTTTTCTACGCTATTCATACTTGCCTCACTGGTTCATCATTGCTGGTTTATCACTGCGGCTTGCTGGTATTATCACGCCTTTATCAAGGCGTTAGCCTACAAATTAAGCCCACTAGTATAAGTCATTCGCCGTTTGCTTGCCGAAACTTTTATCTTACTGCCGCAGCCGCACGGTGAGCCTTTACTTGCGCTTTTTATGGAGGCGATAATTTTGTTACCAAGTGCATCTAATGGCTCATTACACCTTGAATAATGCCGCTGCCATGACAATAAAGTAAGACGTTGACAAGATACTTGCCTTGACCGTAGGGCTGTTCTTAGACTGATTTTAATGATAGATATATATAGCAAGTATAGTAACTTTTAAAGCAGCCAAGCTTTTAAGAAATACGATATTTAAAATAATAAAATCTAAAGTAGCATGACATAAACAACCAATACTTAAACAAGCAGTACTTACAACTAACAATATTCAAAACAGACATTTTTTCGCAAACTATGCGGAAAAACAAAACTAAAAAACAAAGCTGGATTCGATCTATAACAAAGCACTTATGTTAGTTAACAAACATTTCATTTAGATTATTTTATTGATTTTAAGGTTAAGACTTAAGTTAGCTTTGAACGTTACGCTTATATAAACCTTTATCACTGGCGCTTTATAAAAACTATTAGTTTGTAAAGAACCATTTTATAACTGTTGTTTTATTAAGAAAACTCCGTGATAACGACAGACTTTTATAAAGCCATAGCAACTTAACAACCAAATATGCTTTTAACAGCCCTTTCATTAACTATATTTAACGTTTAGATTTTATATACCATTAGCAAATAGGAAACCTATCAACGATGGCACATGACCATATTGCAATACGCGGCGCACGTACGCACAATCTAAAAAACATCGATTTAGACATTCCACGCGATAAATTCGTGGTAATTACCGGTTTATCAGGTTCTGGTAAGTCATCCTTGGCGTTTGATACGCTTTATGCCGAAGGCCAGCGCCGTTATGTCGAAAGCTTATCGGCGTATGCGCGTCAGTTCCTCTCACAGATGGAAAAGCCAGAAGTTGATAGTATCGAAGGCTTGTCGCCAGCGATTGCTATCGAGCAAAAATCGACCAACCATAACCCGCGCTCGACCGTTGGGACGATTACCGAGATTTATGACTATTTGCGCCTGCTTTATGCGCGTATCGGTACGCCGTTTTGTCCTGAGCATGGCGAGCCAATGGTTGCGCAGTCTGTGACCGAGATGGTTGATCAAGTCATGGCGTTGCCTGTTGACACCAAGCTTATGATACTGGCGCCGGTGATTCGTGAGCGTAAAGGCGAGCATACGGTATTGCTTGAGCAATTAATTGGGCAAGGCTTTGTCCGCGTTCGCGTCGACGGTGATGTTTATGATACCGATGAGCTACCAACGCTCGACAAAAAGAAAAAGCATACGATTGAAGTCGTCGTTGACCGCTTTAAAGTCCGTGATGACTTGGGTAACCGTGTCGCTGAAAGTTTAGAAACTGCCCTGCGTTTGGGTCAAGGTCTAGTCACGCTGCACTTTATGGATGGTAATCCAAAAGAAGGCGGTGACGAAAATCAAGTCATGTCAGCCAAGCATTCATGTCCGGTGTGTGATCGCGCGGTCTCTGAGCTTGAGCCGCGGATGTTTAGTTTTAACAACCCTTATGGTGCTTGCCCAAGTTGTGACGGTCTCGGTAAACGTCAGTACTTCTCTGCTGAAAAGCTGATTACCCATCATGAAAAATCGCTCAATCAAGGGGCGATTAATGGCTGGGATAAGCGGCACGCTTATTACTTTGGTTTGCTATCGACCGTTTGTCATCATTTCAAAATCGATATGGATGCGCCATGGCAAGATTTGCCAAAAACGCAGCAAGATATCATCATGCATGGCTCGGGTAAAGAAAAGCTGACCTTTAATTTTACTGATGAGCGCGGGCGTAAAACCAATAAAACTGTGCCGTTTGAAGGCGTACTGCCGTATTTAGAGCGTCGTTATGCCAAAACCCAAAGCAACTTAGTACGTGACGAGTTGGCGAAATATTTAGCAGATACCACGTGTAACGTCTGTGATGGCGCGCGTCTGAATGAAATCTCACGCAATGTTCGCGTTGACGATCAAACCATAGCCCAAGTTGTTAAGCTGTCTATCGGTGATGCTGCTGACTATTATAAAACGCTCAAGATTGGCGGTCATAAAGGTGAAGTCGCCGAAAAAATCTTTAAAGAGATTAATGAACGTCTTAACTTCCTTGTCAGTGTCGGGCTTGATTATCTTACCCTTGCCCGCTCTGCTGAAACGTTATCGGGCGGTGAAGCACAGCGTATTCGTCTTGCTAGCCAGATTGGTGCTGGTCTGATGGGTGTCATGTATGTGCTCGATGAGCCATCGATCGGTTTGCATCAACGCGACAATGATCGTTTATTAAAAACCTTAACGCGCTTACGCGATTTGGGCAATACCGTGCTGGTCGTCGAGCACGATGAAGATGCCATTCGCCAAGCGGATCACGTGATTGATATCGGTGTCGGCGCGGGCGTTCACGGTGGTCATATCATCGCCCAAGGGTCGGTCGATGACATTATGGCAACCAAAGGCTCGCTCACAGGGCAGTATATGTCTGGTGAGAAAAGAATCGAGATTCCAAGTATTCGTCATAAAGCCAAAACCATCGAAGTTGAAGCCAAAGGTAAAGCCAAACCAAAGCAAGTACCGATGTCGATTGAGCTAAAAGGCGCAACAGGCAATAACTTAAAAGATGTCGATTTAAGCTTACCGATTGGCATTATGACTTGTATTACAGGGGTTTCTGGTTCTGGTAAATCGACCTTGATTAACCGCACCTTAATGCCTATCGCTGCCACTCAATTAAATAATGCTTCAACGCTTATCGCTGATAAGCATGACAGCATTAGCGGTCTTGAGCATTTGGATAAAATGGTCGATATCGACCAAAGCCCGATTGGCCGAACGCCGCGCTCAAACCCTGCGACTTATACCGGTGTCTTTACGCCGGTTCGTGAGATGTTTGCGCAAACGCAAGAGGCGCGCGCTCGTGGTTATAAAGCCGGTCGCTTTAGCTTTAACGTCAAAGGCGGACGCTGTGAGATGTGTCAAGGCGATGGCCTTATCAAAGTTGAGATGCACTTTTTACCTGATATGTATGTGCCCTGCGATACCTGCCATGGTAAACGCTATAACCGCGAGACGCTAGAGATTCACTATAAAGGTAAAAACATCGCCGATGTGCTCGATATGACAGTTGAAGATGCGACTGAATTCTTCTCAGCGATTCCAGCGATTCATCGTCGCCTGCAAGCGCTGATGGACGTTGGTCTTAGCTATATTCGTTTGGGTCAATCAGCGCCAACGCTATCAGGCGGTGAAGCGCAACGCGTCAAACTGGCTCGTGAGCTTGCCAAACGTGATACCGGACAGACGCTATATATCTTGGATGAGCCAACCACTGGTCTGCACTTCCATGATATCGATAAGCTGCTGCATATCCTCCATACCTTGCGCGATAAAGGCAATACCATCGTGGTCATCGAGCACAATCTTGACGTTATCAAAACGGCGGATTGGGTGATTGACCTTGGCCCTGAAGGCGGTAAAGGTGGTGGACTGATCATCGCGGAAGGTACGCCTGAAGAAGTGGCAGAAGTGAAAGGCTCATATACTGGTGAGTTCTTGAAGCCAATGCTTAAGCAAGGTATGAAAGCAGTGAGTTAATAGAAAATCAGTTAATTATTGATGAAAGGCTACTCTTTAGGGAGTGGCCTTTTTTTGTAGTAACTTCCACTTTTAAAAGAAAAATCTTATATTTAAACTAAGCTTATAAACAGATTCTAAATATCTGAAAAAATTGATTTATCATTTTCCTGGCCAAAGAATTTTTGTGGTTTTTTCTCACTTTTTTTACTCAGTTTATCTTTATAGTCTTTATCTGTATTTAGTCGATAAATATCAGGGCTTTCTACGAACTCCAACCAACCTTCCTTCATCCACTTTTCTATTATATCTCTACCCATTATAGAAATTAAATTAGCAAGCTGTGCATGAGGAGAACCGAAATAATAGACAATTACATTAATAGAAGGTTTCGAACCTTGGTTGAACCCAAATATTTCCTCGATATAATCACTATCAGAAGAGTCTAGAGAATGTCCCCAAAGATATATTTCAATTATCTCGTTTTCACCTCTGACACCATCTTCAATTTTTTCTTTCTCTAAATCAGTTATATCAGGATTGCCTCTTAGAAATTGATAATCTGTACTATTAACCAGTTTTTGATAATACTTTACAAACCCATAGACTTTTTCTTCTACTAGAATTTTATTTTCTAAAGCAGATATACCTAAGACTATTGTATTTTTATACCCAGTCTTTCCATGTAAAAACTGGGTATTGGCATGATTATAGAGCCGTTCTACAGTAGAAGAATAATTAAAACTATAAATAGTACACTCATCTTTGGATAAGACTTTAGGTAAAGCTAATTTCTTTCTAGGTTTGAAAGTGTTGATGTACTCGATATATATAGAAAATATCTCAATAAAATCGTTCCAATGCTTAGTTAGATTTAAAAATATTTTATTCGTATCTAAATAAACAGCTTGATTATGATAATACTTAACGAATTCTCTGTTTAAGGTAAGCCTTTCTCTAACAAACTGTTTCTCCTCTATAATATTAAACTGCCATAATATTTTGGAAATAGCAGGATATTGGGAGTTTCCCAAACTCTGTGTAACTGCTTATAATCCACTAACAGGAGAATAAGC